>NZ_VUMS01000092.1 GCF_009696065.1 Oliverpabstia intestinalis | reverse complement strand
ATATGTGTGAGCCACTATTCCGGTCATAATGAGCCACTTCAGTTTTATAATAGATTTATGCACATTTATTGTGTAAATCTATTATGAAGGAGGTCATCCTTATGACTAAATATCGTGAAATCCTCAGACTTTCAAGTCTGGGATTCAGCAACAGGAACATAGCATTAAGTGTTCCGTGTTCCAGAAACACTGTTTCGAAAGTCTTAAAAAGGGCTCAGGAATTAAAGCTTTGCTGGCCTTTGCAAGACAATCAAACAGATGAGGCTCTCGAAAAGTTGTTTTATCCAAAACTAAACAGCCGTCCTCAAAAGCGTATGCCTGACTACGATTACATCCGCAAGGAATTACTCCGTAACGGTGTAAGTAAAAAACTCCTGTGGACCGAATACATGGAGGATTGCCGTGCCAATGGCGAAGAACCACTCATGTATTCACAGTTCTGCTACCATATCCAACAGGAAGAGCAGAAACATCGTGCTACCATGCATATCAACCGGAAACCCGGTGAACAGGTTGAAGTTGATTGGGCAGGTGATCCTGCAACAATCATTGATCCAGATACTGGAGAAATCATTAAGGCATACATATTTGTTGGTGTAATGACTTACAGCCAGTATGCATATGTGGAAGCATTTCTGGATATGAAGCAGAAATCATGGATTAATGCACATGTCCATATGTACGAGTACTTTGGCGGTGTTGCTAAGATTCTCGTACCGGATAACTGCAAAACTGCAGTTGTTCACAATGGTGGACTTAAAGACCAGCAGATTAATGAAACCTATCAGGAAATGGCTGAACACTATGGCACCGCTATTATTCCGGCACGTGTCAGAGCTCCCAAGGATAAGCCGAATGCTGAAGGAACGGTAGGAAATATCTCTACCTGGATAACAGCAGCACTTCGGGATGAACAGTTCTTCTCCCTTGCCGAATTAAATCGTGCAATCAGAGACAAGCTCGAACTGTTCAACCAAAGGCTCTTTCAAAAGAAAGAGGGTAGTCGGCGAA
>NZ_VUMS01000091.1 GCF_009696065.1 Oliverpabstia intestinalis | reverse complement strand
ATAGTTCGTAAAAAGGATGTTCTGAATCCAAAAAATCAAAAGGAGACGATTTGGCAAGATATTTATAACCTTTTTCTCTTAAATATTTTTGCTTTCTTGTCATTTTAAGAGTGATGTCTTCATCGAATTCCCCTTTTGATGGCAGGCAAAGGCTACCCGCGATACTTCCATTGCTGGTGACATCTTTTACTCTAATAAGATAGAAGAGACCTTTTTCCTGAATATTTGCAAAAATATTGTAAGTTTCATATCCCCGATCTGCAATAATGATTGTTTTTCTGTTTCTCGGAAGATCTTTTACCATATGAATAAGAGCTGATGATTCATTCTCCTCATATGGTGATTGGATTAATGTATGTACATATCTGAAATCCAGCAGATTATATAAGGCATTAATGTGCAATTGATTAAACCCAAAAGTTCCACGCTCTTTCTTTCCAGGAAAATGTGTCTTTTTATCTTTTGGATCACGGAAAATATTTTGGTCTGCTCCATCACAGGCAAGAAGCTCATAACCCTGAAAAGTTTTCTTAGACTTTATTTTTCTATTAAAAGAATGAAACAGATTTTCCATAGTGTCAGGCTTTAGTTTATTTCTCTTTTGAATGTAGCCGGATTTTGAAATAGGAAGCTCAGAATTGAGTTTTTCTCGGTCTGCGTATTCACATAGTTCAACATCAAGGGCACTGCTACCTGATGAGATATAGAACTTTATGACATCGGAGAATTCCATTTTCCCTTTCCTTGAAAAATCGTGTCCGGGATTCTTTACGAAATCTTCCATTTGCTGTTCCATTTCTGAAATAGCTTTAAAAAGAGTGTTGCGAACGTAGTTTGCATAGTGATTCATGGTAAAACCTCCTAAAAATGTATATTCAAGAGGCTGCGCCGCAAATTTTGATGTATTTGTCAAGTGATTTTTATGTTTTGAAACATAGAAAAACAATGTTATGAATTGTGCATTATTACCATTACTTTAGGATACCTACTATTTTATTCCAATTTTAGCTAACTGGCATTA
>NZ_VUMS01000090.1 GCF_009696065.1 Oliverpabstia intestinalis | reverse complement strand
TGCGAGAAGTATATGGCTTGGATAAAGCATTACGCGAGTAAACTCGCATATTTATTGTGGCTCACTCCGTCTGGACAGGTGGCTCACGTTACACTGGACAGGCGGCTCTGCCGCACAAGAATATTCATTGATTCTTCTAAGAATTGCATAAGAAGTAGGTTAAGGAATAGTTTTTTGGCCGGATCAACCTATGAAATTAGTTAGGAATTGAAAAGTTATCGCATAAATTGGGAGATATCTAGTGAAAACGAAAGCATAAATAAAATAAATGAATTGATATGTATGAAAAGGGCATAATAGGTACATACAAACATTCTAAAATAAAAGCAAAAATTTTATTGGAGAACGTTTATGAACACATATTATTCAGAAGTACCACAAAGATTATGTGCTTATCGAAAAGCTTTGGAAATGACACAAAAAGAAATGTCAGAGAGGTTTGGAGTCCAACAGGATCATTATAGCAGGTTGGAAAACGGAAAGACTCTTCTTTCATATAGAAATCTGTTATGCTTTATGAGAAGCGGAGGAGATATTTATTATTTAATTACAGGAAAAGAACGATATACAGGGGTGATAAATGTATATTTGGATAATTTCAAACTCTTAAGAAACAAAGTGGAAATTGTGAAATTAATTCTGTGGGCAACATATCAGAGTATATCATATGAAAAATCAAATGAAATATATGAGATAAAACGAGCATGGAAACATATAGAGCTAATTGAGAATGAAAAGAAAATGAATTCTATATGGAGAAATATTCGTAAAGTAGAGGGGATTTCACAGCAACGAATGGCTGAACGGCTGGATATTAACATTAAAAGATATCAGAGAATGGAGAATTTACGAACAAAACCGGATGCGGAGATTCTACATTCTTTATTTTTTGATTTGGGATATTCACCATTGGTAATGATGAAACAGGATATGTTTTATTTAGATGAGATAAATAAAATTTGGGATGAATGGTGCTAGAATATAAATAGTACAAGTCAAAATGAGAATCCCTAATTACAAATTTTATGGTACTATGTAGTTACCGCACTGAAGGAGGATCTCATTATGGCAAAGCACTATGACAAACAATTTAAATTGGATGCAATCCAGT
>NZ_VUMS01000009.1 GCF_009696065.1 Oliverpabstia intestinalis | reverse complement strand
AGATAATTGAACTCTATTTTTCTTAGGGCGTGCCATAATAATAACCTCCATAGACATATTTTATCATCTATGGCAATTATATCAAGAAAAGAACATTAATTCAAATATCAACGTGTCAGTACACTAGTACATCGTTTCGTAAATAACTGTATCCTTCACGTAGGATACGGATTCGAGTGTGCAGTTCAAAAAACGTAGGCGTAGCGGGCTACGCTGAGGCTTTTTAAACTGTGCAATCGGATTCGTAGACAAGTGAATGATACAGTTATTTCGAAAACGATGCACTAGCTCAGCTTTGCGTTACCAGCGGTTGTCAGTCCCACCAGGGGCGGCTCCGGTTCGTCCTCCTTAGACTAACCCGACATTTTCAAAGAGTTCCTAAACCCGAACCCAAACCATCATCTCATTCTCCCCTCTGTTTGCCCAGGTATAATAAGGAACAAACTTCAGTTCAACAGCTTCCTTCTCCTTTCTCTTATACACATGATACAGCTCTCCATCCTTTTTTGCTGTATCCACAACACGGAACCCATTCATCTCCACAACTTTCACCGGATTACCACAGATCTCACTGTCCTTGATCTCATACTTACCATCCGGATTCACTTCTAAAAGATGCAGATCCTTACCATTATCCACTTCTTCCAGACAGTACACGATCGGTCCACGTAATACTGCAACTTTTCCTGCATCCTCACGTACCTTCTCATCTGCCTCCATCAAAAGCAGCGGCATGGAAAAATGAAGTTTCAGAACATCTTTTTCACTCCAGGCTTTCTTCACATACAGATAACCGTCCTTTTCAGACATTTCATCCTTCTCAATGCCATCTACAGTATAATTTCCACCACACCAGTCCGGAATACGAAGTGCCAATACAAAATCTGTATCCTTTGCTTCCACAGCGATCTCCACATTTCCATCCCATGGCAGTTCCGAAGTAATTGCTACATTCGCATCCTTATCTCCCACCTTTTTGGTCAGTTCACTGCCCATATAAAGATGTACAAATAAAGTATCCTCTTTCTCTGTATATGTATAAGAACCGATAGAACTTACCAGACGAGCCAGGTTCGGCGGACAGCATGCACATCCAAACCATTTCTGTCGAACCGGTTTTACATGGAATTTTCTCTCATCTTTGTGGCTGGCCTCCGGCAGAACTTCCAGAGGATTTACATAGAAGAAACTCTTTCCGTCCAGAGCCATTCCACTTAGGATTCCATTGTACAAAGCTCTTTCCATAACATTGGCATATTTTGCATCCGGCTTGATCTCAAGCATTCTTCTTGCAAAGAAAACCAGACCGATGGAAGCACATGTTTCTGCATATGCAGTATCATTTGGCAGGTCATATGGATAAGAAAATGCCTCACCGATCTGTGTACCACCGATGCCTCCGGTAATATACATTTTTTCATTTGCCATACTGTCCCAGAGTTTTTCACAGGATTGATACAAGGTTTCATCTTCTGTCAGTCTTGCAATATCTGCCATACCGGAATACAGGTATACGGCACGTACTGCGTGACCTACTGCTTCATCCTGCTGGCGTACCGGCAGATGAGCCTGGTTATAAAAATAACGCAGGTCGTTTTCATGGCCTTTTTTCACTTCTTCCGGATGCTCTTTATCAAAATAATAAGGTCGTTTTCCACGCTCATCGATAAAAAACTTGCTCAATTCCAGATATCTTGGCTCTTTTGTCACCTCATAGAGACGTACCAGTGCCATCTCTGCAATCTCATGTCCTGGATATCCCTTGCATTTTCCTTCTTCCGGACCAAAATGAGCTGCTGCATAATCTGCAAAACGAGCTGCTGCTTTCAACAATTTGTCTTTTCCGGTAGCTTCATAATATGCAACGGCTCCCTCGATCAGATGACCCATACAATACAGTTCATGATGATCCTTCAGATTTGTGAAAATCTTATCTTTTCCGTTGATAATATAATAAGTATCCAGATATCCGTCATCCTGCTGAGCTGCACACACGATATCGATGGCTCCGTCTGCGATTGCCTCCAGCTTAGGATCCGGATGCTGGGTCAGAGAATAACCGACTGCTTCGATCCATTTGGAAAAATCTGAATCCTGGAATACAAAACCATAAAACTTATCTTCCGGATGATTCGGATCTTCCGGTAATGATTCAAATCCACGGAATGTATATTTTGGTTCTATAAAAGCTTTGCCCTGCTCTTTTCTCTCTTTATTCTGTTTTCCCGCTACTTTAAAGTTTCGCATACAGAAACTGGGAGCTGCTCCCTCCACCTGGTTATTCAGGGCTGCCCACTGGTACGGGATCACTTCCTTACGTACTACTTCCATCTCCTGCTTCCAGAATTTGTCATTGATCTTCATGCTGCGCAGTGACAGCGGACGAGAATACATATTTTTCTCCATTTGCAATACCTCCTGTTTCCGATTATACTTATGGTACGGATTTTTATTATTTCGTAACTGTCAGTATCGTCGCAGTTACTTATTTTTGACTTTGTAACTGTTCAGTACCTGGCATTATACTAATACAACGATCGATTTTATAACATTGCCCGGATGGAAACCGGCATGTATAAATTGGAAAGGTGGTACCATGTTATATCTTGAGAAAATGAAAATGCATACAATTACCAGCGGAAACTATGTAACCTCTGTCCATGGTATGGTGCATCCTAACCGAATCATCGGCGAACATGATTTTTTATATATCCTGGACGGTACCTGGGAAATCTGGGAGGATGATACTTCCTACGCTCTGCAAAGTGACGATCTTTTGATTCTCACTGCCGGAAGACATCACTACGGAAAAAAGCTGTGTAACCCGGGTAACCGCCACATGTATGTTCATGCACTGCCTACCGATGTTGAAAAGAAATATAACCATCTATACCCATCTGCAGTGAATCCTTCGGAAGCTTTCCAGCTTTTTTCCTGTTCCAGCCTTCTCCACTGTCAACATAATCCAAAAGTCCGTCAATATATGCAAGAGATCATCTCTGTCTCCTGGAGTCACGATCCGGAACGCGAAAACAGACTTTCCCTTCTGTTCTCTCTTGTTCTGTGTGAACTTTCTCGGCTGGAAGCACAAAAAAGCAGCCTGACTCCCATCGATCCCATGATTGAAGAGATTATCAGGCTGATTCATTCCACGCCACAGACTTTCTTTACTGCTGGAGAAATAGCTTCCCGGTATTATATCTGCGAACGTACCTTAAACAATCGATTTCATAAGTATTGCACAAAAACCTTTCCTGCTTTCCAGATGGAAACAAAACTGGAAATGGTCCGGCAGTTTCTGCTTACCCAGCCGGATACCAAGCTGCGGGAAGCTGCCATCAACTATGGCTTCTGCGATGAATTTCATCTGAGCAAGGCCTTTAAAAAGCACTTTGGATTATCGCCCTCTCAGTACCGGCAGCTTCACGGTTGAATATTCATCTTTTCTTCCAGTTTTTTTACTGTATACGCAACTTTTTCCTTTGTATCCTCCCTGCTGTAGGGTACCCGTTCTGCGATCCGCCGGATATAATCCTGCTCCTTTATGATCTGATAAGTCTCCGGAAAATTAATGTCGAAGTACAAAGCAAGATACGACATCCAGTAATCCATTCCGGTTTTTCGATCTGCGGAGAGGACAGATTCTTCTGCCTTGCAGGACTCCCACACCTTTGGGGATATGGGGCTTGCGCCCACTGTCTTTTCATCCATATCCAGAAGTGTTTCCATGGATTCTTCCAGTTTTACTCTGCAGTTATCCAGCTTATCCGCATCCCTGATCAGTCTGGCATGCAGCAATGTCCGTTCATCTTCTATACCTTCCAGCTTAAAGTCACTGTGTTTTGCGATTGCCACACAGATCAGCTGATCAAAGGACGGATCTTTTACAAACCGACGAATCATCTGCTCCGGTCCAAAAAGAAGATCTGCTCCGTACATCGCATGATCCATAGTCCCCGGCTCAAAGCTGTGAAATCGTTTGATCTGCTCAAATCTTCCTATATCATGAAGCAGGCCAATGATCTTGGCCAGCTGAACGTCTTCCTCTCTCAGATGCATCCGGGTAGCAATCTCCTCTGCGGCATCCACCACACAATAGGTATGTACGATTTTCAGCTGAATCTTGTCATCTGTTCTGTCATACTCATCCAGATACTTTTCAAAAGCTGCTTTTGCCACTTTAAAATCTATATGCAATTCCTGTTTCTCCACCGTTTTTCCTCCTGGTTTACAACAATGCTTCGTACTTCCTTTGCTGCTTACATTTTCACAATCTTCATAATCACCCTTTAACGTCTTATGGAAAAGAGACTGCGTCTTTTCCACCCATCAACGCCTTTTTATATTGTACCATATCTTTTCTATATCTTTCTACCTAATTTCATCTTCCAAGCTCCCAGAACGCCACCGCACTCGCTGCTGCCACATTCAGAGAATCAACACCGTGGCTCATCGGGATCTTCACGGTATAATCACACGCTTCCATCGTCTCTGCCAGAAGCCCTTCACCTTCTGTTCCGAGAATGATCGCCAGTTTTTTCTGCCTTTTCAGTTCAGGATCATCGATCTCCACCGAATCATTCCGAAGAGCCATCGCCACCGTTTTAAAACCGATGTTCTGTAACTGCGCCATCCCCTGTGACGGCCAGACTGTTTTTTTATCAAAATACGTCCACGGAATCTGAAACACCGTCCCCATACTGACTCTGGCTGCCCGACGATAAAGCGGATCACTGCATCCTCCTGTCAAAAGTACCGCATCCATATGAAGCGCCGCCGCCGAACGAAAGATAGCCCCCACATTCGTCGGATTCACAACATTTTCCAGAACCGCGATACGCCTTGCTCCACGGCAGATTTCTTCCACTGAAGGAAGTTCTCGCCGTCTCATCGCACACAGCATCCCTCTCGTCATGGCAAATCCGGTCAATTTCCGTAACACCGCATCCTCTGCCGTATAGACTGGAATATCCTCCCACTGTTCCAGAATCTCCACCGCTTCCCGGTCCAGATCCTGATGCGCCAGCAGGAAAGATATCGGTTCATACCCCGCCTGCAGAGCCCGTCCGATTACCTTCGGACTCTCCGCAACAAAAATCCCCTGCTTCGGCTCCGCATACCGCAACAATTGTACCTCCGACAGGCGCACATACAGATCCAGGTTGGGATCATTGAAATTTGTGATTTCTATATGATTCTTCATGATTTTCTCCTTACTTCTAAAAAAAGGAGGAGAATCTTGCCAGATCTTCCTCCCTCTACTTTCCTTTATTTTTCTTTTTTCACCATCGACACGATACATTCCACATGGCACGATACCTTCTGATTCTGTGCCCGTTCGCGGAAACATATCCTGTCAAAACGGAAACATGTCCACACCTCTGATATCGCGCATTCACAGTTTCAAACAGATGCAATCTGTGGCAAAAATGACATCCATATCACGGTCTTGACCATTGAATTCACAGTTTAAATGATGCAACTTAAACTCTTCATAGACTTGTCCCTGTTTGGGAATATGAGAAATCTTCATAGTCAAGTAATGCCGGAAAAAAGCATCCATCACTGTTCCCTGTGTTTCATAAACAAATAATTGTTCCATCCGGTATGTATGTTTTTAATTCTCCAGCAAGCTCATGAAAGGTGTTACAAAATCTGTTTCTAATCATATCACGTTTTTCACTGAGCGGCAATATTTTGAACGTTAACATTCAGCGAAAATTTGCAATCGCAAATATTTTCTTTTTCATGTCCCGGCTATGACGGAGATCTGGATCTTGCAGCATTTGCGCTTCTGTTCGAGTTTGATGATGACCAGAAGCACATTATGCATCTTATATAATGACAATATGTTGACATCAGGCGCATTTCTGAGTATACTATACTTGAATGGAGGTGTTTTGTATGGCAACAACTAATTTAAATATTCGTACAGACAAGGCAATCAAGGATCAGGCGGAGGAAATCTTCAATGAGCTTGGTCTGAATATGACAACTGCTGTAAATATGTTCCTGAGAACCGCTATCCGTGAGCATGGTATTCCTTTTGAATTAAAACTGGAAGTACCGAATGATACTACGGCCGCTGCCATTGAGGAAGGCAGAAAAATGATGAAGGATCCTTCTGCTCCGCGTTATTCCAGTATGGATGCACTTAAGGCAGCTCTCGACGTATGAAATACGATATTCAGTTTACCACTCAATTTAAAAAGGATTTGAAGCTTGCCAAAAAGCAAAATAAAAATCTTGATAAGCTGTTTGAGGTAATCGATATTCTGGCGAATGGCGGTACGCTGGAAGCAAAATACAGAGACCATGATCTTACAGGCAACTATAAGGGTACGCGTGAGTGTCACATTGAACCAGACTGGTTGCTCATTTATGAGATTCAGAACAACGTTTTAGTACTCATGCTTTACAGGCTTGGTACTCACTCAGAACTATTCAAAAAATAGATTTAAAAACAGAAATAGCAATTCAGAAAGCATCTATCAGTCCGGATGACCACTTCACTGTGGAACTTAAGTCCGGACTGAAAATTGATATTGAAGGATAATCCCATAGATGCACGAAACCCTCTCGCCATGATGGCCGGGAGAGTATTTCTATTCAGTAACAATCTCGGAATTATGCTCATTGCGCTTTCTATATTCTGTATCAATATTACTCTCGTTTTAATACATCCTATTATTTCATTAGTTTGTGGATGATTTTTAGCCCCTACTAGTATAATATCCATCCCTTTTTTGATGCGTCAGAAACAATTCTTTGTACAAACTTAACACGCGGACATGTATTATCCAAAATTCTATAACCTAACCTATCAATTTTTTTGATAATGCATTCTGATATACCGTATGTCGGGATTAATATACTTGCTTTTTTGTATTTTGGTATTTCTTCAAGACTAGATATTAGTGGTATTCCTTTTGCATTTAAATCATTTACTATTGCTGCAGAACGAACAACCTTTCCCAACATATAAGCTGACGAGTTAATACTTCTGTATGGCAGCTTAATAGCTCGATTAATACCAGAACAATTTCCTAAGCCTTCTACTATCGTACATATCACAATAACAAACATCCCTTCCGAATTTAGTAATACAAATAATTTCTTACACTATTAGTTTCACAATTATTTATCATTCAAGCTAACTTTATTATTCATACTGCCCATTCTATACCCTTCCAAATCGAGACACACGTAAGAAAATCCCACTTTCTTTAATTCTTTTACAACTGTTTGTATAAGATCATAATCAAAAAAACGATTTATTTCATCGTTTATTACCTCGATTCTTGCCACTTCATCATGAAGCCGAACCCTAAATTGAGTAAACCCTAAATCTGCTATCACTTGCTCAGCCTTATTTAGCATAGCAATTCTTTCCGGTGTTATTGCTGTTCCATAGGGAAAACGAGATGCCATACAAGCAGGTGACAGTTTATTCCAAGTATATAGCCCAAGTTTTTGAGAAAGGACACGAATGTCTTTTTTAGTCATCCCTGCCTCCAGTAATGGACTCTTTATGTGTAATTCAGTTAGTGCTCTTCTTCCTGGTCGATAGTCGCATAAATCATCCATATTGGAACCATCTACAATTGTCGTAATCCCCTCATTAGCAGCCACATTAATTATTCTTAACAATATCTCTTTTTTGCAATAATAACAACGATCCGGCGGATTATTTTTAAAACATGGTAAAGTGTAATCATTAAATTTGAGAATAAAATGCTTAATCCCTTCTTTTTTTACAAATTCTTCACTTCCTAAATATTCTCGAACTGGTTGTAAATCTGTTCGTATGGATACCGCAATAACATTATCCCCTAACACATCATGACAAACTTTCAACAAAAACGTACTATCTAATCCACCGGAATAAGCAACTGCTATCTTACCATAATTTTTAATATTTTCTTTTAAAAGTGCATACTTAGTTTCAACATCCATACTTGTTAATCTCCTCTCTTCTCTTTAGTATTAGCTTGAGACATCCTTACTATCGTATCATAGGAGGCTTTACTTTTCACCATACAACGTCACTACTACACGATTCGCCCCAGCATAGCTGGGGGATTAGCATTTTCATTTACTGGTAAAATCCTTTTGCTTTTACTATTGGTTTTCTTTACTTCTACTCCATATTTTCCGAAACTCCACATACCTATTCTGTTTCAAATACTACATTACAATGTGCTAACGAATGCAATGCCAAAACCATATGGATGTACAAAATCGTTAATGGAAAAACTTATAAATGTTTATGAATTGGTGACTGGATTCCTGTATAATGATAAGAAGCTTGCTTTCAGGGCATTTGAAAGCAAGCCTCTTAAATGTATTTTTGCACGTAACTGTGAAGGTACTGAACCGTTACGTGTTTTTTATGATTCCACCCTCTGCAGACAGGTAATCACCTCGCAGTGATCTGTGAACGGGAACATGTCCACTGGGCAGATCTTAGTTACTTTGTATTTTTTCTTTGTAAGATATCCAAGGTCTCTTGCCAGAGTTTCCGGATTGCAGGAAATATAAACTACTTTCTTTGGTGCCAGTTTTATAACAGACTGAAGAAATGCTTCGTCGCTTCCGGCTCTCGGAGGATCCATGAAGACTACGTCCATCTTTTCACCCTGTTCTGCCATGGAGACCATGAAGGCTCCCGCATCTGCCTGATAAAAACGAATGTTTTTCACACCATTCCCCTTAGCATTGCCGATGGCATCCCTGACCGCATCACGGTTTAACTCCACACCAGTCACTTCTTTTGCCTGTTTGGAAGCGATCATGCCGATGGTTCCGATACCGCAGTAGGCATCCAGAACTTTCTCTTTTCCCTTCAGGTCTGCCAGTCGGATCGCTTTCTTGTATAACCGTTCTGTCTGCACCGGATTGACCTGATAGAAGGAATGTGGTGAAATCCGGAAGGTATAGTCACAGAGTTCATCCTGAATATATCCTTTTCCATATAAGACGATATTTCGTTCTCCCAGGATCATACTGGTCTTCTTGTCATTGATATTGAGCACGATGGATGTGATCTCCGGATGCTCTTTTCTGAGAGCCTTCACAAAGTTATTCTTGGAAGGAAATACCGGAGAAACAACTACCAGAACTACCAGCATCTCCCCTGTCTTTCTTCCTGTACGGATCAGTACATGGCGAAGAAGACCGTAACCGCTGTCTTCGTTAAAAATCTTGATCTTAAAGGATTTTGCCAGTTTGCGGATGGTCTGGATCACTTCATCGGCTTTCTGATCTTCGATCTGGCAGGATTCGATGGGAACCAGTCGGTGACTGCTTTCTTCGTATCTTCCCACTGCAATATCACCGTTTCTCATATGCTTATAAGTAGCATGGACTTTGTTCCGGTAATAATAAGGATCTTCCATACCAAGGATCGGCTCCGGTTTTCCATAGTCCTTTAACAGTTTTCGTACTTTCTTCTCTTTTTCTTTCAACTGTTTTTCATATGGGATTCCCTGGTATTTACAACCGCCACATTTTTTCTCATAGGGACATTTTACTTTTTCTTCTGTTTTCATCTTTATTCGCCCAATCCTGCTTCTATGGCTTCCACCATTTTTTTCAGTGCTTCTTCTTCGTCCTCACCCTCGCAGATCAGTTCAATCTCATCTCCGCTTTTGACACAGGCTCCAAGTACGCTCAATACACTTTTTGCATTAGAAGTACCTCCTTCAAAAGAGAATGTGATCTTTGCTTTAAACTGCATCGCTGTCTTACATAATTCTCCTGCCGGACGCAGATGCAGTCCGGTAGGATTCTTTATTGTAACTTTCTTACTTACCATCTCAAACTTCCTCTACTCACTTGTTTTTTCTGCCTGATTCAGCTGTACGGTAGCCTGTACCTCTTCTACCTGTTCATAACCCTCCGGCAATGTTATGGTAACCGGAAGTGTATATTCCCCTGCTGTTTTTCCCGTCAGATCAATAACCGCTTTGATATCTTCCACCTTCAGCGCATTCAGATTTGCTTCCGTTCCTTTGACACGGATAGAAATCTTTTCTTTATTATAACTTACTCTCAGATCGGAACTCAGTCCCTGTACCTGAATTGCATCTGCTTTCAGGTCGTATTCCCGGCTGCCATATGGAAGGATACTGACTTTCACAGCTACAGACTGTCCTACTTCTTCCGGAATCTTCAGTTCCTCTTCCTCTGTGAGCAATGCGCTGAGTTTTACATTTGCTTCCAGATCGGAATTAATACCATCCACATTGATCAGTTCACCAGGAATCTCCAGGGTATTTCCATTGTCCTCCAGTTTTTTTAATGCTTCTTCACTTCCGGCGATTGAAATCGTCTCCGGCGTTGTAGTAATCTTATCCACCTGGTATCCTTTTGCCGGAGTACCGCTGTAATTCGCCTTGATCTTTACGTTATCTTTTACCCGCCATAATTTCATAGACACATTTACATAATGATCATCACTGATATTAAAAAACTGCAGATATTCTTCCGACATCGGTTCGCCATTCTGATCGATCAGTGTGATTTTCGCTTTTTTCGTAGCATCTGATGACAACCCGTCTGCCTCCACTGTAGCTACCACACTCTTAATTTTATTTACCACTGATTCCGGACCCTGAATCTGGATCTTCTCCGGATCTGTACTGCATTCTCCTACTACATAACCGTTTGCCGGTGTTCCTGTAGCCATACCGATGATCAGGAATTCCTTCGTGGCGGTATCCTCGATGGTTACCGGTATCGTCTTCGGAATAATGGTCACATCTTCTTCGGAGATTCCGCTGACAGACTTCAGTGTAACCGGTACATACGCCGGATTGGTATCCATATTAACGATCTGTGTCAGATCCGCCTCCACCGCAATATCCGTTCTTCCCTCAACCACTGATTTTTTTCCGGTCACATAGACCGTTACCGTCTGATATTCATCTGCGATCTGATAGGATTTTCCGGCATCATAGATATATCCGTCATTTTTCACTTCTACCTTTATTCCGGAATACCGTACGTTGGTTCTTACCGGATCGATTGTTCCTGAAACGAGGATCCAGATCACGCAGGCAATCAAAACGGAAATGATCTTCAGGCTGAGATTATTTGCCAGTTTTTTCTTCATGTTTTGCCCGTCCTTTCCATATTCTGGCAAGACCTGTTGTTTCTTTATGGTCTTTGCGTGTCTTCATACTGTTCAGGCGTTCTCTGAGTGCTCCCGGTGTCACACCGATTACAATCTTACCGCCGTACGTATAAGAAACCTTTCCGGTCTCTTCAGAAACAATAATTGTCAGTGCATCACTGACTTCACTGATTCCCACACCGGCACGGTGACGGGTTCCCAGACTTTTATTCAGTTCCAGATTATCTGACAGTGGCAGATAGCAGGTTGCCGATACGATCCGGTTATTTCTCACAATCACAGCTCCGTCATGAAGCGGTGTATTGTGTTCGAAAATATTAATCAGCAGCTGACTGCTGATCAGCGAATCCATGGCGATTCCGGTCTTCTCATACTCCTGAAGAATAATGTTCTGTTCCACAACGATCAGCGCACCGGTCTTTACTTCCCCCATTGCATATGCTGCATGGATCAGTTCACCGATTGTCCGGTCCGTGATACGCTCATCCATCTGCTTGCTGCTGTCAAAAGGAATCAGATTTGACAACATCTTTTTTTCTCCCAGCTGCTCCAGTGCACGGCGAAGCTCCGGCTGGAAAATGACCAGCACGCCGGTGATCGCAACCACACTCAGCTGTTGACAGATCCATAAAATCGTATCCATCCGTAAAATAGCCGCAATAATCAGAAAAACACTGACAATCAGAACACCTTTTAACAGTGTATACGCTCTGGTATTCTTGATCCATACCATCAGATAATATACAAAAATCGCAATCAGCAGAATCTGTACGATATCAATAATTCTAATAGAAGACGGCAGTGAAAACTTTGTCATACGCAGATGATATTTGATAAATTCTATAACATTTCCCACTGATTCACTCCCTTTCCCGGTTTCTTATAACAGCGGAATCCACCGGTACTTCTTCCGGTTTCCGTCCACTGCTTTTTTTCATATCTTTTATCTTTGGTACTGCTTTTACATAATAGTAATATTCATCATCTTCAAACTGCAGGCGTTCTGTCCGCTTATAATCCACATGAAAGAAAAAGAATTCCAGAATCTCCCCGACAAACACACTGACCATCGTTCCTGCCACCAGTGGTACCACCGGAATCGTTGCCTCAAGAAAAATTCCTCCGGCAGCCATAATGATCATATATGCAATACCGCCGCCAAAAACCGCAATATGCCAGGCATATTCCACTTCCAGTCTGCGTACCACATAGACGATCACCAGAACAGTAACAAATGCAATAATCGTAACCATCATCTCCTGATTTTTCATCAGTCCGTCCGAAAGAAACTGGAGATTCTGTATCTTTTCTTCTTTGTCTGCCCCGGTCAGAACCGAAGCATTGTCAGAAACAAGTTCCATAAAATAATATAAAATCACACCAAAGCCTGCACTTATTGCAGACGAAGGTGTTCTGGTCAGGCCGTAACCGATAGGGATCAGACACGGCACACCAAAAGAAAATGCTACCGGTGTCAAAAGTAATACCAACGCATCCTGGGGTGTAAAGCGCAGATACAGAATCACCATAATCACGATCAGCGCCAGTGCAAATCCTGCAATCTCTATGCCAATACCATAACACTGACCAACGATCAGTCCCATTCCCAAAAACACCATCAGATTCCACGGCATGATAGAACAGATCAATGAAGCAAGTAACACCACAAAAATCTGATCGAGTCCTTCCACATATGGCAGCAGCCCGTTGATTTCTTCAAATACAAGAAATGCCAGGAGAAACTTAAACAGTACCAGCAGATAGCTTCCATAACTGGCATATAACATTTTCAGTTTTCCCTTCAATTCCAGCAAAGCATTTTCCATCCTGCTGTCCTCCTGTTTATTCTTATTCCTCTTCGTACAGTGCTTCCAGCTCCCTGAGCCTCCGTTCATAAGCGGCTGCTCCTTTTTGGGCTCTTCCGTACCGGATCGTATGCAGCGTGTAAGTAACCACCGAATACACACCAATCGTCACCAGATATCCGCCAACGATCATCATACCGATCCAGGTTACATTCAGAGTATGTAGATGCTCAGCAAGAAATTCTGCAAAATAAGCTCCCACAAGTAACAAAATCACCAGATATCCGATACTTGCCAGGAAAAAATTGCGAAACAGTGCCAGACCGATATAATCACTGCGATAATACCGGGCAATCCGCAGTTCTTCTTTCCCTTCTCCGCTTTCATATCTTGCCAGCTTCGTCATCAGACGAATCTTTTCTTCCTTCAGCATGTGTCCTCACCTGACCGTTTCAACTGTTTTCCGTTATCTCTGATTCTTTTCTATGCCTTTTGGACAAAATCATACATGATTTATTTTACCATATCTTTCCGTGCATTAAAAGGGACTTTTTAAATTCCTTTACCGATACACAATGTCAGAACATAAACATTTTTCACCCCAACTGCCTTCAATTTTCCGGCAATTGCGTTCGCTGTACTTCCTGTGGTGTAAATATCATCTACAAGAAGAATATCCCGATACATTCCTGCCTCTTTTTTTACAACAAATGCCCGTTCCATATTCTTTTTTCTCTCTTTTCTACTCAGCTCTTTCTGTGCTTTTGTGGATTTTTTCCGCAGTACCAGATCGGTACGAAGGGGTATGGAAAACCCTCTGCTGATTTCCCGTGCAAGGACTTCTGCCTGATTATAGCCTCGCACACTTTTCTTTTTTCTGTGAATGGGAACCGGAAAGATCACCTGTGGATGTACCTGTCGGATAAAATCCGCTCCGTATAATCCCATCAGTCTCCCGAGAAAAATGCCGTATTCTTTCCGTTCTCTGAATTTCAGTCCCATCAGAGATTCTTTCAGTGGATCTTCATAAAGGAACAACCCTTTTGCCCGGGTAAATGATGGCTCCTGCCGGTTGCAGTCATAACAGTATTCCTGTTCTTCCCGAAGCAGCGGTTTCCCGCATTTTTTACAATTTGGCTCCCCGATCGGTTTCGGCATCCTGCGCCGGCAGCTGTGACACAGGTATTTTTCCATGCTTCCAAGCACCTCATCACAGAATGCACACCGCCTCGGATACAGCCAGTCCAATAATTTTTTACTGTTCATTTATTTCCTCGATCCGCTGACGCAGGCTGGTATACCGTTCCTTTTCCTGTTTGTTTCGGATCATCTCTTCAAAAGTCACTTCACTCCCAAGGATCGTCACGCAGGTACGTGCTCTTGTAACGGCCGTATACAGAAGATTTCTGCTCATCAGCATCCTTGGACCCCCGAGAAGTGGCAGAATCACTGCCGGATATTCACTTCCCTGAGATTTATGTATTGTGACTGCATAAGCAAGTTCCAGTTCATCCAGCTGTTTAAAAGAATACTCCACATACCGGTTTTCTTCAAAAACAACCGTCAATGTCTCTGCAAAGGTATTGATTTCTTCTATGATACCCATATCACCATTGAAAACACCGACTCCTTTATCCACAGCGATACCGTACTTCCCACGGATTTCCCACTCCAACTGGTAGTTATTCCGGATCTGCATGACTTTATCGCCCTCTCGAAACAGTCCTTTTCCGGTTTCTTTTTCTTTCTTTTTCGCATCCTGCGGATTCAGATATTTTTGCAGAACCTCGTTTAATCTTTCCACTCCGAGAAGCCCCTTCCGCATTGGTGTGAGAACTTGAATATCCAGAGATTTTGCTTTCACATATGGTGGCAGTTTTTTCTGTACCAGATATACGATACCGGCTACGATCACATCTGCATCATACCTCTTCAAAAAGAAAAAGTCTTTGCTTTTGTTATCGATTTTTACGGTTTCTCCACGGTTGATCTTATGAGCATTCATGACAATATCACTCTCCGTTGCCTGTCGGAAAATTTTATTCAGTTTCACTACCCTGAAGCACCGGGAATCGATCACATCTTTTAAAACCCTTCCCGGTCCCACACTTGGCAGCTGATTGACATCACCCACAAGAATCAGTCTGGTTCCCACCTGTACGGCACGAAGCAGTGCATGCATCAGGGAAATATCCACCATCGACATCTCATCGATAATGATCACATCTGCCTCCAGCGGATTCTCCTCGTTTCTTTCAAAATGTACTGCTGCAGATGAATCGTCCATCATTCCCGACAGTTCCAGAAGTCGGTGAATCGTAGATGCCTGATAGCCGGTTGTCTCCGTCATTCGTTTTGCCGCTCTTCCCGTAGGTGCCGCAAGAAAAATATCCATGCCTTCCATCTCAAAATACTGAATAATGGCATTGATCGTCGTGGTTTTTCCGGTACCAGGACCTCCGGTGATAATCAGAAGCCCATTTTTCACTGCCTCAACCACTGCATCTCTCTGCAGTTCATCCAGCTCCAGCTCATTTTTCTTTTCAATGTTTGCCAGCCGTTTCCGAATCGTTTCTTCATTTTCTTCCGATTGAATATTCAATTCACACAACCGTCGCGCCGTATCCAGTTCCAGATAATAGTACTGGCTGCCATAAACGATCCGTTCCGTCTCCGGTTCTCCATTTTCATTAACTGCGCCTTCCACCGGAATTTCTTTTATTACCACTTTCCGCTCAATGGCAAGATCCATAATATGTTTTTCCATATGCTGTGGCTCCACTCCAAGAAGCTCCGAAGCCTTTGCCAGAAGTATTCGTTCCGGCAGATAAACATGCCCGTCCTGAGCTGCCAGCGTCAGCGTATAAAACAGACCACTTCTGATCCGATAATCGGAATCGGTATGGATCCCGATTCTTCCGGCAATCTCATCTGCAATCCGGAAACCGATTCCCTGGATATCTTCTGCCAGCTGATATGGATTCTCCTTCAATACCGTATAGACACGGGAACCATATTTTCCATAGATCTTCACACCGAGACTGACGGAAATACCATATTGTTGCAGAAACATCATTGCACTTCGCATCTCTGATTTTTCTGCCACCTGCTCTGCGATCTCTCTGGCTTTTTTTTCACTGATTCCCTTTACTTCTGCAAGACGTTCCGGTTCCTCATCAATGATCCGCAAAGTATCGTCTTTAAACTTTCGCACAATTCTTGCAGCTAAAGCGGCTCCCACGCCTTTGATAGCGCCGGAGCCGAGATATCGTTCCATAGCGATGGAATCTTCCGGAAGTTTCGTTTCATAAGACTCCATTTTAAACTGCTGTCCATATGTGGCATGTTCCACATAGAAACCATGAAGTTCAAGAAGTTCCCCCTCGCCTACATATTCAAATGTCCCCACACAGGTCACTTCCGATCCTTTTACAATCAGATTCAACACTGTATATCCATTATCTTCATTTCGAAATATGATATGATCCACATACCCTTCGATTGTATCCTGTGACATGCTTTATTTTCCTAACTCTTCCATTACTTCCGCGTACCGTCCGGTTCCTTCGGCTACCACACACGCCGGATTCTCTGCTGTCATGGTGTTGATTCCCGTTCTCTGGCTGATCACCTCTTCAAATCCATCCAGAAGTGCTCCGCCTCCGGTCAGGACAATTCCCCGATCCACAATATCCGCAGCCAGTTCCGGTGGCGTCTTCTCCAGTACACTGTGCACTGCTTCCACAATTTTTGTGGTGCACTCCTGCAATGCCTCCCGTACCTCCTCTGATGTAACAGTGACAGTCTTCGGAAGACCGGTGATCACATTTCTTCCCTTCACTTCCATCGTCTCTGCCTGCGGCCGCTTGCACACTGTTCCGATCTTCATCTTTATGGCTTCTGCAGTCTGCTCTCCGATAAACAGATTGTGTGCCTTTCGGACATGGCGGATGATTGCTTCATCAAAATCATTGCCCGCTACCTTGATAGATGCGGAAACCACCACACCCCCAAGGGAAATTACCGCAATATCTGTGGTTCCTCCCCCGATATCGACAACCATATTGCCAAACGGCTTGGTAATATCAATACCGGAACCGATTGCTGCTGCAATGGGTTCCTCAATGATATATACTTCTCTCGCTCCCGCCTGGTAAGTAGCTTCTTCCACAGCTTTACGTTCCACTTCTGTCACGCCGCTTGGCACACAGATGCTGATCCTTGGCTTGCGAAACGCCTTTCTTCCCATTGCTTTTTGTATAAAATGTTTCAGCATCTTCTCTGTGATCGTATAATCGGAAATCACACCCTGCCGCAGCGGACGGATTGCCATGATATTTCCCGGTGTTCTTCCGATCATCTGACGTGCTTCCTCCCCGATGGCTTTGACCTTGTCTGCATCCTTATCATACGCTACTACGGAAGGCTCTTTTAAGACGATTCCTTTTCCTTTTGTATAAACCAGAATACTTGAAGTACCCAGATCAATTCCAATATCTGCTGCTGCCATAATAATCCCCTTTCTTGTACACTGCCTGTTCTCCCTCGGCGAATCCTGCATGGCCGCCCTTTTCGTTCCCTGTAACAGGCTTTCAGTTTATTATAATCAATTCCTGTTGAAATGAAAAGTTTTTTTTAGAGGTATTTTTCGACATACTTTCCGGTATATGAGATCGGACTTTTTGCTATTTCTTCCGGTGTTCCCTTCGCAATCACCGTACCTCCCCGGTCTCCGCCTTCCGGTCCGATATCAATAATATAATCCGCTGTTTTGATCACATCCAGGTTATGTTCGATAACCACAACCGTATTGCCTCCTTCTGACAGACGCTGCAGAATCTCTATCAGCTTGTGCACATCTGCAAAATGCAGCCCGGTAGTCGGCTCATCCAGAATATAGATCGTCTTTCCGGTACTTCGTCTCGATAACTCCGTGGCCAGCTTCACCCGCTGCGCTTCTCCGCCGGAAAGTGTCGTGGATGGCTGTCCAAGACGAATATAAGAGAGTCCGACATCATAAAGCGTCTCGATCTTTCTTCGGATAGACGGGACATTTTCGAAGAACTTCACAGCTTCTTCCACCGTCATATTCAGCACATCATAGATGCTTTTTCCTTTATATTTCACTTCCAGTGTCTCCCGGTTATAACGTTTTCCCTGGCAGACTTCACAAGGAACATAAACATCCGGAAAAAAGTGCATCTCGATCTTGATGATACCGTCACCGCTGCATGCCTCACACCGTCCTCCTTTTACATTAAAACTGAATCTTCCCTTTTTATACCCTCTGGCTTTCGCATCTGCGGTTGCCGCAAACAGATCTCTGATCTGGTCAAAAACACCGGTATACGTAGCCGGATTGGATCGCGGCGTTCTTCCGATCGGTGACTGGTCAATATTAATAACTTTATCCAGCTGTTCCATACCGAGAATCTCTTTATGTTCTCCCGGAATCGTCCTTGCACGGTTCAGTTTCTTTGCCAGGCTCTTATACAGTATCTCATTGACCAGAGAACTTTTTCCTGATCCGGATACTCCGGTCACGCAGGTAAAAACACCAAGTGGAAACTTCACATCGATGTTTTTCAGATTATTCTGTTTTGCCCCTTTTACCGTCAGCCAGCCGGTTGGTTTTTTCCGTTCGGCCGGTACCGGAATCTTAATCTTTCCACTCAGATAAGCGCCTGTAATAGAATTGTCATTCTTCATCAGTTCTTCTGCCGTGCCGATTCCTACCAGTTGTCCACCGTGTTCCCCAGCTCCCGGTCCGATATCCACGATACAGTCTGCCGCACGCATGGTATCTTCGTCATGTTCCACCACAATCAATGTATTACCGAGATCGCGCAGATGGCACAGTGTCTTTAACAGTTTATCGTTATCTCTCTGATGCAGTCCGATACTCGGCTCATCCAGGATATAAGCTACGCCCACCAGTCCGGAGCCGATCTGTGTGGCAAGACGGATTCTCTGTGCTTCCCCACCCGAAAGTGTTCCTGTCGCACGAGCCAGTGTCAGATAATCCAGTCCTACATCTACCAGGAAGCCAAGCCGGGCACGGATTTCCTTTAATACCTGTTCTCCGATCAGTTTCTGGGACTTCGAAAGTTCCAGTTCACTCATAAACCGATTCAGATTCTCGACAGACATCTCTGTGATCTGAGAAATATTTTTTTCTCCAACTGTCACTGCCAGTGCTTCCGGTTTCAGACGCTGGCCTTTGCAGGTACGGCACGGCGTGATCTGCATAAAAGTCTCGTATTCCTGTTTGGAACTTTCCGAACCGGTCTCCCGGTATCTGCGCTCCACATTTTTTATCAGTCCTTCAAAGGCCACATCGTACACACCTTCTCCGCGCTGGCCCTTGTAGTATACTTTTACTTCATGACCATTGGTTCCATGAATCAGAATATCGTGGATCTCCTTCGGATAATCCTGAAACGGCGTGGACAGATCAAAATGATATTCTTTACACAACGCATCCAGAATCGCTCTGGTAAAGCTTCCCTTTGTTGCACAGGACTGCCAGCCGAGTACTGCAATCGCACCTTCCTCGATGGACAACGACGGATCCGGGATCATCAGTCGCTCATCAAATTCCATCTTATATCCGAGCCCCAGACAATCCGGACAGGCTCCGAACGGATTGTTAAAAGAAAAACTTCGCGGCTCAATCTCATCAATGCTGATCCCGCAGTCCGGACAGGAAAAACTCTGGCTGAAGTTCAGATAGTTTCCATCCATCGTATCTACCACCAGCAGTCCGTCCGCCAGTGCCAGCACACTCTCAACAGAATCCGTCAGACGCTTTTCTATCCCCGGTTTTACCGCAAGCCGGTCCACCACGACAGCAATCGTATGTTTGATATTCTTATCCAGTTTTATCTCTTCAGACAGTTCGTACATATTGCCATCGATCTGCACCCGTACATAACCGCTTCGCTTTGCCTGATCCAGTACCTTTTCATGACGTCCTTTTCTTCCTCGCACAACCGGTGCCAGCAGCTGGATCCTGGTACGTTCCGGCAATTCCATGATCTGATCCACCATCTGATCCACCGACTGTTTTGCGATAACCTTCCCACACTTCGGGCAATGCGGGACACCGATTCTCGCATACAACAGACGAAAGTAATCGTAGATCTCCGTCACCGTTCCCACCGTAGAACGAGGGTTTCTGTTTGTAGACTTCTGATCAATAGAAATTGCCGGTGAAAGTCCCTCGATACTTTCCACGTTCGGTTTTTCCATCTGCCCCAGAAACTGACGGGCATAGGAAGAAAGACTTTCCATATATCGCCGCTGTCCTTCTGCATAGATGGTATCAAAAGCCAGTGAACTTTTTCCTGATCCGGACAATCCTGTCAGAACAACAAATTCATCTCTCGGAATATCCACATCCAGATTTTTCAGATTATTTTCATTGGCTCCACGAATCTTTATATATTGTTTTCCGGTCTTACGCACTGCCATTGTATTTTTCTCCTTTTGTTTTCCATGTGCTCCGCATAATCATACACCTGTAGATTCCGGGAGCGATCTGGCTCCTTTACATCCTGTTCCCTTTAACCTGCTCCGCACATTTTCTATGGTTTCTCCATATGTATCAGAACAGATGTTCTTTTAATTGTACGATATTTTTTATTCACTGTCAATCTGCCGTTTTTATTTTCCGCCTCTTTATTCATCCAGCAGAAAATCTGCCATGATCGGATTGCTGACACTGATTCCGGCTCTTGTCAGAGCGATCCTGTCTCCTTCTATTTTCAACAATCCCATCCTACTGTATTTTTCCAGCACCGGTCCGTATACTTCTTCTACGGATCTTCCGAAATTTTTCCTGAATTCGTTCCGTGATACACCACAAAGCAGCCTCAGGCCCAGAATCATGGTTTCTTCCATCTGATCCCCTACTGTCAGTGTTTCCCGGTCCCGTCGGATCGATTCCGGATTGCCGTTGAATGCCCCATACACCCTCATGTCTCTCAGGTTGGTAAACCGCTGATTTTGAAACAGAGATGCACTTCCCACACCAAATCCCAGATATTCTTTTCGTGTCCAGTATCCCAGGTTGTGCCGGCATTCTTTTCCTTTTTTGGCATAATTAGAGATTTCATACTGATGATATCCATATGACTGTAAAATCTCCCATGTCCGCTCATACATCCGCCGTTCTTCCTCCTCGTCAGGAAGTTCCGGTTTTTTCTCTGCAAAAGGGGTTCCCTCTTCGATAATCAGGCTGTAGGCCGAGATATGCTCCGGTTCCATTCCTGCGATCACCTCCAGACTCTTCTCCCAGGAAGTCAGATTCTGTCTGGGCAGACCGGACATCAGATCCACATTCAGATTGGCAAATCCCGCTTCTCTCGCCATTTGAAAACTTTCCTGAAACTGTGCCCAGGTATGAATCCGTCCCAACAGTTTCAGTTCCGTATCGTCTGTAGACTGACAGCCAAGACTCAGCCGGTTGATTCCCGCTCTGTGATATCCTGCAAGGTTGATTGCTGTCAGCGTTCCCGGATTGGCTTCCATCGAGATCTCAGCATCTTTTTTCAGACAATATGTGTCCCTTACCATCTCCATCAGTTCCTCCATCCAGTCCCCCGGAAGAAGAGAGGGCGTACCACCGCCAATATAAACAGATATAACTTCATATTCTTTTGCCTGAGGTCCCACCGCTGCAAGTTCCCGCAGCATGGCATCCAGATATACCCGCCGGCTCTTCTCATCGGCAGGTCCGGATAAGAAATCACAGTATTCACATTTTCGGATACAAAACGGAATATGTAAATATAATTCCAATTCTTTTTTCATCTTACTCTTCCTCAACTTTGGCTCGTTAATTTTCCCTGTAACGTAAAAAACTGCAGGCAGAACGTTGATCCTGCCGCAGTTTTTTTGCATATTTATTGTAGTACCTTCTGCATATTCTTTTTGATTTTTTCCGTCAGATATGCATATTGCAGCAGTTCATCCTCACTGAAACTCTGGTAGCAGGTCTCATCGTACTCCCGCTGTACATTAACAAGTGCTTCTTCCACCTGCGCGGCTTCCGGCAGCATCCAGACGGTGATTCTGCGATCCTGAGTTTTTTTCTCTCTGCTTTCCTGTATACGGATATACCCTTTTGCCATCAGCTTCTGCAGATGCAGCGACAGACTTTTTCTGGTCATATTGGTATAATCACTTAACTCTCTTCTGCTGACCGGCTGTTTCAGATGGCTGAGATAAAGAAGCAGACGGATCTCCGGAAAAGTAAGATCAAACTGGCTTGCCACCGGTTCAAGATACCTGTCAAAAAGTTTCCGGCTCCGGTATTCATCCATCAACACTCCTTCTCCTTCTACGGCTTCCAGGTACAGACTGCTTCGCTCTTCCCCAAGCTTCTGAGAACCTGGCAGAATCGTCGGTGCAACCATCCCGTCTCCCGCCGCATCGATCAGAAAACGATATACCTGCAGACGGTTTTTCTCGTATTCCTCTTCATCCAGAACATTTTTATAAAAATCCTTATAGTAGGTAAATACCGTCAGCTTCATCTTGATCGTTTTCGACAGATTCATTCCCTGGCTTGCCAGAGAACCTTTCGTCTTCACATAATAATAAATCGGTGTATGCAATGCATAGAATCTTCTGGCATGTCGGATATACTCCAGATTGAACATAAAATCCTCACACCAGCTGATCTCCGGATTCATCTGCAGGTGATGTTTCATGATAATATCCCGCCGGTACAGCTTGTTCCACAGTACACCGTAATAAAAATCTGCCGGTTTTTCCATCATGCAGCCCACAAACGCTTCCTGATCCATCACGCCATTGATTTCGATATCTCCTTTATGAGACAGCCTCTCCCCGATCACCCGGTAGAAATCAGCAATCACAAGATCCGCCTGTTCCTCTTTTGCCGCCCTCACCAGAAGTTTCGTCGCATCCGGTGTGATCCAGTCATCACAGTCCAGAAACTGCAGATACTCCCCGTGTGCCTGAGCAATCGCCATATTTCTGCTCTCAGACACACCGGAATTCTCCTTGTGGATCACCAGGACCCTGTCATCCGCAGCAGCGTACCGTTCACAGATTTCCCTGGTTTTATCGCTGCTGCCGTCATTGATCAGAAACAGTTCAAAATCTTTATATTCCTGTTTCAACACACTGTCCACGCATCGTTCCAGTGTCTTTTCTCCATTATAAACCGGAACGATAATACTTACTGCAGGTTTCATAGTTTTTAATCCTCATCCAGCTTCAGTACACTCATAAATGCTTTCTGTGGGATTTCTACATTTCCCACCTGACGCATTCGTTTCTTTCCTTCCTTCTGTTTTTCCAGAAGTTTCTTCTTACGGGAAATATCTCCACCATAACATTTTGCCAGTACATCTTTTCGCATTGCGCGAACAGTCTCTCTGGCAATGATTTTTCCGCCTACCGCTGCCTGAATCGGAATCTCAAACAACTGTCTCGGAATTTCTTCTTTCAGTTTCTCGCACATTTTTCTGCCGCGCTCATAAGCTGATCCCTCAAATACAATAAAGGAAAGTGCATCCACTTCTTCTTTATTGACCAGAATATCCAGTTTTACCAGTTCGCTTCTCTCATAGCCGATCATCTCATAATCAAAAGACGCATATCCTCTGGAACGGGATTTTAATGCATCAAAGAAATCATAGATAATCTCATTCAACGGCATATGATACGTCAGCAGTGCTCTGGTTGTCTCCATATATTCCATTCCCTGATACTGTCCACGCCGCTCCTGACAAAGATCCATGATCGGTCCGATGAATTCTGTCGTTACCATGATCTCTGCTTTTACCATCGGCTCTTCCATATATTCAATAGTTGACGGATCCGGCAGATTGGACGGGTTCGTCAGATCCATTACTTCACCGTTGGTCTTGTGTACTTTATAGATAACACCCGGTGCTGTTGTCACCAGATCCAGATTATATTCTCTCTCCAGACGTTCCTGGATGATCTCCAGATGCAGCAGTCCGAGGAATCCACAGCGGAAACCAAATCCGAGGGCTATAGATGTCTCCGGTTCATACTGCAGCGAGGCATCATTTAACTGCAGTTTTTCCAGTGCATCACGAAGATCTCCGTACTTTGCTCCGTCTGCCGGATAGACACCGCAGTATACCATCGGGTTAACCTTTTTGTAGCCCGGCAGCGGTTCGCTGCACGGTCTGCTGTTATCAGTTACGGTATCACCGACACGGGTATCTTTTACATTTTTGATACTTGCGGTAAAATATCCTACCATACCGGCGGATAACTCCTCACACGGAATAAACTGTCCGGCTCCAAAATAACCGACTTCCACCACATCTTCCACAGCACCGGTCGCCATCATGCGAACAGTTGTTCCTTTTCGGATCTTTCCTTCTTTGATCCTGCAGAATACGATAACACCTTTATAGGAATCGTACACGGAATCAAAAATCAGTGCCTGCAGTGGTGCTTGCGGATCTCCGGTTGGTGCCGGAACTTTTTCTACAATCTGTTCAAGAACCTCTTCTACGTTCAGTCCGGTCTTTGCGGAAATCTGTGGGGCATCCTGTGCCTCGATACCGATCACATCTTCGATCTCGTTGATAACACGCTCCGGCTCTGCACTTGGCAGATCGATCTTATTGATCACCGGCATAACATCCAGGTCATGATCCAGTGCCAGATATACATTTGCAAGTGTCTGGGCTTCAATTCCCTGTGCCGCATCCACCACAAGGATCGCGCCATCACAGGCTGCAAGGCTTCTGGAAACCTCATAGTTGAAGTCTACATGCCCGGGAGTGTCGATCAGGTTGAAGATATATTCTTCCCCGTCTTTTGCCTTATATACGGTTCTCACGGTCTGTGCCTTGATAGTAATTCCTCTCTCACGTTCCAGATCCATATTATCCAGTACCTGGGACTGCATCTCTCTTTCTGTCAGCAGACCGGTCATCTCAATGATCCGGTCTGCCAGGGTAGATTTTCCGTGATCAATATGGGCTATAATACAGAAATTACGAATTTTACTTTGATCAAAATCTGCCACTTTAGTACCTCCGATTTCTTTCTTTATACTCAGGTGCTTGTCACTGTTGAACTTTTTCTTCTTTTGGTGCCATCTACCTGATTCTCTGATTGCATCGGGTATCCGGACACTATGTAATTTTACATTGCCTTTTATTATAGCATAGTTTTTACTGTCCCTTCAATACTTTATCCAGAATCACACTGAAGGGTTCCATCGCATTCATCGCCTCTTCCACCGTATTGGTCTGTGCGCCCACTTCCAGGAGGATCGAGCGCGGCCGCACATGAAGATTATACCGATATCCTTTGAGATAAATACACCGTGTCAACTGTGGATAGTACCGCGCCGCCTGATAAGACAGCTGAAACGAAAATGAGAGATTATCTTCGATATAAGGATTGGGAAGTGTATCCAGATTCCCGTTTTTTACCGTTCTGCTGAGTCCGTTAAAATACATGATCTGCGCTGTCGGTTTTCCGTTGATTTCCGTCACCAGATGCTTTCCTTCCGGTACTCCATCCCTGTGCAGATCGATCACCACCTGAATCGTAGGATTTTCCTCCAACACCTGCCCGATCACCGGAAGTGCATAGTTATATGCCTTGCTCCGGTCCAGCTGACCTTCCATCAGATCGAAAGTATCCTTTCTGTGGATCACCTGATATCCATAAATGTCCCGCAGAATACTCTCAAGATAATTTCCCACACCGACCACGCTTGTTGCCTCATCTCCCTCGATAGAATCGGCAAATCCTTCCTGCGAATGAGTATGGTAAATAAGGATCTGCGGAACGCTGCTGTCTTCTTCCAGTGTCAGCGAATCTCCCAAAAATGTACTGGCATTGATCTGTGACCCGTCCACTGTTGTGTTCGGATCTACCACAAAGAAATTGTTCAGCAGATAGTGAAAATCACTGAGCCGCTCCATGGAAAGGTCTATCTTTGGTGTCGACTCTACTGCTGTAGTCCACGCCGGAAGCTGTGCAGTTGCTGTACCTGCATTCTCTGTTGTCTGTGGCTCATTCTCATCTGTTTTTCTCTCCTGTTGCTCTTCTTCATTCCCGTTTTTTTCCTGTTCTCCCTCCTGTTGGCTACTCATATCATTCTCTTCATTTTCCCTGGCCGTCTCGTTCTCCCGGGTCACTGCCTGACTCTGATTTTCTCCCAACAGCCGGTCAGCGATCGTATTGCCATTGGCATGGATCATCTCATAACAGGTACTTTCATCCTCAATCACCGGATGTTGTTCTTCTTCCTGATGCTCTTTCAGATACATGCCCAGCGGATACCAGTTTTCGATCTTTGTCCACAATTTTGTTATCAGCGGAGTAGTAGTCCCCTCCTCATAAAAAATCCCCGGCATATACCACAGATACGCTTCCCGCTCTGTCTCCATACAGATATCCCCGAGTATCTGCTGTGCGCGTGTTCCCGGAGACTGCCTAAGATGCAGATATCCCCGTGCCGCGAGATATCCGCCAAGGCAGACACACAATCCCCACACCGTTGCTTTTACAATCCGTTCTGATCTTCTCATCTTTCCCTCTATGATCTTTCCTGACTTTCACCATACATATTTTTTTCGGATAAATATATATTACATTCGCATAATTAAGAAAGAACCGGCGTTCCTTCACGACCTGTCCTAAAATGTGTTCTTACTTTTACTTCTGATTTTCCTGGAGTACATACTTGTATTATATGAATTCCCCTGCTTCTTATGCCTCCATCGCGATATTGATGCCCTCTGAGATCGTATAACTGAGCCTTTTGACTGTCTCATCCACATCTTTGGGCGTAACAAACATTCTGTGCAGCCGCGGCGTGATCAGTTCCTGCAAAAACTCTTCCATCTCCGCCTCTTCCAGATTTTCCAGCAGATGAGCGATGGCATCATGAACAATCGTGGCGCCGTCTACTACAGTCGGCACACCGATACCGATCACCGGGATCCCCAGTGTTTCTTCATTCAATCCGCATCTGTGATTACAAACACCGGATCCCGGATTGATTCCCGTATCCGTTATCTGAATCGTGCAGTTTAATCTCCGTACACTGCGTGCCGCCAGTGCATCGATGGCGATCACTGCATCCGGATCCGTCTCCCGGATCACACCACGGATAATCTCCATTGTTTCCATCCCTGTCTGTGCCATAACACCGGGAACCAGACTGCTGATCTGATGTGCTTTTCTCTTTCCCATACCTGCCTTTCCATATTCTTTAATAATGTGTCTGGTGATCTTCAGATTCTGAATCACCTGTGGTCCCAGTGCATCCGGTGTGATCTCCCGGTTGCCAAGTCCCACCACCAGAATGGATTTCTCTTTCTCCAGATGAAGAAGTTCTTTCAGATGGTGCGCAAGTACCTGAGAAATCCCCCGGTGATAATCCTCATCCGGCACAATCAGATTCGGGGCTTCCATGGTAATATACGTACCTTTCGGCTTTTCCATCGCTTTCGCTCCCTGCTCCGTCTGAATCCGCACCACCGTTGTATTCAGGTCCAGAGCCTCCTCATATTTCTCCTGAATCGCCACACCCTTAATCTCCACATTGTCCTTCTCATACTTCTCCTTACTCTCCACTGCAAGATCCGTTCGTATCCCAAAATTTCCGGACATCGTTGTCACCTTTCCTTTCTGAACACCTTTTCCTGCCTGCGTTCTTTTCTCCTTTTAGATTTCCCTTTTCCTTTCGATTTATCCCTGAAAATCATTACTGTTCGCTCCGTTCACAATAACTGGTTCAAAATACATTCCAAAATGCCTTTTTTTCGGAAAAACCATTGACAAACCACGATAAATGGCATAAACTATATGGGTATTTTGAGATTAGCCTGTCCGTGTCTGGGCTGATGAATATGATAAATGATGGAATAATTTATTGGAGGTTATGGAAAATGGCAAACATTAAATCCGCTAAAAAAAGAGTTATCGTAAACAGAACAAAAGCTGAAAGAAATAAAGCTATCCGTTCTGAAGTTAAAACATCTATCAAAAAAGTAGAAGCAGCAGTTGCAGCAAAAGATCTGTCCGCAGCTCAGGCAGCTCTGAAAGTAGCTACCGCTACAATCGAAAGCGCTTGCTCTAAAGGTGTATACCACAAAAACAACGCAGCAAGAAAAGTTTCCCGCGTATCCAAAGCAGTTAACTCTATTGCTTAATTCTAATTGATAGAATAAATGTAACTGTTCAGTACCTTCACAGTTACGAATAAATAAAGAATTTAAAAAGAACAGTCATCCCGTCAGTGACTGTTCTTTTTTGTTGCTCTGTATCCGAAGGAAACTGCCAGTGGTAACTTCTGCAGGTATTCGAAAATCCCGGAAACTGTCCATTTCGGACAGCTCCCGGGATTTTTAATCACACCGGATTCTTCCGCGCATATTTTACAATTAGAAGTTCCACACTCAACACATCGCTCAGCCTTCCGGTTTTCACCTCTTCCTCTGTCTGAGTAAAATCTTCCACCGCCTGACGAAGCTGAGCTGTTGTGTATCTTCCGGTACAGCCGGTATAATTTCGAACCACGAAACTCTGCAGTCCGGTCCTTGATGCAATCGTTTTCTGATCGCATCCAAGCAGCTGCAGTTCTTTCACCTGTAACAGAAGATTAAACTGTCTTGCCAGCAAAAAAAGAATCCTCATCGGCGGCTCCTTCAGCGCCAACAGATCATAATACAGATCCAGCGCTTTCTTCTGGTTCTGCTCTGCCACCGCCTGTACCATCGCAAAGATCCGGTTATTGATCTGCGTAGTACATACCGCATCGATATCTTCCCCTGTGATCACAGATCGATCCATGGTATAACATAACAGTTTTTCCAGTTCTTTTTCGATATTACTCATATCCGTACCGGTTTTTGACAGAAAATGCTCCATATCTCTCTGAGTGATCTGTTTTCCCTCCCGTTTCATGATACCAAGCACCCAGCGTATCAGTGTTTTCTCATCCTGCACCGCAAAATCCACCACCCTGCCGATCTGCTTGACTGTTTTAAACATTTTGCTTCGCTTATCCACCTCTTCTTCAACAAACAGAAGATACAGATAATCCGGAAGATTGTTCAGATATTCTGCCAGTTCCGGGCACTGATTTTTGAAAAATCCGGTATTCTCCAGCAAAATGATCCGTCGATCAGAAAAAAACGGCATGGTTTCTCCAAGTGAGATTACTTCTTTCACATCAATTCCCTTTCCTTCGAATCTGGATTCATTCATCGTATCTCCATCCGGATTCCATGCCTGAAGCAACTTGTTGCGATACTGTTTTTTCAGATAACCTTCTTCCCCGAAAAAGAGATATGCCTGCTTATACTCCTGATTTTTTATATCTTCCAATACACTTTTCATCAAATCTTCTAACCTTTCACCCAATTTTCCTCATCTGAATTTATTATACTGTTTTTTTCCTGTTTCGGCAACCGGCATCATCAGCAAAACTCCGGAATGGTTACTGCTCAGTTACTGTTCACTCCGTGCCCTGCAACATGCTCTAGATATTCTGTTACCAGAACCTCCCTCCCCCTCTTCCTTATCGTAATCGCACCACTCTTCATCGTATACCGGATCTCACATCCGGTTTTTTTTAACCGATCTACCGTATCCGGTGACGGATGTCCATACCTGTTTTTCATTGCACAGGAAATTACTGCTAACGACGGTTGTACCTGTTCCAAAAACTCCCGGCAGGTGGATGTAGCTGAACCGTGATGTCCTACCTGCAGGATCTCGCAGGCAGGCAGATTCTGCAGCAATTCCCTCTCTTTCTCCTCCGGAAGATCTCCGGTAAACATCGCCCGGACTCCCTCCCATTTCCAGAAAAGTACCAGCGAACCCGCATTTGGTTCTGCAATCTTTTCCTGTTCTTTCGGGTAAAGAACCACGGCTTCTGCCTTTCCGATTGTCAACCGGTCCCCTGCCCGGATCTTCCTACAGGAGGCTCCCGCTTCTTCTGCCAGCTTTTTCAGTTGTTTTCCCTGTTCCGTCCCTTCCATCCAATATGGATACATAAGATTTTTTACTGTTAGCCAGCCTTTTTTTCCCTCCTCCAGTACTTCTGTTACGCCATTGATATGATCCTGATCTGTATGAGTGAGAACTACTGCTTCCAGACAGGATATTCCCTGCTGCTTTATGTATGGAAGAATCACATAAGTTCCCACATTTTTCTGACTGGTACTTCCCCCGTCAAGCAAAAGTGTCTGTCCGCCGCTCTGTAACAGGCTGGCATCTCCCTGTCCCACATCCAGAAATGTAATCTTTTCTCTCTGCTGCCAGGGATGTGCCATCAGCAAAAGCAGCAGTAGCATACTGCATAGTTCCATTCCCGGAAATATTTTCCACCGTTTTTCTCTTTTTATCAGCTGTTTTTCCACTAAAACCAGCAGAAAAATCACCAGATAATACCCTGCAATCACCGGTTTTGACGGTTGACCCGGAGTCCACATACCAACCGGCAGCTTCTCGGATATGTTCCCGATTTCCTGATATAGCTGCAACATTCCATAGGCCGGACTTCCCGCAAGACTTCCCAGAAATATATTCCATCCTGCCAGAACCACTCCCAATCCCCCGGAAGCAATGATTACCGGAAGTAAGGGAATCGCCACAAGGTTCCACAATATCCCCACCACTGACACCTGATAAAAAGTATCCAGCATTACCGGAAGAGTAAAAAGCCACAGATACCAGCCGGCCCGTATGTTTTCCAGTATTGCTCCGGCACTGCTCCCTTTTCCTCCTTTCCCTCTGTTCTTTCTTTTTTCTTTCTCCCCGATGCTCCGAAAGATTTTGTTCTTTTCACTGACATACCACCCCACACCGATCACAGCACAAAAAGACAGTCTGCACCCACCATCCAATATCAGATCCGGGTTATCCAGGAGCATCAGAATCCCGGCAAACGCCAGCGCAGACAGCAGATCGTAGGAACGCCCGAGAAGTCTTGCACCCTGAAGTACAAAAAACATCAGTAAAGCCCGTACCGCTGTGGTGGGCTGTCCGATCAGGATACCGTACCCCGCCAGCACACCAACAGAAAGTATCACCCAAATCGGCATGGGAAAACCCAGCCGTCGGAGAATCCCGGCAACTGCCAGGGCAAGAAGGCTGATATGCAAACCGGAGATGACAAGCACATGGCTGATTCCCGCTGCCTGATAAAGTTCTTTGATGTCCCCGGACAGTTCCCTCTTTTCACCAAACAACATAGCCTCGAGTATACCTGCCTCCGCATCCGGATAGATTTTCTCACATCGGTTCATCATTTCTGTCTTCCATATTTCTACAACTTCCCTGACACCGGATCTCTGTTCTTTTACTTCCAAAACAGTCGGATTCTCCAGATAAAAATCAATTTTCTTCCCGCTTTCGTAGATTCTTCGGTTAAATTGTCCCGGGTTGCGCGGAAGTTCCGGCAATACAAGCATCCCCTCCAGTCGGACATGCATTCCTTCCCGCAGACTGTTTATTTTTTCTTCTTTTCCTGTACATTTGATATTTCGAATGGGATAATTTTTTGTCGATCCGGAACGGATCAGAATTGCTTTTTTCAGATAAATAACTGTGCGGGTGGTTTTTTCAATACGGTACACCACTCCTTCCGCCTGTACCTTCTGCTCTTGTTCTGCCCACTGCCATGGTTTCTTCCCGGCGGGAGATTTCCATATCCAGGAACCTCCACACCAGTCCGTCACCAGAATAATCAGGATCAGTCCTGCAAACAGCAGGCAGAGAGGACGTTTTCCCGTCAGTCCTCTCCTCCTTTCTCCAATTCATGATTGACCTGGAACAGTTGATTCATATCCACTTTATCTTTAAATAGCAAAGAAGTATCTCCGTTAATGGAAATCTGTACCTGACTTACATTGCCTGCATCAATCAGAGAATTGACAATCGAGTATATCGGAATCTGTGCATCTACCGACAGTGCCTCATCAACAAACTGTTTTCCAAGATTCACATAAGCGATTCCATCTGCCACAGATACACCGACGATTCGTGTATCGGACGGAAGGGTGGCATAATGTCCACTCTCTCCCGGACCACGAAGCAATTGTTCTACGATAACCTTTTCAATCGGCGTGTTACCATTATAATATACCTGACGTGCCTCCGGTATCAGTTGATTGCCTTCTTCATTGGTAAAATAAAGGTTGAGTTCCTTATACTGATATGCCATAATTTCTTTTCCTGTGTTTTCCAGAAAGCTGTCCAGACTCATGGCTCCTATCTCCTGCCCCTGGGAATCAACGATAGGTGTTCCTTCCGCAGTAATCGTAACCAGATAAATATTTGGAATCTGTACATAATCTTTTACAATGGAAGCTCGCAAAAGCACCTCATCTACCGGATTCAAATCATGATATTCCTGATTAAAATCTACCCGAATCATCCCGTCGTCATCCACACAGCTCTGTATCTCAATATTCTCCGGGAGCAGTGTATGCCCTTCTGCATTTTTCTTATTCAATTTTTCTGTCATCTCTTCCAGCATGGTCTGCGTTGTCTCCTCGGACGGTACAAAACTTTCCGCAAGGACTTCTCCCTGTTCTTCATTGACATAATAAATTTTGTATTTACTCTCTGTCTCTTTCTTTCCGCAGCCGGAAAAAGCAACAGTCCCAAGTACCAGTGTCATCACCAATGCTGTTATTTTTCTTTTTTTCATATTCTCACCATCCTCGATCAGTCAATAAACGTCAGCGGGATCCGCACTGAAAATGTAGTTCCTTCACCCACCTGACTCTTCACACGGATTGCCCCGTGATGCATCATGATGGCACTTCTTGTAATCGCCAGTCCAAGACCGGTTCCTTCGATCTCTGCGGAATGCGATTTGTCTACCCGGTAAAATCGTTCAAAGATATGATCAATGGATTCCTCCGGAATTCCAAGGCCGGAATCAGTTACCGTCACATAAAAATACTTATGATCTGCATTCAGTGATACTCTTACCCAGCCTTCATCCTTATTATATTTGATTGCATTTTCCACCAGATTGCTGATGGCAAGTGACAGTTTTGTCTCGTCAATCTCCGCATCCACCTGACGGAAGCCTTCCAGAATCAGCTCAATATTTCGTTTCGCAGCGATCGGATGCAGACGTTTTAGGATCATATCCAGGAGTTCATTGATATTGACCAGTTCAATGTTCATGTTGGAAGCTTTCTTATCCAGTTTTACAAGCGTCAGCAAATCTGTGATGATCTTACTTTCCCGGTCAATCTCCGCTGCGATATCCTGCATAAATTCCTGATACAGTTCCACCGGTACATTTTCCTGCCCAACCAGTGAATCTGCCAGCACTTTCATGGATGTCAACGGTGTTTTCAGCTCATGAGACACATTCGATACAAACTCCTGACGGGAAGTATCCAGGGATTGTACTCTTCCAAGCATCTTGTTAAACGCATCTGTGATCAGCTCTGTTTCCGTATAATCCGGAACTGAAATTTTCTCATCCTGGAATCCATCTGTGATATCCTCAATAGCCTTTGTGATTTTTGCAAACGGCTTTATCAGGATTCCGGCCAGAATATATCCGAAGATCAGCACCAGGACACCGCTGATCACAAGAATCCGCAGTCCTTTCTGCTCAAGAATATCAATACTTGAGACAATTTCTTCCGTTGAAATACTGATCAGCAGAACTCCCTGTGCCCGTTCTCCATCTGCACCGGGAATCGGCATAGTCATCTCAATATAACTGTTTTTCCTGTCATAATAGCTGCTCTCTTTCAATTTCTGAAAGCACTTGACCACTTCCTTGGAAATCATATATTTTCCTTTGTCAAGATCATATGTATCCTTGATTACCTGAAAATCCTGATTCACAATCAGAATACGGCCACTATATACATTAGAGAGCATTGTCAGCTCACTGTTGATTCCCTCTGAGGACGGATCCTGGAGATAATTCTCTTTTGCCAGCTGATTCACCAGGATATCACACTGATTCTTTACATTCAGCTGTCGGTTTGATACCGCCCGATCCTCGTAACTGTTTACGATTCCCTTTTCCACAATGATACTTGGCACAATACCAATAATGATCAGAATCACTAAAATTCGAAATCGCAGACTTTTTACAAACTTAAATCTGACTTTCCAATTGACTTTCATACTGTTCCTCACTGCTGTTTTTTTATACGGACTTTGACTCGTTGCTCGCGTAAACAAAGAATGCAGGTTTACACGCCTGACATACCGGCTGTGTTTGACCTGCATTCTGGATCTTACGCCTGAAAATAATATCCTACACCCCATTTGGTATGTACGTATTTTGGTTCGCTGGGATTGCTTTCGATCTTTTCACGCAATCGACGGATATGTACATCCACCGTCCGCACATCTCCGGGATATTCATATCCCCATACGATATTCAACAGATTTTCACGGCTGTATACTTTATTGGGATTAAATACCAGAAGTTCCAGTACATCGAATTCTTTCGCAGTCAGATTGATCTCTCTGGTACCGATAAAGACTCTGCGGCTTTCACAGTCCAGTCGTAATTCTCCGACCTCTACCACTTTTGCTTTTGTCTCCTGTGTGGCATTCTTACCGGCACGGCGCATAATGGCTTTAATTCTTGCTTTTACTTCCAGAATATTAAAAGGCTTGGTAATATAGTCATCCGCTCCATACTCCAGACCAAGGATCTTATCCATATCCTCGCCCTTTGCTGTCAGCATAATAATCGGAACATCTGAAAATTCACGAATCTGCTGGCATACCTCAAGTCCATTCATCTTCGGAAGCATCAGATCCAGCAGAATCATATCATATTCTTTATTCTTTGCACATTCCAGGGCTTTCTCCCCGTCGTAGGCACAATCTACTTCCATACCGTCCTGCTCCAGACTGAACCGGATTCCTTTTACGATTAATTTTTCATCGTCTACAACCAATACTTTCTTCGCCATTCTTTACTCCTCAATTGATCCTGATCTGATCTTTCAGCTTTTCATATGTTTTTTCTTTGATGCCTTCCACCTGCATCAGCTCCTCCACACTGGAAAAGCTGCCATGTGTCTCACGATATGCAAGAATTGCCTGTGCCCTTGTTTCTCCAACTCCGGTCAGTGTCATCAGCTCTTCCTTTCCTGCCCGGTTGATATCTACCCGATCATCCAAAAGGGGATCTTCTTCCTGCAGCTTCTTTTCCATCTGCCCGGCTTCCTCCTTGGTATAGATCCGGATCTTCTGACCATCTGTTAAAAGATCTGCCTGATTCACTGTCTCTAATGAAGCCTTCTCTGTACAGCCGCCCGCCTGTTCCAACACCTGAAACACACGGCTTCCGGCCTCGATCCGATAGACCCCCGGATTCCTGACTGCACCGCATACATCCACATAGATCCATTCCTGCAGAGGTTTCTCTTCCTGTTCCGGCTTTTCATCTTGCGTCTCTGACTCCACGTTGTATACCGTTTCCGTATCCTGCTGTTCTTCCAGCGAACCGGTTTCCGGTTGGCCTCGTTTCAATATGCTGTCCTGCGTACCACAACCGACAAATATCAGCACCGGCAAAAGCATCCATAGAATTTTCTTTTTCTGTTTCATCTGCACGCTCCTTATCGCTTTCGCTCTAAGGCTCCCTCCATGCATACACAATTTATTTTACCCAATTTTCATCTGAATTACAAGACTGTAAACCCGAAATAATTCACTCCCACTTAAAAAGAACAATTCCTGCAACAACAATTGCCGTACCTGCCAGTTTTTTCCATTCAAAAGGCTGTTTTTCCACACCGAAAAGTCCGAACATCTCGATCAGATAGGAAACCACCAGTTGTGCGATCACAATCAACATCGTTGCCTGTGCCGGTCCCAGTTTTCCCATACTCCTGATCACGGTCACAGTGATAAATGTTCCCAGAATTCCTCCAAGCAGTGTATATTTGTTTTCAACCTGCCACAGTGTTCCAACCGAATCTCTTCCTGTAAAAAACCATGCTGCCACACAGACCAGAAACGCCGTCAGCTGCACCCAACCTGTCGATACCCACAGACCGGACTGTTTTGTCACCTGTGTATTCCACACTCCCTGAATACTCATCAGTGTTCCTGAAAGAATTGCAATCCATATTCCAATCATAAAAAATCCCTCCATACCATAGATCTGTTTTTTACTATAGTATGGACGGATTTCTTACTTTTATGATTACTGGAATCGCATTATTTTAATTTCCAGATGTCCTCATTGTACTGCGCGATCGTTCTGTCAGATGAGAAGAATCCCGCTTTAGCAATGTTGATCAGTGCTTTTTTGTTCCAGGTCTTACGATCTTCATAATCTGCATAGACCTTTTCTTTTGTTGTGATATATTCTTTTGTATCCAGCAGTGTCATAAACCAGTCTTTTCCGATCAGTTCTCTGTGCAGACGGGTCAGACTTTCTTCATCACCGATCGCAAGCAGTTCTTCTCCTGTGATAAAATCTACCAGTTTGTGGATAAGCGCATCCTCTTCATAGATTTCTTTGGAACTGTAAGTACCTGCCTCGTACAGATCGATGACATCCTGTGGTTTTCTGCCGAAAATATAAATATTCTCTTCGCCAACCAGATCCCGGATCTCCACATTTGCTCCATCTTCGGTTCCCAGCGTCAGCGCGCCATTTAACATGAACTTCATATTACCGGTTCCGGATGCTTCTTTGGATGCCAGCGAAATCTGTTCGGAAATATTGGCTGCTGGAATAACCTTTGCTGCTTTGGAAACATTATAGTTTTCAATCATCAGTACGCGGAAATACGGTCTTACCTCCGGATCTTTCTCAATCAGTTCCTGCAGACACAGGATCAGATGAATAATATCTTTTGCAATCACATACGCCGGTGCTGCCTTTGCTCCAAAGATCATTGTGATCGGTGTGGACGGCTTGTTGCCCGCTTTGATGTCCAGATATTTGTAGATTGCATAAAGTGCATTCATCTGCTGACGTTTATACTCATGAAGACGTTTTACCTGTACATCAATGATGGAATGTTCATCAATAGTCAGTCCCTGGGTTTCTTCCATGTATTCTTTGAATTCCAGTTTCTTTTCCATCTTGATTTCTTCCAGCTTGTTCAGCACTGTTTCATCATTTTCAAAAGCCAGCAGTTTTTCCAGTTCTGTGGCATCTTTCTTGAATCCGTTTCCGATCAGAGATTCAATATATCTGGTCAGTATCGGATTACAATGCATCAGCCAGCGACGGAACGTGATTCCGTTTGTTTTGTTGTTAAAACGTTCCGGATAGAGGTCATAGAAATTTTTCAGTTCTGAGTTTTTCAGAATCTCTGTGTGGAGTGCTGCCACGCCATTGACAGAAAATCCGTAATGAATATCCATGTGTGCCATGTGCACTCTGTCCTGCGCATCGATGATGTAAGTGGACTCATCTTTTACTGTTTTTCGCACTCTTTCATCCAGTTCCTTGATGATCGGAACAAGATTCGGAACCACTTCTTCCAGGTATTCCATCGGCCATTTTTCCAGTGCTTCCGCAAGAATGGTATGATTGGTATATGCACAGGTCTTACTTACCACTTCCACTGCCTCATCCATAGTAAATCCTTTTTCTTCGGTCAGCAGACGGATCAGTTCCGGAATCACCATGGAAGGATGGGTATCATTGATCTGGATCACTGCATGATTATTTAATTCATGCAGATCATATCCTGCATCCTCCATCTCTTTTAAAATCAGCTGTGCCCCGCAGCTTACCATAAAGTACTGCTGATAAATGCGGAGTTTGCGTCCGGCGTCATCAGAATCATCCGGATACAGAAAGAGCGTCAGATTTTCCTGTACTTTTTTCTTATTAAAATTGATACTGTTTTCCGGTACGATACTTTCATCAATAGTATCCACATCGAACAGATGCAGGCGGTTACATCCGGAATCATATCCCGGCACATCGATATCGTACAGAACACCGTCCATTGTGAAATCTTTAAATGGTACTTTACAGGTAAAAGACTGTCTGTTTAACCAGCTTTCTTTTGTGATCCACGGATTTTTCAATTCCTGCTGTTTGTGATTGGTGAATTTCTGCTGAAACAGACCAAAATGATAATTCAGTCCGATACCGTCTCCCGGAAGACCAAGCGTAGCAATAGAATCCAGGAAGCAGGCAGCCAGACGTCCCAGTCCGCCATTTCCAAGAGAAGGCTCCATTTCCAGTTCCTCAATCTCACACAGTTCATATCCATGAGATTTCAGGACTTTTTCTGTCTCCTCATACAGACCCAGGTTGATCAGATTGTTAGATAACAATTTACCGATCAGGAATTCTGCAGAGATGTAATACAGTTTCTTCGATCCCTCATTTCTCTTCAGGTTACCGGTCGCTTCTTTCGTGATCTCCATCAGTGCATGAAACAGTTCTTCTTTTGTACATGTATCCAGTGTCTTATGAAATCTTTTTTCCAGTACTTCCTGCAATCTTTTTTCCATAATAATTTTCTCCTCTAAATAATCTCCTCAATTTACTGTTTACATCGGGCAGTTGACTCCCTTTGTATTAACTCCCCTTCATAGATCAGCTGCCGTGGCTTTTCTTTTCCTTTGATCAGATCAAATAAAAGTCCTGCCGTTGCCTTCCCGATCTCTTCCACCGGCTGACGGATCGTTGTAAGACTCGGAATATAAAATCTTCCGGCATCCATACCGTCAAATCCCGCCACAGAACACTCCTCGGGAACAGATATTCCCGCCTCCTTCAATGCCCTGCAGGCCCCGATCGCCAATGTATCTGCCGTCGCATAGACGGCGGTAAATGTTTCTCTTTTCAAAAGCTCCTGCATCAGCCGGTAACCGGACTGATAAGAGTATGTGTCCCTTTTTTCATCCATGTAACACACCAGTTCTTCCCGGTAAGGGATCTGATACTGCTCCAGTGCTGTCCGGTATCCCATCAGACGCAGCTTTCCGATACTGGCATCATTTTTCGGGGCTGTAATAAAAGCAATTTTTTTATGCCCCAGCCCGATCAGATACTCCGTCATCTTATAGCTTTCCTTAAAGTCATCCACCGATACGGAAGCCAGGGATGCACCCGGCATCCCCACCGTACAGATGGTACTGAGTACACAGGGAATCTCCATCTGACTGATCTTTTCCTGACTCTGAGAAAAACTTCCTCCCAGAAACACCAGCCCACGCAGTCTTTTTTCTTTTCCCACACGAATCGCCACGTCCCACTCATCTTCCTGTTCGTCCACATATTGCAGGATACAGCTGTAACCCTTCTTTTCGCACTCCCGTTCCAGAATTCCTACCAGTTCACTGAAAAAGGTATTGCCGATACCTTTGACAAGCACCGCGATAGCCTTTGCATCATTTCGTTTCAGATTTCTGGCACTGTTATTCGGCACATAGTTGGCTTCCTCAATGGCTTTTAATATTTTTTCCTTGGTTTCCGGATTGATATCCGGATGATTATTCATAGCCCTGGACACGGTACTGACGCCAACATGGCATTTTTTTGCGATATCTTTGATTGTCATGCCTGCCACAAGACCACTTCCTCTCTCTTTTACAATCTTCCGAACAGCTTGTTCAGATGACACATCTTTTCAAGCATCTCGTCCGTTACCTGCCCCGGCACCAGACGCCACTTCCAGTTGTTGCCAAGAGTGGACGGAAGATTGATTCTTGCCTCTGTTCCCAGACACAGATAATCCTGCAGCGGAATCACCGCAAGGTCAGCCACGGAACCGAGTGCCAGACGGATGAACTCCCACGGACGTTCATCTTTCGGTGTATCCGCATTGTTCATGTAATCTTCTGCCAGTGCGTTGTCTTCCTCACACATATCGTCCAGCCATCCACGAACCGTATTATTATCGTGAGTTCCGGTGTAAACCACACAGTTATGCGGATAATTATGTGGCAGATAGTTACTTTCCTCTCTTGAATCAAATGCAAACTGTAATACTTTCATTCCCGGATATCCTGTATCTTCCACCAGTTTCATAACACTTTCCGTCAGATATCCCAGGTCTTCTGCAATGATGTTTGCATCGCCCAGTTCTTTTTTCACTGTATGGAACAGATCAATTCCCGGACCCTTTTTCCAGACACCGTTTTCTGCTGTCTTGTCACCGTACGGGATCGCATAATACTCATCAAATCCGCGGAAATGATCCACACGAACCACATCATACAGTGTAAAACAATGTCTCAGACGGCTGATCCACCAGACATATCCTGTCTGTGCGTGGTAATCCCAGCGATACAGCGGATTGCCCCAGAGCTGTCCGGTAGCTGCAAAAGCATCCGGCGGGCATCCTGCCACTGCCAGCGGTGTACTGTTCTCGTCAAACTGGAACAGTTCCGGATTCGCCCATGCATCTGCACTGTCAAATGCAACGTAGATCGGAATATCACCGATGATCTGGATATCTTTTTCATTGGCATACTGTTTCAGTTTCTCCCACTGTTTTGCAAATTCATATTGCTGAAAACAGATAAAATCCATCTGTTCTTTTAATTCCACTCGTTTTTCTTCCAGGGCAGCTTCCTGTCTTGTCTTCAGTGGTGCCTCCCACTCGCTCCAGGCAATTCCGCCCAGGCTGTTTTTGATCGCCATATACAGACTGTAATCTTCCAGCCATTTTTTATTTTTTTCCACAAAGGTTTCATATGCCTGATCCGGTACAAATCTGTGGAACGCTTTCTCCAGAAGTTCAAATCTGCCCATATATATTTTTTCGTAATCCACATATGCCGGATTACTTCCAAAATCCACACTGTCACACTCTTCTTTTGTCAGCAGTCCTTCCTCGATCAGTGTTTCCAGATCAATAAAATACGGATTACCCGCATAGGTGGAAAAGGACTGATACGGGGAATCTCCATATCCGGTCGGTCCCAACGGCAGAATCTGCCAATACTTTTCACCGCCTTTTTCCAGCTGGTCCACAAACTCATAAGCTTCCTTTGAAAAACAGCCGATACCATACGGAGACGGCAGGGATGTTACAGGAAGTAAGATACCACTTGCTCTCATTTTTTATCCTCCTTTAAATTTCCAGTACTTTCGGAAACGTTATCGGTAACGTTTCCATTCCTTGTAATCTGACAGTATCATATTATATGAAAAAAAGCAAGAAAAAAATGTAGATTTATCTCACATTCTTTTCCTGCTTTTTATATTTTGCTTTTGTAACCTTTTTCCTACCGATATTCTCCCATAAAGAACAGCGCTACTGTTCCCGGTCCGGAATGGGTTCCGATCGTAGCCCCGATCGTATTGATCAGAAAACTTTCATATCCGAACTTTTCTCTGACCAGTTTTGCCACATACTGTGCATCCTCCTCACAGTCACCATGACTGATAAAGATAATATCATTTTTATCTTTCCAGCTTCCGATGCGCTCTTCCATCATGGAGACCAGCGTCGCCAGAGATTTCTTTCTTCCCCGTACCTTACTTAATGGAATCAGATGTCCCTCGTCATCCACGTGAAGCAGCGGTTTCAGATTGATCATTGTTCCCACGATAGCTGCGGCTTTTGATACTCTGCCACCTCTGTACAGATGGAACAGATCATCTACGGTAAATACATGGCAGAAGTTCTGTTTGTGTTCTTCCAGCCATGCAGCCACTTCATCCACAGATGCCCCCGCTTCTTTCATCTGTACCGCTTTGTAAACGAACAGGCCTTCTCCAAGAGAAGCACACAGCGAATCGACTACCAGAATCTTTCTGTCCGGATATTCTTCTTTCAGTTCTTCTGCTGCCAGACGTACACTGTTATAACTGCCACTCAGCCCGGAAGAAAATGCCAGATGCAGCACATCATTTCCGGCCTCCAGAAGCGGTCGCAGAACGTCTTTCGCTTCCTCACTGTTGACCTGGGACGTGGTCGGCATGGATCCTGCTCGCATCCGACTGTAAAACTCTTTAAAATCCAGCTCATTTTCTTTATTATAAGTGATTCCATCCAGCTGGTATGTCAGATACATATATTCTACCTGATGTTCTTTATAGTAAGAATAAGGCAGATCTGCTGTATTCTCTGTCGTAATTACATATTTTTCCATACTCTGTCCTCCCCGCACTTTTATGTATTACCGGAAAGCTCCCGAAATACATTTTTTTCATTTTACCATCACTGTTCTGCCTGTGCAACCTTTTCCGAAAGAACCTCTCTTGCTTTTTTCATCTGTGCATCCTTACTCTCCCATTCCTCCTGAGAAAGCTCGTTAAACTGATTCGGATTGGTAAATTCTTCTGCATTCTCCGGCCAGTCACTCTCCACATCCGGAGTGATTCCGGTTCCCTGGATATTCACACCGTTTGGGGTATAATATCTGGAAGTGGTCAGTTTTACTGCACTGCCATCTCCCAGTGAAAAAGTCTGCTGAACAATTCCTTTCCCAAATGTCGTGGTGCCCACCAGCGTTCCCACACCGTGATCTTTCACCGCTCCGGAAAAGATCTCTGCAGCACTGGCACTGTTTTCATTGACCAGAACCACCAGAGGAATATCGATCGGTGTTTTTCCTTTACAGGTATGCTCCGTCCGATGTCCGCTCTTATCTTCGGTATACACGATCATACCTTTCGGAAGAATCTGTTCCAGCGTATCACATACCGCTGTCAGAAGTCCCCCCGGATTTTCCCGCAGATCAACCAGAAGTCCTTTCATTCCCTGTTCATTCAGTTCACTGTAGGCTTTCTTAAACTGTTCCGAAGTGCCATCGGTAAATTCTGTAATCTGAATATATCCAAGGGAATCGTCAAGCATCCGGCTCTTTACTACCGTTACTTCCACCTTTTCCAGAGATACTGTGATATCGGCAGTCGTTCTATCCCGTTCCACAGTCAAAACCACCTGCTTTTTGTTATCTTCCCGGATGATTGTGGAGATCTCTGACAGTTCTTTTTCAGTAATATCCTTTCCATCCACTGCCGTCAGGATATCTCCTTTCTGAATCCCTGCCTGCTCTGCCGGGCCGCCTTCTGCCAGATCCACCACACTGACAACTCCGCTGTCCGGATCCTTGGACATCGTAAGTCCCACACCTGTATACGCCCCCTGTGTGGACTCCTGCAGCAGCTTGTAGGCATCTTCGGAATAGTAGCCGGAATAAGGATCCTGCAAACTGGCTACCAGTCCACTGTACATACCTTCTTCCATCGTATACTGGCTGTCTTCATCACCTTCTTTGTAATCCAGATAATATCTATCCACTAATTTTGCTATTTTGGATGCTTTACCAAGATCACTGAGGCTCAGACCCTGTTCTCCGATCATTGGAACGGATCCAAAGCAGATAAAGTATCCGATACCACCCACAATCACGGTTACTGCCACACCCCCGGCAAATCCTTTGATCCAGGTTTTCATTTTTTCTGTCATCTCTGTTGTCTCCTGTCTGTTACTGTCTTCTCCTGCAATTTCTCAGTTTTTACAGAAACTCATTCATATACAAAGGGGGCTGCCGCTTTCCTGCTGCACCCCCCTTTGTATTATTTCCAATCACCTTCGGTGATGGCATTTTGATTTCTCTTTTGTTATTTATCAGACTCTCAGATGTTTGCGGATCGTGATCACACTTCCGAACAGTCCGATACCCATACCAAGGATCAGCGCCACCGGAGTCAGTACTTCGAATACCTTTGTAACGCTCATAAACTGTACCACACTGCTCAGCATACTGAACTTTGTAAGAACATATTCAATCACTTTCTTGTACATGACAAAAAGTAATACCAGCGGAATGATGGCTCCGATCAGACCGATGATCATACCTTCGATCAGAAATGGTGCTCTTACAAAGAAGTTGGTCGCACCGATAAGTTTCATGATACCTATCTCTTCTTTACGAATGGAAATACCGATCGCTACCGTATTACTGATCAGGAAGACCGCCACACAAAGCAGGATCAGAATGATTGCCACGGATATGTAGGTCAATAAGGTGTTAAAGGAAGACAAGGTCTGTGTCGCGCCCTTTAACTGATTCACTTCCCGGACACCATCAAGCCCCTCGATATATTTTACCAGCGCATCCTGATGCTCGATCTTATCCACATAGACGGAATAACTGGAAGAATTCGCCAGCGGATTATCATTCTTAAATCCTTCTGCCATCTCAGATGCCAGTTCTGTATCCCCAAAATACTGTTTTGACCATTCATCCCACGCCTCTTCAGCGGATACATATTCAACCTTCGTTACGCCTTTATACGCCTTGATCTGCTCCCCGATACTGTTGATCGTCGCCTGATCCACACCATCATCAAAAAGAACGGTAACCGCAACGCCTTCCTCTGCATTCTTTACAATATACCGAAAGTTGATCAACAACGAAAAGAACAGACCAAATAAGAAGATACATGCTGTCATAGTGGCTATGGAAGCCGCGGAGAACATGATATTTCTCCATATATTTTTGATTCCCTGTTTGGCACTGTAGCCGATTGTACTAATCCTCAAGATATCCACCTTCCTCTTCGTCGCTGACAATTACACCTTTTCTCATGGTAATTACACGCTTTCTGAATGAATTGACGATTTCTCTGTTATGGGTTACTACCAGAACTGTAGTTCCTCTCTCGTTGATCTCTTCGAGCAGTTTCATAATCTCCAGTGAATTCTTCGGATCCAGATTACCGGTAGGTTCATCTGCCAGAAGAATATTCGGACGGTTGACCAGTGCACGGGCCAGTGCCACACGCTGCTGTTCACCACCGGATAATTCTCTCGGAAATGATTTGTACTTTTCTGCCAGTCCTACCAGTGTGAGAATCTCCGGCACACGCTTTTTGATCACCCGGTTCGGCCTCTCGATCACGCGCTGTGCAAATGCTACATTCTCATATACATTTCTATCTTTCAACAACCGGAAATCCTGAAATACAACGCCTACCCCACGACGGTATTTCGGAACCTTTCTGCGTTTCATCTTGCCGAGATTCTGATCGTTAACAATGATTGTTCCGGAAGTCGGTTCCAGTTCCTTCAACAGTAATTTGATCAGCGTAGATTTCCCGGAACCGCTGTTTCCTACTATAAATACAAATTCCCCTTTATCAATGTGCAGCGATACGTCGTTTAAAGCCGGTTGGCCCTTGGCGTAAGATTTGCTTACATTTTCCAACGTAATCATATACTCCTCCTGTTTCTATTATGTACTCTCTGAATCTTTCTGTGCCTGATTTTGTGAGATGATTTTTGTCAGTTGTGCCAAAATTTCTGAGGCATACGCAGTGCGTACATTGCGGAAATTCGGGTGCGACCTGCGGAAAATCATCCACAAAAGCAAGTGCAGAAAGACTCAGATAGTACATTATTAATCAATAGTCTAAGGTTTCCATATACTTCATATATCGTACAACCATAAGAGCGATCTTGAAGGTGATTGCATCTTCAAACACTCTCAGATCAAGACCGGTGCTCTTCTGGAGCTTATCCAGCCGATATACCAATGTGTTTCTGTGAATGTACAGCTGACGTGATGTCTCAGATACATTCAGACTGTTCTCAAAGAATTTGTTGATGGTCGTGATGGTTTCCTCGTCGAAATCATCCGGCGATTTATTCTCGAAGATCTCCTTTATAAACATCTTGCACAGCGGAATAGGAAGCTGATAGATCAGCCGGCCGATTCCCAGTGAACTGTAGGCAATAATTTCTTTTTCATCAAAGAAAATCTTTCCGACATCCAGGGCCATCCTTGCTTCTTTGTAAGAACGTGAGACCTCCTTAAGTTCTTTTACAATGGTTCCGTATGCAATATGCACAAGTTCATCCTTCTCGCGTACCGCCTGCAGAATCGATTCTGCGATCTTTTGCATCTCTGCATAACCGTCGCCGGGATTTACTTCCTTCACCACGATAATACTCTTCTCATCCACAACGGTGATAAAATCGCCCTTTTTCCCCTGAAAAATATTTTTTACATTTTCAAGAGCCGTATAATCTTTTCCCTGACCGGTTTCCAGGATAAACACCACACGTTTTGTTTCCACATCAATGTGCAGTTTTTTTGCTCTGTTATAAATATCCACCAGAAGCAGGTTATCCAGTAACAGATTTTTGATAAAATTGTCTTTATCAAAGCGCTCTTTGTAGGCCACCAACAGATTCTGGATCTGAAATACTGCCATCTGACCGATCATATAAGTATCTTCACTACCCCCGCTGACAACCAGTACATATTCCAGCCGATTTTCATCATATACTTTGAAAAACTGGTTTTCCTGTACCACCTGACTGTCCGCAGGAGACGCGGCAAATCCTAAAATATCACTGCTGCTTATTTCCGGATTCTGTGCTGTGAATGCCAGGATTTTCCCCTCTGTATCGGCCATACAGAAATCACTTCTGGTAATATTTTTCAAACCATCCAGTGTGTTTTGCAGTATCTGATTTGAAATCATAATCATACCCTCTTTCAGTACATAGTTTATTTAGAATCTGCTATCCACCCCTGATAAGCAAAGTCTCTTAAATCATATTCTAATATAAAATATACAAAAAATAAAGAGAAAAACATGAAAAAGTAACAATCAGAGCAGATTTTCACATTTTGTTCACACCTTATATTCCTGAAATCCTTCTCCCAGAACCTCCCTGGCATCTGTAACGATCATGAATGCTTTCGGATCCACCTGTGCAACCACTTCTTTCAGCTGCACGATCTGTTTTTTACCTACAACGGAAAAAAGCATCAGCCGTTCTGTGCCGGCATACATACCCTGTGCATGGACGCCGGTCACCCCACGGTCCAGATCTTCGAGAATTCTTCTCGATACCTCTTCCTGATGATCCGTAATAATATATACTGCTTTCGCATAATTCAGTCCTTCCTGAAGACCGTCGGTTACTTTTCCCACGATATAAATTGCCACGATGGCATACATTGCTTTGGTCGGTCCGAAAACAAAAGCTCCGATCACCACTATCATCCCGTCGATCACCTGCATGATTCTCGCAATCGAGATGTGTTTTACATACCGTTGGATCAGAGATGCCACCAGATCCGTTCCCCCGGTGGTTCCACGCCCTAAAAATACCAGACCGATACCGGTTCCCTGGATAACACCACCGATCAATACTGCAAGCACCATATCCCCCTCCACCAGTGGAATCACCGGGATCACGGTCAGCCAAAAAGACAGACTGACCGTACCCCAGATGGTTTTTGCCATAAAACCGAAGCCCATAATTTTGATACCAAGGAAAAACATGGGGATATTCAGCAACAGGTTGGTCACCCCCAGCGGAATACCACCCGGAAGCAGCGGTTCCGTCACCGATTTTACAATAATTGCGATGCCGCTGAACCCTCCGTCTACGATCCCGTTGGTATCAAATGCGGATTTCAATGCGATCGACATAAGTGCCGTACCGATAAAAATCAGCAGATAATCTCTGATCCATGGTTTTTGTTTGATCATACTCTTCATTTCTTCACCACGCCTTTTCTTTACCTCAAAAAAGTATCCTGAAAACCAAAATTGGTCCACTGAACCACATTATGCCCGCTGTCTGAAAGCTCTGTCCTCCCGGTTATTCTACCCGAAATACAGGTTTTCATTATTTTGCATAGTAATGATTCAGTGAACCAATTTCAGTTATTTTTTATAAGTGATATATTTGTTCTCTGCCAGAATGCGAAAAAACGTTGTCAGCCGTTCATAAAGAGGTTCTGCCTCTTTGCCGAAATGTTCTTTCACTTTCTGTCCGATCTCATAGATGTTCTGTTCTCCGTCAATTTCTTTCCAGATAAAACTTCCGAATGCATCCATGTGAATATGGCTTACCTTTGGGCGGTTGAAAGCAATCTGTGCCACTTTGGCGGCAAGGCCACGGTGAGTGACCTCCACCGTGACGATTGCCCCTTCATCCTCCTGCCAGGGAAGCTGTGGATTCTTTACAGGAACAAAATCCAGATAATTTCTTTTATCTCTCATTATTTGCTTTTTGTCTTACTCCATACAGAGAATTTCAGCAGACTCAGGATCATCAGAGCCAGTACGATCAGTCCGACAATGTTTCCTGCTGCACCGGACAGATTGAACAGACCACCGATGATAGCACCGATACTGTTGTCACCCACTTTAATGATAGCAAGAACTGCCATCAGGATACCAACCAGACCTTCGCCGGCGATCATACCGGCACAGTACAACGTACCGTTGCTGATCATTTCTTTCTTCTTCGCTTCTGCTTCTTTCTTCTTATCCAGGAACAGACGAACCACACCACCTACCATAATACCGCAGGACAGGTAGATCGGCAGATACAGACCGATGGCAAACGGCATAACCGGTACACGAAGTACTTCCAGAGCCAGAGCCAGGAATACACCCATGAATACCAGTACCCACGGGAGTTTTGCATCCATGATACCTTCCACGATCATTTTCATCAGAGTAGCCTGTGGTGCAGGGATCTCTGCGGAACCAAAGCCCCATGCTTTGTTTAACAGAGACATAACGCCTGCAATTGCAAAACCGGAAGCAACAACACCGATCAGCTCACCTACCTGCTGTTTTGCAGGAGTCGCACCTACGATAAATCCGGTCTTTAAGTCCTGAGAAGTATCACCTGCGATCGCTGCGATGACACAGATGATAGAACCGATTGCGATAGCACCGGTCATACCTGCCATACCGGTGTTACCGGTAGCTTTCAGTACAAATGTGGAAATCAGCAGAGTTGCGATCGCCATACCTGAAACCGGGTTGTTGGAACTTCCGATCAGACCAACCATTCTGGAAGATACGGTTGCGAAGAAGAAGCCAAAGATTGCGATCAGGAATGCACCCAGAAGGCTTACCGGTACAGACGGTACCAGCCAGATCAGGATGATCACGATCAGAATGATTCCGAGAACAACCGGCATCTTCAGGTCACGGTCAGTACGGACATTTGTTCCACCGGATGTATTTTTCAGACTCTTCATTGCTCCGGCAAATGTTTTTATGATCAGTGGCAGAGATTTCAGAAGGCTGATCACACCACCGGTAGCGATCGCACCGGCACCCACGTATTTGATAACGTTAGACCAGATAGCACTTGCTCCGTTTGCTTCGTAAACTTCTGCGATAGTCTGACCTGCCAGACCGGTGTTGCCCAGTGTGGCAAAATCGACGCTTCCGCCGAAGAAAACAACTGCCGGAATCAAAACCAGCCATGCAATGATACCGCCGGCAAACATATAAGAGGAAATGGATGGTCCACAGATGTAGCCAACACCAATCAGTGCCGGGTAGATCTCCACACCGATCTGTCCTGCATATCCTTTAATATTCGGGGTTGTAATATCGGACGGAACAATTTTCAGGCCGTCTACGATAAATTTGAATGCAGCACCAAGTCCCATACCTGCAAATACAGTAGAAGCGTTAGAACCTCCCTCTTCACCTGCCAGCAGAACCTCTGCACATGCCATTCCTTCCGGATACGGCAGGGTACCGTGTTCTTCTACGATCAGTGCTTTTCTCAGCGGGATCATGAACAGAACACCCAGGATACCACCAAACAGGGCGATCAGGGTAATCTCCAAGTAACCGGGCATAGCAATTTTTCCTTCCTCTGCCCACAGGAATAATGCCGGCATGGTGAAGATTGCACCTGCCGCTAATGACTCACCGGCTGAACCGATAGTCTGGACCATGTTGCTCTCCAGAATGGAGTTCTTTTTCATGATCACACGAATCACACCCAGGGAAATAACTGCTGCCGGAATGGAAGCAGATACAGTCATACCGACTTTTAATCCCAGGTATGCGTTTGCTGCGCCGAATACCACTGCCAGAATAATACCCATCAGGATCGATGTCACGGTAAATTCCGGAAGAACTTTGTCCGCACTGATATAAGGCTTGAAGCTTTCGTTCTTCTTGTCCATTTTTCTTTTCTCCCTTGTCTCATCCTCCGAACGAAGAGGATTCATATTCAGTCTCCAAACTGTTACTAAAGCTTTAACAGCTTAGAGTCATACTAACTTACTATAACAAAATCCTCTGTCGGATTCAATGAGAAATATTAACAATTTTCTTCTATTTGTTTGTTCAAATAGCTACCAACGATGCGGGAAAATCTGGAAATATCACGAATATAGGCAAAGTCCCGGCCAAAGATCTTTTTTTCTGCCTCCAGATCCTTCTCTTCTCCCGCGAACACGCCCAGTACAGACACTCCGAGATTTCTTAACCGTCGTACCTCTGTTCCGGTATCCCGCACCGCATATTTTCCCTGATACGGCTGGGGATTTCTCCCATTCGGGCGGTTTAAAATCACATCGTAAGGTCTTCCGTCACTGAGAATGATCATAATCTTACGCTCCTCTTCCCGTTCAAGGAGGCCCAGAGAAGCTGCCCGGATGGCCAGTCCATCCCGGTTATTGGAAGATGTGGTAAAATTAAAAATCTTTTCATTTGCCGATGCATCTTCATCATATTCCCGGTATCGCTGCAGGATCGTATGATCCCAGAAGGTACAAAAGCTCATCACACGATGCGGGATATGCACGCTGCTCAAAGCCTGCATGATGATATATGCCTGCAGTGCCACCTGTTCCTGCCGCACCCTCTGGGAACCGCTGGCATCGATCAAAACATCCACCACAAAGGTGCTTCCGTCTGCCGGACAGATCTGGGAAAACAGTTTGGCATCCCGGCTCCTCCCAATCTTCCAGAGTCTTTCCGGGCAGATCTTTCCCCTGTCGGAAAGGATTGTTATCTCTTCCTGTCGCATGGCCATAGCTTTTTTCAGGATTCCGGAAAGAATCACAATATTCTGTTTTACCGTCCGGTGATTGTCATAATAAGCGTATTTATTTTTCCCCTGTTGTTTTTTTGCATACTCCAGCTGATAATTTTTCTTCACCGGATTGGCCAGAATTCCATCCGTAAAATACAGTCCACAGTCTGCATGGATACCGCGGCATAACTGAAAATTAATCTTTTTTTCTTCCAGCGGCGACAGATAGGTTTTCCCGAAATTCAGTTCAATATACGTATATACTTTTTTCAGATCTTCTTCTGATACCCGGACGATCTTTCTCTTCTTGGAACTTTCTTTCTCGTCTTTTTTTTCTTCTGCGTGATTCTGTCCTGTGGCAGTCATCTGCTGGCTCATCTGTTCCAGGTAGGCTTCAAAGTTTTCTTCATACATATCTTCTGTCAGAAAATCCTGCCAGCTGTATTCCATCAGTTCTTCCACTGTGACAGCAAGCACTTTGGACAGATCACCGTGTATCTGTTCGAATTCAGGATCTACCCAGGCATTATAGCAGTCGTCGATCGTGCGGATCACTTCCATCGTATCAGCTGCCTTCTCCAGCGGTTCGATCCGGTCCAGCTGTTTCCGGATCTTCTCTTCACACCGTCTTTCCCCGGTCAGTACCTGCCGCATCATCGCCAGCTGCAGCCGCCCGAACTCTGATTTCACCATCATATCCATCTCGTGATCCAGCACATATTCATATGCTTTTTTCTGAATCGAAGACACACCTTTTCGCTCCCGGGCGATCCGGTCTCCCACCGCTTTTTCCATACACAGCTGCGCGATTGCCACCAGCGCATCCTCACGGGCACCCAGATAGACTTTTTTTACCAGATACATACTGAGCTTTTCTTTTTCAAAATATTTTGCAAAGGCTCCCTGTTTGATCCCGTCGTACAGGGCAATATATTTTGATTTCAAAAAGGCTTCCACATCCGGCTTCGCCTCAAGCGTGTAATCGCCGCAAACGGTCCAGATGATGTTTTTCATTCTGTTTGCAATCTCTAACTGTCTTTCTTCCAGTTCCTCTCTGTTCATCTAAAACACCTGCGCTGCGGTCCATTCTTCCGGAATTCTGGTCATGACCACATCTTCTACAATCTCTTTTTCAAATCCGTCAAAACACTTATTGATCACACCCATCCTCACAGCCAGAGACGGTTTCAGTCCCTGGCGGATCGCCCGCAACGAAGCAAGGATTCCTCGAAGATCCAGAGCTTTTGTGGATATTTCTCCGTTCTCCGCCTTTTTTTGCAGATCCAGAAAAAGTCCGATAAACTGTTCGATGGCTTCCGGTTTTCCCTCCGGGAATGAAGTGGTAAATATTTTTTCCAGGGTTTCTTCGTTCTGGTCCGGCATCTGAATCACAAGAAAACGGGATACCAACGCTTCGTTCAGTTCCTTGGTCCCCGCATAGCCGTAGTTCATCGTTCCGATAAAGCGTGCCGCGGGATGCAGCTCAATCTTATCATATCCCGGCACATCGATACTTCTTCGATAGTCCAGAGTTGCATGCAGCACAGATACCGCATCGTTTTTTGCCATATTGATTTCATCCAGTATGCCAAATCCACCGTATTCCGCACATTGATAGATGCTTCCTTTTCGCAGTTTGACCTGATTATCTTCAAAGGTATCCGTTCCTATCAGATCACCGCTTCCTGTGTTGACATGGAAAGAAATGTTATAAGTGGGTCTTTGGAAGATCCATGCCAGATTTTCCGCCAGAACATTTTTTCCGGTGGCTTTGGAACCGGAAAGTAACAGGTTTTCTTTCTGCAGCAATGCGGCAATTCCCATCTCCAGAATCTCGGTTCCGTAGAAAGGCATCATAGGATCGCTTACCCGGTATTTTACTTTTTCTTCTACCCGGTACTGATTTCTGAATTCTTCTACTGCGCGGATTAATTGGGGATGAACTTGCTGTTGTTCCAGATATGTTCGTACATCCATCGTTGTTTTTTCTCCTTTATTCACAATTTGTTCATTTTTCTTTCAAAATACATTCACTTTTGCATCATTATTTTTTCATTTCTGTTGCATATAATACATTATAACAAATCAAAAGAAAGATACAAGCGAATTACTTTTGATAACACTTTTTCATAATTGTGCCAGGTACCTTTGGAAGGAGGTAGCTGGCACCCTCCTTTTTATGGAGGAAATGAGTTGTGAATATGCGGACGCCGACAGAGGGCACACAGCCAGGGGCAGGGAACGTGGGCAGGGCAACTTTGAGCTAGCCGCCAACTCCGACTATGATTCACGAGGGTCGGCTGACCCTCGCGAAAGTCTGCGTAGGCGTCGGATCTCAAAGCTTGCCCTAAACGCCCACAAAGTGTTCCCTGCCCCTGGCTGTGTGCCCTCTGTCGGCTGGGTATTGACAACTGGGAGGGATGACGTTGTCGTATGTTATACGTTTTTTCCATAATATTATGGATTTAAATGAGTAACTGATTTACGTATTTTGGAGTGATTGTTTCCTCTCCTCATAGTGTTGCCATTTTCATACACTGACAGATTTTATGTTCTACGTAAGAATGCCCGTAAGTGGAAGGGGATTTTTCCACTTGCGGGCATTTATTTTTATATAATTGGTTTGATTTTTTGTTTAGACTTCGAACATCAGGTCGCCGTAGGATGGCATTGGCCACATTTCTTTGTCTACGATCATTTCCAGCTGGTCGATTGGTTTGCGCAGAGCTTCCATGGCGGTGTTTACTTCATCGTGGTAGTATCTTGCCTGGCGCTCGTTGTTTTCGATCAGGGATGCAGCTTCCGTTTTTTCCTTGAGGGTCTTGAGGGCTGTCTGGCTTTCTCTCAGGAGTTTTGTGGTTTCTTTCAGAAGTTCGGTCTCCACGCTCACGTCCATACCCGGGATGGTCTGGATGGAGATAATGGCATCAGCCAGATGCTTTGCGTATTTGATCACGGCAGGGATGATCTGTTTTGCGGCAATGTCGATCATGGCTCTTGCTTCCACGTTGATTTCTTTTGCGTAAGTCTCGTATTTGACTTCGGTACGGGACTCCAGTTCTGTCTTTGTAAATACATGGAAGTGTTCGAACATGGCGATGGATTTCTCTGTGGTCAGCGCTGGAATGGCATCTACCATGGAGCGGATGTTTGGCAGACCACGGCGTTTTGCTTCTTCTACCCATGCATCGGAGTATCCGTTTCCGTTGAAGATGATTCTCTGATGTTCTGCGCAGTTTGTCTTGATCAGATCATGAACTGCCACATCGAAATCTTCCGCATTTTCCAGAATCTCGCAGGCTTCCTGGAAAGCTTCTGCCACGATGGTATTCAAAACGATATTCGGTGCTGCCACAGAATCCTGGGAACCTACCATACGGAACTCAAATTTGTTTCCGGTGAAAGCAAATGGTGAGGTGCGGTTTCTGTCGGTAGCATCTTTTGCCAGATCCGGCAGGGTACGCACACCGGTCATCAGACGGCCGCCTTTTAAGCTGTGATCTGCAGTACCAGTGCTTACCAGCTGTTCTACCACATCTTCCAGCTGTTCGCCCAGATAGATGGAGATGATAGCCGGCGGAGCCTCGTTTGCGCCCAGACGGTGATCGTTACCGACATCGGATGCGGATTCGCGCAACAGATCTGCATGACGGTCTACAGCTTTCAGGATACAGCTCAGTACCAGAAGGAACTGTACGTTCTCATGCGGTGTTTTTCCCGGCTCTAACAGATTGATACCATCATCGGTAACCAGAGACCAGTTATCGTGTTTTCCGGATCCGTTAACACCTGCAAATGGTTTTTCATGCAGGATGCATTTGAGACCGTGTCTTCTTGCCACACGTTTCAGAGTCTGCATGATGATCTGGTTGTGGTCTACGGCGATGTTTGCCGGTGCGTAGATCGGAGCAAGTTCGTGCTGTGCCGGCGCAACTTCATTGTGCTGGGTCTTTGAAGATACACCCAGTTTCCACAGCTCTTCGTTGACATCTTTCATGTAACCGGCGATCTTCTGACGGATGGTTCCGAAGTAATGATCATCCAGCTCCTGACCTTTTGGAGGCATCGCGCCGAACAGGGTTCTTCCGGTATAAATCAGATCTTTTCTCTTCATAAATTTTGCCGCATCTACCAGGAAATACTCCTGTTCCGCACCAACAGATGGGGTCACTTTTTTGGAAGTAGTATTGCCAAACAATCGGATCAGACGAAGGGCTTCTTTGTTGATGGCCTCCATGGAGCGAAGCAGTGGAGTTTTCTGATCCAGTGCTTCTCCTGTATATGAACAGAATGCTGTTGGGATGCAAAGGGTTGCACCTGCAGCATCCTGGCGCACAAACGCCGGTGAAGTACAATCCCATGCTGTATATCCTCTTGCCTCAAAAGTCGCACGCAGACCACCGGACGGGAAAGAAGATGCATCCGGTTCACCCTTGATCAGCTCTTTTCCTGAAAAGCTCATCAGTACCTTTCCGTCTGCTTTCGGTGCTGTAATAAATGCATCGTGCTTTTCTGCAGTTACACCCGTCAGAGGCTGGAACCAGTGACTGTAATGGGTAGCGCCTTTTTCAATCGCCCATTCTTTCATCTCATGAGCGACCACATCAGCAATCTCCAACGTCAGTTCTTTTCCCTCTTCCATCGTCTGTTTCAGTTCTTTGTACACTTTTTTAGGCAGGCGGGCCTGCATGACCGCATCGTTAAATACATTTTCTCCGAAAATCTCAACCACGTTTACATACTCACTCATTTTTCCTATCCTTTCCGTCTTACCCCGATTTCCATCTCCATGTTTTCCGCTGCCATGTTCTCCGCCATGGCCCATCGACTGCTGGCTTCAAAAAAGGCAGTCCACTTTTTTGATAAGCAGACTGCCTACTTGTTGCCATGTATATCAAAGCTGGTCTGACCGACCAATTTTGATTAGATTTCTCAAGCTTTGTTTACAGAACCGAACAGTTCCATTTTTTCTTTTACAGTAGCTTTGATTGCTTCTGCTCCCGGAGCCAGAAGTTTTCTTGGGTCAAAGCCTTTACCTTCCAGGTCTTTTCCAGCTTCGATGTATTTACGTGTAGCATCAGCAAATGCCAGCTGGCACTCTGTATTTACGTTGATTTTGGATACGCCCAGGTCGATTGCTTTTTTGATCTGATCAGCCGGGATACCTGTACCACCGTGCAGTACCAGAGGCAGTTCTCCTGTCAGTTCCTGAACTGCTGCCAGAGTTTCAAAACTCAGACCTTTCCAGTTTGCCGGATATTTTCCGTGGATGTTACCGATACCTGCTGCCAGGAAATCAACACCCAGATCTGCGATCATTTTACATTCCTTCGGATCTGCACACTCGCCGGCACCGATAACGCCGTCTTCTTCACCACCGATGGAACCAACCTCTGCTTCCAGAGACATTCCGTGTTCTGCAACGATCTTAACCAGTTCTTTTGTTTTTGCAACGTTCTCTTCGATTGGGTAATGAGAACCGTCGAACATGATAGAAGAGAAACCTGCTTCTACACATTTCAGGCATCCTTCATAGCTGCCGTGATCCAGATGCAGAGCAACCGGAACAGTGATATTCAGCTCTTCCAGCATTCCGTTAACCATTCCTACAACAGTTTTATAACCTGTCATATATTTTCCGGCACCTTCGGATACACCAAGGATTACTGGAGAATTACATTCCTGTGCAGTCTGCAGAATCGCTTTTGTCCACTCAAGATTGTTGATGTTGAACTGTCCTACTGCATAGTGACCTGCTTTTGCTTTTTTTAACATTTCTGTAGCTGATACTAACATAATCAAACCTCCTACGTTCACGTTTTAATTTCTTGTATATTATAACCCATCAACTTCTGAAATTCAAGAGTTGATAAGAATATCAAGCGCCTGCTTTCTGTTTTTTATTCTTACCTCTTTATGCTCGCCGCCGAATTCACCGTCAAGCGTCCAGGAAATCGCTTCATCTCCGTGGATATACAGGCTGTTCGCCTTAAATGCATCGATCATATTCGTGTCATCGTACGCATTGATCAGTGCGGCAATGATCTCGTTTAATTCCAGCGGATTTTTCGGCTTTTTGATCAGTGTAACTTCAAACAGACCGTCATCCATCTCCACATCGTTTCCCACCAGATTACGAAATCCTCCTATGGAATGGGAATTTGTGATCATTCCATAGATATAATCGCCCTCATGGACTTCTCCGTTGGCTTCCACACACAGATGGTAGGTCTTTATATCAAAGATTCTCTTTGCGCCTTCCATCACATAGGCAAGATGTCCCAGAATATTTTTCAGATCCTGACTTGTTTCATACGAAACATCAGTAAACATGCCGAAAGCTGCCACATAGATAAAATTATCTTCATTAAAGCTTCCCACATCCACGGAAAACAGGTGGCCGTCCACGATATCCTGCGCTGCTTTCACCATATCCCGCGGGATCTCGAGGCTGCTTGCAAAATCGTTTGTACTTCCCGCCGGAATATAACCGAGTGGTACATTCGCACCGATTTCCATCAGACCGGTAACCACTTCATCAAGAGTTCCGTCTCCGCCGCTGCACACGATCAGGTCGACCTCTTCAGCCATGCTCTTTGCTATTTTTTCCGCATCCTTCGCCCCCTGGGTCGGATGCACCACTACTTCATAGCCGCCCTTGACAAAAACATCGATGATGTCCATCAGTTTGTTGCGGATCTGGCCTTTTCCGGATCGCGGATTGAAGATAAACAGCATTCTTCCTTTCATAGTACACCTCATCTCTTCATTCTTTCTTACAGTTTTCCCACGATAAACCCTCTTTTTCACAGACATTTCCCTGTCTGCCCGTTTGGGCTCATTATACCACGCCTTTTGTCTTTTGTAATCAGTTTGATTTCTAAAATTTTACAGAAAATTCACGAAAATACCGTCATATTTTCTTCGGATTTGTATTTGTGACTTAATCACAGAATCTTTCCCGGCAGATGTGGTATCCTATTATCATAAAAATACAGGAGGTCATAGTACTATGGAATATACATTTACAACAGACAATTTTGAAGCAGAAGTGCTCGGCTCCGATGTGCCGGTGCTGGTTGATTTCTGGGCTACCTGGTGCATGCCGTGCCGTATGCTTGCCCCCGTGATCGAAGAGATTGCTTCGGAAAATGAAGGCAAAATCAAAGTAGGCAAAGTCAACGTAGACGAAAACCCGGATCTGGCAAGAAAGTACCGCGTGATGAGCATTCCTACCGTTCTGGTATTTAAAAACGGCGAGCTGACAGCTACCAGCGTCGGCGTGGACAGTAAGGAAAATATTCTGAAACTGCTGGAGAAATAAACAGATCACTACAGAAAAATCCCCCGGTAAGCGGAATGTCGTCCGATACCGGGGGATTTTCTGCTGTTACAGCCTCCAGAAGAATCTGATCGCCCGGTTCATACACATGATAGCACACCAGATTGACCTCTTCTTTTCCCTGTTCTGACACAATCTCTCTTCCCTGTTGCTCGATCACTTTTTTGCAAAAAATCGTGCATATTTTCTTCTTATATTTTTTTATATAATTCTTTCCGATTGACCACACGGACGCCACCGCGGAACAACTCCACACAGCCACCTTTTACCAGACCTTTCAGTGTTCTGCTAACTGCTTCTCTGGCACTTCCAATAGTTCTTGCAATCTGCTCCTGCGTCATATAAATCTTTCCGTCTTTTTCTCCGGCCGCCTCATCCAGAAGAAATCCGACCAGACGCTGCTCCAGACTGGCAAACAGAATTTTCTGTATCGCGGCGATAATATCAGAAAAACTCTCATTGATCTTTTTATAGATAAAGTTCTCCAGATAGATATTCTTTTCCATGATCTGTCGCAGGATACCCGTCGGAAGCAGATATACTTCACTGTCCGTCTCAGCATCGATCTGAATATCAAAAGGAAGGGCCGGAAGCAGGCAGGATGCCGAAATCACACAGAGTTCTCCCGGATGTATCCGGCATACAGTAGCTTCTTTTCCGGCTTCCGATACCAGATTGGCACGCAGGATACCATCACATACCAGAAAAATCCCCAGACAGTCTCTTCCTGTGTCCGTGACCATCTGCCCTTCTTCGTAGGTACACCATCGAATCTGTTCCTGAAGCATCTTCTTTTCCTCCTCCGAAAGATGTCTCCAGAAAGAATAATTTTCAAATAACTGCTCTATCTTTGTCCGTTCCATGCCGTCTCCTTTTTCCGATCTTTTCTGTCTGCATTATAAAACAGTTGTTGAATTACTGTCAACAAACACAATATCGGACTGCCCCATAGTAAAACTTTGCTTTTTACCTGCATAAACGAGATAAAACACACTTCACGAATTCTACTTGATATCGTGTCAGTCGCAAAGGTCTCATGTAAGCATGAATTTTGGCTCGTTGCTCGCGAAAACACCAAAGCCCTCTTCACCGGAATTATACTTTTCACGGTAAAGAGGGGCTTTGTTTATCGAAACAGCACACAATTGCCAGATTCCCGATAATATCGGATGCGCTCTTCAATCGCTTTTCGTTCGCAGTGTAACGCTTCCGCCAGACAGTCCATGCACAGAAAACTCGAAGCATTTCGAGATACCAGTTTCATATAGATGGCTTTCTCATCTGTGGTGAGATGTGCACCGCATTTTCTGCAATCCATTTACTTTTCCACAACTTTCTCTTTATTTTCCTAATTATTCAGCACTGTTCTTCTACTTTTCTACAATGCGCGCGCGCACAACCACACAGCCATGGGATGGTACAACCGGTGCAAATCGCTCGGTAAATTCGCCCAGTTCTTCCCCTGTAATGCAGTCGTGCAGAGACAGGGATACTCCGGCAGCATATGGAATACCCATATCCCAGAATTCCAGAGACAGTTCCCTCTGTGTATCACTGAAATTAAAGATACCGATCGCAAGATCTCCATCTGCCAGAGGTTTTACCAGAATAAATGCTTCATTCTCGTTATAAACATCCGGAAGTGGTTTGATCACATAAGCCCCGCGTGCTTCCAGGTCCTGATTGATAGCAATCAGATCTTTGTTTAACAGGGTTTTCTTTGTCTCTTCGGATGCTTTTCGCAGATCACAGCCCATGATCAGCGGGGATCCCATGATCGCCCACAGGGCAAAATGTGTCAGATATTCCTGATCGGTACAGCCACCGATCTTACTTCCGATAAATCCGTCATTGCTGGCACCGTGCATTCCTACAACCAGCATGTCCATATCGTTGTGGCAGAAATTGCCGGTATAGGGCTCTTTTCCCATCTGAGAGATTGCCAGATTTGTAATGGATTCCCAGTTATCCTGAATATCCACGGTAGAACGATAGGTATGCGCTCCGGAAGACCGGATCCAGTCGTAGACTCCGTCAGTTCCCCAGTTACATGCAGCAAACAGGATTTCTCTGCCACAATTCTTTAAAGCAAGGCTCATTCGTTTATACAGGATTTCACCCGGAATCTGCCGTGGCTTGAAGCAGTAGTCGTATTTCAGATAATCCACGCCCCACTCTGCAAATTTCTTCGCATCCTGGAATTCATGTTCAAAACTGCCCGGATAACCGGCGCAGGTATGGGTTCCTGCACAGGAATACATGCCGAATTTGAGTCCTTTTCCATGTACATAATCACTGACCCACTTCATTCCATGCGGGAATTTTTCCGGATCCGGAACGAGATTACCGTCCGCATCACGCTGTTTCAGGCTCCAGCAGTCATCGATGACCAGATATTCGTATCCGGCCTCCAGATATCCGTCTTCTACCATGCGATCTGCCATCTCACAGATCATTTTTTCATTGATATCCCAGGTAAAGGTATTCCAGGAATTCCAGCCCATCGGAGGGGTCAGTGCGATTGGTTTGTTCATTTTGTTGTCCATCCTTTCTTATAATCCGTTATCTCTTCTGTCATTCATCCCTTCCTTCGCTGATATGATGTATTTTTGTAAAATCTCAGCTGTCCTGGATGCATTTTCAGAATCTTTGATGTCTCTATCATACCTGTTAACCTGATAATTTTATATGGTAATTTGTTGATTTTTATATGTAAAAAGATGCAAAAAAATACTGGACAGAGCGTAAACAGTCTATGCAACGCAGCAAAAAAGACACCGATCTATGTTTCCACAGATCGGTGTCCTGTTAATTATCGTTTGAACACTCTGAAATTATACCAACTCCAGAACTACTTCCATAGCTGCGTCACCTTTACGCGGTCCGATTTTGATGATTCTTGTGTAACCACCGTTACGGTCAGCATATTTTGGTGCGATTTCGTTGAACATTTTGTCTGCCATGTCAACGTCTTTTGTGTTTTTCTTTCTTCCAGCAGCTTCTGTCGGAACAGCTTTTACCGGATAGAATACTTTCATCATCTGGCGTCTTGCATGCAGTCTGGAAGGAGCGTCTTTCTTGATTTCTTTCTGTACTTCATCGTAAACAGTTACTTTCTTTCCGTCTACAACTTCTTTTACTCTTTTGCCATCAGCATCTTTACGAGCAACTTTAGCTGTAACAGTTACTGTTTCAAAGTTGTCTTTTTCTTTTACAGCCAGAGCGATCAGGCCTTCAGCAACTTTGCGGATTTCTTTTGCTTTTGCTTCTGTAGTAACGATTTTACCATGATATAACAGATTTGTTACCTGGTTTCTGATTAACGCTTTTCTCTGTGCAGATGTTCTGCTCAGTTTTCTATATCCTGCCATTTTATTTTCCTCCATTTGTGGAACAGCCGGTCATGCTTCTTTGGTCTTACTGACGGACTGCTTTATCTTCTACAAATATTCCTTTACCCTACCGGCCAGTTACCGGCAGTTGCAACAAACAAGCTGCTTCTTATTCTTCACCAGGATTTAACTGCAATCCCAGTTCTTTTAATTTTGCAAGTACTTCTTCCAGAGATTTACGTCCCAGGTTACGGACTTTCATCATATCTTCAGAAGTTCTGTTGCAAAGTTCTTCAACGGTATTGATACCGGCTCTCTTCAGACAGTTGTAGGAACGAACGGACAGCTCCAGCTCGTCGATGTTCATTTCCAGAACTTTTTCTTTTTCATTGTCCTCTTTTTCAATCATGACTTCTGCAGTCTTTGCATTTTCAGAGAGGTCAATGAACAGTTTCAGATGCTCGCTCAATACTTTCGCAGCCAGGCTGACTGCTTCATCCGGATCCAGAGTTCCCTTTGTATAAACATCCAGTGTCAGTTTATCGTAGTCAGTGATCTGGCCGACACGAGTGTTCTGAACTGTCAGGTTTACACGCTCTACCGGTGTATAGATTGCATCTACAGCTAATACGCCGATCGGCATATCATCTGTTTTTCCTTTATCTGCACTGACGTAACCACGACCTTTTGTAATGGTCAGTTCCATATACAGCTTGCTGTCTGGTCCGCCGTTTAATGTAGCGATTACCTGGTTTGGATTCATGATCTCGATATCCTGGTCAACCTGGATATCAGATGCTCTTACCACGCCTTCGCCTTCGAACTCGATGTATGCGATCTTCGGATCATTGCTTTCGCTTGTGTTCTTGATCGCAAGGCTCTTCAGATTCATGATGATTTCGGTTACATCCTCTTTTACACCCGGGATGGAACTGAACTCATGCAGAACGCCTTCGATTTTTACCTGGCTGACTGCAGCACCCGGCAGAGAGGACAACATGATTCTTCTCAGGGAGTTACCCAGAGTAATACCATAGCCACGCTCCAACGGTTCTACTACAAAGCGGCCATATTTTTTATCATCGGAAATTTCTGTAATCTCAATTTTTGGTTTGTTAAAATCAAACATACCAGGCCCTCCTTATTGGGATAATTATTTTCACTGAGGGTAACATATGGGAAATGGCCCACACGTAAACGGTGAGCCACAACTCACAATTATTTAGAATACAACTCGACGATAAGCATTTCGTTTACAGGTACGTCAATTGCATCTCTTGCAGGAACTTCTTTAACAGTTCCTTTTAATGCTTCCTGATCAACATCCAGCCATTCCGGAACCAGTCTTCCACCGGTCACTTCCAGAATGTCTTTATATCTCTGAGAAGATTTTTTAGCTTCTTTGATCTCAATCTGATCTCCGGCTTTTACCAGGTAAGACGGAATGTTTACCTGTTTGCCGTTTACCAGTACATGTTTGTGGTCAACGATCTGACGAGCTTCTCTTCTGGTTCTTGCGAATCCCAGACGGAAGATTACGTTGTCCAGTCTCATTTCCAGCATGGCCATCAGGTTACTACCTGTCATACCAGGCATCTGGTCAGCTTTCTTGTAGTAGTTACGGAAAGGTTTTTCCAGAACACCATAGATGAATTTTGCTTTCTGTTTTTCTCTCAGCTGCAGACCGTACTCAGACATTTTACGGTTTGCTCTTTTTAACTGTCTTGTGGATTTTTTGTCAATTCCTAAATAGATAGGATCCAGACCCAGGGATCTACATCTTTTCAGAACTGGTACTCTATTTACTGCCATAATCTACTGACCTCCTAATTAGACTCTTCTACGTTTTGGTGGACGGCAACCATTGTGTGGTACCGGAGTTACGTCTTTGATACTTACTACATCAAGTCCGCATGCGGAAAGAGCACGGATTGCTGCTTCTCTTCCTGATCCCGGTCCTTTTACGAATACATCAACAGTTTTCAGACCATGAATTAACGCTGCTTTAGTAGCTGTTTCTGCTGCTACCTGAGCTGCATAAGGAGTAGATTTTCTTGAACCTCTAAATCCCAGACCACCGGCACTTGCCCATGATAAAGCATTTCCTTCAGCATCTGTCAGAGTAACGATTGTGTTATTGAAAGATGACTGGATATGTGCCTGTCCGCGTTCAACGTTTTTCTTTACACGACGTTTTGTCGTTTTCTTTGTCACTTTAGCCATTTTAAAAACTAACCTACACTTTCTTCTATTCTATGTTACTGGTTGCCACGAATTATTTCTTCTTGTTTGCTACAGTTCTCTTAGGACCTTTTCTTGTTCTTGCGTTGGTCTTTGTTTTCTGACCACGAACAGGCAGGCTCTTTCTGTGACGGATACCTCTGTAGCATCCGATCTCCTGCAGACGTTTGATGTTCATAGCGATCTCTCTTCTCAGATCACCTTCTACAGTCTGAGTCTCATCGATTATAGCACTGATTCTTTTTACTTCTTCGTCCGTGATATCTCTAACACGGGTGTTCGGATCTACATTAGCTGCTTCCAGAATACGGGTAGCGCTTGTTCTACCGATTCCGTAGATATAAGTTAATCCGATTTCAATACGTTTTTCTCTTGGTAAGTCTACACCAGCAATACGTGCCATGTAATTTTCCTCCATCTTCTACTTGACCAGTCGGGGCAGCCCATATGTCACCATATGTCTGAAATGTGTGTCCTATCCGGTCATATTAATATTTTCCTAATTGGGATGCCGGTATGTGAAGCATCCAGCCATGTCTCCATGACCTTTCCGGCTTAGCCGGTATTAAGCAATATTATAAGGGATGCAACGCTCTCTACGGCGTTCATCCGCCGGAGGCTCTCCGGTACACCACTCCGGAGCACTCTCATTATAATATCTAAACAGTACAACACATCCAGATGTGTCCTACTGCAGCCGCACTTAATTTTGAAGCTCTCGCTTCCAAACAGTCAGATCTAATTGACGGATTAGCCCTGTCTCTGTTTGTGTTTTGGATTCTCGCAGATTACTCTGATACTACCTTTTCTTTTGATGATCTTGCATTTCTCGCAGATCGGTTTAACAGATGATCTTACTTTCATGTGAATCCTCCTTTCTCCTTCTTAGCTAAGACGCATTCTTGCGCCTGCTCATGGTGGAAGAACCCTGTTTTTTGCGCACAAAAAAAGAACGCATTCACAAAAGTTCGTCTTACAGTATAGCATTCTCTTTTCAAAAAAGCAAGCCATTTTTTCAATTTTTTTCCTGCTTTTTCAGCCTTTCTCCCCGTTATCCCAAAACCAGCACCAGCCGGATACTTTCCTCCGTCAGCAACACTTTGTGGGCGCCTAGGGTAAGCTTTGAGATCCGACACCTACGCAGACTTAGGCTCGAGCGCTCTCGCGAGAGTCTTAGTCGTAGTTGGTGGCTAGCTCAAAGTTACCCTGCCCACGTTGCTTACGGAGGAAAGTATCCGGCTGGTGCGTACCCTTCGGGATAACTATTCTTTATTTATCTCTCCAGATAATTCTACCCTTAGACAAATCATACGGAGAAAGTTCCATAGTAACCTTATCTCCCGGTAAGATACGAATAAAATTCATTCTCAGCTTACCACTGATATGTGCCAATACCACATGTTTATTTTCCAGCTCAACCTTGAACATTGCATTTGGCAATTTTTCAAGGACAGTACCTTCTACTTCAATAACATCTGCCTTAGACATTGCATTCCCTCCTGTTTTACTTTTCGCCGTATTCTCTTCTTCCACGGATGACATCCGAATCCTGAAGATCTCTTCCTTCCCGGATCACATTCTGGATCCATTCAGGAATATGCCGATCCACCTGAACATGTTTGATCCTTTTCTTTTTCGGATGATCCAGTGTACGGATCTTCCCGTCCACCAGATACACAAAAGGCTCTTTCACATCCAGAACCATATAGACCTTTCCCTTATCATGACCGGCAAGGGATCTGGCCATCATGCCAACACCATATCCTTCCATCCGGGCACCTCTATTTCGTAAAGGTCAGGATTTCAGGTTCGCCCTCAGTGATGAGAATCGTATTCTCATAGTGAGCGGCCAGTGATTCATCTTCAGTCACAACCGTCCAGTCATCATCCAGCCAGCAGACTTCCGGTCTGCCCATGGTGATCATAGGTTCAATAGCAAGTGTCATACCAGGCACCAGACGGATTCCTCTCCGCTTCTGTGCAAAGTTCGGAATCTGCGGATCTTCATGAAGGCTGGTTCCGATTCCATGACCAACCAGATCTCTGACCACACCGTATCCAAAACTTTCTGCATAATTGCCGATCGCAGCGGAAATATCATACAGATGATTTCCTGCTTTTGCCATTTTGATTCCTTCAAAGAAACTCTGACGGGTTACATCAATCAGTTTCTGAGCTTCAGGGCTGATCTCCCCAACTGCATGGGTACGGGCAGCATCCGAATGATAACCTTTGTAGATGAGTCCGGCATCCAGGCTGACAATGTCTCCTTCTCGAAGAATTCTCTTCTTACTCGGGATTCCATGTACAACCTCATCATTTACAGATACACAGATGGATGCAGGATATCCATTGTAATGAAGGAAATTCGGGGTGCATCCGAAACTTCGGATCATTTCTTCACCCAAATGATCGATTTCCCAGGTTGAAATCCCCGGTCTGATTGCTTTTGCAAGTTCGTCATGAACTTTCTCAAGCAAATGGCAGGATTCCCTCATTAATTCAATTTCCCTGGCAGTCTTTATTGATACTGACATGTTTTACGCTCCTAAGATTTCAGTGATAGCCTGGAACACATCATTCAGATCCTGTGTTCCGTCGACTTCTCTTAATACGCCTTCTTTTTTGTAGAAGTCGATCAAAGGCTTGGTTTGTTCATGATATACACTCAGACGTTTCGTAACAGTCTCGGGTTTGTCATCGTCACGCAGCACCAGTTTAGCACCACATACATCACAGATATCTTCCACTTTCGGAGGATTGTGTTTGATGTGGTAAGTGCATCCGCATCCAGGGCAGGCACGGCGTCCACCCATTCGGTTTACGATGTTCTCATCCGGAACTTCAACGTTGATTGCATAATCAATAGTTTCACCCATTTTCTCCAGCGCAGCTTTTAAAGCCTCCGCCTGCGGAATGGTTCTTGGAAAACCATCCAATACATAGCCGTTTTTACAGTCTGCCTGATTGATTCGATCAACGACCAGATCACAGGTCAGCTCATCAGGAACCAGATGTCCCTGATCCATATAACTTTTTGCTTTATTTCCAAGTTCTGTACCGTTTTTGATATTCGCCCGGAAAATATCTCCTGTGGAGATGTGCGGAATCTCATATTTTTCCGCAATTTTTTTTGCCTGTGTGCCTTTACCGGCACCAGGTGCACCCAACATAATTACTTTCATCTTTGTACCCTCTCCTTCTTTTTTTCGTAATTAAATAATTACTTTAATAGCACTTTAAGGCTGTGGCGTAAAACGCCACAACCTTTTAGTTATCTAAAAAACCTTTGTAGTTTCTTACCAGCATCATGGATTCAATCTGCTTCAGTGTCTCAAGGATAACTCCTACAATAATAATGATAGAAGTTCCGCCGAATGACACATTCGCACCGAATACACCATTAAAGAAGAACGGGATAACCGCTACAATGGTAAGCCCAGCTGCACCAATAAAGATGATATAATTCAACATCTTTGTCAGATAATCTACGGTTGGTTTTCCTGGACGGATACCCGGGATAAAACCACCCTGCTTTTTCATGTTATCAGCTACTTCCAATGGATTGAAAGTAATTGATGTATAGAAGTAAGCGAAAAAGATTACCATAACGATATAAGCCACCAGGCCAATCGAATACCATGGATGTTCCAGGTCAAACCAGTTATTACTGTTCATACCTGCCAGAATCTTGCCACCAATACCTGTTCCACCGGTTTTGCCCAGGAAAGAAGCAATCACACTTGGGAAAGACATAATAGAGGATGCAAAGATTACCGGGATTACGCCGGCCGTATTTACTTTTAAAGGAATATGGCTGGACTGTCCGCCCATCATTTTTCTGCCCTGCATCTTTTTGGAATACTGAACAGGAATTCTTCTCTCAGCTCCGTTCAGGATAATTACCAGAATTACAACCCCAACAATAATCGCCGCTATAATAACGCCGGAGAGGAGTGCTTTTGCAATAATTTTTCCTTTCATGAAGCTTTCGTACAGTGTCGTCATATCACTCGGGATACGAGATACGATATTGATCAAAAGTACGATGGAAATACCATTTCCAACACCTTTTTCATTGATCTGTTCACCAACCCACATTAAGAACGCCGAACCTGCTGTTAATGCAACAACTACTACAACCATTTTAACAAAACTATTGTCCGGAATCAATCCTTTATTACCGAATCCGATTGCCATGGCAATAGATTCAAACAGGGATAATCCGATGGTTACATAACGGGTAATTGCACCAAGTTTCTTTCTGCCATCTTCTCCGTCTCTCTGCATTTCTTCCAGTTTTGGAATCGCGATTGTAAGAAGCTGGATAATAATGGATGATGTGATGTAAGGTGTAATGCTAAGTGCAAAGATAGACATCTGTGAAAATGAACCGCCTGTAAATGCGTCGAGGAAGTTAAATGCATCGCCCGTCTGACTTTCAAACCAGGTTTTGAAATAACTTCCATCGACTCCCGGAACAGGGAGCTGGGAGCCAATTCGGATGACTACCAGCATCATTAACACATAAAAGATTCTATGTCTGACATCTTTCACTTTAAATGCATTCTGAAGAGTCTTTAACATATAAGCTCACCTCTTATGCTACTGTTCCACCTGCTGCTTCAATTTTTGCTTTTGCGCCTTCGCTTACTGCAGTAACTTTTACAGTCAGTTTCTTTGTCAGTTCTCCGTTACCAAGAATCTTAACACCATCCTTCGGATTGGAAACCAGACCACTCTCAACCAGAGCTGCGATAGTAACTTCTGCTCCATCTTCAAATCTGTTCAGAGCTTCTACATTGATACCAACGATTTCTTTGGTATTTCTGTTCTTGAAACCTCTCTTAGGAAGTCTTCTGTATAAAGGCATCTGACCACCTTCGAAACCTGGTCTTGGAGCTCCGGAACGAGCTTTCTGTCCTTTATGTCCTTTACCAGCTGTTTTACCATTTCCTGAACCGTGTCCACGGCCTCTACGGAAGTCATCACTCTGTCTGGAACCTTCTGCAGGTCTTAAATTAGATAAATCCATTGTGGCACCTCCTTCTATTCTAATTACGCTTCTTCAACTTTTACTAAATGCTGAACCTGTTTGATCATACCTCTTGTTGCTGCATTATCCGGCAGTTCAACAGTTTTGTGCATTTTGGACAGTCCCAGAGCTTCAATTGTTTTTTTGTGTTTTGGAACTGCACCGATTGTAGATTTTACTAAAGTAATTTTTAACATTTTCCAGTCCTCCTTAAGCAAAGATCTCTTCTACGGATTTACCGCGAAGTCTAGCTACTTCTTCCGGAGTCTTTAACTGACTTAAACCTGCGATGGTAGCAAGTACAACGTTCTGTTTATTTCTGGAACCCATACATTTTGTACGGATGTTTTTGATACCTGCTAACTCGATAACCGCACGAGCCGGACCACCAGCGATTACACCAGTACCTTCCGGGGCTCTCTTCATCAGAAGTTCAGCGCTGCCGAATTTACCAACATAATCATGTGTGATACTGTTGTTTTCATCTCTTGCTACGGTTACTAATTTTTTGATAGCATCTTCTTTTCCTTTGCGGATAGCTTCCGGAATTTCAGCTGCTTTTCCAAGTCCTGCACCAACATGTCCGTTGCCGTCTCCAACAACTACTAAAGCTGTAAAACGCATGGTACGTCCACCTTTAACAACTTTTGTTACACGTTTGATTGAGACTACTTTTTCTTCTAATTCTAACTGACTAGCATCAATGATTGTATGTCTCATGTATTTCGCTCCTCTCTTTCCTAGAATTTCAGGCCAGCTTCTCTAGCTGCATCTGCTAATGCTTTTACTTTACCATGGTATACGAAACCGCCTCTGTCAAATACAACTTCTTCGATTCCTGCCTCAACTGCTTTCTTACCGATAACAGTTCCCAGGTAAGCTGCTGCTGCTACTGTGTTGGTCTGTTCCAGTTCTGCTTTTACGTCTTTCTGAAGAGTAGAAGCGGATACTAATGTTTTTCCAACGGTATCATCAATGATCTGTGCATACATATGGTTATTACTTCTGAATACAGCCAGACGAGGTCTCTGAGCTGTACCAACGATATGATGACGCATTCTTCTATGCTTTTTAGTACGAACACTCGCTCTTGATACTTTATTAATCATTTTTGCACTCTCCTTATTTATTTCTTACCAGTTTTACCAACTTTACGTCTGATAACTTCATCAGCATATTTGATACCTTTACCTTTGTAAGGTTCCGGTCTTCTCTTTTCTCTGATTTCAGCTGCGTACTGGCCAACTTTTTCTTTGCTGATACCTTTTACAGTAATCTTGTTGCCATCTACAGTTGTTTCCAATCCTTCCGGATCTTCCATTTCAACTGGGTGAGAATATCCTAAGGAAAGAACTAATTTCTTACCCTGTTTCTGAGCTCTGTAACCTACACCGTTTACTTCCAGAACTTTTTCATATCCTTCGCTGACACCAACAACCATGTTGTGGATCAGAGTTCTGGTCAGACCGTGCAGAGCTTTCATTTTCTTTAAGTCGTTTGGTCTTGTTACTACCACATGTCCATCTTCTACTTTGATGTCCATTTCTACAGGCAGATTTCTTTCCAGAGTTCCTTTAGAACCTTTTACAACAACGCAATTGTTCTCTTTAACTTCAACTGTTACACCAGCCGGAACAACTACAGGCAGTCTTCCAATACGTGACATACCATTTTCCTCCTATTAACTTAGATTTTCGGAGAGGACGCTCAGTCCCCTCTGTTTTCAGTTTCTATATCCTTTGCTTGCGCGAAGTGATCGATCTTACCAAACGAATGCCAGAACTTCACCGCCAACCTGCAGCTTTCTGGCTTCTTTATCAGTAATAACACCCTGGTTTGTAGACAGAATTGCGATTCCCAGTCCGCCCAGTACTCTTGGCAGTTCGTCTTTACCAGCGTAAATACGAAGACCTGGTTTGGAAATTCTCTTCAGACCAGTGATGATCTTTTCGTTTTTGTCAGCACCGTATTTCAGAGTAATACGGATGTTTTTGAAGTTTCCATCTTCTACGATTTCATATTTTGCCACGTAACCTTCTTTAACCAGAATGTCTGCGATAGCAACTTTGATTTTGGATGCCGGAACGTCTACAGTAGCATGTTTTGCTGTGTTAGCGTTACGGATTCTTGTAAGCATATCTGCAATCGGATCGCTCATTGTCATGATAGTTTCCTCCTAATTATTTAGACTTTTCATGTTCTTGTTTGTATGTGTAATACCCTCTCACTTTAGCGCAGCCTTTCGGCCTTGCCAAGTGATGTGGGCTTTCATCGGATCTTTCGATCCGCTTTCAACTCTTACCAGCTTGCTTTCTTAACACCCGGGATCTGTCCTTTGTATGCTAATTCACGGAAGCAAATTCTGCAGATTCCGTATTTTCTTAAGTAAGCATGTGGACGACCACAGATTCTGCAACGATTGTATTCTCTTGTGGAGAATTTCTGTTTACGCTGCTGTTTGATTTTCATTGCTGTCTTAGCCATGAATTTTCCCTCCTATTCTTACTTTGAAAACGGCATGTTGAATAATGTCAATAATTCACGAGCTTCTTCATCAGTCTTAGCTGTTGTAACAAAGATGATGTCCATACCTCTTACTTTATCAACTTTATCATACTCGATTTCCGGGAAAATCAGCTGTTCTTTAATACCCAGTGCATAGTTTCCTCTTCCGTCAAATGCGTTTGGATTAACTCCACGGAAGTCACGTACACGAGGCAGAGCCAGGTTGATCAGACGATCAGCGAACTCATACATTTTTTCCCCTCTCAGGGTAACTTTACAACCGATTGGCATACCTTCACGGATTTTGAAGTTAGCTACGGAATTTTTTGCTCTTGTCAGAACTGCTTTCTGTCCGGAAATTGTTTCCAGATCTTTTACAGCTGCTTCCAGAATTTTAGCATTTTCTTTGGCTTCGCCAACACCCATGTTGATTACGATCTTATCGAGTTTTGGCACTTCCATGATATTTTTATAACCAAATTTCTTGGTCATAGCATCTACGATCTCATTTTTGTAAGTATCTTTCAGTCTGCTCACTTTCAATTGCCTCCTCTCTCAATTAGTCGATTACTTCGTTGCTGCCTTTTGCAACACGAACTTTTTTTCCATCTTCAACTTTGAAGCCTACACGAACAGCTTTTCCGTTGTGGATCAGCATTACGTTAGATGCATCGATCGGAGCTTCTTTGTTGATGATTCCGCCCTGCTGGTTAGCCATAGAAGGTTTTGCATGTTTTGTGATCATGTTGATACCTTCAACGATGACTTTACCGTCTTTTACAGACAGAACTTTTCCTTCTTTATCTTTATCTTTACCGGCGATTACCTTAACGGTGTCACCTTTTTTAATTTTTAAACTTGCCATCAGGTTACCTCCTTATAATACTTCTGGAGCCAGGGATACAATTTTCATAAACTGTTTCTCACGAAGCTCTCTTGCTACTGGTCCAAAGATACGAGTTCCCCTTGGTGTTTTGTCATCTTTGATGATGACAGCTGCATTCTCATCAAATTTGATATAAGAACCATCTTTACGACGAACACCTTTTACAGTACGTACAACAACGGCCTTAACTACATCGCCTTTTTTAACAACGCCGCCTGGTGTTGCATCTTTGACGGAAGCAACGATAACATCACCGATATTGGCATATCTTCTAGTAGAACCGCCCATAACACGGATACACAGAATCTCTTTTGCACCTGTGTTATCAGCAACTCTAAGTCTACTTTCCTGCTGAATCATGCTGGTATTCCTCCTATACGAATTAACTGATAACGATTATTTTACTTTCTCAACGATTTCAACCAGTCTCCATCTTTTGTCTTTGGACAGCGGTCTGGTTTCCATAACTTTAACGGTATCACCGATGCTGCACTGATTCTGCTCATCATGTGCTTTCAGTTTATATGTTCTCTTTACGATTTTTTTGTAAAGAGGATGTTTAACATGGTCTTCGATAGCAACTACGATTGTTTTATCCATCTTGTTGCTGACTACTTTACCAATACGTGTTTTTCTAAGATTTCTTTCCACGATTTAGTGCCTCCTTCTTAGATTACTGTACGTTCGCCTTTTCAGCGATTACGGTCTGAATTCTGGCAATATTTCTACGAACCTCTTTGATTCTGCTTGTATTGTCCAGCTGATTGGTTGCATTCTGGAATCTCAGGTTAAAGAGTTCCTTCTTAGCAGCTACTAATTCTTCCTGTAATTCTGTAGCTGATTTCGCTTTTAAATCTTCTACATAATTTTTAATTTTCACTGTTATCACCGCCTTCTAAGTCTGCACGAGAAACGATTTTACATTTACATGGTAACTTATGCATTGCAAGACGTAATGCTTCACGAGCTGTTTCTTCAGGTACACCTGCGATCTCGAACATTACACGACCTGGCTTAACAACTGCTACCCAGTATTCCAGAGCACCTTTACCGGAACCCATACGTGTTTCTGCTGGTTTTGCTGTTACTGGTTTGTCCGGGAAAATTTTGATCCAAACTTTACCACCACGTTTGATATAACGAGTCATGGCAACACGGGCTGCCTCGATCTGGTTGGATTTGATCCAGCAAGGATCCATTGCTACAAGACCGAACTCACCGTAGTTAATTTTATTTCCTCTTAATGCTTTTCCTCTCATGGATCCGCGGAATTGTTTACGACGTTTAACTCTCTTAGGCATTAACATAATTATTTATCGCTCCCTTCCTTAGTTCCTTTGGTTGGAAGAACTTCGCCATTATAAACCCAAGCTTTTACACCAACTTTTCCGTAAGTTGTATCAGCTTCTGCGAAGCCATAGTCAATATCTGCTCTCAGTGTCTGAAGCGGAATAGTTCCTTCGCTGTAGAACTCTGTACGAGCCATATCTGCTCCACCAAGACGTCCGGATACGGATGTTTTGATTCCTTTTGCTCCGGCTTTCATTGTTCTCTGCATTGTAGATTTCATAGCACGACGGAAGGAAATACGGTTTTCCAGCTGCAGTGCGATGTTTTCTGCTACCAGCTGAGCATCTTTGTCTGGTCTCTTAACTTCTTTAATATCAACAATCAGTTTCTTTGTTGTATATTTCTGCAGTTCTTTTTTTACTTTCTCGATTTCAGAACCACCTTTACCGATTACAACACCCGGTTTAGCTGTATAAATAATAACTTTTACACGCTCGGAAGCTCTTTCGATTTCGATCTTAGCAACACCTGCGCTGTACAGTTTCTTTTTCAGAAATGTTCTGATGTTATAGTCTTCCACCAGGTTATCAGCAAAGTCTTTTTCTGCATACCATTTGGAATCCCAGTCTTTGATAACACCGACTCTAAGGCCGTGTGGGTTAACTTTCTGTCCCATGATTACCCTCCTTATTATCTTTCATCTAACACGATAGAGATATGACTTGTTCTTTTCTCAATTCTGTATGCTCTACCCTGTGCTCTCGGTCTGATTCTCTTCATTGTAGGTGCTTTGTTTGCGTAGCACTCTGCAACGTACAGATTTTCAAGGCTCATGCCGTTGTTGTTCTCAGCATTTGCGATTGCAGACTCCAGTAATTTTTTGATTACGCTTGAAGCGTAACGTGGGTTGTATGTCAGAATTCCCAGTGCTGTCTGCACATCTTTTCCACGAATTACATCCAGTACATAACAAGCTTTCTGTACGGACATTCTTGCATAGGATAACTTAGCAGATGGTCTGGTATCTTTATTAGCATTTCTTGCTCTTTTAATCTGGCTTCTATGTCCTTTTGCCATGACTAAAATCCTCCTTTCAAGATTGGGCTATACCGCTTTATTTACGAACACCTGATTTTTTCTCGTCTTTTCCATGTCCTCTATAAGTTCTTGTAGCAACGAACTCACCCAGTTTATGTCCAACCATATCTTCTGTAACATATACCGGCACATGTTTTCTTCCATCATGGACAGCGATTGTGTGTCCTACGAAAGATGGGAAGATTGTGGAACGACGTGACCAGGTTTTAATAACTGATTTATCTCCTGCTGCATTCATAGCATCAACTTTTTTAAGTAAGCTCTGATCTGCAAAAGGTCCTTTTTTCAATGAACGAGCCATTTACGTAACCTCCTTATTTCACTAATGTTTTACCGTCTCTTCTTCTTACGATATACTTATTGGACTGTTTGTTTTTCTTTCTGGTCTTCAGGCCCAGAGCAGGTTTACCCCATGGAGTACATGGACCAGGACGGCCGATACCGGTCTTTCCTTCACCACCACCATGCGGATGGTCATTCGGGTTCATAACGGAACCACGTACAGTCGGGCGGATACCCATGTGACGTTTTCTTCCGGCTTTACCGATATTTACCAGGTTGTGCTCTCCGTTTCCTACAACACCGATAGATGCACGGCAGTTGATCGGAACCATTCTCATTTCGCCTGAAGGCAGTCTTAAGGTTGCGTATTTTCCTTCTTTTGCCATCAGCTGAGCTCCATTACCAGCAGAACGAACCAGCTGTCCGCCCTTTCCAGGATGAAGTTCTACATTGTGTACCATAGTACCAACCGGAATTTCTGACAGTGGCATGCAGTTACCAGGTCTAACTTCTGCGTTAGCTCCGTTCATAACTTTAGCGCCGACTTTCAGTCCTTCTGGTGCCAGGATGTATGCTTTCTCACCGTCTGCGTAGCAGATCAGTGCGATATTTGCTGTTCTGTTCGGATCGTATTCGATAGCAACTACAGTTGCAGGGATATCATCTTTTCTTCTCTTGAAGTCGATGATTCTGTATTTTCTTCTGCTTCCGCCTCCGCGATGTCTAACTGTAATTTTACCCTGATTGTTACGTCCGGAATTCTTTTTCAGAGATACTACCAGAGATTTCTCTGGTGTGGATTTTGTGATTTCAGCAAAATCCAGGCTGGTCATATTTCTTCTGGACGGTGTATATGGGCTGTATTTTCTGATTCCCATTGTAATTATCTCCTTTCATTCAGCGATAGTAAGAGCGATCGGATGTTCGCTCAAGTCTTATTGACTTTGTCCGCTTTGCAATCTTACAGGCCTTCGAAGATTTCGATGTCTTTGCTGTTCTCTGTCAGAGTAACGATTGCTTTTTTTGTCTTAGCTGTTCTTCCAACTGTGTAACCACGACGTTTTTTCTTACCGTCAAGGTTCATTGTGTTTACAGTTTTTACTTCTGTTCCTTCGAACATTTTTTCAACAGCTTCTTTGATCATAGATTTGTTTGCTTCCGGATGAACCAGGAAAGTATATTTTTTCTCGCTCATAGCGTTCATACTTTTTTCAGTTACAACCGGTTTAAGGATTACATCATAATATTGAATGTTAGCCATTATGCATATACCTCCTCAACTTTTGCAACAGCTGCTTTGTCCAGAACAACCGTGTTGTATTTCAGGATATCGAATACATTCAGTGTTCCAACAGATGCTGTGATCACATTCGGAATGTTTCTTGCAGATACGATTACGTTTTCGTTATCGGTAACAACCATTGCTTTTTCAACTTTCAGGTTGTTCAGTACATTCTGCATATCTTTTGTTTTAATAGCGTCTAATTTCAGTTCGTCCAGGACTACCAGTTTGTTTTCCTGTACTCTTGTTGTCAGAGCAGATTTCAGAGCAATTCTTCTTTCTTTCTTGTTCATTTTGAAAGAGTAATCTCTTGGTACCGGTGCGAATACAACTCCGCCGCCTGTCCACTGTGGAGCTCTTGTTGAACCCTGTCTTGCATGACCAGTTCCTTTCTGTCTCCAAGGTTTTCTTCCGCCTCCGCTTACTTCAGAGCGGGTTTTTGCTTTCTGAGTTCCCTGACGTTTATTTGCCAGCTGGCGCACAACTGCCATATGAACAAGATGTTCATTTACTTCTACACCGAACACAGCGTCGTTCAGTTCCAGTGTGCCAACTTCATTGCCTTCCATATTATAAACAGATACGTTTGACATCTGTGTGTTCCTCCTTTTCAAGAATCATGCCTCGCGGCATCGGATCCACCGATCATCCGTTAAATTATTTTGCGCTTTTAACGGTTGCTTTGATTGTTACTAAAGATTTTTTAGGACCAGGTACAGCACCTTTTACCAGAAGCAGATTGTTTTCAGCATCTACTCTGACAATTTCCAGATTCTGTACTGTAACTTTTTTGTTACCCATGTGTCCAGCCATCTTTTTACCTTTGAATACACGGCTCGGATCGGAACAAGCACCGTTGGAACCTGCATGACGATGGTATTTGGAACCATGAGCCATAGGTCCTCTGGACTGACCGTGTCTCTTGATTGCGCCCTGGAATCCTTTACCTTTGGAGATTGCAGTAGCATCTACTTTTTCTCCTGCTGCAAAGATGTCAGCTTTGATTTCCTGAGCCACTTCATAGCTTTCAGCATCTTCTAAACGGAATTCGCGAACGAATCTCTTGTAAGAAACGCCTGCTTTGTCAAACTGTCCTTTCATTGGTTTGTTCACCAGTTTTTCTCTCTTGTCAACAAAACCAACCTGTACTGCACTGTAACCATCATTCTCAACAGTTTTAACCTGAGTTACTACGCAAGGTCCTGCCTGCAATACAGTCACCGGAGTTAAAACTCCATCTTCGTTGAAAATCTGAGTCATTCCAACTTTTGTAGCTAAGATTGCTTTCTTCATTCTTTTTACCTCCTGTTTAAACTACAGCGGAACACCAACCCGGGTGTTCATCCTAGAAACAGCCGATATAAGTGGAACACTATGACCCATAAGGGATGTTGATTCCTAAGAATGTGTTGCTTCTATATCTAACTTTTCCGGATAATTCTTTTCGATGAAATTATTTGTTTTTCATCTTGATATCGATGCTAACACCAGCCGGCATCTCCAGTCTTGCCAGAGCATCCACAGTTTTCTGTGTCGGTCCGATGATATCGATCAGTCTTTTATGAGTTCTCTGCTCAAACTGTTCTCTGGAATCTTTGTATTTGTGTACCGCACGTAAGATTGTTACTACCTCTTTCTTAGTGGGAAGTGGTACCGGTCCACTCACTACTGATCCGTTCTTTTTTACAGTTTCGATGATTTTGCTTGCAGATGCATCAACCAGCTGATGATCATAAGCTTTCAGAATAATTCTCATTACTTGACTTGCCATAAAAAAAGTCGCCTCCTTTTCGCACTTTACGAGTACGACAAGCGGTGACTGTACACTTTCCCGTGTGTGTCCTCCGGACTTTCACGCGGTTTTCCACACTTCTGGTGGACGTATTTAACATGTATACAGTGACTTGTCGCCAGTTTCTTAACTTGACATTCGCTCCACGGAAAACCTGCAATTAATGCAGCAACCTCGCGCTTCATCGCTATCAATGTCACAACACGGGTTATTATAAACGAAACCCCTCGCAAATGCAAGGGGTTTTTCAAATTTTTTTCAAAAATTTTTATTTTCTTATTTTTACAGGACGTCTGAATAATCTACCAGGGTAACTCCGCTGACTTCATCTTCGATTACTTCCGGCTCATCCCCATCCGCTTTGGCCTTCTGAAGAAGTTCTTCTTTTGTGTACACCGGCATCGCAAGTTTCTTATCTCCTGTCTCCTGTTTTTCTTCTGATACCGTCTCAAGAACTACCGGCTGTGTCTGCTCTGTCGAATCCAATGGATCTGTCTCTTCCGGTTCCTCTGTCTCTTTCGTCTGATTCTCACCCATCATGCTGGCGATATCAGCAGCGAACAGACTTGCTGTTTCTTCCAAAAGTGTTTTATCCGGATCTTCCGTTTCGTCTGTCGATTCCTGTTTTTCCTGAGTTTCTTCCGTTGGTAATACGATTTCCTGTGTGTTTCCTGCGGTCTGTTCTTCCTGCATCAGTTCCTGTGGAAGAACGATTTCCTGTGTGCTGCCGGCTGCCTGTGTCTCTTCCATCGGCTCTGCCGGTATCGCTTCCGGTTCCTGCTCTGACTCATCCATCATATGAGCCTTTTGGTTCTTCTTGGCAAGTTTGGCTTCCTGTCGTTCACGTTTCGCTCTTGCTTTCGCTTCGGCTACTGCAGCTTTTTCTTCCTGTTTCTGCTTTTTCTTATCTGCTTTTCTTGCTTTTTTCTTTTGCCGTCTGGACATTACTGCAGGTTCTTCTTCCTGTCCTTCCTCAGACTCATCTTCCTGCGCATCCTCATTCTCCTCGTCCTCTTCTTCGTCATCATCTTTTTTCCAGACCTCCGCAAGAATAAACAGGATAATAACAAATACAACAGCAAGTCCCACAATGATCAGCCCTTCTGTACTTCGAAGTGCCATGGATACATAACCAATCACCGGTACAACAAGCATAACTTTCTGAACCGTGCTTCCCAGCTCCTGCTGTGTAGTCCCACCATCTGTGCTCAACTGATCGTCCAGTACCACACCGCTGCCATCGATACTGTCTACCACATATACATATTGTCTGCCTTCCTGACTGATCAGAACTTTATCTCCCTGTTTCAGTTCACTGCGATCCTTCTCCACTGCATAGGCTACGGATCCCTGTGGCAGATTTGTCTGCATATCGACATCATCCACCATCACCGTAGTAATCCCTGCAAATGGTGGAATCAAAAGACCCGCCGCAACCACAATGGCGCAAAACAGGATCACATTAACAATCGTTTTTAAAACCTTCGACATGATCTACTCTCCTCATCTGTTTTCCTATCTGTAAACTCCGCTTTCCACATTTCCAGATACTCTCTTACTGATAATACTGCCTTTTAGGGCAGTATTCATATCATGCCCCTTATTATATCCCCTTTTAACAGCTTCTGCAACCTGTTTTAAAAATTGTAAGTTTTTTCTTATTTTTTGTTGCCTGTATTTTTCTTCTTTATTATAATGAAAGTATACGGAGGTATTTACTATGAAACCCACCATCAAAATGATCGAAGATCTTTCTTTGAACGCGTGGCCCTCTCATCAGATTCAGCTCTATGACGGATGGCTTCTGCGTTTTTCTTATTTTTATACTCACAGAACCAACTGTGTGGAACAGATTGGACCATCCTCGATCCCTATCGAAGAAAAAATTAATTTCTGCGAAGACGCTTACCATCGCTGGGGAACGCCTTCCATCTTCAAGATCACGCCTCTTCTTCCGGATGATTTTGAAAAGCGGCTGATCGACCGCAGATATGCAGTGCAACACGTCACGGAAGTAATGACCCTGGATCTGGCTCCCTGGCAGATCACCATGCCACCTGTCAGTGTGCGGCTGGAACGTACCATCAATGACCGGTGGATTCAGTCGTTGTTTGCCTTAAAAAGTACAACCAGTGCCATACATCGTCAGATTGTACCTTCTATGTACCATGCAATTCCAAAAGACACTCTTGCCGCTTCCATTACCAATAGCGACGGACAGATTGTCGCTATCGGACTCGGCATTTTGGATCGTTCCTACATGGGAATCTATGCGATCCATGTGCATCCTCATTACCGCGGACGCCAATATGCCCGTTCCATTTGTACTTCTTTGTTAAATCGCGGAAAAGAGCTGGGAATGACCGGGGCTTATCTGCAGGTCGTAGAGGGGAATACTCCTGCCAAGCGGCTGTATCTTTCTCTTGGATTCGAAGACTTTTACAGTTACCATTTCCGGGTAAAAGAATTATTTTAAAATTACAAAAGACAGGGACATTCTCTTCGGACGTCCCTGTCTTTTGTAATTGTTCGCGTAACTATTCAGTAGCCACTGTACCGCGAGGTGTTTTGGCATGAATATGCCAAAATCCCGAGACATACAAGCCAAAATGCCATCACCGAAGGTGATTTTAAATGCATTTTTGCTCGTAACTGTGAAGGTACTGAACAGTTACTTGTTCGCTATATAATTGGCAAATTACCTATCTATTACTTACTTGTCAGATATTTTTCAATTCCTTCGATAGCCGCTTCTTCATCTGTACCTTCTGCACAAATTGTAACGCTTTCACCTACATTCAGCCCAAGTGTCATCATACCCATGATACTTTTTGCATTGACATGTTTATCTCCGCTTTCCACCTGGATTCTGCTTTCATACTGGCTGGCAACCTGTACAAGCATCGCTACCGGTCTTGCTTCTAATCCATTGGAAATCTGAATTGTAATTGGTTTCTTAATCATTATAATCCTCCTTATTTCCCCGCAGTTCATCGGCAATTCTTCCAAGTTTACGAAGTCTGTGATTCACTCCTGATTTCCCCACCGGAGGATTCATCATCTCCCCCAGTTCTTTCAGAGTTGCTTCCGGATAACGTAACCGACAAACTGCGGTCTCCTCCAACTCCTCCGTGAGTTGTGAGAAGCCCACATGTGTTTCAATATACCTGATATCTTCTATCTGTTTTACTGCTGCCGAAACCGTTTTCCCGATGTTGGCAGTCTCGCAGTTCACTTTACGGTTAATATTGTTGCTGATTTCCTTCCTGATTCGAATATTCTCCAGATTCATCAGAGCGATTCCTGCTTCTACCACTCCCAGAAAATCTACGATCTGGGATCCCTCTTTCAGATAAACCACCTGGTTTTTCTTTCTTGTAACAATTCTCGCATCCAGCTCAAATTCTTTCATGATAGACTGTATCTGTTCCGCCCGTTCCATAGTTGAGCAGACAATTTCCAGATGATATCCTTTCTCCGGATCGCTGATAGAACCTGCAGCTAAAAACGTTCCCCTCAAAAATGCTCTTTTACAACATTCTTTTTGTATCACCAGACGGCTCATAACAGACAGATCATCTGCAATCTCCTGTTCCGGCGACATAAATTTGGTAGCCTGAAGAATTCGAACCGTATCCTCATGGGAAGGTACTTCTACCTTATATACATTGGACTTTTTCAGGTAAGCATTCTTCCGAACGTGAATTACAGCTTCTATATTAAATGTTTTTTCTACTAATGTAAAGTACTTTCTTGCCACAGACACATTTTCTGTATGTACGGTCACGCAAAAGTGATCGTTAGCCGAGATACTGACCTGCCCACAGACACTTAAGATCGCAGCGATCTCTGCAATCTGGCAATGACGTGCCGTGGATATCTGCCGGGATAATTCCTCTTTCACTTTACCGGAAAAGGACATGGACTCTTACCTCACTTCATTCATTTTCTTTCGGATAGCATCCTTACCAATGTCTCTGTGTTCAATCCGTACTCCATATTCTTCTGACTGTTCCAGACGCTGATACAATGCATTTGCCAGTGTCACCGAACGATGTTTTCCACCGGTACATCCGATGCTGACAACCAGTTGATTCTTTCCCTCCAGAATATAGTTCGGAATCAGGAATGAAACCATGTCTGCCAGTTTATCCAGAAAAATTCTGGATGCTTCACAGTTCATCACATAATCACTGACCGGTTTGTCATTTCCACTTAACGGACGGAGTTCATCAATGTAATATGGATTGGGCAAAAATCTCACATCGAATACCAGATCTGAATCCGATGGAATTCCGTATTTAAATCCAAAAGACAGAACGGTGATCATCAGATTTTTAAAACCCAGATTTTTCACGAAGATCTTATCCAGTTCTGCCTTCAGTTCTCTTGTCAGAAGCTGGCTGCTGTCGAGAATATAATCCGCATGCTCTTTCAGATATTTTAATCTTCTGCGTTCTTCCCGTATGCCGTTCTCCACTCTGCCGCTTCCGGCCAGCGGATGTGTTCTTCTGGTTTCCTTATAGCGTTTTACCAGTACCTCATCTTCGGCATCCAGAAACAGTATCTCATATTCAAGTCCGGTCAGCCGGATCTCTTCCAGCGCTTTTTCCACTCCTTCCATCCCGCCGCCGCTTCGCACATCTACTCCAAGAGCCACCTTCTGGATACTTCCCGAGTTTCCTTCCACAATAAACTGTGCGAATTTTTCCAGAAGTGGAATCGGAAGGTTATCCACACAAAAATAACCTGCATCTTCCAGTATTTTCAGTGCAGTACTTTTTCCCGCACCGGACATTCCCGTAACAATTACAAATCTCATGTTGCTCCTCTTTCGCTTTTAAAATTCCCCAAGAAATTTCACTTCTGTATCCAGCTGCACCTGAAATTTTTCATATACGATCCGCTGTACATCGTGAATCAGATTCACCACATCTGTCGCTGTCGCATTTTCTTTATTGATCACAAAGCCACAGTGTTTTTCCGATACCTGTGCACCACCAACCTGATAACCGCGAAGACCGGCATCCTGAATCAGTTTTCCGGCAAAATATCCTTCCGGTCTTTTGAAGGTACTTCCTGCACTTGGATACTCTAATGGCTGTTTTGTCACACGCTGCTCTTTCAGTTCATCCATACGGCTTTTTATCGCTTCCGGATCTCCTTTTTTCAGATTCAGAACCGCTTCCAGAACAATATAACCCTTTTCTTTTACCACACTGGTCCGATATCCCAGCTGCAGTTCTTCTTTATACAGTTTCTTCTGTTCTCCCTTTGGTGTGAGCACAGTGACGGATTCCAGAATATCTTTCATCTCCCCGCCGTAAGCGCCTGCATTCATAACTACAGCGCCTCCCAGAGTTCCCGGAATTCCCGCTGCAAATTCCATGCCGGTAAGTCCTGCATCCAGTGCCTTTCTGGCTATAGCGGATAACAGCGCTCCTGCCTGTACCTGCAGCTGTTCTCCATTCACCGCAACCTGATTCATATTTTTATAGATCTGCAACACAGCTCCGTCATATCCCTGATCACTTACCAGCAGATTGCTGCCATTTCCAAGAATAAAGCAGGGCGTCTTTTCTTCCTGACAGATATGTACGATTTCTTCAATCTGTTCTTTTGTGGATGGCATCAGAAAACATGCTGCCGGTCCTCCTACACGGAAAGTAATATGTTTCTTCATTGGTTCATTCCGCAGAAACTGATCATTTCCCACTGTCTGTTCCAGTCTTTTGATTACTTCTTCTCTCAAATTAATCACCTTTTCATTTTCTGTTGCGGGATCTTTGTATCGATCCCGCTGGCACTTACACATAAACTATATTATTATACTATATCTTTTCCGTATGTGGCAAGAGCTGAAGGTCTCTTTCTTCTTTATTTTTTCATCTGCGGATGAAAAAACAGGCTCGCAAGATATCCGAAAATCAGCGCAGCACTGATACCTCCGGCACTGGCTTTTAACCCTCCGGTAAATACTCCCAGAACACCCACCTGTTCCATCTCTTCTTTCACACCCTGAAATAACAAATGTCCGAATCCGATCAGCGGAACACTGGCACCTGCACCGGCATAATCCACCAACGGTTCGTACAAATGCAGAGCACTCAGCACACTTCCCGTACATACCAGAAGAACCATGACTCTTCCCGGCATCAGCCTGGTCTTATCCAGAAGGATCTGCACCAGTGCACAGATCAGTCCGCCTACCCAGAAAGCATGGATATAATTCATCAGCATGTCTGTTCCACCTCCCCTTCTTCCCATTCCAGTACTACTCCCTGGGCGATTCCCGGCACACTGTTTCCTTCATAAAAGCTCACTTTTGACATCAGCGCCCCTGTTGGCACAAAAAGTACCCGTTTCCAGTCACCGCAGGCAATCTTTGGCAGGATATAACCGGCAAGTACAGAAGCACTGCAGCCACAGCCGCTTCCTCCCGCATGGGTATCCTGTGTTTTCTGATCGTACATCAAAATTCCACAATCTTTGTGATTTTTCCCTGCCTGATACCCTTCTTTTTCCAAAAGGTCCAGTAATATCTGCTGTCCGATATAACCAAGATCTCCGGTAATAATCTGATCATACTCTCCGGGTTTTCTTCCAAAGTCTTTCAGGTTCTGTACTATGGTGCTGCAAGCTGCTGGTGCCATACATGCTCCCATATTCTGGGAATCTTTTAATCCATAGTCTACCACTTTCCCGATGGTAAGCCCCGTGATCTTCACCCTCCCCTTTTTCCTGTTTAACACACAGGCACCACTTCCCGTAACAGTCCAGGAAGCGGACAATGGCCTCTGGTTTCCGTAACCCAGCGGAAAACGAAATTCTTTCTCTGCCGTTGCAAAATGACTCGATGTCACTGCCAGAACCCGTTCTCCGTGGCCTGCCGAAACTGTGATCGCCCCAAGGCTCAGTGCTTCACCCATCGTGGAACACGCCCCGAATACTCCATACATTGGACGCTCCAGTTCGCCGCTCCCGAAGGAAGAAGCGATGGACTGTGCCAGCAGATCCCCCGCGAAGATGATTCGTATATCTTCCGGGCAGCATCCTGCTTTTTTGATTGCCAGCCTCGCCGCCTTCTGTTGCAGCATACTCTCTGCTTCTTCCCAGTTATCCTGCCCCAGCTGATCATCCGTCTCAATCTCATCAAAAAAAGGAGCCAGTGGACCTTCCCCCTCTTTTTTTCCAACAACCGATGCCCAGCTTTCCACATAGACCGGCTTTTCCAACCGAATACTCTGTTTCCCGATCTCCATCTGCTACCACCTTTCTGCCACGTACTGTATCAGACCCAACGCCCATGAGGTCAGCACCCCATAAAGTATCACCGGTCCCGCTATGGTAAATATCTTGCTTCCGATTCCAAATACTTGTCCTTCTTTCCGGTATTCCACTGCCGGTGCCGCCACAGAATTGGCAAATCCTGTGATCGGCACAAGGGTGCCTGCTCCTCCCCATTTTGCCAGCCGTGGATAAAGGTTCATACCCGTAGTCAGGGCACTCAGAAAGATCAAGGCAATGGAACACCAGGTTCCAGCTGTTTTCTCATCCATACCTGCTGCCAGTGCCCATTCAGTGACTGCCTGTCCTGACACACAGATCAGACCGCCCACCAGAAAGGCTTTTACCATATTGGCAGGCAAACTGTGCGTTGGAGTCACCTTTTTGACATATTCTTCATATAACTGCTGTTTTTCTCTGTCTTTCTGCATCGTTTCATCCTCACATCCAGGTAATTTTACCTGTCTTTTTTCTGTTTTTCATTTCTTACACACTCAGTATCTTCCGGGCTTCCTGGTTTTATCCCCGGATTTATCATTTTTTCGGTTATTGATCTCCCGTCAGAAAAAGAAAAACCAAAGAGAACCCACCACTTTTCCAAGTGCCATGCTGAGGATTACCAGTCCAATTCCTTTCACAAGACCGATCCTTCGAATCAAAATCGCATAAATATTCACCACCTCACCCAGTGCCACCACCCAGCTTCCAAGAAAAATTCCGGAAAAGCTTCCGTAAACTGCAAGTCCCGGATTACCCAGTGGCAATGCTCGCTGATACAGAAAAACCACATTGCCAAGCACCGCCCCCAGCATGGAGCATTCCTCATACAGACGCACCTGTGCGGCACTTCCGGTAATCCCGGCAAACCTTGGAACAATTCCAAGGCTTATAATAAATGCCACCACGCCACTTGCAATCGTTGTTCCCATGCAAAGTCCCAGCATGCCAAGAAAGATTTCTCTCATCCGGAATTGTTCTCCTTTCTGCTCTCCATCTCCAGAATCGTCTGATCTACCTGTTCCTCGTACGCACGCATCTCCACTTCCATCGGTGTCGGATCCTCGGTGATCTTCCATTTTCCAAAATGATTAAAGAAAAATACAACACCAATACCGATCCCCACAGAATACGTCACTTCCAGAATCGCCAGTCCTCTTGGATCTGAAGTAAACTGGCTGCTGATTCTCTCAAACAATTTTGGAATATCTACATCTGTATTGAAAGTCATAATAGAAAACATCGTGCCAAAAAATGTGACCAGACACACAAACGCAGTTTTCAACCAGCTCATCCTCTCACTTTTTCCAGCCGGATCCTCGTACGTCAGGATAAACTGCGGTTCACCGACATGAACCACTTCCACCTGTTTTTCTTTTTTCTGGATCAGTTCTATCAGTTTCATGACCGAAACCGTATATCTGCCATATTTCCCCGACTCCAGAGTCAGTACCCGAAGCACCTTGCACCTTTGCAATACTTCCGGATTATTGCTTGTAAGATCTGAGATATCACCAAGCCTGACATGTGGATCTGTAATCTTCCGGTTTTTGTCTGTCTGTATATACAGTACATCACCCATAGCACGTTGCCTCCTGTCTTTGTACCAGGGTTCCTCCTTTTTGCTTCTCCGGCATATTCTGCTGCATCAGAAGCACCACCAGTACTCCGGCTGCTGTGAGAATCGCAAACAGCCAGATCCACCATTTTTTTCCTGCCATCCTACCACTTCCTTTCTTTTGTAAGTAGTATGTGTCAAAATGAATCCTCTATACTTCCTCCTGTATTTTTCTCAGAATTCTCTTTTCCATCCGCGAGACCTGTACCTGTGAAATTCCCATCTCTTTTGCAATCACACTCTGTGTTTTTTCCTGAAAATACCGCTGATAGATCAATTCCCGTTCTTCACCTTCCAGTTTTCCAAGGATTTCTTCCAAAAACAACCTGTTCAGCACCTGTTCACTCTGGTTCACTTTTTCTTCCAGTTTGTCTATCAGAAGGATGGTATTGCCTTCTCCCTGGTAAATTGTCTGCTGCAGGGATTCCACCTGCGCATAAGACTCCATCGCCTCCATCAGTTCCTCCGGTGGGATTCCCAGTATCCCGGCAATCTCCCGGACAGTCGGCTCTCTTCCCGTCTGCTTTTCCTGCTGCTCCCGGATCCGGTAGGCTTTCCCCGCTGTTTCCTTCAGGGAACGGCTTACTTTCAGTATCCCGTCATCTCGCAGATACCGTTTGATCTCTCCGGCAATCATCGGAACTGCATAGGTGGAAAAGCAAACCTCATAGCTGCAGTCGAATTTATCCACCGCTTTGATCAGCCCGATGGTTCCGATCTGAAACAGATCTTCCGATTCCACACCTCTGTTTTGAAATCGGCGAACAATACTCCAGACAAGCCCGACATTCTCTTCCACCAGTATGTCCCTCGCCTCCTTATCCCCTTCGTGTGCTCTCTGTATCAATCTGAGGGTACGCTCCATAGGGCCTCCTTTTATGCAAATGGCTGCTGTGTCTGTCCGATTGTCTTTTTCATCCGGACAATTGTTCCCACACCTGCTTCCGATTCCACTTCCACCTGATCCATAAATGCTTCCATGAAAGCAAAACCCATCCCGGAGCGATCCAGATCCGGTCTTGTTGTATACATGGGTTCCATCGCCTTTTTCACATCTGCAATTCCCTTTCCGTCATCTTCCACCTCTACATACAAGGTCCGGTCACTGACTCGACAGCGGATCCGGATCTTTTTCACCTGGTTGTCATATCCGTGAATAATTGCATTTGTAATTGCTTCAGATACAGCGGTCTTGATATCAGCTACCTCTTCCAGTGTGGGATTTAACTGTGTCGTAAACGCCGCTACTGCCACTCTTGCAAATGATTCATTACTGGATCTGCTGTCAAACGTAATCATCATTTCATTCTTCTGTTCCATCGTTTCTCCCCCTTATTTGCTTTCCTTCCAGTTTCGTTCTTTTTCTACTTCAATCACCTTTGTCACTCCTGCAAGATGCAAAATTCTCCAGATTCGATCGCTGACGTGGGTCACTGCCACACTGCCTCCAAGCAGCCGCAGCTTTTGATACCGTCCCATGATCACTCCGATCCCTGAGCTGTCCATGAATCCGGTGTCTCGAAAATCAAATTCAATCCGCTGAATATTCTTCTCGCCGATCATGCGATCTGCTATTCCCGGAATCTGCCCCGTGGTATGGTGATCCAGTTCTTTCGGCATCCGTATGACCAGAGTCCGCCCCTTCACCTGAAATTGTTCCATAAATATCCTCCCCTTTTCTGATTATTTATAACGGTTCCTTATCTTTACAAAAAAACGGGGGAAATACAAATTCTTTTGTATTTCCCCCGTTTTGAGGTTTCTCTTATTGTCCGTTTTCTCCGGAAGTTCCTTCGGCTTCTCCTCCATTGCCGTTCTGATCGGCCCCGGTCTCGCCTGTATTCTGTGTATCTGCCGTATCACCTGCACTGCTTTGTTCTGCAGTATCCTGTGAAACAGTCTCCTGATTCCCTGTCTGATCCTGTGTCTGTGCAGTTCCTGTTCCGGAACTGTTTTTCTGACCAACGCTGTCAAATCCCTTTCCACCGTTATCAATATATTTCTGTGCGGTGGAAGCACGTTTTGTTCCCGGAAACTGGTCTACGATCTTCTGGAAAATCTCCACTGCTTTATCATACTGTTCGTCAAGCCGATAAGAATGCGCCAACAGATTTAATACTTCATAATCGCTGTCATCCATCTCCAGTGCCTGATTCAAATCTGTAATTGCCGTCTCATAATCCTTGGCATAAAATGCCTGTTCACCCTGACTTTTCAGATTATTCTTCATCGTTGACTGGATACTCTTGTAAATTGAATCATAAATTTCTTTTGCATCTACAGACAGCAGATCTGCCTGCACATTCTGCAGAACATTCGCTGCCGAAGTATAATTTCCACTCTGAAAAGCGGCATATGCTTTAATCAGATTCTCATAACTGCTTGTCTGATTCTGGGCATCCTCAATCTGCTGCTGGGCAGATGCCACCGTCTCTTCAGACTGGTCAATCTGTTCCTGGAGCTTATTCATCTCAGCAGACTGTGTCGCCATAGTGTTGCTGTAGCTTACGACTTTTTCGTTTGCCGCTTTATTGATCCGCTGTGTGTTTGCAGGTACCATCAAAAACCATACCAGACAGGCCCCCACCAGAAAACCAAATCCAAGATTCAGCAGTGTCGCTGCCATGGAGCTTTCACGGAAGGTCGGTGGCTGGATCACCACATCATTTTCTGTCCGATAGGCAATCGACTGATTACCCGAAACCTTTTCTTCCTTCTCACGCAGACCAAATGCCCACCTTCTTGGTTCCAGGCTGGTAATTGTTCCGGTCTGTTCGTCTACTTCCCGCAAAAAGCGCAGCGTTGTGGAGTTTGTCTTATCAATCTTCGCCGCTTTTTTCAGAATTCGTCTTGCTTTTTCATATTCTTCTTTTTTCAGGTAGATCAGGGCCAGCAGATGATATCCCTTGATCAGCTTCGGATTCTGATTCAGAATCTTTTTCAGCTGGATCACCGCCACATCCTCACTGCCTTTGCGACAGCATTGCAGACTGTCATTATACTTTTTGATAGTCTGATTGATCACATCCAGTTTGTTGGCATTCTGCTGCAGCCGTTCGATATACTCGGAAGCGATGTTATTCTCCGGCATGATATTTTTACTGATGATCCATTCACTCAACGCTGCCACTGCCTCACCGGTCTCAAAATATACCAGTCCCAGCAGGTTTCTCGCCTGAACATTCAGCTTGTTAAACTTCAGACTGCGTTTTAACAGATCAATGGCTCCGGACAGATCCCGGATCTGTGCCTTGTCCAGTCCCAGATTGTAATAGGTATTGGACAACTGCCAGATTTTCTTCTGTACTTCCACATGAAAGCCGCAGCTCGTACAGTAATCCGACTTTCCGATCGGAGCTCCGCAATTCATACAATTCATGTTTTACCCCTTATTCTTTCCGGTCTTTTTTCTCTGTTTTCAGCATCTCCTGCAGGATATCCACGATATCGGTCAGATCCCGTGTATATACCGCACTCTCGATCTCGTCCACATCAAGACAGGGTTTGAATTTTTTCAATTCCTCTTCGTAATTAATCATTCTTTTCTCTCCTATGCTTCTGGATTCTTCTGAAGGTACTCCTTGATCTCACCTACCAGATAAAGAGATCCAACGCAGAATAACATTCCATCGCCCTTTAAAGACAACGCTTTTTCAAATGCCTCTCCTACATTTGCCTCGGCGATCACCTGTTCACATCCGTCTTCCTTGAAAAACTCTGCCAGTTCCGTAGCCGGTACAACTCTGCTGCCGCCAACTTCTGTGGCAACTACTGCTCTCGGACGGATCTTTTCGCTGACTGTACGGATCATTTTTTCATAATCCTTATCAGCCACTGCCGAAAATAACAGCGTAATCGGATGTTCTTTTCCAAAATGACACGCCGTCTCCACAAACCGCGCCACACCATCTGCATTGTGTGCCCCGTCTACGATCACATCCGGTAAAACAGTCTCCATACGACCTTCCCAGTGCGTATTTTTCAATCCCTCGATCAGCTTTTCCAACGGAATCTTATGCACATCCCGCAGCTGTTCCATCGTGAAAAACGCCAGCGATGCATTCATCATCTGGTACGGTGCAATATATGGAATCGACAGTTGAACAGTATTATAATACTTACAATGAAAGGAAAAATCAATGCCCTCTCTTGTATTTTTCTGCATTTCATACATGTCCTCGGTCAGTGCAAATGCCGGGGAACCCAGTTCGTTGGCACGTTTTTCAATCACTTCGGAAGCCTCCGGCTGATGTCCGTCATAGATCACCGGAACCTGTGGTTTGATGATTCCTGCCTTTTCACCGGCAATTTTTCCGATGGTGTCTCCCAGATATTCCACATGATCCAGACTGATAGAAGTAATGATGCATGCCAGCGGATGATCTACAGTGTTGGTCGCATCTAGTCTTCCACCAAGGCCGGTCTCCAGAACCACATAATCCACATCTGCTTCTTTAAAAACAACCATTCCCATCAGAAACAGTGTCTCAAAATAGCTCGGGTGATCCAGTCCGTCTTCCTGTGCCTTTTTAATAATCTTCTGTACTTCTTCAAAAACTTTTACAAACCGTTCATCGGAAATCATCTCTCCGTTGATTTTAAAACGTTCATTGATCTTTACCAGATGTGGCGAAGTAAATAAACCAACTTTGTAACCTCCTGCCCGGAGCATGGAATCCAGATATGCACAGACGCTTCCTTTTCCATTGGTTCCCGCCACATGGATCACCTGCATCTGATTCTGGGGATCGCCCAGACACTTCAGCAGTGCCTTCGTGTGATCCAGCGGATTTTTCGATGTAAACTTCGGTATCTCTTCAATATAATCTACGATTTCTCTATAATTCAAAATTACCACCACTTTATCTAATGTATTTGTCCGGTTTCCCGGTACTTTCCATTATATAATAGTGGTGGTAATAATCAAGTAAATTATGTCGCAACTTTTGACTTTTTCCAGTTTCCGTAATACCGGAAGCCGGTCTTTTCTCAGGATTCCGGTGTGGACGCAGGTGCCGGTGTCAGAGACAGTTCCGGTGTTGTTTCCTCTGTTGGCGTTTCTTCCGCTGCCTGCCCGTCATCCTCTGTTTTCTCTGCATGCTGTTCCTTCAGCCGCTCAAGCATCGCTTTTGCTGATTTTTTTGCCTGATAGTTTTCCTGTGACATCAGTTCTCCATTATCCTCATTGTATGTAAGATAATCGGTTCGTGACAGCACTTTCTTTGTGGAACTGTTACTCTGTGTCGCAACTGACACCTGATCGCCATCTGCCAGTTCCACATTCTGCACCAGCAGCTGTGTCGGACTGATGTACTGTGTTTCCTGCAGTTCTTTGTTAATCTCCAGTCTGCTCGCTGCCGTAAAATTGGTTCCATAGACATAATAGCTTCCATTTCCGATGGACTCCAGCCGTTCCAGTGTTGCAGGATAGATCCCAAGCTGCATCTTTGTTGCCTCAAACGGATTCTCACCACCGTAAACATACTGTTTTCCATACAGGATATCATACTGCAATGCCTGCAGATCCAGCTGATAATTCCTGCTTCCTTTTCTGGTCTGATGATAGTTAAAGACCGTTCCCTCATGAATCCCCAGACGATTAAACACTTCCGCTGCCATCTGGTAAGCGGCAATGTTTTTGTCTTTTTTCTTCATGTCGAAGTTGCTCCACATCACATATTTTGTCTGGAACAGATAACGGTTTTTCATGTCCTCCACTTTCAGATCCATGGTCGGCAGATGATCTCCATACATAACGAGAACCACCCGCTCATCCAATTCAGAGAGACGATCCGTCAGTTCTTTGACAAACTGATCCATCTCGTGAAGCTGATTTACATAATATTCCCATGCATTATTTTTCTCTTCAGATTCCGCTCCCGTTACTTTGATCTCCGGATCAGAAAGTACTGGTTCGGTTGGATAATCTCCATGTCCCTGTACCGAGATCGTATATACATAATCCGGACCTTCTGTGGATTCCATGGCCTTAAAAATTTCATCAGTCAGAATATGATCTTTCACCCATCCCATCGGTGTGGTATCACTGATGTCCGGCATATATTCCTCAGAAGTAAAGGTGTCAAATCCAAGTCTGGAAAATACGGTTCGTCTTCCGTAGAAATTCGCTTCATTGTTATGGATCGCATGAGTACTGTAACCGAGCTTCTTAAGATCATAGGCTGCGCTCTCGCAGGTCGTCTCTTTCAGAATCGTCTTATACGGATACTCTCCCGCCCCAAAATAATGAAGACTCATACCGGTGATAGATTCAAACTCCGTATTCGCGGTTCCCGCACCTACTGCCGGCACTTTGTAGTAGCCGGAAGAATATTCCTCACTTAACTTTCGGAAGTTCGGAATCGGATCCTCGGAAAAAGAAAGAAAATTCACTTCGGTCGGATCGATAAATGTTTCCAGCTGTAAAAACAGGATGTTGACATCCGTATTCTTTTTCTTGGTTTCCTTGATCTCACCTTCACTTTTCACGATATCTTCCATCAATGCTTTAGAATATCCGTTCGGCTCATTGATTCCGGTATCGAAAATTGTAACTGCCAGACAGTATGGATAACCGTAATCCTGATATGCATACGCAATATTTCCAAAATACGTGGATAACAGACGATTATCAATCGCCAGCTTACTTGTCAACGCAAAAGCTGCCACACCAGCAACAATCAGCGGAATATTCAGCCAGTAGCGCATCTTTCCCTGAAATTTCCAGCCTTTTCGGAACATCCAGATGAAAAATAACAGCAGGACACCAAGCCCGACCAGTACGGCAACCACCAGTCCCGGGGACAGATACTTGTTCAGAATACGCATTGCGTCATTAATCAGTTTCAGATCCGGTCCGGTAAATGGAGTTACACGGTTTAACAGTAAGAATCCGTTCACGCATCCCAGAATAAACCAGAAACATCCCACGATAGTTCTGGCAAGGATTCTGTGTTTAAACAGATATACCACAAGGCTTGTGGTAAAAATTAAAAATGCATTGTATAAAAAGATCAGAGGGCTTCCTGTCATATACTGCCAGGCTTCCCGCAGCGAATGACGGGAAAGCGCCTCGATTACCAGATACAGTACACAGCACCCCAGAAACTGCAGGGGTACAGACAACAAGTTACAGATCCGAATCACCTGATTGCGGGTAGGTTTTTTCAGATTGATTTTTTTCATGTTTTTTTCTGCTCCTATCTGCTGCGTAAATACAGAAGCGTACCTGAAATCTCATCGTATTCAGATACGCCCCCAAAATCGGTTCGAAACACGCACTACATGTTCCGAACCGATATCGCGGCATTCACCGGTGTCTCATGTAATTGCATGGACTTTGACTCGTTGCTCGCATAACTTACCGCAGCTGTGCCAGTCTTTCTTTTACCTGTTCCATCATCTGTGTGTATTTTTCCAGCTTTCCTTTTTCCTCATCAATCTTGGCCTGTGGGGCTTTGCTGATGAAATGTTCGTTACTCAGCATACCGTTGACACGGGCCAATTCTTTTTCCAGACGTCCTTCCTCTTTTTCCAGACGCTGGATCTCTTTTTCAATATCCACCAGTTCTGCAAACGGAATATAGATTACCGCCTGCGGAATTACTGCAGATACTGCATCTTCTGCGATACCGCTCTTATCAGACTGTACCAGAACTTCACTTGCGGATGCCAGTGTTGCAAAGAAGATTTTACCCTTTTCAAAGGTTTCTCTTACAGATGCATCTTCTGCCACTACATATACGGTAGCTTTTTTGCTCGGCGGTACATTCATCTCGGTACGTACGCCGCGGATGCTTCTGACTGCCTCTTTAATCATCTCAACATCTTTTTCATCCTGTTTGAAATCCCACTCTTTTTTCCATTCCGGCCAGGAAGCGATCATAATGGATTCTTCTTCCGGATTCAAAGTACAGTAAATTTCTTCTGTGATAAACGGCATGTACGGATGCAGCAGTTTCAGTGCACCGCCAAGAACCGTTTTCAGTGTCCACAGTGCTGCTGCCTTTGTGGTATCCCCATCGTTATAAAGACGCGGTTTTACCATCTCGATGTACCAGTCACAGAATTCTTCCCAGATAAAGTCATATACTTTCTGTACAGCAATACCCAGTTCAAATTTTTCCATGTTATCGGTAACGTCTTTTGCCACATCATTGAACTTGCACAGAATCCACTTATCTGCAGCCGTCAGGTTTGCAAGATCCATAGAAGACGGAACTTCCGCTTTTTCCAGGTTCATCATGATAAAACGGGAAGCGTTCCAGACTTTGTTTGCAAAGTTTCTGCTGGACTCTACACGCTCCCAGTAAAAACGCATATCATTACCAGGTGCATTACCGGTCATTAATGTAAGACGCAGGGCATCCGCTCCGTACTTGTCGATGACTTCCAGCGGATCGATACCGTTACCCAGAGATTTACTCATCTTTCTTCCCTGTGAATCTCTTACCAGACCGTGGATCAGTACGTGATGGAAAGGTGCTTTTCCGGTCTGTTCCAGAGCGGAGAATACCATACGGATAACCCAGAAGAAAATGATATCGTATCCGGTTACCAGTACATCTGTCGGATAGAAATATTCCATCTCTTCGGTGTTGTCCGGCCAGCCCAGTGTGGAAAATGGCCACAATGCGGAGGAAAACCAGGTATCCAGAGTATCTTCATCCTGATGGAAATGATTTTTTCCACATTTCGGGCAGATCTTCGGCATCTCTTTTGCCACTACGGTCTCACCGCAGTCATCACAGTAATAAGCCGGGATTCTGTGTCCCCACCATAACTGACGGGAGATACACCAGTCACGGATGTTTTCCAGCCAGTGCAGATAAGTCTTATCAAAACGTTCCGGAACAAACTGAAGATCGCCGTCTTTCAAAGTGTCAATAGCTGCTTTTGCCATCTCGTCCATCTTTACAAACCACTGTGGTTTGATCATCGGCTCTACGGTTGTACCACAACGGTCATGGGTTCCTACACTGTGACTGTGGGGTACTACTTTTACCAACAGTCCCAGATCTTCCAGATCTTTCACCATAGCTTTTCTTGCTTCATAGCGATCCATGCCTGCATATTTTCCACCCAGATCGTTGATGGTTGCATCATCGTTCAGAATGTTGATTTCTTCCAGATTATGACGTTTTCCTACTTCAAAGTCATTCGGGTCATGTGCCGGTGTGATCTTTACACATCCGGTTCCGAACTCTTTGTCTACATACGCATCGGCGATCACCGGAATCTCACGGTCGGTCAGCGGCAGTTTCAGCATCTTTCCTACCAGATCTTTATATCTGTCATCTTCCGGGTTTACCGCTACTGCGGTATCTCCCAGAAGTGTCTCCGGACGGGTCGTTGCGATCTCTACGAATTTTCCTTCTTCTCCAACTACCGGGTAGTTAATGTGCCAGAAGAATCCGTCCTGATCCTCATGTTCTACCTCCGCGTCAGAGATAGAGGTCTGGCATACCGGACACCAGTTGATGATACGGGATCCTTTGTAGATATATCCTTTGTTGTACAGACGGATAAATACTTCCTGCACCGCTTTGGAACATCCTTCGTCCATCGTGAAACGCTCTCTTTCCCAGTCCGCAGATGCGCCCAGTTTTTTCAGCTGGTTAATAATCTTTCCGCCGTACTCTTCTTTCCATGCCCAGGCATGTTTTAAGAATTCTTCTCTTCCGATCTCGTTTTTGTCGATGCCCTGTTCTTTTAATTTGTTGATAACCTTAACCTCTGTAGCGATTGCCGCATGGTCGGTTCCCGGCTGCCACAGTGCTTCGTATCCCTGCATCCTCTTGAAACGGATCAGGATATCCTGCATAGTCTCATCCAGTGCATGGCCCATATGCAGCTGTCCTGTTACGTTTGGCGGCGGCATAACAATGGTAAATGGTTTCTTCGCTTTGTTTACTTTTGCATGAAAATAGCCGCTGTCCAGCCATTTCTGGTATAAACGGTCTTCGAGTCCTTTCGGATCGTAAGTCTTTGCCAGTTCTTTACTCATGGTTGTCTCCTTTGTCTTTTTGAAGATTAGAAACGCCCTCCACTCAGATGTTCTCATCTGTGTGAAGGGCGAATGTCTCGCGTTACCACCTTGCTTATATGAAACAACAAGCGTTCCATACATCTCATTATCCGATAACGGGGATCAGCCGTGAAAGCTTACTGATTTTCTGTCTGAAAACGGTAACTGTTCAGCATCTTCACAGTTACAATCAAAAACGTTCAGTCTTCCGGTTCCAAAGCTACCTTCGATATTGTCTGCCGGGGATCTCTCACAGCCACGAAGTTCCCTCTCTTTACGGGGTACAATATCTACTCCTCTTTGTCACTACCTTTTTCTCTGTACCTCTTCCTGTTTTTGAAACAGTTTCGGCTGACATTACTATAGTAGGCTTTTTTTCTTTTGTCAAGGTTTTTGTTGATACCAGGATCAAAAGTTCGGAAATCTGACGCAAGCTTGCTTGCACGAAGATTTATGAACTTGGGATCCGCCAAAACATGAGTAAGTAGCCATTTTCCGAAGAAAAATGAGCGGATTACGAATGTTTTTGAGGATTGCGGGAGTACAAAGTACGGAGCAATCCGGTATCAAAGGGGCAAAATGCTTTTTGCCCCAACATCTTTTACCGAATATCGTAAACGCTTCGCAGTTTCAGACCGTCCGCAAGCTGCTCTTTTACCTGGTTCTCCCAGTCTGCAGGGGCTTCCACTTTTCTTGATGCTTTGCCAAGAATCTTTACCCTCTTTTCTCCCGCACTCATATCAAAATAGTTGTCCGACAGGATCAGATCTTCGGACAGATTCAGGATCTCCACGCCTTTCGCGTAGGCTTTCGCGCTGACTACGATCTCGTCTCCCTCGATCCGATATGACAGCTGCGGATCCAGATAATGGAAGTACTTCGGATAAGAGAAGATCACGCTGCCCTCAGAGATGCAGGTATCACCCTCCCATGCCTCATAGCTTACATACTGGCCGAATACATCCACATCCGGGTATTCTTCTTTATCCAGCCATACACTGGAAAGTGCCGGCACCGTTACTTCTCGCTCCTCTGCTTTCACAACAGATGCATCGGCGTTTCGAAGTGCCCATTTTACCAGAACTTTCTTATCTTCCAGGGTCTCGTTGGTCACATTCAGGCGGATAGATTTTTCATATACAAAATGTTCACGGTTCATATTCGCTTCCGCAGTCATCCAGTTCTGTTCTTCACAGGATACCATCACCGGTGCAAAGAACCGTTTTGCATAATAATGCAGGGCTTTCCATCTTCCCTCATAATCTACCGATGCCCAGGAAGCTACCGGCCAGCAGTCATTTAACTGCCAGTAGATCGCACCCATACATCTGCCCCTGTTTCTTCGGAAATGTTCCACCCCGTACTTGATAGCTTCTGCCTGCAACATCTGGGAAGCATATAATAACGTGGTAAATTCGGTTGGATAGCGGAATGTCTGCTGTAGATAATTCAGGATTTTTCCGTTTGCGCCTGCATTTCTCTGATGTTTTTCCATAACATAAGAGAAAATGTTCCAGTCTGCCGGATCATCGGTAAAAGTTTTGATTGTCTCAAAAGACGGGAAGGACTGGAATCCAAATTCACTTGCATAGCGGAAATAGTAATTCCGGTAATCCGAGAACGGCTTGTTTCCATGCCATACATCCCAGTAATGCACATCTCCACGGTTCGGATCTGACGGATCATCGAAGCATCCGCCGGAAGACGGACTTGCAGGCCAGTAGAAGGTTTCCGGATCGTATTTTTTTAGAATCTCCGGAATCACGCGCTCGTACATGAAGAGATAATCGCGCACCTCGCTCGGTTTGGTTACCCACTCGCCCTGTTTTACAAACATTTCCATCTCATTGTTACCACACCACAGTCCCAGGGATGCGTGATGACGTAATCTTTTTACATTATCAATAAATTCTTCCCGGATATTCGCCTCAAAGTCCGGTGTCAAATCATAGACTGCACATGCAAACATAAAGTCCTGCCATACCATCAGTCCCAGTTCATCACACAGATCATAGAACCAGTCTTCCGGATAGTAACCGCCGCCCCATACGCGGACTGCGTTAAAGTTGGCTGCCTTACACTGTTCCAACAGTTTTCTTGTAGTTTCCGGTGTCACACGCCCCAGGAGATGATCTTCCGGGATATAGTCTGCACCCATGGCAAAGATATCCTTTCCGTTCACCTGATGAGCAAAACTCTCGCCCCACTCATCCGGATGAATATCCATCGTCATCGTGCGAAGACCAATCTTTCTTGTCCATCTGTCCACCGGCTGTCCGTCTTTTGCCAGCGTTACGTTCACTTCATATAATGGCTGTTCGCCCACACCGTTTGGCCACCAGAGCTTCGGCTGTTCGATCACCAGATCCTCCGGGGTATCTTTTGCAATGATCTTTGTACCATCCGGTGCTGTCACAGTTACTTCATAGGTATAGCCATCTGCCTCTTTTCCCACCGGGATCTCTTTTCTGAGATCCTCTTTCGGGTTTCTGCTCACATCAAAATGCAGGGTTACTTTTCCCTCTTCGTGTTCCTGACGGATATACACGCTGTCTATTCTGCCTTCGGTCATCGTCAGCAGATATACCGGACGAAAGATTCCCGCATCCGGCAGATGAGCACCCCAGTCCCATCCGAACATGCAGTGTGCTTTGCGGATATGCACAAAGCCATCCATCGCATCTTCACTTCCGTGTGTCGGCTGTTTTTCGTAAGCTTCTTTAATATACTCCAGCGGAGAATGGAAATACACACGCAGGATATTTTCTCCTGCTTTCACCTTTCCTGTTACATCAAACTCCCAGGTTCTGTGCATGTTATATGTATTACCGATTTTTTCTTCATTCAGATAGATATCACAGATCGTATCCAAACCTTCAAAGCGAAGCCACTGTCTCTCGCCTTCCTGTGCTTCGGTTCCCTCAAACACGGTCTCATACTCATAATCTTTTTCCATCAGATCCAGTGCTCTGTATTCATTGTCCTTCCAGAACGGATCTTCCATCTGTCCGTTTCTTAACAGATCTGTATACACAGTTCCCGGAACCTGCGCCGGATACCACTGTGCATCGCCTGCAGTATGCATCTTCCATACCGTTGCAAACTGCTGTTTTTTCGTTGTAAAACCCTCCATTTTATTGCCTCCATTTTTGTTTTCCGTAGCTGTTTTTACAGTTACTTTACTATCTCAGTGTACCATGAAGTTCCGGTGCTTTCAATTGCAAAAGTTATTTTTCTATGCAGCCATATGTTGCAGATTTTTCACATGAAAAGCACAAAAAAAGAAGCCTTTTCAGGCTTCCATTTTCAAGGCTAACCGGATGAAACCATCCTGCTTCTGCACAAGATCCAAGAGGAATCTATATCACTTGGTTGCGGAGGTAAATGATACAGTAGATCTACAGAAACAGGATTCTGTTCATCCTGTCGTTTAATCGTGCATAAATTCAAATAGTCAAGGTCTCGAAACACTACGCTCCTGTTTCGATCATTCCATAAGTTCGTGTTTTTGTAAATATATAAAAAAGATGTCTTTTCCCCGACAGAAAGCTGACATCTCATTTTTACTACAAACAGGATGTAAAACTTTACTCGGAAGTTTTAACCTTACGACATACAAGCAGGTTTCCTGACTTACAGATCAACAGTCGGCCCTCCTTCTCATACCTTGCGGTACAATGGATCCTACCGGGCTTTCCTCCCTGATTACAGTGACCGGATCGCTCAGGACTCACACCTGATTCCCTCTCTCACCGACGAACTATGTTCGCAGGTGCACTTGATATGTTACTATGGAATTTATACAAGAAGTATATTAGCACTATGTTAACTTTCTGTCAATACTTTGTTTAAATGGCTTATCAAAAAAAGAAGCACTCCTACTTTTTTTGCAGGAATGCTTCCCTTATCACACAAACTGATTTCGATCCACCTCATACACATACTCAATGGACTTCATCTTCTCCACCAGTTCTTCTTTTCCAATACCCTTATCCTCACAAAGAGCATCCAGACTGGAATAATAATCTCTCAGCTGCGTATTTACATAACTGAGCAACATCACCGGATCGTTCGGTATCATCTCAAAACTCCTTTATACAGACTGTACAGAAGCTGTCAACTCACCATCCGTCACATCCAGAACGATTGTATCATCCTGACCGACTTTTCCACCAAGAATCATCTTTGCAGCCAGTGTTTCCACATATTTCTGCAGATAACGTTTCAATGGACGTGCGCCATATACCGGATCATACCCACCTTCGATGATGTGGTTCTTTGCCGCAGCTGTCAGACGGATATGAATCTCCTGATCTGCCAGACGGTTGTTCAGCTCTGCCATTAACAGGTCTACGATACCACCAATATTGTCTTTGGTCAATGGTTTGAACATAATGATCTCATCCAGACGGTTCAGAAACTCCGGTCGGAAATGCCCACGCAGGTCGTTCTGTACCATCTCTGCTGCTTCCGGTTTGATACTTCCATCTTCCCCAATGCCATCCAGCAGATAGGAAGAACCGATGTTGGAAGTCATGATCAGAATCGTATTCTTGAAGTCAACGGTACGTCCCTGAGAATCCGTGATCCGGCCATCATCCAGTACCTGTAACAGTACGTTAAATACATCCGGATGTGCTTTCTCAATCTCATCAAACAGTACTACCGAGTACGGTTTTCTTCTGACAGCTTCCGTCAGCTGACCTCCTTCTTCATAACCTACATATCCCGGAGGTGCTCCGATCAGACGGGATACAGAATATTTCTCCATATACTCGCTCATGTCGATTCGCACCATATTATTCTCATCATCAAACAACGTCTGTGCCAGAGTTTTTGCAAGTTCTGTCTTACCGACACCGGTAGGTCCAAGAAACAGGAATGATCCGATCGGTTTTGTAGGATCTTTGATACCGGCTTTAGAACGGATGATCGCATCGGTCACTTTCGTTACCGCTTCATCCTGTCCGATCACACGTTTATGAAGGACATCTTCAAGACCTAGAATCTTCGTTTTTTCTCCCTCGGTCAGTTTCGCCACCGGGATACCGGTCCAACGGGAAATAATTCTCGCAATTTCTTCATCGGTAACACTCTCATGTACCAGAGAAAGATCCTCGTTTTTCACTTTCTCTTCTTCAATCTCCAACTGTTTTTGGAGTTTCGGCAGTTCGCCGTACTGCAGTTCCGCTGCTTTATTCAGATCATACTGCTGCTGTGCCACCTGGATCTGACGATTCAGATCTTCAATCTGTTCACGCAATGTGGAAAGTTTCTCTACAGAATGTTTCTCATTCTCCCACTGTGCTTTCTGTACGGAAAATGCATCTTTATATTCTGCCAGTTCTTTTTGCAGATCTGCCAGACGTTCCTGACTTAGCTTGTCGGTCTCTTTTTTCAGTGCTGCTTCCTCAATCTCCATCTGCATGATCTTACGTTGCTGCTCATCCAGTTCTGCCGGAAGAGAATCCAGTTCGGTCTTGATCAGTGCACAGGCTTCATCTACCAGATCGATAGCCTTATCCGGCAGGAATCGGTCGGAGATATAACGGTTGGAAAGTGTAGCTGCTGCAACGAGGGCACCATCGGTAATCTTTACTCCATGGTATACCTCATACCGCTCTTTCAGTCCACGAAGGATGGATATGGTATCTTCTACAGAAGGTTCATCTACCATTACCGGTTGGAAACGACGTTCCAATGCGGCATCTTTTTCAATGTACTGGCGATACTCATCCAGTGTGGTAGCACCGATACAGTGCAGTTCTCCACGGGCAAGCATCGGTTTTAACATGTTGCCGGCATCCATCGCACCGTCGGTTTTTCCTGCTCCGACGATCAGATGCAGTTCATCGATAAACAGAATGATTTTACCTTCGCTCTTTCTGACTTCTTCCAGAACGGCTTTCAGACGTTCCTCGAATTCACCACGGTATTTTGCACCGGCTACCAGTGCACCCATATCCAGAGCAAAAATCGTTTTATCTTTCAGACCTTCCGGTACATCGCCACGGACGATTCGCTGTGCCAGTCCTTCTACGGCTGCCGTTTTACCTACACCTGGCTCACCGATCAGTACCGGATTGTTTTTTGTCTTTCTGGAAAGAATACGAATCACATTTCGAATCTCGCTGTCACGGCCGATGACCGGATCCAGCTTCTGATTTCTCGCACGCTCTACCAAATCCTGACCGTATTTTTCCAGTGTATCGTAAGTTGCTTCCGGATTATCCGAAGTAACTCTCTGGTTTCCTCTTACAGTGCTCAGCGCCTGTAAAAAGCGTTCTCTTGTGATTCCATATTCCTGGAACAGTTTTTTGATACTCGGGCTCGGATAACGGAGCATTGCCAGAAACAGATGTTCTACGGAAACGTATTCATCTCCCATGGCTTTGGCTTCGTCTTCGCCGCTTACCAGTACCTTGTTCAGATACTGTCCGATATATTGCTGTCCGCCGGATACTTTGACTCTGGCGTTCAGTGCATTTTCCACGTTGTCCAGAAAATGTTCTTTGTTAATTTCCATCTTTTCAATCATCTTTAAGATCAGACTATCTTCCTGATGAAGCAGATTGTACAGTAAATGTTCCTGCTCGATCTCCTGGTTACCGAAGTCATATGCGGTCTTTTCCAGATTTTGAACAGCCTGCAATGATTTTTGCGTAAATTTGCTGATATTCATAAGCGTCCCTCCTTTTGGAACACATTGTTTTCTTTGTTCTAGTTGCAATATAACACATATTTTAGCACTCGTCAAGAGGGAGTGCTAATAATTTTTATTTTTTTTCCAGACAGAAGCGAAAGAGGCGGTAGCGATTTGCGTAGTCAATCAGCGAATTGCGAATATTGAGAGGATTGCGGGAACAGCTAAGCTGCGGAGCAATCCGTAGTATCAAATGAGTGGCAGAAGACCTTTTGACACTCATATCTTTATATACAAAAAAGGGATACCGTATGTTCAGGTACGGTATCCCCAGCTTTGACGGATCTGTGGTAATATTTCGGTCATGGACCAGTGTTTTTGGGTGTTGGCGGGGCTGTTTGGGTCGTTAACGGTAATTGCACCGTTTTCATCGATACCGGTCAGAACGATAAAGTGACCCGTGTAGGTAAAATCACCCGGATACATGGAACAGATCAGGGGGATGCCGGACCGCAGGGCGGCAAGGATGTTTTCTTGTGTGACCGGGATGTTTTCTGCTGTGAGGCCCAGGTTGTTGGCACCTTCGGTCATCAGCGACCAGGAGGTTCCTTCACCCGGTACGTAATAACCCTCCTTTTCTGAAAACTGAGCTACGGTCAGGGGATTCCATGTTTCGGAGCCGGTCAGACCACAGGTGATCATGGACAGGCAGGTTGGACCGCAGCCGGTGACAGCAAGGAAATCGCTGCCGTAGGTTTCATACCCCCAGCGTTCATCCCACTGCAAAAAATACGGTATCTCACTGTTTTCTCTGGCAGTTTCCACTTCGGATGAAATATCTATAGTCTGATAGTGTCTTCGCTTCGGATAATTTTTTACAAAATCTGTAGCCTCCGGATATTTTTCTTCCATGTTAAGAAGGCTCTCCGGAATCTGCTCGTGCTGCCGGATCCAGGTTTTCCCTGCCAGCACAACGATGCAGAATGTGACCAGCAAACCGACGGTCCAGACTATTTTTTTCCGTGTCATATGAAATTTATGACCGCTTTGATTATGTATTTTTTGCTGTTTCCGATGGTTTGCCTGTGATGCCGCTGTCGCTGCAACGGATATTTCCTGTTTTACCCTGTAATTGTTTACTTCCCGCAACTCACGTTTTCTTCTGGCTTTCCGCGCTCTTTCTCTTCTTATTCTGTGTCTCTTTGTCAAAAAGCCGATCAGTTTCATCACAAAATACATCAATAATGCAATGCCAAAAATAATCAATGCCCCTTCTTCCGTCAGTCCTACTGTACTGTCCAGCCAGATGAGCACTCCGACCACTGCCATCAGATACAGTAACAATTTCAATATTTTCTTTCCCATTCCCCTCTAAACCTCTTTCTGCCCGGATGGCGTTCTTTTCTCTCTTATTATAAAGAACACCACACGGGCAGACAATTACGTTTCTTTTAAGATTTTCTTATTTCTTCGTCCTCTTCTTTCCGATCCACAGAACCAGACAGGAAGAAAAGATTCCGACAAACATGCCTCCCAGCACATCGGTTGGATAATGCACACCCACATACAGGCGTGAAAATGCGATCAGTGATGCCAGGATCACTGCAGGTACACCGTATTTTTTCGGTAGAATCCGGTACAACACCAGCGCACAGGCAAACGATGCACAGGTATGTCCCGACGGGAATGAATAATCCGTCGGTTTGCCGATCAGCGGCACCAGTCCCTCTACCACTTCATAGGGGCGGGGACGTGCTACCAGATTTTTCAGACACACATTGGTGATCAGTGCACCGGCTCCCATCGACAACAGACCATACCAGCCGGCTCTTCCGATTACTGCCCGGAAACAGTTTTCATTTTTTATTGAACATTTTTCTCCGGAGATTTTGGCAAGTACAACCATCAGGATACATAATACGATCCAGAACCATCCACCGTTTCCCAGGGATGTGATTCCTTTCCAGAACCAGTTCATGCCCTCCCAGCGGAAGTGATCCTGTATCCACAAAAGAATGTTTCCATCCATATTTTTTTCACTTTCTGTTTATAATAATGATATGATGTTGGGGGCAAAAGGTATTTTGACCCCTTTGATACCGGATTGTTCCGTACTTCATACTATCACAATCCTCAATGATATTTTTGTCGTTTCAGACTTTGTCCGTATTTGCTCCATACACATCCGCAATTTCTGCAATCGAGATATAAGCGGAGCGATCATTTTCATGAACCAGTTCTTTCATCTTCCCAACCTGAAAACGGTTTACCACGATGTACTCCACTGTCTTCGGGGAATCCGAATAATATCCCTTCGCCTCGGTGATCGTCATCCCACACTCAAAGGCTTCGGAGAGTGCCGCGCAGACCTCATCCGGATGCACCGTGACGATTGTAGCCGCTTTGGATCGATCCAGACCTTCCACAATAAAGTCCACTGTCTTCAGCGCTGCCCCGTAGGTTACGATCGAGTACAGTGGAAGGATCCAGCGGTGAATCACAAATCCACAGATAATATACAGTACCAGATTATATGCCATCACAAACGTACCCACCGTGATTCCCAGCCGTTTTGCAAAGATGACGGCGAGAACTTCGATGCCGTCCATCGCTCCTCCAAACCGAATCGCCATACCACTTCCGATACCGGAGATCAGCCCGCCAAAAATAGCGCAGAGAAGCAGATCCGATCCGGCAAGTGGCGATACGATACTTACATCCACCGGCAGTACATCTGTGATCAGCATGCCCCGAAAGAATAGACCACCACCGTGTAAATCGCATAGATGGTAAATACCACACCCTGTTTTCTGAGTCCGTATAAAAACAGAGGAATATTCAATACCATCAAAAAGAAGGACAGTGACAGCCATTCCGGTGTCAGCTGTGACAGCAGGATCGATGTTCCGGAGATTCCGCTGTCATACAGATCCACCGGGGCAATAAACATCGTGACTCCGAAGGCATTCACTATACCTGCAATGGTGAGGAAGAGAAAGTTCTTACATTTCAGCTTTCCAAGTTGTTGTTTCAAAGTCATGCATAAACTCCTTTCATTTTCCGTATGTGCTGTTTCTTCTCATTTTCCTTCGCTTCTCATTTTCCTTCGCTTTTCCTTTTTCTTCCCGTTGCCATACCTGATACCGCAGCCAATCTGTTTTCTGCCATTCAGGCAAATCTGTCATCCATTTTTTAACACAAACTGTTCAACAGCATAAGCAACACCGTCTTCCTCATTCGACTTTGTGATAAACGCTGCCTTTTTCTTCGTCTCTTCATCTGCATTCTCCATCACGACCGGAAGTCCGGCCATCTCAAGCATGTTCCAGTCGTTTGGCGCATCGCCGCATGCCATGATTTCTTCCCTTTTGATACCGAGGATCTTTCCCAGTGCCACCAGCGCGTTCCCTTTTCCAGCCCTGCCGGAAATAATTTCAATATTAAACGGTGTCGCATGGCAGATACTCAGATTCGGAAACATCTGTTGCAGTTCCTTCTCTCTGCAGTTCCGTTCTCTTGTATCGGCAAAGATCAGATGCAACTTTTCCATCCCGATCTTTTCCTCCCGGATCTTCTCTGTCAGATACTTCCGGCGTGTCCGGGTACTTCGGATGTACCGCTCCATCGCAGGACTCATCGATTCATGTTTCACAAAATGATACGTTTCTTCCTCAACATAAATATTACCGGCAAAATATGTTTCCCAGTTGCATGATTCTCCTGCCCACTGTTTCATCACTTCGATCACCTGCAATGCGGCCTCCCAGGGAATCAGTTCTTCATATACCGTCTCCCCGGAAGGAATACGGATAATGCGGGCTCCGTTGGAAGTCAGTGCGTATTCCACACCGGGAATCTCCAAAAATGCACCCGGAAGTCCGATTTCCGGTCTTCCGGTGGCCGGAAGCACGATGCAGCCCTGACGGATCGCCTCTTTCAGCACACTTCTGGTATGCGTGGTAATCTCTTTATTGTTATTAAATACCGTTCCGTCCAGATCCAGTCCGACCATGCGAATCTTCGGTTTCATATGTTCTGCCTCCTTTTCTCGGTTGCAACCGTTCTGTACCCCGACTGCCTGTTGCATAGTTACTTCCCATTCTCTCCACGCACCAGCCATCCGCATGCACCCAGTCCGGAATACTCCATTAGTATCTCCCAGCCACACACTGCCATCTGCCGGATCTGTGCTGAATCCCAAAGTTCATCCGTAGCGATCCCGTCTTCTCCCTGGAAGGCCAGATGGGCGTCCTGCGGATTATCGTTTTCGCTTTCCTGTAAAAGTTCCTGTAAAAAGTACATCGGTGTAGCGTATCGTTTGCTCAATTCCTCATTTCGATAGGTCAGGAAATCCTTCTCGAGCAGGTATTCCCGCTGTCCCTTTTTATCAGTAAAAGAAACCGCTGCCGGCTGAAAATAGGGCTGCGCGATCCGGAAAATCTCCTGCCGTTTCTTACAGTATGCACCGGTTCGTTCATCTCTCGGTGCCCAGCAGCAGAGCACACCAAGAATCAGATGTGCCGTCTGCTTCTGTTCTTCGGACAGTTCCACCGGCCTTCTTTGCATCCTCTTCCCTGTTTTTCCCGAAACCACTTTCGACTTTTCTTCCTGTAACCCGGCTTCTGTCTGCTCCGCTTCACCGGCTGCACCTTCCGAAGTTTTCGCATCTGCCATAGTTTCCAGATCTTTCCCTGTGGATTCTTCTGTCTCCGCTTTCGTAACAATTTCCACATCTTCAATGCTTATTGCATCTGTCTTAGCCTCTTCCTCACGTTCTTTCCTCAGCAACAGCCATCCCATACCGGAAAATGCTGCCTCTGCCAGTGCAATTTCCCGGTCCAGATTTCTCTCGATCTCACGGATTTTCTTCAGACATCTGCTGTAATCTTCCTGTTTTTTCATGGACAACTGCGGCAGAATCAGCTTTTCCACCTCGGCGGCACGAATCGGACGTTTTCGGTTATCGCCCTCTTTTCTGGCTCCGTAGAGAACTTCACTCATACAGGACTGACTCAGATAAGCATATAAGGCTTCCGGCAGAATCTGCCCCTGATCCGGCACAATGCGCAGCACACTACGATCCAGATACAGTGGATCTTCCACCCGATCTACCAGAATCAGCTTTCCATTTCGAAGAAGGATATCTCCCGGGCAGACACGGTATTTCTCTTCGATCGCCCAGTCTGCACCAGCATTTACCTCCGCTTTTTCTCCTGCATGGAGTCCTGTCAGATAAGTCTTCCGAAAATTCTCCAGACGCACACAGGGGAATTCTCCGTTTGGCTCTTCATTTTTCGGAATACCGGTTCCTACCGGTTCTTTCAGATAGTTGCGAAGTCTCGCCTTTTCTCCGTATCGCAGCTGAGAGGAAAAGATTCTCTGAAATAATACCTGTTCATACTGTTCCATCCGGCTTCGCATCTCTTCTTTTTTCAGCTTGATCTCTTCAAAACGCCGCAGCTTATCCACAATCTTCTGCTGTTTTTCCAGACTGTCCGGCACATAGATTCTGTACTGTCCCAGGGTTTTTCTGCTGATCAGCGCCATCGTGGTCTGATTGGACAGTTTGCGGATCTCTTCCGCATGATACCGGAGTGCATAATATCCGTACAGTGGCAGCACTCGGGTCTCATCAAAGATCAGGGACACGATCTGCTGATTCGTGGCAAGTTCCCGGCCGGCGATTCCTACTTTTCCGACTGTACCGACGATGGAAAATAACACACTGTTTTCCGGTACCAGATTAACCTTTTCTTTTCCTTGTTCGGACAGGTATTCCGCTGTCTCCCGGATATAACCCTGATCCAGATTTTCAATCTTGACCCATGGTGTTCCGGTCTCTGCATAGTATTCCTTCTGCTCCCGCTCCGGCGTTCTTCCGGAGATCAGCCGGGCGAGAGATTCCAGTTTGTACATATTTTTCTTCTTACTCATAGTCCCCCGCCATCTCCATCAGTTCCTGTACTTTCTTCATCGTATCGGTTTCCAGATCTGCCAGTTCTTTCAAAAGCTGTGCCGGAGATTCGGTCACAACCGTCTCCTGCTCTTTCCATGGTTTGTATCTTCCCGCAGACAGATTATTGTCATTTTTGGCGATCGTATCCAGACTTGCAAACCAGCAGGATTTTTCTTCCCAATGTGCCGGAACCGGATTTTCCCACTGGTTGTGCGCAGCAGCTTCCTTCAACTGATGTTTCCACTGATCTGCCAGTTCTTTCCGGTTCTCCCATGATGTCAGCATTGCCGGAATGTCATCCACCCCCGTACTTTCCTGGCGACGATCCAGGCTGTATCCGAGATTCTGGATCTCATAGAACCATACCGGCTGCTCTTTGTCAATCTCTTCTTCTCTTGTAAAGATCAGCACCGAAGCCTTACTTCCTGTATAGGGTAAAAATGCTCCCGCCGGAAGGGAAATGACTCCCTGGATCTGGTAGTCATTTAACAGATACTGGCGGACTTTCTGCTCTGCATCGTACATAAACAGGGTTCCCTCGTTGACTACCGCGATCACCATGCCCTGCTTTTTCACATGATTCATCAGCATCTGCATGTACTGCAGCTGTGCTTTTCTGGTACTGATCCAGTACCGGTCCTGATCTTCGATCGGCAGTTCCCCTACCGGTGGATTGGTCACGATCAGATCGTATTCCTCGTAGGTCGGCACTTCCCCTTCCGGTGTGCGCTCCCCGGTTTTATCGATGCGGTCGACTTCCAGCGGATCTTCCCGACGGATTCCCTCCATACCGCCACCATGATAAAACTGCAGCATCCGGGCAATCTGCCACTGACTTTTCTCTTCTTCACATCCGTATAACTGCCACTGTGGATACTGTCTGTGGGCTACTGCAAGAAAACCGCCGGTTCTTGTCGCCGGATTCCAGACTTTTTCGATATTACGACCATCTGCCAGCCGGATCAGTGCTTCCGTAAGGTTCTCCGGCATCAGAAACAATCCTGTAGTTCCCCAGGCATACATCTGACGGAGCATCTCTTCAAGCAGCGCGCCGAACAGATGTGGCATCCCTTCTTCCCAGTCACAGTGGTCAGCTGTCCAGTCAATGAGTTTACATAATTCTTTCATCCACAGACTGTTTTCTTCCAGTCTTGCAGTTTCCATAAAATGTCCCTGCTCCACCATGGAAGAACAGTACTGTACCTGGTACTGCAGCTGCCAGCTGCGCTGACCATCCTCCACTTCTTCCTCTCCCGGTATCCATTCCATTGGGAATCCGGCAAACGGAAAGCTCTCCTGCAGGCTGACCCTCTTCTGTGATTCGATAAACAGGCGGACATACATCAGATATCCCACCTGCTCCACCAGACGCAGCGGCTTTTTTTCCTGCTCCGCTTTCAGTGTTTTTAAAAGTTCCTGTATTTTTTCTCTTACTTCTGTTTTGGTTGTGTTTTTTTCCATACTATACTCCTGTTTTCCACATACCGGTTGGAAATCGTGATTTTTTCCACCGTCCACTCCTGGTTTTCCACTCCGTCTTCTATCGTAAGCACTGCCAATGTCAAAGGTGCGCCGAACCGCGGTCTGCCGCAGCTTCCCGGATTCAGCCAGAGTCTTCCGTCGATTTCTTCCACGGTAAACTTATGACTGTGCCCGAAGACAACCACCTGTACACCGTCCAGGTCCCAGGAAACATCTTTTCTGTCATGCACCATGAAAAAGGAAACACCAGCCTGACAAAACCGTTGTGTTTTCGCGATGCGCTCCGCCCATCCCCGGTCGTTATTTCCACGTACCAGATAAAAAGGGGCATTTGGTTTCAGATGCATCCAGAGCTGATCCAGTGTCTGACTGTTATCCACATCTCCGGCATGCAGGACCACATCGCAGGAAGCGGTCAGCTCCAGAACCGGTGGATGTAATTTTCCATGAGTGTCTGATATGATCCCGATTTTCATCGTTTCATCCTCCTACTCCACACCCACCTTTTTACAGATATCGTTCAGGCAGCAGCGATCACAGTACGGTTTGGTTCTTGCCGTGCAGATTTCTCTTCCATGCATCACCAGACGGTGACAGAAATCGCTTCCCTCTTCCGGTGGAACCAGCTCCCACAGTGCCATCTCCACTTTTTTCGGATCTTTGATCCCGTCTACCAGTCCCATCCTGTTGGTCAGCCGGATGCAGTGGGTATCGGTCACGATCGCCGGTTTTCCAAAGACATCTCCCATGATGAGATTGGCACTTTTCCTTCCCACACCCGGCAGTTTTAATAATGTTTTGAAATCGTCCGGTACTTTTCCCCCGTATTCATCCCGCAGCATCTTCATGCAGGCACTGATATCCCGTGCCTTGCTCTTTCCCAGACCGCAGGGACGCACGATTGTCTCGATATCTTCCACATCTGCCGCTGCCAGTGCTTCCACACTGGGGTATTTTTCAAACAGTCCCTCCACGACCACATTCACCCTGGCATCGGTACACTGCGCTGCCAGCCGCACGCTCACCAGCAGTTTCCACGCCTGGTCATAATCCAGGGTGCACGCCGCATCGGGATATTCTTTCTTCAACCGCTCTATAATCTCCAGGGTTCTCTGTTTTTTTGTCATTTTCTCCCTCCTGAAAATTTATCTTTTTGTAACTGCTTCATAGCTTCACTCTTTTCCACTCACCATACAGTTACACCTGTTTTAATCATTTTTCTGCGGATTTCTTTTTTTCCGCTGAATAGTTCTATTTTAACATACTTTGCCCCCTCTGAAATCCCCAGATTCTATTTTTTCTCATCAACTTTCTTTTTAACTGTCAAAATGCGTTTTCCTCTACCATTCTTCTCATTGCTTTTGTTCATCTTATCTCTTTACATTTTGGATTCTCAGGCAGTATAATAAACTGCGCTTGTAATAAAAATCGGATTACCAAACAGTTACAGAAAACATTTATACGGAGAATCAACATGAGTACAAATAAGAAAGCATTATTTTTTGATATCGACGGAACCATCTTAAGTGAAGTCACCGGTGAGATCCCCGAATCTGCCTCTGCTGCCCTGCAAAAAGCCCATGATCTCGGACATCTTTTATTTATCAACACCGGACGGACCATCTGCTGTCTGCCGCCGATGATCTGTCGGCTGCCGTTCAGTGGTTATCTGTGTGGCTGCGGAAGCTATATTGTATACAACGATGAGGTGCTCACCTCCACGCAGATCCCGAAGGATCGTCAGGCAGAGATCATCCGGCAGGTAAAAGCGGCAAATGCAGGACTGCTTCTCGAGGGAAAAGAGGACTGCTACCGTTCTTCCCATATTACCCGGTTTGCAAAGCTGGAGGGAACCTGCCGTTATCTCGCCACACTGGGACTGACCAGAGAACACTATATCGAAAGCGGACTTTGCGACTTTGACAAATTCGTCATCTACACCGATGAGCAGACCGATACCGACACCCTGTTCCCTGCACTGGCAAAAGATATGGATCTGATCGACCGGCTGGGCGGTATCTATGAAGTTGTGCCGAAAGGATATTCCAAAGGAACTGCCATTGATTTTATCCTGAAACACTTCGGACTGGGACTGGATGATGCTTATGTCTTCGGTGACAGCAGTAATGACCTTGCCATGTTTACTTATGGTAAACACACCGTGGCTCTTGGACATCACGACCCTGTGCTCGATCCGTATACGGAGTATGTCACAGATACTGTGGAAAATGACGGACTGATGAAAGCAATGGCTCATTACGGACTGATCTGATTCACCACCCTTCTGGCTCGTTGCCCTCCCCGTTCACTATTGCGGCAGTCGTCAAGGTCTTGTGCAAGCCCGGACTTTGCCTCATTACCCGCGTATATACCAAAATCCGCCCGACAGATTTTCTCTGTCAGACGGATTTTTGCTTTTATTTATGCATTTTTAATGCTCTTAATCTTATATTTTCTCTGGTATTCCTCGGTGAACGGGTTCTGTTCCTCGCGGTCTTCCACTTCCAGATACGGTCTGTGGTGTCCCACATAACGGTATGCCGGACGGATGATCTTACCGGCATTGACCAGTTCCTCCAGACGGTGTGCGGACCATCCTGCCATACGAGAGATCGCAAAGATCGGGGTGAACAGCTCTCTCGGGATGCCAAGCATCGTGTAAACGAATCCACTGTAAAAATCGACATTTGCACATACCGGTTTGAATAGTTTTCTCTTGTGCATGATCAGTTCACCTGCAATCTCTTCCACTTTCTCATACAGGGCAAATTCTCTGTTCTTTCCTTTTTCTTCTGCCAGGAATTTTGCATAACGTTTCAGGATCACTTCACGCGGGTCGCTCAGTGTATATACCGCATGTCCCATACCATAGATCAGGCCTGCATGGTCAAAGACCTTCTTATCCAGAATATCATTCAGATAATCTCTCAGAGATTCTTCATTTTCCCAGTCGGGGCAGTTTTCCATGATATTTTCAAACATGTCCTGAACTTTCAGATTGGCACCACCGTGTTTTGGTCCTTTCAGGGAACCGATAGATGCCGCTACAGCAGAATAGGTATCCGTTCCGGAAGATGTTACCACATGATTGGTAAATGTGGAGTTGTTACCACCACCATGCTCTGCGTGAAGAACCAGTGCAATGTCCAGAACTTTTGCTTCCAGTTCGGTAAACTGACCGTCTTCACGAAGCATATACAGGATATTCTCGGAAAAGCTGTACTCTTTCTTCGGGTTTTTGATCAACAGGTTTTCATCCTGACGGAAATGCCGGTAGGAATGATAAGAATATACAGCGATCAGCGGCATTTTTGCGATCAGCTGCATGGACTGGCGCAGGGCATTTTCCACGCTGGTCTTATCCGGATTATCATCGTAGGTGTACAGAGTCAGCACACATCGCTGCATGGCATTCATGATATTTTCGTTGGATGCTTTCATGACAACATCACGGATAAAACGGTTGTTCAGATTCATCATATCCGACAGCAGATCATTAAACATCGCTGACTGTCTTGCGTTCGGGATACGTCCGAACAGCAGTGTATAGATGACTTCCTCGAAGCCTTTTTTTCTTTTCTCCAGGCTCGCCACCATATCCGCTACGTTATATCCCTGGAAAAATAACTGTCCGTCTGCCGGGATCTTTCTTCCGTCTTCATACGTATAACCGACAACGTCCGAGATCTCTGTCAGACCGGTCAGTACACCTTTTCCGCTGGAGTCACGCAAACCTCTTTTTACATCATATTCCTGATACAGGTTCTGATCGATCCGGCCGGATGCCAGACAGTACTGTAACAGTTCGCTAAACTCCCGTTTATGTTCTTCTTCTATATTCAGAAATTCTTCTGCTCCCATGGGTCTTCCTCCTGTTTTTCTCTATTATTTCTGCTCTTACAGATTCTCAGCGATTGCTTTGATAAATCCTTCACTGTTTAATACTGTTGGATCTTCCATGGTTGTGATCAGAGCCAGGTCTTTTGTCATCTTTCCTTCTTCGATGGTGCGGATGGTCGCTTCTTCCAGACGATCTGCAAAATCCATCAGTTCTTTGTTGTCATCCAGTTCTCCACGTTTTCTCAGAGCACCGCTCCATGCAAAGATCGTTGCCACAGAGTTGGTGGATGTTTCTTCCCCTTTCAGGTGTTTGTAGTAGTGACGCTGTACGGTTCCGTGTGCAGCTTCGTATTCGTAATAACCGTCCGGAGATACCAGTACTGAGGTCATCATTGCCAGAGAACCGAAAGCAGAGGATACCATATCACTCATCACATCGCCGTCATAGTTTTTACATGCCCAGATGTAACCGCCCTCTGATTTCATCACACGGGCTACGGCATCATCGATCAGTGTATAGAAATAAGTGATTCCTGCCTCTTCGAATTTTTCTTTGTAATCCGCATCAAAGATTTCCTGGAAAATGTCTTTGAAGGTATGGTCGTATTTTTTGGAAATAGTATCTTTGGTTGCAAACCACAGATCCTGTTTCGTATCCAGTGCGTAGTTAAAGCAGCTTCTTGCAAAGCTTTCAATGGAGTTGTCCAGGTTGTGCATACCCTGTGCAACACCAGGTCCTTTGAAATCAAAGACCAGTTCTTTTGTCTGAGTTCCGTCTTCTGCGGTGTAAACCAGTTCTACTTTTCCAGGTCCCGGAACTTTCATCTCGGTGTTTTTATACACATCGCCGTATGCATGTCTTGCGATGGTGATTGGTTTTTTCCAGTTTTTTACGCACGGCTCGATACCTTTCACAACGATCGGAGCACGAAAAACGGTTCCGTCAAGGATCGCACGGATGGTTCCGTTCGGACTTTTCCACATTTCTTTCAGATCATACTCAGCCATACGTGCGGCGTTTGGAGTAATGGTTGCACATTTGACTGCAACACCGTATTTCTTGGTTGCCATGGCTGCATCGATGGTTACCTGATCATCGGTTTCGTTTCTGTGTTCCAGACCCAGATCGTAGTATTCGGTTTTCAGGTCGATGTAAGGAAGCAGAAGATCATCTTTGATCATCTTCCAAAGAATTCTTGTCATCTCGTCTCCGTCCATCTCTACCAGTGGTGTTGTCATCTGAATTTTACTCATTGCTTATCTCCTCCTGTTTATTCTCTTATTTTATTCTGCTTTTTTTCTTTCGAACCGTTTGAGGTTTCTGGTTTTTCTCTTTTACAGATTTTATTGGTATCTTTCAGTGCAGATCCAGGTTTTCGATTACATGCTGAATATGTTCGTTTGCCAGCTGCTCCGCCAGATCTCCATCTCTTTGTCTGATTGCTTCCAGGATCCTTTTATGTTCTTTCACGGATTCCTGCGCACGGTGTTCTGTTTTTACGGAATGGGAGCGCGCCATTTTCACATAATGAAGGAAATCGGTCAGCACGTGTTCGAGCATCCGGCTTCCCGATGCCCGGTACATGATCTCATGAAATCTTCCATCCAGCCGGACCATCTGCTTGCTCTCCGGCTTCTTTACATGAAATTCAGATAGAAGGATTACTTCTTCTAATTCTGCCAGTTCTTCTTCTTTGATTTGTTCTGCCGCTTTTCTCGCCGCCAGACCTTCCAGTCTTGCCCGCATATGATAGATGTCTTCCACATCTTTCCGGGAGATGCCGATTACTTTGGCACCACGGTTGGGTGCGATCTCCACCAGACCTTCCAGATCCAGCTGCCGCAGGGCTTCCCGCACCGGTGTCCGGCTGACTCCCAGTTGTTTCCCCAGGGTTGCTTCTTTCAGTTCTTCACCGGGAGTGTAGTTTCCGGATAAGATGTCGTCCCGGATCCGGTTGAAGATCTGGCTCCCCAGGGATTGTTCCTGATATTCCATAGTTGCCTCCAGATTGATTCTGTGCTTTTGTTCTTTATTTTTGTATTGCATGCTTGTATTTTTGTATCTTTGTATGATTGTATACAATTATACAGGATATGTCAACAGGGAATTGAAAGAAATAATTGTTGGAGGGATTTTTCAGGGCGAATTTTTCAAGGCGGACGCATCAGGCAGGGATTTGCTCTGCTGGCAGCGTGGGCAGGGGAACTTTGAGCTAGCCGCTAACTCCGGCTATGATTCACGAGGGTCAGCTGACCCTCGCGAAAGCCTGCGTAAGCGTCGGATCTCAAAGCTTCCCCTAAGCGCCCACAAAGTGCTGCCTGCAAAGCAAATCCCTGCCTGATGCTGTTCGTTGGCTGAAATTATGAAAGCTGAAACTCCATAAAATATATAGCAGAATTTAGATCATGTATTATAGTTGCGAATATGATTTGAATATTATTATAATTGAATGAATGAAAAATTTAATATGATATTCTTATTTTATTGGTAGAGCTTGTCTAAAAAAGGCTTTTCGTAAGCTGCGAGTCACAGTTTGTGGGAGATTTTATCCGAATGAGGGCGTCGTAGCGGGCTACGGCAACCGAACGAGAGTAAAATATACCGCAAAGTGGGGCTTGCAGATTGCGGAAATGATTTTTCAGACACGCTCTGGCAGCGTCTCTGTTCTATCTTATATAGATAATTGGTAACTATTCAGTAGCCTCTGTCCCGCGAGGTGTTTTGACATGAATATGTAAAAATTCCGAGACATACAAGCCAAAATGCCATCACCGAAGGTGATTTTTTATGCATTTTGGCTCGTAACGGTGAAGGTACTGAACAGTTACGATAATTGTACAAATAAAAAGAAATAGCATCACACATGCCAAAGTGATTGCTATTTCTTTTTAATATAATATCGCAGAGGGCAAGTCGGCTTTTCACCGGATTCCCTTCCTATGTAGATGATTTTCCAGACTGTCTTTCAGGGAGCGCATTTTTTTACTTGCTATGCTTCAACCTCAATCAGATCTTTCGTAAAGTGGTTCAGGACTTCGCAACCGTCTTCGGTGATCAGGACCAGGTCTTCGATTCTTACGCCAATGCCACCCGGGACATAGATGCCCGGTTCTACGGAGAAGCACATGCCTGGTTTCAGGACTTCTTCGTTGGTGAAGGAGACATCGCCAAACTCGTGGACTTCCAATCCGATGTTGTGTCCGGTACGATGGGTGAAGTATTGGCCATAGCCCTGTTCTTCGATGTAGTCTCTGGCTGCACGGTCTACGTCGCAGAATCTTGCACCCGGTTTTGCAGCTTCGATTCCGCGGCGGTTGGCTTCTTTGACGATCGCATAGATTTTCTTTGCCTCTTCGCTGGCTTTTCCGATAAATACAGTTCTTGTCATATCAGCACAGTATCCGTTGACCAGGCATCCCACATCCAGGACTACCGCATCGCCATAACTTCCTTTGGAATCGTCTGTTTCATGATGCGGATCTGCTGCATGGGCGCCGTACGCGATGATCGGTTCGAAGGAATGTCCCTGGGCACCGTTTTTCAGATAGATTTTCAGGAGTTCTTCTCCCAGCTCCGCTTCTGTCATTCCTTTGCTTACAAGCGGGATCAGTTCTTCAATACTGGTATCGTTACAGCGGGATGCCACACGCATCTTTTGCTGCTCTTCTTCTGTTTTGATCTGGCGGATATGATCTATAATCGTGGATGCATTACTATACGCATCTCCCACCTGAAGTTCCATCAGGCGAAGCAGAAACCGCGCCGGCCAGGTTTTGTCGATACCGATGGTTCCGCCTTTTCTCATATGAGAAGCCAAAACTTCCACACAGTCATCGGTATCATCAAAGTATACGACTTTGATTCCCAGTTTTTCTTCATCCTGCGGAAACAGCTTTCCGATCACCAGTACCGGCTCTTTTTCCACATCCAGTCGCAGAACCATCATACGTTCTCCACATGCATAATACTGTCCGGTCAGATAATACACAGCCATCGGATCTGTCACAAGAAACTGTTCCAGATTCATCTTGCGCATGTCTTCGATTACTTTTTCTATTCTCGTCATGTCCATTTTCATTCGTCCTTTCTTTTTGCACCCGGTTTTTCTTTTAAGTTTTCCCGGTGCACCCGTGTTTCTCACGGTCTCTGCCCTGCATTATACACCTGTTTATTTCCATATACCATACTATTTTGTCAGTTCCGTTATTCTCCGTAAACTTTGCAACTTCTAATATTTCATCCAGGCTTTCTCCCTCGCTTCATATTCCAGCCTTTTCTTCTCATCCGCACTCATATGTTTTAACATCTCATACGCTTCGTCTATATAAAAGTCTTCTTTCGCCATCTTCTCAAACTCCTTTCTGCTTTTCGCTCCAAGGAAACGCATCCAGCAGATAATTCCGGATTCATTCTGTTCTTTTTCCGGCAACTTTTTCAGTTTATCATAACTTTTCCCTGTCTTACCTTTGCATTCTGCATCAGTTCTTTAAAGCAGAAGTCTACCGTCGGAAGCATAACGAAATCTTCTCTGTTTTGCGTTCCCTGTGTCATTGTATTTTTCTGTCTGTAAAATGCCTGCGGCTACTATATCTTTTTTGTTATTATAGTAATTTTTTCTTTTTATACAAGATTATATTTTTACGACAAGCAAAAAGAGAAAAGCCACTGAATAACTTTTCTCCTTTTACAATCATCCTGTTTTTTATGACAGCGGAATATACGCATGATACAGTTGGTCATTTCCTTTTGCTACCGGTCCGGCTTCTTCGTACCAGTTGTATTCTACTTCTTCCTCTTCGTCTCCCCACACTTCCGGGCAGTCGGTTTCTTCCCAGTCTAACGGGATTTTGTGATGATCCTGCTGGGATGCTTTTAACATAATCTGGTGCAGTTCTTCGTTTTCTTCTGCTGTCAGCACCCCTGGTTTTGCTGAGACAAACAGAGAGGTTCCGGACTCTGCAACAACATCCGCCCACTGACGGTTCAGGCTCCACGGGATGGAACCCGTAATACCTACGCAGTCCGCATCCACATCAAAAAATGTTCCATGCTGTGGCAGACAGAATGCCAGAGTGTTGACTCCCATTTTCTTTGTTCTCTCCCAGGTGATACCGCTGGTATCGTCTCCGGTTCGTTGCAGTTGCATCAGACCTGCCCCCAGATGGCCGATGGTATTACAGCCCATGATCAGAGTATGGTGCTTTTTCGCAGCCTCATAAATTGCCTGGTACAGTCCGGTTACAATCTCCGCACTGGTCTTTGAAGTATCGTAAAATTGCCATCCATCCTCTGTCGGGAACGGGTTCATCTCCACGCCCCACCTTCCGAAGATATCAAAAGTGGTAAAATCATGCTTGATCAGTGTATAACCCCAGTTACAGATCCTTTCCACATCTTCCTGAATATAGGAAAGGACTCCCGGATGGGAAGGATCCAGACAATCGTTATGGGATAATCTCCACTCCTGAGGAATCGTCTCTTCTTCATTCAATAAGAATCGAACCCAGATGCCAGGGCGTACGCCTTTTTCTTCCAGTTTTTTTGCCAGTGCACCCATATCAGGGAATTTTATATTTCCTTTTTTCCATGGTCCACCATTATACTCATCCAGTCGATGATGCTCCTGCCAGCAGTCATCGATCACCATGTACGGTGGATTGTCCACGCCTTTGGTCAGTTCCACGATATAGTCGGTATCCTGCAGGATCTCTTCTTCTGAACTGTCTCCATAAGCATAATACCAGTTATTACTTCCATAAACCGGATAGTCCGGGAAGATCGGATCGGTACACATGACTTTGCAAAACTCTCTGGCACTTTCGAAAGTCCCCATTCCTTCAGTTTGCATCGCTACGATCTGAGCAGCCCGAAGTTTTCTACCGGAAAGCTGCACACCGGTACCGCCACAGCGCACATCCATCACCAGTGTAATTCCACGGGTATCTGCCTGCCAGAAACACATGGCGGAAGGTCTTACCTTTACCCCATATCCTGTCACAGTTTCTCCGACCGCTGCCAGAAAATACCACGGCATAAAACGACTGCCGCTGACACCTTTCCAGTCCACATCCCCGTATGTTCTCTCCCAGGAACCGCCAAGGATCCGCGATTTCTTATTGACCGGGGTGTTCCAGCGGAGTTTGATCGTTTTTACTTTTGTCTGATCTGCGGTCAGCCAGACTTCTTCTGTCTCCGGCGTGGTTTCATATCCTACCATAACATCGCCTTTTTCTGTTCTCTTTGCATCCTTCTCTCCGATCCAGACACTATCATCTGTCTCTACCGTAATAAAAGAAGGAATTCCTAATCTATATTGTCTTTGCATGATTCTGCTTCTCCTTTTTGTCTTCTGTAAGTTTCCGTTATGGCCTGTCTGTTTTCCTGTGTTATTACGTAATTGCTCCACACCATCACAGATACACTCTTACATTTTTTTCGAAGTATACTTCCCTTTTTCGCTTACAAGCTGAAGTTCTTCTCCCATCTCCCGGTAGGCTTTGGGGCTCGTTCCAAAATGCTGCTTGAAAATCTTGGAAAATGCCAGCTGGTCCTGATACCCCACTGCGGCAGCGACAGCATTGATCTGCATATCGGTATTCCGCAGCATCTCTCTTGCTTTTTCCATCCGGAGGTTTACCAGATATTCCTGTGGTGAACACCCGATTGCCTTTTTAAAACTGCTGGTAAGGTAGCTTCGGTTGACTCCGATATAATCTGCCAGTTCATTAATTTTGATTTTTTCCCGGTAGTGGTAGGCAATATATTCCATCGCATGCTTTACATAAACACTTCCCGGATAGGAATGCTGATTGGCTATGGCCGGAACAATCTTTTTATAGTCTTCCATCAGTGTTGCAAAAAACAGCATCAGATAACCATTTCTTTTCAGTTCATCCGTATAAGAAAGCTGATGTGCCTCCAGTATTCCGTCAATATAACTAAGTCATAACCACCACTTCAAGTGGTGGTTTGTTTTTGACCCTATAAGGGTCCTATGCCTGCACGCCTAAAAGGCGGATGCCTCAAGCAATCATACCGGCTTGCCTCTGAAAGAGGCTTACCGTCGTGTATCTTCTCTTTTAGATTCTTCTTTTTGCTGCTGTATATATTCTTTTACAGCTTCTTCTGTAATATTGCCTACTGTCGCTACATAATAT
>NZ_VUMS01000089.1 GCF_009696065.1 Oliverpabstia intestinalis | reverse complement strand
CACCTGGGAAAAACATATCTAATTTCAACGAATCATTCATTATCATATACCGCCTTTATTTGATACCAACATTTTATCACAGAAATAATTTCATTGGAAGCAAAAAACGGGCAATTGCGGAAGAACCCTCATTCTCCGGAATGGTGGCTCTCAAAGTCCGGACAGGTGGCTCAAAGAGCCCCGGAATAATCAATCCAATTGCGTCACATTATTTTTTTCTATCGATGAAAGCATCTGCAATTTCAATGAGCACAAGCACCATCACCGGAGTTCTTCCACCAAAAGCTAAATTTCCTATAAAAATAAACTTCTTCCCGGTGAATGCTAATATAAGTGACAACAACAACAGAGATATTTTCAGAAAAAAGGCTATATTCTGCATTTCTTTATTCTTTGATATTGAATATCTATAATAAATGCCGCCTATAAACATGACAATCGATAAGATGAAGAGATTTCGTAACATACTAGACCATTTCCTTTGCAAAATTCAAGTCGAACGTCCGTGAGACTTGGTGCGTAATTCTGGTCAGCAAAGCTGACATATTCCTACTTCTTATTCCGGTATCACTTCTCTGCTGCCTTCCACATATTCGAAATAGTCATCCTTCCAAAGTACACAGCAATTGTATCCAGAACTTTTATATCTGATTCCATCAATTCCTATTTCCTTGCAACATGATGCAACATAGTTAGGAAGTAGATATTCAAGTACTGTTTTTCCCACTTCATTCTCTACAGTAAACCTCATATGCTCGATGAAGCGATTTGTTTTCTTTGCCTCTCCTGACAGATCCAATAATTTAACAAGTTTTACAGCCTTAAGTCCGATTACCTGCACACGAGGTTTTGTTCCTCCACTGTGCTTATAGATTTCTTTTAATGCACCTTCCTTATCTTCAGCAATATAATAACAACTTCTACCCACCTCATTGTAACGTAAACGCTCCATAGTGTGTACCTTGGAAAATTCCTGATCTTTGAGATAATCAGAGTAAAGACTTTTACTCTGTCAAAAAAGTTAAGCCTTAACTTTTTTGACATCTCAAGGGAGGATGACTATGAGTACAAAAACATCTTTAGTTGCACGTCAGTACAGGCTCCAGGAATGGGCCACACAGATACAGGACTGCAAAAACCGGCCATCTGACATG
>NZ_VUMS01000088.1 GCF_009696065.1 Oliverpabstia intestinalis | reverse complement strand
CTAGTGTACTGACACGTTGATATTTGAATTAATGTTCTTTTCTTGATATAATTGCCATAGATGATAAAATATGTCTATGGAGGTTATTATTATGGCACGCCCTAAGAAAAATAGAGTTCAATTATCTGACACCGATGTAAAAAAACTTAAAGGAATCCTGAAAAATAAGGATACATCTCAAACCATTGCTAATCGTTGCCGGATTCTTTTGGCTCTGGATGAAAATCATCCGCCTGTACAAACCTATGACCAATGCATAGGTTTATTCTGCGTCAGCCGTGCCACTATATCAAATGTGGCAAAAACCTTTGTCCAGGATGGTCTGGATGCAGTGCTTAAGCTCAAACGGAACATCAATTCCAACAATGCCCGCCGTAAAGTTGACGGGCGTATGGAAGCAAGAATTGTCGAAATCGCCTGCGGACCTGTTCCGGAAGGTCATGCCCGGTGGACAATCAGGCTTCTTGAGAATCAGGCAAAAATAGAATTTGATGAACCGATCAGCCGGGAAGCAATCCGCAGAACCTTAAAAAAAACCGGCTTAGACCTCACCGCAGCCAATACTGGTGCCTACCAAACAAAGCAGACGCAGAATTCGTAGCGTGTATGGAAGATGTCCTTGACGTTTATGAAATGCCTTATAATCCTGCAATTCCAGTAGTCTGCATGGATGAAAAGCCTTATCAGCTACTGGGCGAGGTACGGGATTCGTGGGCTATGCGTCCAGGAGACGACAAAAAGGTGGATTCTGAATATAGCCGCAACGGAACGTGCAGCATTTTTGCCTTTATCGAACCACTTGGAGGGATGCACCATGTAAGTGTACGGGAACACCGCACAGCAAAAGACTGGGCAGAGGAAATAAAGTATCTGTCTGATGTCATGTATCCCAGTGCTGAAAAGATTCTTCTGGTAATGGACAATCTGAACACGCATGCACCTTCTTCCCTATACAAAGCATTTACACCAAAAGAAGCCCGACGGATTTTAAAACGGCTTGAGATACATTATACACCCAAACATGGAAGCTGGCTTAATATTGCGGAAATTGAATTAAATGTAATGACACGGCAATGTCTTTCAAGACGAATCAGTTCCATTGAACATCTTCAAAGAGAACTATCCGTTTGGGAAAACGAACGCAACAGTAATGAAGATGGCGTAAACTGGCAATTTAAAACAAA
>NZ_VUMS01000087.1 GCF_009696065.1 Oliverpabstia intestinalis | reverse complement strand
AATAGTACAAGTCAAAATGAGAATCCCTAATTACAAATTTTATGGTACTATGTAGTTACCGCACTGAAGGAGGATCTCATTATGGCAAAGCACTATGACAAACAATTTAAATTGGATGCAATCCAGTATTATCATGATCACAGAGAATTAGGATTGCAGGGTTGCGCTTCAAACTTAGGAATCAGTCATCAGACACTGTCTCGCTGGCAGAAAGAACTGCGTGATACCGGAGACATTGAGAGCCGTGGTTCTGGCAACTATGCTTCTGATGAAGCAAAGGAAATTGCACGTTTAAAGCGTGAACTACGTGATGCGCAGGATGCACTTGATGTATTAAAAAAAGCCATCAACATTCTGGGAAAATGACGGAAGCCATTTACCTCGAAGTTACTGAGAAGGCAGAAGCAGCCCACAAGGCTAAACGCCGTGTTTCTGTCTCCGGAATGTTGAAAATACTTGGCGTTTCACGTTCTGGCTATCGCGCATGGCTGAAACATGTTCCTTCCAATGCTGAAAAGCGTCGGGAATCAGTAAAAGCCAAAATCAAGGATATTTACGATAAATCTAAACAGAATTACGGTGCTCCCAAAATCACACAAGTGTTACGCAAAACAGGAGAAACTATTTCCGAGCGTACTGTTGGGCAGTACATGAAACAAATGGGCATTAAGGCTCAGTGGGTAAAGCCGTGGACAATCACCATAAGAGACTCCGATTTCAGTAGCAAACTTCAAAACATCCTTGATGAACAATTTAATCCAGAACGGCCAAATGCAGTTTGGTGTTCTAACATTACCTATATCTGGACGATAGATGGCTTCGTCTATTTGACCAGTATTATGGATTTATATTCCAGAAAAATCATTGCCTGGACATTGTCAAATACATTGGAAGCGTCCTGCGTGATTGAAACAATAAACAAAGCCAAGGCAAAACGAAAAATGGAAGAACCATTGATTATGCATTCCGATCGCGGCGTACAGTATGTTTCAAAGGAATACAAACGTGTCACTGCAAACATGCAGTGCAGTTATTCTAAAAAGGCTTATCCATGGGATAATGCCTGCATTGAATCATTTCATTCACTGATCAAGCGCGAATGGCTGAATCGCTTCAAAATCCGCGACTATAATCATGCATATCGATTGGTATTCGAATATCTGGAGGCATTCTATAACACCAAGCGAATCCATAGTCATTGCGATTACATGTCACCAAATG
>NZ_VUMS01000086.1 GCF_009696065.1 Oliverpabstia intestinalis | reverse complement strand
CGTCCTTCGTACATAATACTTAGTTCTCCATAGACCGCTCCCCAGTTTCGGATTGTGGAAGTCCACTTTTTGGTTGCTTCAAAGGTTGCCAGATACAGGGCTTTCAGTAGTGCTGTATCACTCGGAAATACGCTTCTTTGGCGATTGAGTTTCCGGTAGGTGGAATTCAGCGATTCAATGGCATTGGTCGTATAGATGACCTTTCTGACGGTTGCTGAAAACTTGAAAATTGGAGCGATCGCATCCCAGTTATCTTTCCAGCGTTTCATGGAATTCGGGTATTTTGGAGTCCATTTCTCGGTCACTCTCTCAAGGGCTGCCAGTGCCTTTTTCTCATCAGCCGCCTGATAAATTGTCTTTAAATCAGTTGCAAATGCTTTTCTGTCTTTATCCGAAACGTATTTCAGGGTATTTCGAACCTGATGAACGATGCAGCGTTGATACTCCGTTTTCGGAAATGCTGCCGCAATTGCTTCCTTTATTCCGGTAAGGCCATCCGCACAGAGGATTAAGATATCTTTTACACCTCGATTTTTCAGTTCATTTAACACAGAGAGCCAGTATTTCGAACTCTCATTGTCTCCAACATTGATTGTCAATACCTCTTTCTTCCCTTCCGTATTGATACCGAGAATGACATAGGCAGCCAATTTACGGATGATACCATTATCACGGACAGAATAATGTATCGCATCTATGTACAAGATTGGATATACCTCGTCTAATGGTCGATTCTGCCAGTCTTCAATCTGTGGCAGAATCTTGTCCGTAACATCTGAGATAAATCCTTCTGATGTCTCAAAACCGTAGATGTCCTCAATCGTCTCAGATATCTGTCTTGTAGTCATCCCTTTGGCATACATGGAGATAATCTTCTGATCAATATCAGAAATATCTTTCTGACGCTTCTTTACTACCTGCGGTTCAAAAGTAGATTTTCTGTCTTGAGGAACTTCAATCTCCATAGCTCCATAACTGCTGTTTACACGTTTCCGCTTGTAGCCATTGCGATAATCGTCATTGTCCGAACGCTCGGATTTCTCGTATCCAAGATGGTCATCCATTTCAGCTTCCATCATTTCTTTGATGGTTCCGCCTAAAAGATCTTTCAATGCATCCTGGATATCTTCAGCTGTCTGAATATCATATTCCTCCAAAAGCTGATGAATAATGTTCCGTTTTCCTTCTGTCATTTGTACTCTGTGTACAGGTTTCTTTTGTCTTGCCATAATAAAAGGCCCTCCTATGATTTTATTTTATCATAGAAGAACCTTCTAAATACTATTTTACAGAAAAAGTTTCACACACTC
>NZ_VUMS01000085.1 GCF_009696065.1 Oliverpabstia intestinalis | reverse complement strand
GACGGATCATCCAGTTCGCCATGTTCTGTCTGGTGATGGCAAGCCCATAGCGTTCAAACTCCTTTTCCAGCCGGTACAGGGGGACTGCATTGACATACTTTGCGTTCATGACTGCTGCACCAAGGGAGGCAGAAACCGGACTTCCATGGAGCAGCCCCTTCGGATGCGGCGCCCTTACGATATGCCCGTCTGCTTTGCTGGAATATACGCCGATATGGTGTTCATCCACTTCGACTCTGGCTGGGACAAACTTATATCTGCGGGATATGGAATCAGGAAGCTGTTTCCATCCGTTCTCCCCGAACTCATCGATGAGTTCCTTTTCAGACAGATAATGGGTGATAATGTTTGTATCAAGCCCCGAAAGGTCCTCATCCCGTTTGCCGGTCCTCTTCCTGCCTCTTTTTTTTGGCAGCTCCAGGTCTTCCGGCTCCGGGGCATCCGGATCATATACAGCTTCTGCTTCATTAAAGAAAACGATGTTCCCGTCGACCTCCATAAAACAGATCTGGCCCGGGCTGTCCATCTTTTCAGAGGACCGCCCAAAACGGTCTTTCTTTGCAAGGACGAGCTGTTCCATCATCAGCTGCATCTTTTCGTTCAGGTCGTGGACTTCCTTTGTCAGTGCCTCTGACTGGTCCTGGAGGTTCAGGATCATCTGGATGAGCAGGGCTCTGTCCGCACTGTTCAGTTGTTCTTCTGTAAACTTATGTGCCATGATAAGACTCCTTTTCTGAAGTCTATTGTAACAGATACAGAAGATATATGCCACCACACGGCATCGGCCTGTCCGTCAAAATGACGGTGGATAACAATGCCGGGGATCCGGATATTCCCGGGTATCCGGCACTGTTATCCACAGGCTTTTCCGGTGCCGGCATCATTTTTCACCGGCACTGCCCCGGATGGTGCCTGCAGCAGTGGATAACTGGCATTATCAGGAATCCTAGGTCCTTCCGGGCGAAAACAGGGTTTGTTTATTTTCTACGAAATGCACAAAAGAAATCACAGTTCTTTTTGTGGATCCCGGATCGGATGGATGGGATGTTTTGCAACGATCTCAAAGCCCTTCATCAGCAGCCGGTACTGGTCCGGTGAGATCTCCAGTGCCTCTTCCGGGGAACGGGGCCAGCTGAAGGCGCCGATATCAAGACGCTTATATAAGAGAAGGAACCCGTCTCCTTCCCACAAAAGTCCTTTGATCCGGTCATTCCTTTTTCCACAGAACAGGAAGAGGGTATCCTTATCATACGGGTCTAGATAGAACTGGAAACGGATAATGTTTGCCAGACCCTCCATTCCGCGGCGGAGATCTGTATAGCCAGC
>NZ_VUMS01000084.1 GCF_009696065.1 Oliverpabstia intestinalis | reverse complement strand
AAAGGAAGCGGGAATGGTCAGCTTTGGAGCAAATCCATTCCTGCTTTTCTTTTCTCTACAGATAGTTGGTAAGCCGTTCTCCATATAGGACAATCAACTGATTCAACACTTGATCCCAGTTTCGATACCTCTGCGTCCATTTTTTGACTACATTTTCACTGGCAAGGTACAGCATCTTTTCCAATGCTGTATCGCTTGGAAATACACTCTTGGTTTTCGTGACTTTCCGGTACTGACGGTTCAATCCCTCTATGATATTTGTGGTGTACATAATGCGCCTGATGTCGTTTGAAAACTGGAAAAAGGAACTTACATCTTCCCAATTATTTTCCCAGTTGCTAATAGCATAGGGATATTTCTTTCCCCATTTCTCCTTAATATTCTCCAGTTCTGATAAAGCGGCTGTTTCATTCGGAGCATTATATACCGCTTTGAAATCCGAGGAAAACTTTTTCAGATCATTATAGTTTACATACTTGAAAGAATTACGCAGCATATGGATGACACATCTCTGGATTTCTGCCTGCGGATAGACTGCCTGGATGGCTTCTTTAAAGCCCGGAAGCCCATCTACACAGAAGAAAAGGACATCTTTTACTCCGCGATTCTTCAGATCGTTAAGCATTCCAAGCCAGAACTTGCTGGTTTCATTGGCTCCCACTGTGATGCTGAGGATATCTTTGTACCCTTCCACTGTAACACCAAGAACAACATAAGCAGCACGGCTTAAGATCCTGCCATCTTCCCGGACTTTGTAATGAATACAATCCATGAATACAAAAGGATACACCGGGTTCAGAGGACGGGACTGCCACTCCTTGACCTGAGGTAGAATCTTATCTGTGATCTTGCTGACCATTTCAGCTGATAATTCAATTCCATAAAGATCCAGAAGTTGGTCATGAATGTCACGTGTACTCATACCACGGGCATACAAAGAGATCACTTTTTCTTCAATCCCGGAAATATCCCGCTGATATTTAGGAATCAGCTTCGGTTCAAACTCTCCATTGCGGTCTCTTGGTACGTCAATTTGAAATTCGCCATACTGGCTTTTTAAGTTCTTTGTGGAATGTCCATTTCTTTTATTGTCTGTCTGCAAATCTCCCTTATGATTTTTCTCGTAACCGAGGGTTGCATCTAATTCTGCCTCCATCAGCTCCTGCAGGATATCTTTGAAGCTGTCTTTCAGAAGCGTGTATACATCGGCAACGCTACTAATGTTGTTTTCTGAGATAATCTGTCGAATTTGTTCCTTTGCAACTGCCATAAAAATACTCCTTTTCGATAAGAATTGTCATATCTGAATTCTTACCAAAAAGGAGCCATTTTTTACCAGAAACACAAACTTTTTTACACTACC
>NZ_VUMS01000083.1 GCF_009696065.1 Oliverpabstia intestinalis | reverse complement strand
TATAGTGGCTCAGTTGTCAAGACAAAAATCTAAGATTTTTATAATGAACTGATATGGTGGACAAGTTACAAGGAACATGGAGAGAACAGTGGAGCACTCCCCAGATCCAATATATGCTAAGCTACATATGGCATCAACATTGCCGGATAGTAGCATTCAGCCGGTGTTTGGTAATCAAGTGCAGAATGGCGTCGCTCAAAGTTGTAGGTGTGGATATACTGTCTGATAGCAGCCCTTGCTTCCCAGATGTTGTTGTACTGTGTCAGATAGGCTTCCTCATACTTGAAGCTGCGGAACCAGCGCTCAATCATGATGTTGTCTGCCCAGCGGCTTTTTCCATCCATACTCTGGCGGATACCGTTTTCCTTTACAAAGTCAATGTATTGCTGACTTGTAAACTGACAACCCTGATCTGAATTCAAGATCTGAGGTTTTGCCACTTTGAAAGCTTTTTTCAGGGCACTGATAACCATTCTGGTATCAAGTGTGTCATCCACTTCCCAGCCGACAATACAACGGCTATACCAGTCGATCACGGCTGTCAGATACAGAAATCCGCGCTTGATCGGAATATATGTAATGTCAATAGACCATGCCTGATTTGGTTTGTCTATGACCGCATTACGAAGAAGATATGGACATACTTTCGCCTGCTGCATTCGCTTGGAAAGATTCATCTTTGGATAAATCGGGTAAATATCCATCTCATTCATGTAGCGTCTTGCCTTGCGGCGTCCAACCTGGTAACCACGGGTTTTTAACTGTGCAGACATTTGTCTTGCGCCCCAAGTGGGATTATCTGTATGGAGATGATCCATGATCTCTTTGCAGGCCAGTTCCTCATCTGAAATAGGGGCACCCTTGTAATAAATGCTTGTACGGTTGATGCCAAGCAACCTGGCGCCAACAGAAGCCGGAATTTCCTTAGTCGTCAAAAGGTTTTGGACTAAACTTACTCTCGTAGTCAGGTCCACAAATTTCTTCAGATTTTTTTTTGAGCCAGTCAACCTGCATGGTTAACTGACCAACCTTTTTGGCATACTCCGCTTTCTCCTTACGCTCTTCGGCAAGCTTTTCTTTGAGGTTTTCCTCACGCTTGTCGTCGAACACAACCGAAGCATTGTTCAAGAACTCTTTTTTCCAGTTGCGGAGCAGATTTGGTTGGATGTTATTTTCAGTTGCAAGGGTATTGAGATCTTTCTCACCCTTAAGCAGCTCAATTACAAGGTCTGATTTGAATTTGGCATTAAAATTTCTTCTTTGTCTGGACATGATAATGGATCCTTTCTTTCATACTGGTTTAAGTATATCAGATTCATTAAAAACTGTCCGAAAAAGTGTCTTAATTTATGAGACCATTATA
>NZ_VUMS01000082.1 GCF_009696065.1 Oliverpabstia intestinalis | reverse complement strand
CGAGATCGCAGCAAAAGCAGGTATTGATGACAAATATCTGGAACAGTACGGAAAGTACAAAGCAAAGATCGACTACAATCTGCTGAAAGAATCTGACAAAAAAGATGGTAAACTGATTCTGGTTACCGCTATCAACCCGACACCGGCCGGTGAAGGAAAGACTACAACAACTGTAGGTCTGGCAGACGGTATGCAGAGAATGGGTAAGAACGTTATGGTTGCTTTAAGAGAGCCATCCTTAGGACCGGTTTTCGGTGTAAAAGGTGGAGCAGCCGGCGGCGGATATGCACAGGTAGTTCCGATGGAAGACATCAACCTGCACTTTACCGGTGACTTCCATGCCATCGGTGCAGCCAACAACCTGCTGGCAGCTATGATCGATAACCATATCTTCCAGGGCAATGCTCTGAACATCGACCCGAGAAAGATCACATGGAAACGTTGTGTTGACATGAACGACCGTCAGCTGCGTAATGTAGTAGACGGACTTGGCGGAAAAACCAACGGTATGCCGAGAGAAGACGGCTACGATATCACAGTAGCATCTGAGATCATGGCAGTTCTGTGTCTGGCAAGCGATATCAACGACCTGAAGGAACGTCTGGGACGTATCATCATTGGATATACATACGGTAAAGTGGCAGAACAGAAGCCGGTAACCGCACACGACCTGCATGCAGAAGGTGCCATGACCGCTCTGTTGAAAGATGCCCTGAAACCAAACCTGGTACAGACACTGGAAGGTGTACCGGCTATCGTACACGGCGGACCATTCGCCAACATCGCACACGGATGTAACTCCGTAACAGCAACCAAGATGGCTCTGAAACTGGCTGACTATGCGATCACAGAAGCAGGATTCGGTGCTGACCTGGGTGCTGAGAAGTTCCTGGATATCAAGTGCCGTATGGCAGGACTGAAACCGGATGCAGTAGTTATCGTAGCAACTGTACGTGCCCTGAAATACAACGGCGGTGTTCCGAAAGCCGAGCTGAATGCAGAAAACCTGGAAGCTCTGGAAAAAGGTATGCCAAACCTGTTAAAACATGTAAGCAACATCAAGAATGTATACAAACTGCCATGCGTAGTTGCCATCAATGCATTCCCGACCGATACCAAAGCAGAGCTGGATCTGGTTGAAGAAAAATGTAAAGAGCTGGGCGTTAACGTTGCTCTGTCTGAAGTATGGGCCAAAGGTGGCGAAGGCGGCCTGAAACTGGCAGAAGAAGTGATCCGTCTGGTAGAAGAACCAAACGACTTCACATACTCCTACGAACTGGAAGGTTCCATCGAAGAAAAACTGAACCAGATCGTACAGAAAGTATACGGCGGAAAACGTGTAGTACTGACAGCAAATGCCCAGAAACAGGCAAAACAGCTGGAAGACCTTGGATTCGGCAACTGCCCGATCTGCGTAGCCAAGACACAGTACAGCCTGACAGATGACCAGACCAAACTGGG
>NZ_VUMS01000080.1 GCF_009696065.1 Oliverpabstia intestinalis | reverse complement strand
GGTTCTTCCGCAATTATCCGTATTAGCTATTTGACAATATAAGTTTTGCGGCTAATAGCTCCTTGCCACAACGGCCATACATGGTACGTTTTATCATTTTCAATTTGCTGTTTGTACCCTCAACAAAACCATTCGATAAAGGGCTCGCTACAGCATTTTCTACGGCAGATAAATCTTTTTCCAGTCCGGAAGCAAAACGGGAAATCTCTTTCAAATCGCTGTTTTTATATTTTTCAATAAACAGATATAAGCACGGCATATTTTTCTTTTGAAAAATCTCCCGAAATTCCCGAATGCAGGACTTCAGCGTCTTAAGCTGCGGATAAGCATCCATCAGATATGATTTATGACGATCCGTTATCTCGTGATTCATCCATAGAAAACGAAAGATACCATTTCTTGATATGTGGTCATATTTCTGAAGTTTTTTCTTTTTCTGAACAGCATCCGATGAAGAACTTCTGTAGACCGCAATATCAATTTGAAAACGCTCTATAATCTTATTCATGTAATCATAAGCCGCTGTCTGGCCTCCTTTATAACCCTTTTGGATGAGACTCCGGAAAACATCTTTCCTGCTTACACCGGAAGATAACTCTTTGATGACATAATCATAAAATTGATCCATTCCGCTGTAAAAGTTTTTGCGGCATAAAGAATCATAGTCTCCTTCAAGATATTTGGTCACTGTATTTCTGCTGCAATGAAGCATTTTAGATATCGCGCGTTTGCTGTATCTGGCTTCTGAGTATTCATGGATTGCATGATACAACTGTACACTTTTTTCGTTGTAATCCAGAGGTTTATCCACATCACAATGCATTTTTTTTACAAGGCTCTCCGGCAGCTGCAGCTGTTTCACCTGTTCCATAATCTTTAGGAATCCGGACATCTACGGGAATCACAGAATTTACTGTGTTTTTAACGGCTTCCAGAAGATTTTGATGGAGATGGAATCGATCTGCTATCTGCATGGCATCCGGCAGTATTTCCTGGATAGCAGACGAATACGCACTTGCCCTGTCCCGTGTGACTGTTTTAACGTGTTTATTATTTTTAAGCCACTCCTTTAGAGTCATTCCATCACGCCCATCAAGAATTGCAACCGGCCTATGGGTAGCCTGATCGACAATGATGGTTCCATAGGTATGACGCTTTTTAAATGCAAAATCATCAACACCGATGGCACTTCCACATTCTGAGACTGGCTGCAGACGATAACGTTTGATTAAAAGACGGATCACGCTGTCTCCGCTGATTTGAAGATTCATTGCACGACAGATACGGGCGCATCCTTCACAACTGGTTTCCATGGCCAGCATACAGATGAAATCAGCACATCGTTCTGTCATGCGTCCATAATAACTGAGAAATCCGTCAAAATCTTCAACAAATGTAACTTTTGAACAGGATTCATTATTACAAACATACTCGTGAGCTGTTATATGAAGTCGTGCAGTTTTTCCCAGAATCGGCAGATCCTGAACTTTGCGTAAATATGTCCCATGATAAGTTTTGGTTTCCTGACCACACTCTGGACATTTGGAAGAATGTGTTTTGGATCGCATTTTAATATGAATAGAACTGTCATCATGGTCAACAGAAGTAATTGACAGCAACTCACCTGGGAAAAACATATCTAATTTCAACGAATCATTCATTATCATATACCGCCTTTATTTGATACCAACATTTTATCACAGAAATAATTTCATTGGAAGCAAAAAACGGGCAATTGCGGAAGAACC
>NZ_VUMS01000008.1 GCF_009696065.1 Oliverpabstia intestinalis | reverse complement strand
CCGGTCCTTTCTGGATGATCTGTTACCGTGGTCACCAAATCTGCCGGACGGGATTCGAAAGAATTGATAACCAGGGCTGCCGTAAGGCGGCTCTTAATTTTGGAGGTACTCGCTATTGAGCGTGTACGCCCTGCCTAGCATGCATTCTGCTTATAACCTTTCCAATCTTTCTTCGAAGAAAATTTCCAGCTGAGAATGGATCTGTCCCCAATCCTGACGGTGTCCCGTCCATTTCTTGGTGATATCTATCATGGCCAGATACAGCATTTTCAAGAGACTGTCATCGGATGGAAATACCGTCTTGGATTTGGTGACTTTCCGGAGCTGGTGGTTAAATCCTTCAATCGTGTTCGTGGTATAGATCAGACGTCTGACAGCTTCCGGATACTTAAAATACGTTGAAAGATTTGCCCAGTTATCTTTCCATGACTTTGCAATCTTAGGGTATTTCCCGCTCCATTTTTCGTCAAAGCTGTCCAGTTCTGCCAATGCAACTTCTTCTGTAGGAGCTGCATATACACGCTTCAGATCTGCCATAAGTGGTTTGATCTCTTTGTAAGAAACAAATTTCGTGGTGTTTCTGATCTGATGGATTATGCACTGCTGGATCTCGGTCTGGGGAAATACTGCTTCAATTGCCTGTGGAAAACCGGTCAGTCCATCCACACACGCAATCAATATATCTTCTACACCCCGGTTTTTCAGGCCATTCAGGATGGAGAGCCAGAACTTGGAACTTTCATTTTGACCAACATACATTCCGAGGACATCCTTACGTCCTTCCATATCGATCCCAATCGCAATGTAAACAGCACGTTTTACAATCCGCCCCTCATTACGGACATGGAAATGGATCGCATCCATAAATACAACAGCATACACACTTTCTAATGGCCTTTCCTGCCATTCTTTTACTATTGGCAGGATCTTATCAGTAATCCGGCTGACAGTACTGTCGGAGATCTCAAGATCGTATAATTCACGCATGTGGCTTTCTATATCGTCAGTAGTCATTCCTTTTGCGTACATGGAAATGATCTTTTCTTCCATGTCCTGTGTAATCGAATTCTGATACTTCTTTACAACCTGTGGTTCGAAGTCACCTTATATCTCCGTAACTGGTATGTAACGTTTTCTGGGAATATCCATTCTTGGAATTATCGGTTTCTTTATTTCGATAATCATACTTGGAATATCCCAGTTCTTCATCCAGTTCCTGATCAAGGGCACCTTCCAAAATGATAGACATCATATCCCGCATAATGGAATTAACATCTGTTCCATGAGATTTATATTGGAACCAGAATCTGGGGCAAAACACGTTGCAGTATGCATACTGGCCATAAAGCAGTTCTGAATGATGAAACAGAATGGGTTCGCCTGGAAAATCATCATACAGCAATTATAGACAGGGCATTGTTTGAAAAAGCAAATGAAATGCATCCGAAAAAACGGAGAATTGTTGCAGAATCACGCACCAATTTTACTCTGGAAAGACGTAAAAAACAGCCGGCATTGCTGATATGTGCCAACTGTGGGCATTCTCTGTTAAAAGAAACAGAGCATCTGCTGAAATGCTCTGATGCCAGAACCAATGGAGATCCTGTGTGCCGAAGTCTGGTGATCCGACGGGAACCGCTGGAGGAAAATATCCTTGGACTTGTCCATCAGTATGCAGCGTCATTGTTGGAAAAAGAAAAGAAAGCATCTTCCAAAAGTCAATGCGAATATAAAGAGATCAATACTGCAGAATTGCAAAAACAGAGCCGACAATTGACTTCAGAAAAGATGAAGCTCTATGATGATTACAAAGATGGTCGTATGGATCGTGATTTGTATAAGCAGAGAGCTGAAAAGATAAGTGGACAGCTGGATGAAATCAAACGAAAAATAGAAGATGCGGAGAATAGCAAAAAGCTTCTTGAACAAAATGAACTTTCTGATAAAATAAAACTAAAAGATTTCTTGGGAATTCAGAAGTTCGATGCAGAGAAGCTGTGTGAGATTATCAAGGTGATCCGTATTCATAGTCAGGATGAAATTGAAATCGAATGGAATTTTGACGATATTTTTTCAGAACAGAGATAACTTGAGCAGGCATTCATGTTCCGAGGGAGATGCGCTATTGGACACACTTTAAGAATGGTAATAAGTTATACGATGCAAAAAGAAAGAAAACATTTTACGCAGAGTCAATTTACCGAGTTAACCCGGAAAATGATAAGGATATTTCTTGGGCATGTAGAATAAGAGAATGCCAGAATGAGAGCGGTTTTGCTCCGAGATGGTGGACAACGGAAATTGGTTTTCAAACAATGAGTAATGGTGCAGCGCGACTAACATTTGTTGTGTCATATGCTGATGCGATGGGATTTATTGGTGAGTGTTTATCTGCTCCTGATATTAGCGTGCCTGGCATTGTTAGAAATATCCAGAGTGATGAAAGATTCATGTGTGAGGTCAATGATGAGCCTTTATTATTTGAGGCAATGGAACTTTACACTGGACAAGGACTCACTTTTAAGGAACAAATTTATGACAAAGAGAGAGGAATTCCTATTATCTTGATAATGTCTAAAAAGGATTATATAGATAAAGAAAAGATAAACCTCCCTATCGACCCACAAAAAATGATAGAAAGTGTAGCCGGAAATGCACTTGTATACTATTCAAATGAATTAAGTTTTGTTGATGAAATGCGATATCTCATGGATGAAGACTACAAGTGTACAGCGGGAATGATAAGGTATTACTTGCCGAATATCGATATTTCTAATCCGTTGGATGCAAACCGACATAGATTCATTCACTATGATGAGGCTATGGAGAAAGGCGAGGAAACAATCTTACGTATTTTTAGGCGAGTAGTGGCTCAGGATATTAATGACTACGATAACTTATTTAGATATCGTAATTGTGAGGAATTAATCCGTCGTGATGCATTAGAATCGAGGTTTGTACAATTAAAGAAAAAGCAGGAAGAATCAAGTCAGATAGCATCGACAGAGAATGATGGCTTGAAATCACAACTAGAGGAAATGAAACTCAAGAAACTTGAGTTTGAGATTGAAAATAGTGATTTGAAGGATGAACTTCAGCAGGCAAAAAATGATAATTACGGATTGCAATCTCAATTAGATTCTATTCAGGCAGCATATGAGCCTTTGAAGAAAGGTAAAGAGGCATATGATTTAGTTCGTCAAATAGATGAGTATCCCAAAACACCCAAAGATATTCCTGAATTTTTTGTTACTGTTTTTTCTGACAGAATAGACTTGACGGAAAAGGGATGGAAGTCATTAAAGGATTGTGGGACTGCACCTGCAGTGTTATGGGAAGTTTTATTTTCGATGGTGACAACTTTGTATGATTGTCTTGGAAAATATAGCAATTTTGTGGAAGCTTGTGCAAAATACAACGAACAAGCTCCGTTTGAGTGTGTTCCCGGAAATACTTCTACGACAAAAAAAGACAAAACAATATCAAGAGAATATGAAGACTACTACTTTGAAAATGAGATAAATATTGAGCCACATATTAAGTCAAATACTGGAAAGGAATCGGACTCCCGATTTTTCAGAATTTACTTTGCTAATTATATTGATCTGAAAACTGGCAAAAGAAAAATAATTATAGGCTCATGCGGAGGTCATTTGACTACAGCAGGAACAATGCACAAAAAATAGAGGAGCGTCGATAGATATGGCAATTGCACAAGATGCATTTTACATTCCGGATGATATCGCAACAGGATTAGCGACAGGTTTGTATAGAAGAATAGGTAGTGTGGTTCGTTATGCGGTTGGACCTAATCAGGGACAGATTGTGAAACACTTAAATCCAATTGACCTAAACGGCCGAACGGGCACAGGGTGTGGGAGCTAAGGCTCTTAAGTTTGTAAAAGGACATAAAAAAGGTACAATTATTACCCTTGCGATAGCTGCGGCAACAGGAACAGGTGTTTATGTTTACAACAAGGTAAAGAATCATGAGCCAAAGGTTGTAACCAAATTCCGGGCATCATTAAGAGTGTATATTGACACCATTCGAAATGGAGATATGGATGTTGAGAAAATTGACTCGTTGATGGATAGCCTTGAGCAATTAAAGGCACATAAAGATTATAAGAAGATTAGCATTCAGTTGACTACGGAAGAACTTGAGATTTTAGTAGGTCGCATATATGATTACACGATTAAGCTTGCGGATGATAATAATATTGAACTTGCAGAAGATGAACTTAAACATTCAAAGAACTGTGCTGATGCAATCATTAATCTGCGGTCATATTTAGAGGCACAGAGGAGAATTTTTGAAGATGCTGCATAAGTGGTTTCAAAATCCTTAGTAGTCAGTTTTCCGTGTTGACTACTAATTTTATTACTAACAGGTAGTAATAACTTGCCTAATTTTGCTCTGATTTGCCACAATCTGTAATTTCAGAGCAAACCACACGAAGCCCGGAAACCCTTGAAAAACAGGGCGTTCCGGGGCAAAACAAGGAGAAATAAAATAATGATAAAAGTACTTTTCATCTGCCACGGCAATATTTGCAGATCAACCCTAAGCGAGAGCGTATTTACCCACAAAGTAAACACCCTTGGATTGGAAAATATGTTTGTTATAGACAGTGCTGCGACAAGCAGAGAAGAAATCGGTAATCCTCCACACAGAGGTACAGTGAACAAATTGAGAGAACTGGGAATTCCATTGGTGCCTCACAGAGCCAGACAGGTCACTTTAGACGACTATGACAAGTTCGATTACATTATAGGTATGGATACTGCAAATATACGAAACCTGAATCGGATGTTCAAGCATGACCCGGAGGGGAAGATATATAAACTGTTAAGCTTTGCCGGATCTGGAAGAGATATAGCAGATCCATGGTATACAGGAGACTTTGATGAAACTTACAGGGATGTGGAAGAAGGATCAGAGGGGTTTCTGAATTATCTGAGAGAAAAGGGAGAAATATAGGAATCTACAATCTAAAGTACTTTTTAACTTGTTTCTATGTATAAAAATATGGTATAATGATCGGCAGTTTTCGTTAAGTACCCCAGTACCCCATGAAAAACCGCCGATTAATTATGTACGCGAGCAACGAGCCAAAGTCCGTGCTTGCACGAGACCTTGGCGACTGCCGCGTCAATCAAAATTGGTCCACCGGACCAATTGTTGATATGCAGAGCAACGAGCGCCAGCGAGTGTGGGAGCGAGCAACGGGCCAAAGTCCGTGGCTTGAGCCAAAGGAAAGTACCGGGGAGAGAAAGAATAGAAAGGAAAGTATTATGGCAAAGAAAGACAGTTATGACGCCAGTAGTATCTCAGTTCTGGAAGGTCTTGAGGCAGTCCGGAAGAGACCGGGTATGTATATAGGCAGCGTTTCCAGAAAAGGTCTCAACCATCTGATCTACGAAATCGTGGACAACTCGGTGGATGAGCATTTGGCAGGGCACTGTGATTTGATCCGGGTTACGCTGGAAGCAGACGGTTCCTGCACCGTGTCAGATAACGGACGTGGAATTCCGGTTGGAATGCATGAGAAAGGAATATCTGCGGAGCGTCTGGTATTTACCACCCTTCATGCGGGTGGAAAGTTTGATAACGGTGCGTATAAGACCAGTGGTGGTCTTCACGGCGTAGGTTCCTCTGTGGTAAATGCACTGTCTACCTATCTTGACGTCAAAGTCAGCAGAGAAGGATACGTACATCATGACCGATATGAGCGTGGAATTCCGGTAATCGAGTTGGAAGAGGGTCTGCTTCCGAAAATCGGACGTACAAAAGAGACCGGAACCTGTATCAATTTTCTTCCGGATCCGGAGATTTTTGAAAAAACAAGATTTACAGAGGAAGAGGTAAAAAGCCGTCTTCATGAAACTGCGTATCTGAATCCTAAGCTGACCATTCATTTCGAAGATAAACGGAAGACGGAACCGGAAGTTATCGATTATCATGAGCCGGAGGGGATCATTGGTTTTGTAAGAGATTTGAACAGAAAAAAAGAGACGCTTCATGATCCGGTTTATTTTTCAGGAGAGAGTGATGGAATTACGGTGGAAGGGGTTTTCCAGTATGTCAACGAATTCCATGAAAATGTTCTTGGATTTTGTAATAACATTTATAATGCAGAAGGCGGAACCCATCTGACAGGTTTCAAGACCATGTTTACCACGGTTATGAACAACTATGCAAGAGAACTGGGAATTCTGAAGGAAAAAGACAGCAATTTTACCGGTGTAGATATCCGAAATGGTATGACTGCAGTTATCTCTATCAAACATCCGGCACCTCGTTTTGAAGGACAGACCAAGACCAAGCTGGATAATCAGGATGCATCCAAGGCGACAGCCAAGGTCACAGGAGATGAGATTGTTCGATTCTTTGATCGTAATCTTGAGACCCTGAAAACAGTTCTTTCCTGTGCAGAACGTTCTGCCAAGATTCGTAAGACCGAAGAAAAGGCAAAAACCAATCTTTTGACGAAACAGAAGTATTCTTTTGATTCCAATGGAAAACTGGCAAACTGTGTGAAAAAAGATCCGGAAAAATGCGAAATATTTATTGTCGAGGGAGATTCCGCCGGCGGCTCTGCAAAATCAGCCAGAGACCGTAATTATCAGGCTATTTTACCAATCCGTGGAAAAATACTGAATGTGGAAAAAGCAACGATAGATAAAGTGCTGGCGAATGCAGAAATCAAGACCATGATCAATGCATTTGGTTGCGGATTTTCCGAGGGGTATGGGAATGATTTTGATATTACAAAGCTTCGGTATGACAAGATTATCATCATGGCCGATGCGGATGTGGACGGAGCCCATATTTCTACCTTGTTGCTGACTCTGTTTTATCGTTTTATGCCGGAACTGATCTATGAAGGTCATGTATACATTGCTATGCCGCCATTGTATAAAGTGATCCCTTCCAAAGGGGAAGAGGAATATCTGTATGATGACAAGGCGCTGGAAAAATACAGAAAAACTCACACCGGATCCTTTACTCTGCAGCGCTACAAAGGTCTGGGAGAAATGGATGCCCAGCAGTTATGGGAGACAACTCTGGATCCGAAGACAAGAATTTTGAAACGGGTGGAAATTGAAGATGCGAGAATGGCATCTGACGTGACAGAAGTACTGATGGGAACGGACGTACCTCCCCGAAAAGCATTTATTTATCAGCATGCACAGAACGCACAGCTGGATATCTGATAGAACAATCAGGAGGAAAACATGGAAGGACAGATTATCAGAACCGAATATTCCGAGGTAATGCAGAAGTCTTATATTGACTATGCCATGAGTGTTATCGTGTCAAGAGCATTGCCGGATGTTCGTGACGGATTGAAACCGGTACAAAGAAGAACCCTGTATGATATGTATGAACTGGGTATCCGCTATGACAGGCCTTATCGAAAATGCGCCCGTATCGTAGGTGATACCATGGGTAAATATCATCCACATGGCGACAGTTCCATCTATGATGCCCTGGTGGTTATGGCACAGGACTTTAAGAAGGGACAGGCTCTGGTAGACGGCCATGGAAATTTTGGATCCATCGAGGGTGACGGAGCCGCTGCCATGCGATATACGGAAGCAAGACTGGAAAAAATCACCCAGGAAGTATATCTGAGTGATATGGATAAGAATGTTGTGGACTTTATGCCGAACTTTGATGAGACAGAGAAAGAGCCGGTGGTACTTCCGGTTCGTGTTCCGAATCTTCTGTTAAACGGAGCGGATGGTATCGCGGTCGGTATGGCGACCAGCATCCCGCCACATAACCTGGTCGAGATCGTGGACGGTGTGAAAGCCTACATGAAAAATAATGAGATCAGCGTGAAAGGTCTGATGAGATACATCAAAGGACCGGATTTTCCGACCGGCGGTATCGTGATCAATAAAGATGAACTTCTGAAGATCTATGAAACCGGAAGCGGAAAGATCAAGATCCGCGGAAAAGTGGAAGAAGAGAAATTAAAAGGCGGAAAAGTCAACCTTGTGATCACCCAGATCCCGTATCCGATGGTTGGAGCCAATATAGGAAAATTCTTAAATGATGTAGCCGGTCTGGTAGAATCCAAAAAAGCTACAGATATTGTGGATATTTCCAACCAGTCTTCCAAAGAAGGTATCCGGATCGTTCTGGAGCTGAAAAAAGGCGCAGATGTGGAAAATCTAAAAAATATGCTCTATAAAAAGACCCGTCTGGAAGATACTTTCGGTGTGAATATGCTCGCTGTAGCAGATGGAAGACCGGAAACACTGAGCCTGAAACAGATCATTGAGCATCATGTGGATTTTCAGTTTGAAGTCTGTACGAGAAAGCATCAGACACTGTTAAATAAAGAACTGGAAAAGAAAGAGATCCAGGAGGGTTTGATCAAAGCCTGTGATGTGATCGATCTGATCATCGAGATCCTGCGTGGAAGTAAAAACCAGAAACAGGTAAAAGAGTGTCTGGTAAACGGTGTGACTGAAGGTATCCGCTTCAAGACGAAAGCCAGTGAGAAAGCAGCAAAAAAACTCTGCTTTACCCAGAGACAGGCAACTGCGATTCTGGAGATGCGACTGTATAAGCTGATCGGACTGGAAATCGAAGCCCTGGTGGCAGAACATGAGGAAACTCTGAAAAATATTGCCAGATATGAAGAGATTCTGAATAATTACGATGCCATGGCACAGGTCATCATGGAAGATCTGGATCACATCAAGAAAACCTACGGAAGAAAACGCCGTACCGTGATTGAAAACAGGGAAGAAGCTGTCTTTGAAGAAAAGAAAGTAGAAGAAGCGGAAGTATGTTTTCTGATGGATCGTTTCGGATATGCCAAGGTGCTGGATAGGAATACCTACGAGAGGAACAAAGAGACAGTTCACGGGGAATATAAGTATGTATTTACCTGTATGAATACCGATAAGATCTGTCTCTTTACGAACAAAGGACAGATGCATACGGTAAAAGTGATGGATCTGCCACTTACAAGGCTGAGAGATAAAGGAGTTCCGATCGACAACCTGAGTAATTTTTCCAGTGCACAGGAAGAACTGCTTTGTGTCAGCAATATGGAGGCAGTAAAGAATGCTTCTCTGATTTTCGTGACAAAATCCGGTATGATCAAACAGGTGCCGGGAACGGAATTCGATGTGATTAAGAGAACCATCGCTTCTACCAAACTGACGGAGGAGGATGAACTGGTTCTTGTGGAGTTGTGTGACACGATGGATTATGTGGTGCTGCAGAGCCATGCGGGATATTTTCTGCGTTTTCTGAAAGAGGAAGTACCGGAGAAGAAAAAAGCAGCCCTTGGTGTCCGGGCAATGAAGATGGGTGACAGAGATTATCTGGAACATGCATATCTTCTGGAAAGCCGGATGGAATACCAGATTGAATACAAAGAAAAGCAGATGGTCCTCAATAAGATCAAGCTTGGAAAACGGGACACCAAAGGAACGAAAGTGCGGGTATAAAGGAAAAAGCCTGAAAACGCTTGCATTTTATAATAATAAATGGTATGATTACCATGTTAATAGATGATTACTAGTTTTAAGAGTGGGCGATACGTCCACTCTTATTTGTTGCATTGAGTATCAATCACTGAGTCAGAGGGTGAAGTTTGATGGTATGAATTACGGGTCGAACATCCGAAGAATCAGGGTTGATTGTTGAGGACAGCAACTGCTGTTCATGTAAAAGGTGGTGAAAGCATGAGTGTAAGAGAACAGTACGAACAGAAGGCGGAAGCTATGGCACAGCCGATTATTGATCAGTTTGGTTTTGAACTGGTGGATGTGGAGTATGTGAAAGAGGCAGGAAACTGGTATTTACGTTTCTATATCGATAAAGAAGGCGGAATTACCGTAGATGACTGTGAGGCAGTCAGCAGAATCTTCAGTGATAAACTGGATGAACTGGATTTTATCGAAGATGCTTATATTATGGAAGTAAGTTCCCCGGGTCTTGGACGTCCTCTGAAGAAAGAAAAGGATTACGTAAGAAGTATGGGAAAAGAAGTAGAGATCCGTACCTATCGTCCGATTAATAAAGAAAAAGAATTCTACGGAATCCTCAGTGCATATGATGAAAGTAGCGTGACGATCACCACAGAGGATCAGAAAGAGCAGACATTTGAAAAAGCAGATATCGCATTGATTCGTCTTGCTTTTGATTTTTAAGGAGGATAAAGAAAAAATGAACACAGAATTACTGGAAGCGTTAACTATTCTGGAAAAAGAAAAAAATATCAGCAAAGAAGTTCTGATGGAAGCGATCGAACAGTCTCTGATTCAGGCCTGTAAAAACCATTTTGGAAAAGCAGATAACGTACATGTGACCATCGATCATGAAACCTGCGAGTTCAGCGTATATGCTGACAAGACCGTAGTGGAGGTGGTAGAAGATCCGGTGATGGAGATCAGCCTTTCCAATGCGAAGATGATGGATTCCAAATATGAACTGGGGGATATCGTTCAGGTTCCGATTCAGTCCAAACAGTTCGGACGTATTGCGACACAGAACGCAAAGAATGTGATTCTGCAGAAGATCCGTGAGGAAGAAAGAAAAGTTCTGTATGATGAATATTTCCAGAAAGAAAAAGACGTGGTTACCGGTGTGGTACAGCGGTACATGGGAAAAAATGTCAGTGTGAATCTGGGTAAGGTAGATGCGATCCTGAGTGAAAACGAGCAGGTCAAAGGTGAAGTATACAAACCGACCGAACGTATCAAAGTATATGTACTGGAAGTTAAGGATTCACCGAAAGGACCAAAGATCATGGTTTCCAGAACTCATCCGGAACTGGTAAAACGTCTCTTTGAAGCAGAAGTGACTGAGGTAAAAGACGGTATCGTAGAGATCAAGAGTATCGCAAGAGAAGCCGGTTCCAGAACCAAGATCGCTGTATGGTCCAATGATCCGGATGTCGATGCCGTCGGTGCGTGTGTAGGTATGAACGGTGCCAGAGTAAACACTATTGTGGAAGAACTGCGTGGTGAGAAGATCGATATCATCAGCTGGAATGAGAATCCGGCACTGTTGATTGAGAATGCACTGAGCCCTGCAAAGGTGATCACCGTACTGGCAGATCCGGATGAGAAGACTGCGCTGGTTATTGTTCCGGATTATCAGCTGTCTCTTGCAATCGGTAAAGAAGGACAGAATGCCCGTCTGGCAGCCCGTCTGACAGGCTTCAAGATCGATATCAAGAGTGAGACACAGGCAAGAGAAGCCGGTGATTTTGAATATTATCAGGAGTCTGACGATGAAGAGGGTGAAGATTCCATGGAAGATGCTCTGGCCGATGTAGAACTGGATGAAGAACCGAAAACAGAAGAGATCTCGGAAGAGACATCCACAGAAGAAGAGTAAGATCTGAAAAAACAGTGAGGCGGATAGCTATGGGAAATATAAAAAAGGTGCCGCTGCGGAAATGTATCGGATGCAATGAGATGAAAAATAAAAAGGAAATGATGCGTGTACTGAAGGCGCCGGAAGGTGAAATCGTACTGGATGTGACCGGAAGAAAAAACGGTCGCGGCGCATATCTTTGTTTCTCAAAGGAATGTCTGCAGAAAGCCATCAAGAACAAAGGGCTGGAACGTTCCCTGAAGATGCAGATTCCTCAGGAGGTTTACGAGAACCTGGAAAGGGAGCTGGATACGATTGAATTGTAATAAAGTACTATCACTGATCGGACTTTCCACCAAGGCAGGTAAGATTGTCAGCGGAGAGTTTTCAACGGAGAAAGCAGTAAAGACAGGAAAGGCCTGGCTGGTCATCGTTTCGGCGGAAGCGTCGGACAATACCAAAAAGAAATTCCATAATATGTGTACGTATTATGAAGTACCCTGTTATGATTTCGGAGGAAAAGAGGAACTGGGAAGAGCCATGGGAAAAGAATTCCGTGCGTCTCTGGCAGTAACTGATGAAAACCTGGCAGCAGCAATGGAAAAACAGCTGAAATCTGAATAATTACATTTCTTGGCATGGAGCAGAAAGGTTGGTGGTAGAATGCCAAAATCAAGAATCTATGAAATTGCACAGGAATTAAATAAAACAAACAAAGAAGTTATTGAATTTTTAAAGGAGAAAAAGGTAGAAGTTAAGAGTCATATGAGTACATTGGAAGAAAAAGATGAAAAAATGGTCCGGGATGCATTCACCGGAAAAAATGAAGGAAAAGAAGAGAAAAAAGAAGCAGCTGACCGCCCGAAAAAGAAATCAAATCTGATTCAGGTATTCCGTCCGCAGAACGCACAGACCCAGGAAGGTAAGAATTTCAGAAGAAACAAACCGCAGTCTGACAGAAACGGACAGGACAGACCGGCAAGAGGAAACGGTGAAGGAAACCGCAGTGGATATCAGAACCGTGACAATCAGAGCAGAGATGGTCAGGAGAGAAGATTCAACGGTCAGGGAAGAAGAGACAATCAGAACCGTGACGGTCAGGGAAGAAGAGACAATCAGAATCGTGACGGCCAGAGCAGAGATAACCAGGGTGGCCGTCGCTTTGATAACAGAAACGGCCAGAATAATAACCGTTATCAGGGACAGAACAACCGTCAGGACGGCGGAAACGGAAGCCGTCGCTTCGATGGAAACAGAGACGGACAAAACAGAGACAATCAGAACAGAGACAATCAGGGCGGCCGTCGTTTTGATAACAACAGAAACGGTATGAACCGTGATAACAGAGACCGCGACGGAAGAGAAAACAACGGACGCAGAAATGAACGCAGAGATTCCAGACCTGCTATGGACAGTATGGATCTGGGTCTGGCAAGAAAACCGGTCAGAGACGTAAAGAACAAAGAAAAAGATAAAGAAAAAGAACGCGAAAGAGAAGAGAAAAAGACCCAGGACAGACGAAACGGACAGGGATCCAACCGTCCGAACCAGGGACGTTTTCAGAAGAGCAGACTGCCGAAAGCACTGCAGAAACCTGCCCGTCCTCAGCCGAAGGAAGAAAAGAAAGAAGTAGTGAAAGAAATCACACTTCCGGAGAAAATGACGATTCGCGAACTAGCAGAAAAGATGAAGATGCAGCCGGCAGTGATCGTTAAGAAACTGTTTATGGAAGGAACTATGGTTACGGTAAACCATGAGATCGATTTTGAAAAGGCACAGGAGATCGCACTTGACTATGATATTATCGCAGAACAGGAAGAAAAAGTGGATGTGATTGAGGAACTGTTAAAAGAGGAAGAGGAAGATCCGAAGGATCTCGTTCCAAGACCACCGGTTGTCTGTGTTATGGGACACGTTGACCATGGTAAAACTTCACTGCTGGATGCGATTCGTAAGACAAATGTAACCGACCGTGAGGCCGGTGGTATCACACAGCACATCGGTGCATATGTGGTATCAATCAAGGGACAGAAGATCACATTCCTGGATACTCCGGGACATGAGGCATTCACCGCTATGCGTATGCGTGGAGCAAACTCCACCGATATCGCTGTTCTGGTAGTTGCAGCAGACGATGGTGTAATGCCGCAGACGGTAGAAGCAATCAACCATGCAAAAGCAGCAGGTGTTGAGATCATTGTTGCGATCAACAAAGTAGATAAACCGAGTGCCAACATCGAGAGAGTAAAACAGGAACTTTCCGAGTACGAACTGATCCCGGAAGACTGGGGAGGAAGCACTATTTTCGTCCCAGTGTCCGCAAAGACTCACCAGGGTATCGAGGAACTGCTGGAGATGATCCTGCTGACTTCCGAGGTATGCGAACTGAAAGCCAACCCGAAGAGAAAAGCACGTGGTCTGGTTATCGAGGCGCAGCTTGACAAAGGAAAAGGTCCGGTTGCTACTATTCTTGTACAGAAAGGTACGCTGCATGTGGGTGACTTTATCGCAGCCGGAGCTTCCTCAGGTAAAGTACGTGCGATGATGGATGATAAGGGACGCCGTGTCAAAGAAGCAGGCCCGTCTACGCCGGTAGAGATTCTTGGTCTGTCAGATGTACCGAACGCAGGTGAAGTTCTGGTGGCTACCGAAAACGATAAAGAAGCAAAGAACTTTGCAGCAACCTTTATTTCTGAAAATAAGAATCGTCTGCTGGAAGAAACAAAAGCGAAGATGTCTCTGGATGATCTGTTCAGCCAGATTCAGGAAGGTAACCTGAAAGAACTGAATCTTATCGTAAAAGCTGATGTTCAGGGATCTGTGGAAGCTGTAAAGCAGAGTCTTGTGAAGCTGTCTAATGATGAAGTTGTCGTTAAGGTCATCCATGGTGGTGTAGGTGCTATCAACGAATCGGACGTAACACTGGCTTCCGCCTCCAACGCGATCATCATCGGTTTCAATGTTCGTCCGGACGCGACAGCAAAAGCAACCGCAGAACAGGAAGGTGTAGACCTGCGTCTGTACCGTGTCATCTATCAGGCAATCGAAGATGTGGAAGCTGCCATGAAGGGTATGCTTGATCCTGTCTTCGAAGAGAAAGTCATCGGTCATGCAGAAGTTCGTCAGATCTTCAAAGCATCCGGTGTCGGTAACATCGCCGGAAGTTATGTTCTGGATGGTGTATTCCAGAGAGGCTGTACGGTAAGAATCTCCAGAGAAGGAAAACAGATCTTCGAAGGTCCACTGGCATCTCTGAAACGATTCAAAGATGATGTGAAAGAAGTAAAAGCCGGTTATGAATGTGGTCTGGTATTCGAAGGATTCAACGATATCCAGGAATTGGATCAGGTAGAAGCATACATCATGGTAGAAGTACCGAGATAGGCTTTCATACCGGATTGAGGTGATAGGTAATGAGAAAAAACAGCATAAAAAATACAAGGATCAACGGCGAAGTGATGAAAGAATTAAGCCTCATCATCCGTCAGGAGATCAAAGATCCCAGAATTCATATGATGACATCCGTCACTTCTGTGGAAGTGGCACCGGATCTGAAAACCTGCAAGGCATACATCAGTGTGATGGGTTCCGATGAAGAAAAGAAAGATACCATTGCCGGTCTTCGCAGTGCGGAAGGTTATGTACGCCGCCAGCTGGCAAAACGTCTGAATCTTCGTAACACACCGGAGATTCAGTTTGTACTGGATCAGTCGATTGAATATGGTGTGCATATGTCCAGATTAATTGACGAGGTAAATAAAGAGACCCCAGAAAGGGATGAGGAAGATGATAAATAATATTGCATCTGTACTTGAGGGTGTAACCACAGCAGCTATCGCCGGTCACGTAAGACCGGATGGTGACTGCGTGGGCTCCTGCATGGGAATGTATCTGTATCTGAAAGAAAATTACCCACAGATCCAGACAGATGTTTATCTGGAGGAGGTACCGGAAGTATTTCATTTTATTCAGAACATTGATCAGGCGAAACAGGAATGGGAAGAGAAAGAATATGACCTGTTCCTGGAATTCGATGTCAGCAGCACAGACCGGATCGGCGTTGCCGGTCAGGCAGTGAATACGGCGAAAATAACCGCGTGCATCGATCATCACATCACGAATAAAGGAATTGCACAGAAGAATCAGATCGTTCCGGACGCAAGCTCTACCTGTGAAGTGCTCTATGAACTTCTGGAGCCGGAAAAGATCAACAAAGCCTGTGCGGAAGCACTATATACCGGGATCGTTCACGATACCGGTGTGTTCCAGTACAGCTGTACCGGAACCAGAACCATGGAGATCGCAGGTCAGCTGATGGCAAAAGGCATTGATTTTACCAGTATCATCAAGGATTCTTTCTATACAAAATCCTATGCACAGAATCAGATTATGGGACGCACGATCATGGAGAGCATCATGCTTTTGGATCAGCGGTGTATCGTGGGTTATGTGAGAAAGAAAGACATGGATTTTTACGGTGTGACACCGAAAGATATGGATGGTATCGTCAACCAGTTACAGAATACCCGTGGCGTGGAGGTTGCCATCTTTTTATATGAAATCGGTGTGCAGGAGTATAAAGTCAGCATGCGTTCCAACGGAAAAGTGGATGTGGCAAGAGTGGCTTCTTATTTTGGCGGTGGAGGCCATGTGAAAGCAGCCGGATGTACTATGCAGGGATCAGTTTTCGATGTGGTAAACAGTCTGACACTGGATATAGAAAGACAGCTTCGGGAGTAAAGAAAACATATGGAAAGAAGCGGTGTAATCAATATATACAAAGAAGCAGGCTATACATCTCATGATGTGGTGGCGAAGCTTCGTGGAATCTTAAAACAAAAAAAGATCGGTCATACGGGAACCCTGGATCCTCAGGCACAGGGTGTCCTGCCGGTCTGCCTTGGAAAAGGAACAAAACTGTGTGATCTGCTGGCAGATCATGATAAGGAATACGAGGCAGTGCTTCGGTTGGGAATCACCACCGATACCCAGGATATGGAAGGAACGATCCTGAAGGAGTCGTCAGTGCAGGTGTCGGAAGAAGAAGTCCGCACCTGCATTCTTTCATTTCAGGGTGAGCAGCAGCAGGTTCCACCGATGTATTCCGCACTGAAAGTGAATGGAAAAAAACTGTACGAACTGGCACGGGAAGGTAAAGTCGTGGAGCGAAAAGCCAGACCGGTTACCTTTCATAACATTGAGGTTCTGTGGATGGAGCTTCCGAAAGTAAAGATTCGGGTGCAGTGTTCCAAGGGAACGTATATCCGGACCTTATGTAACGATATCGGTGAAAAACTGGGATGTGGCGGTTGCATGGAAGAACTTCTGCGTACCCGGGTAGAGCGGTTTGGATTGACAGACGCGGTAAAACTGGACGAAGTACAAAAAGTCATGGAAGAAGGTAATATAGAACGTTTGATTCTTCCTGTAGACAGGATGTTCGATCAGTATCCGGCTGCGAAAACAACACCGCAGGGTGATCTTCTGGTACACAACGGAAACCGGATTTTTCCGGAACTGTTACAGGAGGAGCTCAAGGTGGATGGAGGTTATGTCAGAGTATATGACAGCCGGGAGACATTTATAGGACTGTATGAGAAAAAGACAGATCAGATGATACCGGTGAAAATGTTTTATCGAAAAGAAAATGAGGCGTAACGATTCTGCAGGCAATATTCTGTGAGATGTTTTGTCCCGTAAAAGCAATTGGAAAAACAGTTGCGACAGAGAGAAGAATGGAAAGAGACATGAAATATATTACAAAAAATCTGGATTTTCAATTGGATAAGAGAAGTGTGGTAACACTTGGAAAATTTGACGGCGTCCATAAGGGGCACAGTAAACTGATCAACCGGGTTCTGGAAATCGGCAAAGAAGGATATGAAACGGTAGTATTTACCTTTGATGTTTCTCCTCTTGTCAGACTGGGAACCAGGATCAAGCGGACGATTCTTACGAATGAAGAGCGCAGGATTCTTCTGGAACGCCGGGGAGTGGAATGTCTGGTGGAGTGTCCGTTCGTTCCGGAAATCATCCGGATGGAGCCGGAGGATTTTATCAGGGAGATTCTGGTTAAACAGCTGTGTGCCGCATATGTAGTGGTGGGGCCGGATTTTCACTTTGGACATAACAGAAAAGGAAATCCGGAACTGTTACGGAAGGCGGGTACCCAATATGGATTTGAGGTGGAAATTTTAAGCAAGGAGACGCGGGAAGAACGCCCGATCAGCAGCACCTGGATCCGTGAGGTACTTCAGGAAGGAAATATCGAGAAAGTCAATGAGCTCCTCGGCTACCGGTATTTTGTGCTGGGAGAAGTGGTACATGGAAGACAGCTGGGGCGTACCTGGGGACTTCCGACGATTAATCAGGTGCCGGAAGACGGAAAACTTCTACCACCCTTTGGTGTCTATGCATCGAAAACTTTTATCAAAGGTAAAACGTTCTATGGAATCTCCAATGTGGGGGTGAAACCCACCGTGGAAGTGCCGTTTGCAGGTGTAGAGACGTATTTGTTTGACTGCGACGAGGATCTGTACGGGGAAGAGGCCCGGGTGGAATTCTATCACTTTGTGCGTCCGGAGTGCAAGTTTGATTCGGTGGAAGAACTGAAAGCACAGATTCAGAGAGATGCCGGTTCAGGAAAGCAATATTTCGAAAAAAGAGGTTTACATTACTGAAAGTATATGGTATACTGTTCAAGTATGAGTTAGCCCATATTCAGATATCGGATACTCCGACCATTTCTTAATATGTGGCGATTGAAAAAACAGGAGGAAAACAAAATGATTTCTAAAGAAAAGAAACAGGCTATTATGGCTGAATACGCAAGAACAGAAGGCGACACAGGTTCACCGGAAGTACAGGTAGCTGTACTGACAGCAAGAATCCAGGAGCTGACAGAGCATCTGAAAACACATCACAAAGATCATCATTCCAGAAGAGGTCTGCTGAAAATGGTAGGTCAGAGAAGAGGTCTGCTGGATTACCTGAAGAAAACAGATATCGAAAGATATCGTGCACTGATTGAAAAATTAGGAATCAGAAAGTAATTCAACTGCACAGAGAAAAGAATGGCGAGGGGTGGAAGGTATTCTTCCATCCCTCTTATCTTAATCTGTACAAGACAGCGTAAAAAAGGAAAATATATCCCAACGGATACTGTCGATTACCGGAAGATGTCGGAAAGGATGCCGAGACCACTGAAAAGCATATTGCCAAAGCAGGATAAGGACAGCGGGGAGTGTGTTTTTCAGTTGTTTCGGAGCATATCCGCCGGCAGAATGTTGCTGAGAATGAAGTGAACAGTAACGAAAAAATCGCCCAGAGGGCAGAAAAAGGAGAAAATGTATGTACAAAAGTTATTCTATGGAACTGGCAGGAAGAACACTGACAGTTGACATCGACCGCGTGGCAAAACAGGCTAATGGCGCAGCATTTATGCATTATGGTGATACCGTTGTACTTTCTACCGCAACCGCATCAGAAAAGCCAAGAGAAGGAATTGATTTTTTCCCGTTAAGTGTAGAATATGAAGAGAAAATGTATGCAGTAGGAAAAATCCCGGGTGGATTTAACAAGAGAGAAGGAAAAGCATCCGAGCATGCGATTCTGACCTCCCGAGTAATTGACCGTCCGATGCGTCCGCTGTTCCCGAAGGATTACCGTAATGATGTTACACTGAATAACATGGTAATGTCTGTAGATCCACAGTGTAATCCGGAAGTTGTGGCAATGCTTGGTTCCTCTATCGCAACCTGCATCTCAGATATTCCTTTTGACGGACCGTGTGCAGCAACACAGGTAGGTATGATCGATGGTGAACTGATCATTAACCCGACACTGGAGCAGAATGCAAAATCTGACCTGAAACTGACTGTTGCTTCCACAAGAGAAAAAGTCATCATGATTGAAGCCGGAGCAAACGAAGTTCCGGAAGCAAAGATGATTGAAGCTATTTTTGAAGCTGATAAGGTCAACAAAGAGATCATCGCATTTATCGACAAAATCGTAGCTGACTGCGGAAAAGCAAAACACAGCTATGAATCCTGTGCGGTTCCGGAAGAACTGTTCGCAGCGATGAAAGAGATCGTAACACCGGAAGAGATGGAAGTAGCTGTATTCTCCGATGACAAACAGACAAGAGAAGAAAATATCCGTCAGGTGACAGCAAAACTGGAAGAAGCATTTGCTGATAATGAGGAATGGCTGGCTGTTCTGGGTGAAGCCGTGTACCAGTATCAGAAAAAGACCGTTCGTAAGATGATCCTGAAAGATCACAAACGTCCGGATGGCCGTGCGATCACACAGATCCGTCCGCTGGCTGCAGAAACGGATATCGTACCGCGTGTTCACGGTTCTGCCATGTTTACAAGAGGACAGACACAGATCTGTACCATCACCACCCTGGCTCCTCTGTCCGAGGGACAGCGTCTGGATGGCCTGGATGAGTTCGAGGTTGGAAAACGTTACATGCATCACTATAACTTCCCGTCCTACTCTGTAGGTGAGACGAAACCGAGCCGTGGACCGGGACGTCGTGAGATCGGTCATGGCGCACTGGCTGAGAAAGCTCTGGTTCCGGTACTGCCAAGCGAGGAAGAATTCCCATATGCGATCCGTACCGTATCTGAGACATTCGAATCCAACGGATCTACTTCTCAGGCAAGTATCTGTGCATCTACCATGTCTCTGATGGCAGCAGGTGTACCGATCAGAAAACCGGTAGCAGGTATCTCATGTGGTCTGGTAACCGGCGAGACCGATGATGATTATATCGTTCTGACCGATATTCAGGGTCTGGAGGATTTCTTCGGCGATATGGATTTCAAGGTGGCAGGTACACATGATGGTATCACAGCGATCCAGATGGATATCAAGATCCATGGTCTGACCCGTCCGATCATTGAAGAGGCTATTGCAAAGACCAAACAGGCAAGAGAGTATATTCTGACCGAAGTTATGGAAAAATGTATCGCAGGCCCGAGAGAGCATGTGAATGAATACGCACCGAAGATCGTTCAGATCAAGATCGATCCGGAAAAGATCGGCGATGTGGTAGGTCAGAGAGGAAAAACCATTAATGCGATCATCGATGAGACCGGTGTAAAAATCGATATCACAGATGACGGAGCAGTTTCTATCTGCGGAACAGATCAGAAGATGATGGATAAAGCAATTCACTATATCCAGACCATCGTAACAGATTACAAAGAAGGTCAGATTTTCACCGGTAAAGTAGTAAGCATCAAAGAATTCGGCGCATTTATCGAATTTGCACCAGGAAAAGAGGGTATGGTTCATATCTCCAAGATCGCAAAAGAGCGTATCAACCGGGTAGAGGATGTTCTGACACTGGGCGATGAAGTCAAAGTGATCTGTATGGGCAAGGATAAGATGGGAAGAATGAGCTTCAGCATCAAAGACGTACCGGCAGATGAGAAATAAAATAAACAGAAAATGAGAGGTTGGAGAACTGTTCCGCAGTTCTCCGGCTTTTTTTGTTTTACGGGAAATTGCTTTCCTGTAAAGTGAAAAATGCCTCGCGAGGATGCGCCAGTGAACAGTAACGACAGCAACATCCTGTGGGCAGAAATAAAGAGAAATAATAAACACTGCATCGAAAATAGAGTATAATATAATCGGTATACTAACGAAAGAAGCAGCAGGGAAGTGGCTGTTAACATTTGTTTGGAGAACACATAAATGAAACAGACGAGAAAAAGACGTATTCTGATCATGGATGATTCCGAGATGAATCGTGAGATTCTGACCGGAATATTGGAAGATGAATATGATATTGTGGAAGCGGAAGATGGGAAAAAAGCCATAGCAATCATGGAGGAAGGACTTTATAGTTTCTCTATCGTACTTCTGGATATTACCATGCCGGAACTGGATGGATTCGGCGTGCTGCAGGTGATGCAGCAGCGTAACTGGCTGAAAGAACTTCCGGTTATTATTATATCTGCAGAGACATCCAATGAATATATTGGGCACGCTTATGAAATGGGGGTCAGTGATTATTTCAGCAGACCTTTTGATGCAAGGATTGTTAACACCAGAGTGCGGAACACGATCGCACTTTTTGAACGAGATTATATTGATCAGGTAACGGGGGGAGATAACAGAAAGGAGTTTATCCGCCGGGTGTCAAGATCATTAAAAGAGATGCCTGCAAAAACAGATTATGTGCTTCTGTTTTTTAATATTAAAAATTTTAAGGCAGTCAATGAACTTCTCGGCGTAGGTGGTGGAGATAAATTACTGTGCTGGTTTTACCAGAGGATCATATATTCAAGATTTGCTCCCATTGATACTTCGAGGATTGAATCGGATCATTTTGCGTGTCTGATCGAAGCAAGGAATTTGGATTATGACTATCTGACAGAATTTTGTAATTTCAATTACGGAAAAGAAAGATGCATATTTACAGTACCTGTGGTATTTATTATATCCAGGAAAATGATGTGTCGGTCACCGGTATGATAGACAGAGCAAAACTTGCAAAGGGATATATCACAGATGAGTATCTGAAACCCTATGCTATTTTTAAAAGCGATATGAAAGATACCTATGTGGATGAGATGGAAATCTGTTCGGAATTCGAAGAGGGGATTGAAAAACAGGAATTTCAGGTGTTTTATCAGCCGGTCGTGGATGCGAAAACCGGAAAAATCGTATCGGCGGAGGCCCTGGTGCGCTGGTTTCATGAGCAGAAAGGATTTATTTCTCCCGGACAGTTTATTCCGGCACTGGAAAAGGGAGGCTATATCTCCGAACTGGATCGCTATATGATTGAGAAAGTGACAGGCTGTCTGGATCAGCGAAGAGCAGAAAAGAAACGGTTTGTACCTGTATCCGTCAATCTTTCCTGGATGGACTTCTACGATGAAAATATGCTGGAATGGATCGTGCGGGGACTGAAAAAAAACAATCAGAATGAACAGAAGATCCGCTTTGAAATTACTGAGACTTCTCTGGCAGCAATAGGCGAGAATCACACCCGTATGCTGATGCATCTGAAAGAAAACGGTGCAGAGATCCTGCTGGATGACTTCGGAAACGGATATTCGTCTTTTGGAATGTTGCAGGATTATGATTTTGATATCCTGAAGATGGATATCAGTTTTGTACGAAATATCGGAGTTAATAAAAAGTCAGAGAGTATCCTGCGGGCAATTATCGATATGGCACATAAGCTGGGGATTCGACTGGTAGCGGAAGGTGCAGAGACCGAAGAACAGGCAGCATTCCTGCGGGCGAACGGATGTGATTATATTCAGGGATATTATTACTATAAACCGATGCCGGAAGCAGAGTTTTTGCAGCTTCTGGAAGAAGGTAAATAAGAGATAGAAGAGCCGTATGCGTAAGCGTATGGCTCACTTAAGTTATGATGCAATATTTTTATGATATAATGAGCGTTAGCGAGCGGGAACAAACGAAGTTTGTTCATCGGGAGCGGCGAATGGCGATCATGATAGATGCGAAAGCAGCGTCAAGCACCGAAGGTGCGAATCATGATTTAGTAACAGTGCTTAATAAAGAATATCAAATTATAAGTATTACTTATTAGTTGGCTGCGTTTAAAACTATAAGTGAAAACCGGACAAAGTCTTGACAATAACCCTCAGATAGTGGTAGCCTTTTCCTGTACTGAAAATACATCAGACATTGTCTAAGAAAAAAAGGATGAGGTGTGTAAAATGCAGGAAATGAAACCTATTAAAGAAGGAAAAGTACGTGAGATTTATGATAACGGTGACAGCCTGATCATGGTAGCTACAGATCGTATCAGCTGTTTTGATGTGATTCTGAACAATGAAGTGACCAAAAAAGGAGCTGTCCTGACACAGATGTCCAAGTTCTGGTTTGACATGACAGAGGATATCATTCCTAATCACATGATTTCTGTAGATGTGAAAGATATGCCGGAATTCTTCCAGCAGGAAAAGTTCAACGGTAACAGTATGATGTGCCGGAAACTGGAGATGCTGCCAATCGAGTGCATCGTTCGCGGATATATCACAGGAAGTGGCTGGGAGAGCTATAAGAAAACCGGAAAAGTCTGTGGCATTGAACTTCCGGAAGGACTGAAAGAATCCGATAAACTGCCGGAGCCTATTTACACCCCGTCTACCAAAGCAGAGATCGGTGATCACGATGAGAATATTTCTTTTGAACAGAGCGTAACTCATCTGGAAAAATACTTCCCGGGAAGAGGACAGGAACTGGCTGAAAAACTTCGTGACAACACCATCGCGCTGTATAAAAAATGTGCAGAGTATGCATTGAGTAAAGGAATCATCATCGCAGATACCAAGTTCGAGTTTGGACTGGATGCAGAAGGAAACATGGTGATCGGTGATGAGATGCTTACACCGGATAGTTCCCGTTTCTGGCCGGCGGAAGGATATGAAGCAGGACATGGCCAGCCTTCTTTCGACAAACAGTTTGCCCGTGACTGGCTGAAAGCAAACCCGGATAACAACTGGACACTGCCACAGGAAATCGTGGACAAGACCATCAACAAATACCTGCAGGGTTACGAGATGCTGACCGGTAAAAAGCTTGGGGAATAATTCAGAGTATGAGATATGGTGTGTCATTGTGAAAACGATTGACAATCTGAATAAAATAATGTAAAAATAATAAAAAACATACGAAGAACCGGAGAATGTCTCTTTACAAAGAGCTGTTCTCCGATTTTTCTGCTTTATTGTACGGAACAGGAGGAGCAGGAAATGGAATTAATAAAAGGCATTAAAGAGAGAAGAAGCACCAGAAAATTCACAGACCAGGCAGTAAGCGAGGAGGAGATTCGTGCGATTGTTAGCGTAGCAGCCTACGCACCAAGCTGGAAAAATACACAGACAGCCCACTACATCGCGATAATAAACCAGGCGAAAAAGCAGGAGATCGCCGATACCTGCGTGATGGGATTTGCCGGTAATCAGCGGATCATCGGTCAGGCTCCGGTGCTGATCGTGGAGACAACAGTCAATGAGCGGTCCGGATATGAAAGAGATGGTTCTTTTTCCACCTCCAAGGGCACACACTGGCAGTCCTACGATGCAGGGCTGGCGGGCGAAGCTTTCTGTCTGGCTGCCTGGGAAAAAGGTCTGGGAACTGTGATCATGGGAATCTTTGAAGAAGCAAAAGTAAAAGAAGCTCTGCAGATCCCGGAGACAGAATCGGTATCCGCACTGATCGCACTCGGCTATCCGGAAGAAGTGCCGGAGGCTCCGAAGAGAAAAGAAACAGAACTACTGTTGAAGATTGTAAAATAAAAAGAACAAGCATCCTATCGGAAAAACAGTTGACAAATAGAAAATCGATGCTATAATAAAATCAAACATATGAACAAATGCTCATATATAACATTAAAAACAAAAGTAGAAAAGAAAGGAAAAGGTAAATAATATGAAAAAAACCTATAAAATCGAAGTAGACTGCGCAAACTGTGCAAATAAGATGGAAGAAGCAGCAAAGAACACAGCAGGTGTAAAGAATGCAAATGTAAACTTTATGACACTGAAGATGAGTGTAGAATTTGAAGAAGGACAGGATCCGAAAGCTGTTATGCAGGATGTACTGAAAAACTGCAAGAAAGTAGAAGATGACTGCGAGATTTATCTGTAAGATATCATGACAGCGTAAAGAAACTGCCCGGGAAAGCGAAGTTGTTTCTTTACGCTGTATTTTTTACCCGGTGAACAGTAACCGCATTGAATGAATAAAGGAGGCTTTAGTATGAATAAGAAGCAGAAAAAGATGCTGATCCGTATTGTGATAGCTGCAGTACTGGTTGTTGCGTTTTCTCTGATTCCGATGAAAGGATATGTAAAATTCGTATTGTTTATGATCCCATATCTGGTCATTGGATACGATATCCTGAAAAAAGCGGGAAAAGGTATTTTAAACCGACAGATGTTTGATGAGAATTTTCTGATGGCGGTAGCAACAATCGGTGCGATTCTCCTTGGGGATTACAAAGAAGGCGTAGCAGTTATGCTGTTTTATCAGATCGGTGAATTGTTCCAGAGTTATGCGGTCGGAAAGAGCCGCAGAAATATCAGCGAGCTGATGGATATCCGCCCGGATTATGCAAATATTGAACAGGATGGAAAACTGGAGCAGGTGGATCCTGATGAAGTGGAGATCGGCTCTGTCATCGTGGTACAGCCGGGAGAAAAAGTGCCGATTGACGGTATCGTGGCAGAAGGAGCTTCCACACTGAATACAAGTGCACTGACCGGAGAGAGTGTACCGCAGGATGTGCACTGCGGGGATGAGATCATCAGCGGATGTATCAATATGACTGGTGTGTTAAAGATTCGGACTACAAAGGAATTCGGAGAATCTACGGTATCCAGGATTCTTGATCTGGTAGAAAATGCAAGTTCTCAGAAATCAAAATCAGAGAATTTTATTTCAAAATTTGCAAAATACTATACTCCGGCGGTATGCTACGGTGCGGTGGCGCTGGCTGTATTGCCTCCGCTGGTTCGTATACTTTTCATGGGACTGTCACCGGAATGGGGCGACTGGATCTACCGTGCACTGACTTTCCTGGTTATCAGTTGTCCATGTGCGCTGGTCATCAGTATTCCGTTAAGTTTTTTTGCGGGCATCGGTGGTGCAAGTAAAGCAGGTGTTCTGGTTAAGGGGTCGAACTATCTGGAGACTTTGTCTCAGACAAAATATGTGGTATTTGATAAAACCGGTACGATGACACAGGGTGTGTTTGAAGTAAGCGGAGTACACCATAATGAGCTGGAAGATGCAAAACTTCTGGAATACGCAGCCCTTGCAGAGTGTTCTTCTTCTCATCCGATCAGCAAGAGTCTGCAGAAAGCCTATGGAAAAAATATTGACAGAAGTCGTGTCACAGAGATTGAAGAAATCAGTGGCAACGGTGTTACTGCGAAAGTAGACGGCATTGCTGTGGCAGCAGGAAATGAAAAACTGATGGAAAAACTGGGAATTGCATACAGATCCTGCAGTCATGTAGGAACAGTTGTGCATATGGCTGTGAACGGCAGATACGCAGGACATATTCTGATTTCCGATACGGTGAAACCCCACGCAAAACAGGCGATTAAAGAGCTGAAAAAATGTGGTGTAAAAAAGACCATCATGCTGACAGGTGACCGGAAAAATGTGGCAGATTATGTGGCAAAGGATCTGGGAATTCAGGAGGTTTACAGCGAGCTGCTTCCGGGAGATAAAGTAAGCAAAGTAGAAGAACTGTTGGACAGAAAGACAGAAAAAGAAAAACTGGCATTCGTCGGTGATGGAATCAACGATGCACCTGTACTTTCCAGAGCCGATATCGGAATTGCCATGGGTGCCATGGGATCCGATGCCGCGATTGAGGCGGCCGATATCGTACTGATGGATGATGATCCGTTAAAGATTGCCACAGCGATCCATATTGCAAGAAAATGTATGCATATTGTATATGAAAATATTTATTTCGCCATCGGTATCAAACTGATCTGTCTGCTGCTTGGTGCCCTGGGCATTGCCAATATGTGGATGGCGATCTTCGCAGATGTGGGCGTTATGGTCATCGCAGTGGTGAATGCGATTCGGGCACTGTTTGTGAAAAAATATGAGATGTAAAAAAGAATAGCCAGAGGAAAAACAAAACCCTCCGTAACATGGGAAAAGAACTTCCATGTTACGGGGATTGTTTTGCATATCAATCATTGGTCCGAAGGAACGGTTTTGCTTTACGAGGGCATGATATATCTGATATTGGAAAAAGGATGGCAAGAGAAGCAGAAGATACATAGAATAAACCAGCGGTGTCGGTTCTGTCCTCCATACATTGCGAAAGATTATCGTTAAAGCAGAAAAAAATTGAAAAAACAAATGAGTTAGTATAAACTAACTTAAAAGAGAGGAGAAGCTTATATGAATATAGAGGTAATTGGTGGAATTTTGATTCCTTTTGTAGGAACAACACTGGGAGCGGCGGGGGTATTTTTTATGAAAAAAGAGCTGAGCGATCTGGTACAGCGGGCACTGACCGGCTTTGCGGCGGGGGTGATGGTGGCGGCTTCGGTATGGAGTCTTCTGATTCCGGCGATGGATCAGTCCGAAGGGATGGGACGACTGGCATTCATCCCGGCTGTGGTGGGCTTTTGGATCGGAAATTTATTTTTACTGGCTCTGGATCATATCATTCCTCATCTGCACCGTAACAGTGAAAAGGCGGAAGGACCGAAGAGCAGGCTGGCGAGGACGACGATGCTGGTGTTGGCGGTAACCTTACACAACATCCCAGAGGGAATGGCGGTCGGTGTGGTTTATGCCGGTTATCTGACCGGTAACACGAAAATTACAGCCATGGGAGCACTGGCACTTTCCATCGGTATCGCAATCCAGAACTTTCCGGAAGGAGCGATTATTTCCATGCCGCTTCGGGCACAGGGGATGAAAAAGTCAAAAGCTTTTCTTGGAGGAACGCTGTCCGGTATCGTGGAGCCGATCGGTGCCGCGGTTACGATCCTGGCAGCAGGGCTGATCGTTCCGGCCCTGCCTTATCTGCTCAGCTTTGCGGCAGGGGCGATGATCTATGTGGTTGTGGAAGAACTGATCCCGGAGATGTCTGCGGGGGAACATTCGAATATCGGAACGCTGTTTTTCGGGGTGGGATTCTGCCTGATGATGATTCTGGATGTGGCACTCGGATAGAAAGACAGAAGGAATGGTATAAATGAGAAAAATTATCATTAGTAAAAACCAAAAGAAGAACAAATAGTGGTAAAATGGTTAGAAGAAACTAATTATAAACAGCCGCATCTGCGTGAAAACAGTTGAAACGAATCACAAAAATGTGAATACGGCTGCGGTATTTTTCAGAAGGAGAGAGCTGCAGCCGAAAGCAATCAGAAAATGGGGAAGAAAACCGGAGGAAGTTTATGTTTCTTACATTACAACAAATTAAGAAGTCCTTTGGACAGGGCGAGAGTAAAGTAGAAGTATTAAAGGGAATCGATCTTGCGGTCGAACAGGGAGAGTTTTGTATTCTCCTTGGACCGTCGGGATCCGGAAAATCAACATTGTTAAATATCATCGGCGGCATCGACAGGGCGGATGATGGAGAAATCGTGATCCACGGCGAGCGGATGGCAGATATGAAGGAAAAACGACTGACTATTTACCGGAGAAAGCATCTTGGCTATATTTTCCAGATGTATAATCTGATCCCGAATCTGACCGTACGGGAAAACATCGAAGTGGGTGCCTATCTGAGCGACAAACCGCTGGATGTGAACGAACTGTTACATACCCTCGGACTCTATTCTGGCAGGTTACGGCACCACGCTCGGTACGGTATCCAAGACTGCTGCCGAATCGCTGCAGGAATTACAGACCGGACTTACCGCATTGCAGACCGGAACAGTACAGTTACAGGAAAGCAGCAGTCAGTTAGAAGCCGGTATGGCAGCGTTTGGAGAAGGAATCCGGCAGCTGTATCAGGGATCCGCAGCACTGCATCAGGGAAGCGGACAACTTTCTTCCACAGGAACTGCCCTGATCGGTGGTTTGGATACGATGATCTCAGGCATGGATAGCCTGCATCAGGGACTGGTCAAATTTGACGAGGACGGAATTCAGGAGCTCAGCGACCTGACGGGTACAGACCTGACAAGCCTGGCAAACCGGATCCGTGCACTGAAGAAAGCAGATGGCAGATACGACAATTATGGTGGTATCTGCGAGGGAGCAAGCGGAAATGTCCGTTTTATTATCGAGACGGATGAGATAAAAGCAGAATAAAAAACATAAAACATGGCAAAGAACCGGGAATTCCCAGGGGAATATCAAAGCGGCAGCAGCTGGCACGAAACAAATATTCCCCTGGATTCCCGGCTTTTTTCTGCTGTTCCTCAAGAAAAGGACAAAAACTTTATAATTCCTAGAAAAATACTAAGAAATTAGTTGACAACTAGCAAAAGTTAGTATAGACTTATTTCATAAGTTAGACAAATCTAACCCATAGAAAACAAACTAATATTTATTGAGAAGAGATCCAGGAAAACCGGATGGAACGTGAATAAAAAGTATTCGTAACTGTTCAGTACCTTCACAGTGGCTACGGAATAGTTACAAGTATTCAAAGAAGACAGGAGGAATCATATGGGCGTTGTAATCGTAGGCGGACACGACCGCATGGTAGCACAGTATAAAAAAATCTGTAAATCCTATAAATGTAAGGTGAAAGTATTTACCCACATGGGAGCAGATTTCAACAAACAAATCGGATGTCCGGATCTTCTGGTATTATTTACCAATACCGTATCTCACAAGATGGTGCGCTGCGCACTGGATGAGATCGACGGAAAACATACCGATGTGGTTCGCTGCCACACCAGCAGCGGAAACGCACTGACCGGGATTCTGGAAAACTGTTTTGCAAACTAAGAGGGATGTAACGGAGGAGAGACATACTGGAAAGATATCTGATCGATCATTGTTCGCCCACACTGGCATCGTTGAAGACGGCTAATATGTTCAGCTGTCCGTATGAGTCCGGTGAGAGTCTGGAGGAAGATGTGCGCAAGTGGAATTTGCAGATGAAGGATAAGGGACTTTATCTTACGATTCTTCGAAAAAACGATAAAAAAGCACTGGTTTATCTGTGCAGGCCACAGAGACTGGAGCAGGATCTTCATAAACCGGAAGTACAAAAGTTTCTGCGGGCGTGCGGATATCGGGGAGAGCACTGGGAAGAGGCACTGACGGAATTGAAAGACAGATTACATATGTGTGAAAAATTCCCTCATGAGATTGGCTTGTTTCTCGATTATCCGTTGGTTGATGTGATAGGATTTATCCGTAATACCGGGAAAAACTGTAAGTGTTCCGGCTGCTGGAAAGCCTATGGTAATGCAAAAGAAGCAGAGAAAACATTCTGCAGATACAAAAAATGCAGAGAGATCTATTCCCGGCTGTGGGAAAATGGCAGGAGCGTTTTGCAGCTGACCGTAGCTGCTTAACCATAAAAACGGGGCATCCCGTAAATATCAGGTTGTTTATTGGAGCAGTACAGGTAATACAGAAGCAATGGCAGATGCAGTAGTGGAGGGCGCAAAAGAAAAAGGCGCAGACGTAACACTGTATGAATGTGCCGATTTCCGCCCGGAACTGGTAGGAGAATACGATGCCATCGCGTTCGGATGCCCGGCTATGGGAGATGAAGTACTGGAAGAAGATGAATTTGAACCAATGTTTGACGGCTGCAAAGCTGAACTGAAAGACAAAAAAATCGCACTGTTCGGATCTTATGGATGGGGAGACGGTGAATGGATGAGAAACTGGGAGAAAAGCTGTAAAGAAGCAGGAGCGGTTCTGGCAACAGAGAGTGTCATCTGCAACGATATGCCGGATGATGCCGGCGTAGCAAATTGCAAGGAACTGGGCGCAGCACTGGCATAACGGCTTTGACAAATAAAACCGAGGACCTTATGGATTCTGCAAAAAGAACCCGTAAGGTCTTTTTTTATGGAAAATCTTAGGGTATAATCAAAACATCGACAGAAAAAGGAGTAGCAGGATATGACATTATCACAGTTACGCTATGCAATTACCGTGGCGGATTCCCGTTCGATGAATCAGGCGGCGCAGAAATTATTTATCTCCCAGCCAAGCCTTTCGGCGGCTATCCGGGAACTGGAAGACGAGGTGGGAATCGAGATTTTCCGGAGAACCAACCGCGGGATCCAGGTGACACCGGACGGAGAAGAATTTGTCGGATATGCCAGACAGGTCGTGGAACAGTATGCCCTGATCGAGGCACGGTATGTGGATAAAGAAAAAGTAAAGAAAAAGTTCGGCGTTTCCATGCAGCATTATTCGTTTGCGGTGAAGGCATTCGTGGAGATGGTCAGACGCTTCGGGATGGAACGGTATGAATTTTCCATCTATGAGACACAGACGTATGATGTGATTGAAAATGTGAAAAACTTCCGGAGTGAGCTGGGAATTTTATATCTGAATGATTTTAACCGGAAAGTACTGGGGAAGATCTTTGAGGAAAACAATCTGGAATTTCATGAGCTTTTTGACTGTCAGGAATACGTTTACCTGTGGAGCGGTCATCCGTTGGCAAAAAAGAAGGAGATTACTCTGGAGGATCTGGAAGATTATCCATTTCTTTCGTTTGACCAGGGGAGCAACAATTCGTTTTATTTTGCGGAGGAAGTGTTCAGTACGTATGAATACAAACAGTCGATCAAGGCGAATGACCGTGCGACGATGCTGAATCTGATGAAAGGACTGAACGGATATACACTTTGCAGCGGCATTATTTGCGAAAATCTGAATGGTTCGGAGTATTGTGCGGTAAAACTCTCCACAGAAGAAACCATGACGATCGGATATCTGAAACGAAAGGGGATTCCGTTAAGTTCGATAGGAAAGGAATATCTGAAAGAGATCAGTAAATATAACAATTAAGATAATTCATGGTGCAAAAACAAATACTCATATATAACTAAATGGAATACATGAAAATCTTGTGAAAACGGATTTTTTCTGTTAAAATGACATCTGCGTTACATTCAGGATATAAGTTGCAATAAGCATTGATAGAGAAAACGGTGTCAATCCGTTGCGGTCCCGCCACTGTGACAGGGAGCCGAGAACATGAGCCACTGGAAGAGAGAAATTCCGGGAAGGAGTTTGAGGTGATGAACTGAAGTCAGGAGAACTGCTTATATCTTTGAGATGTTTCTCACGGCTGATGAGAACTCTTAAAATATGATTAAGTGATTTTTCGGCATGATTTAGGTGCAAACCTGTCTTATGACTGTGGAGAAACCGGAAAACTGCTGCGTCAGAAATTAAGAGGACAGTCTGCATAAAGATACAGACTGTTTTTTCTATGCTATAAAACAGGAAATGGAAGACAACTGGAAACAAAACACAGGAGGAAAATCAGTGAAAAAAGAAAAGATATTGGCACTGCTGCTGGCAGGCGTAATGGCAACAACGGTACTGGGAGGCTGCGGAAGCAAAGGAAGTGACAGCTCTTCTTCATCATCAAAAGCTTCATCCGATGAGAAGGTTCTGAACTTCGGATGTGCAATGTACACCGACGGAAGTGTCAACACTGCAGGTGACGAGAACGGTGGCTGGAACGCGATGCGTTACGGAATCACAGAGACATTGTTCAAGTTCAATGATAACATGGAACTGGAACCATGGCTGGCAGAAAGCTATACCGTGAATGATGAACATACCGAATGGGTCGTTACCCTGAAAAAAGGTCTGAAGTTCTCTGACGGATGTGATCTTACCGCAAGCAAAGTAAAAGAAGCATACGAACATCTGAAAGAAGTAGGACCGTCCGGTTCCGCAAAACCGGAAAAATATCTGGAGTTCGAGGCAACCATCGATGCAGATGATGAGGCGGGTACGCTGACAATCAAGACCACACAGCCTTACGCTAACCTGATGGGACAGCTCAGTCATCCGACCATGGGTATCGTAGACGTAGAGCATACGGAGAACTTTGATAACGGTACCATCGGAACCGGTCCGTACATGATCGATTCTTTCAACGGTGTGGGTGTCGGTTATACACTGGTCGCAAACCCGAACTTCCGTGAAGAAGTTCCTTATGATAAAGTAAACCTGCTGTACATGGGCGATAACTCTGCGAAAGCAATGGCACTGGAAAGTGGACAGGTTGACCTGGTAGAGAATATCACCAACGTAGCAGATATCCAGAAATTCCAGGATTCTGATGATTATACCGTAGACATCGCAACAGGTGTGCGCTGCGGGTTCTCCTGGATGAACTTTGATGGCGTTCTGGGTAACAAGACACTGCGTCAGGCGATTCTGATGGCGATCGATTATGATACTATCTGTAATTCCAAGACGATCGGAGGACTGTATACACCGGGATTTTCCGTACTTCCATCCAACCTGTCCTATGGATATGAGAAACTGAACAACCCATACACCTATGATCCGGAAGGTGCGAAGAAACTGCTGGATGATGCGGGTATTGTAGATACAGACGGAGATGGTATCCGTGAGATCGATGGAGAAAATATCAATCTGCGTTATGTTTCTTATGAAAACCGTCTGCTGAATGAATTTTCTGATGCACATACTCAGTATCTGACAGAGATCGGAATCGGTGTTACTTCCGAGTACGGAAGCTCCGATGATCAGTGGAGTAAGCTGGCAGCACTGGATTATGATTTTAACAACAACAACTGGATTACCGTAGGAACCGGAGATCCGTTCGCTTACATGGCAAACTGGGCAACAGAAAGCACTTACTGTGCATATTCCAATCCGGAATACGATGCATTATATCAGGAACTGAAAAGTGAGATGGACGAGGACAAACGTGCAGATCTGATTTTCCAGATGCAGCAGATTCTGATCGATGATGCGGCAGTTCTGATCGACGGATACTACAACTCCAGTATGATCTACTCCAAAAATGTGGGATATGCGAAAATTCATACCGCAGATTATTACTGGTTAAGTACGGAGATTGTTCCGGCAGAATAAAAAACTCTGGAAACGCCTGGTTGTTTTTACAACCGGGCGTTATGCCGTTGCATGACAAAGTAACATGTATTTTTTGTAAAAAGAAAGGTGTGAACGATTTGAATAAGAAACAAATACTCATGCGTCTGCTGCAGATCATCGTGGTACTGTTCGGTATCAGTTTTATTACATTCGGTCTGACCTATATGTCACCGGGAGATCCGGTACGAAACATGTATTCCGCCAACGGTATAATGCCGACCGAGGAGATGGTAGAGCAGACAAGAGAAGAGATGGGATTAAATGATCCGTTTTTTGTACAGTATGGAAGATGGCTTGGCAACTGTCTGCAGGGAGATTTCGGAAAATCCTATTCCCTGAACAAACCGGTAACAGAACTTCTGGCAGAGAGACTGTGGCCGACCTTAAAACTGACACTGATGGCGATACTGCTGATGCTGGTACTTTCTATTCCCCTCGGTATGGCATCTGCTTTGAAAAAAAATACCTGGATCGATTATCTGGTACGGGGGATCACGTTTATCGGTTGTGCGATGCCGAACTTCTGGGTGGGACTTCTTTTAATGATGGCGTTTTGTGTCTATTTCCAGATTTTTCCGGTAATCAGTTCTGCGGGAGACTTTAAGAGTCTGTTCCTTCCGGCACTGACACTGGCGATCGCGATGACTTCCAAATACACCCGTCAGGTGCGTACCGCAGTTCTTGATGAACTGAGCCAGGATTATGTGATCGGCGCCCAGGCGAGAGGAGTAAAATGGTCCAGAATCGTCTGGTGCAATGTATTCCCGAACTCTCTGCTTCCTCTGATCACCATGTTTGGTCTGTCCATCGGATCTCTGCTTGGTGGTACGGCAGTAGTAGAAGTTATTTTTTCCTATCCGGGCCTTGGTAACCTTGCAGTGTCTGCGATCACTTCCAGCGATTATAACCTGATTCAGGGTTATGTACTGTGGCTGGCGCTGATTTATATGGTGATCAATCTGATCGTGGATGCTTCTTATGTATATATTGACCCGAGAATGAGATTAAAGGAGTAATGAGTATGAAAAAGAAGAATTTTTTTGCACAGTATAAGCAGTTTACCTTTTTTCTTATTCTGGCTGTTGTGATCGTTCTGATTGCAGTATTTGCCCCGGTTGTGAGCGGGGGTGTGGATCCTCTGAAAGGAAGCCTGGATGAAGCCCTTCTGGCTCCGAGTAAGGCACATATCTTCGGAACCGATAAGATGGGCCGTGATATCTTTGCACGTGTGATTTACGGAGCGAGAGCGTCTCTGACAGCAACTTTTGGAGTAGTTGCACTGATTTTCTTTATCGGAACAACACTTGGCGTGATCGCCGGATATTTTGGCGGTATCGTGGACAGCGTGATCATGCGAATCGCTGATATGATGCTGTCTTTCCCGGGTCTGGTTCTGGCACTTGCTGTAGCCGGTATCATGGGAGCAAGCATGAAAAATGCAATTGTAGCCGTTGTCGTAGTAAACTGGACAAAATACGCCCGTCTCGGACGAAGCCTGGTTCTGAAGATCCGTCACTGTGACTATGTGGAAGCAGCGATCGTAACCGGTTCTAAAACACCGTATATGATCTTACGTTATATGCTGCCGAACGCACTGCCGACACTGATCATCACGGCAGCTACCGATATCGGTGGTATGATGCTGGAACTGGCAGCCATGTCCTTCCTGGGATTCGGAGCAAAACCTCCGGCACCGGAATGGGGCTATATGCTAAATGAAGGAAGAGCATGTATTCAGTCTGCACCATGGATGATGATTTTCCCCGGTCTGGCGATTTTTATTGTAGTTGTAGTCTTTAATATGCTGGGAGATTCTCTCCGGGATATTCTGGATCCGAAAGACGAGTAAGGAGGGCAAACATGGCAAATATGTTACAGTTGAAAAATGTGACCGTTTCCTATAAGAATGTACCTACCGTGCAGAATTTTAACCTGAATATGAAACAGGGACAGATCGTATCACTGGTAGGTGAATCGGGAAGCGGAAAGACTACCGTGATCCGTGCCGTTCTTGGACTTCTGGCAGGAGGTGGAATGGTTTCCGGGGGAAGCATTACGTTTGAGGGAAAGGATCTGCTTTCCTATAACCGCGAAGAGTGGAGAAACCTGCGCGGCAGTGAGATCTCCATGATCTTTCAGGACAGCGGTGCGATGATGAACCCGACAAGAAAGGTTGGAGATGTATTTGTTGAATATCTGCGCACCCACGAAAAAATCTCAAAAAAAGATGCCTGGGCAAAAGGCTGTGGGATGCTGGAAAAAATGAATCTTCCAAGCCCGGATAACGTGATGAAATCCTATCCGTTCCAGCTTTCCGGCGGTATGCGCCAGCGTGTGGGAATCGCGATGGGCATGTCCTATCAGCCGAAACTGCTGCTTGCGGACGAACCGACCTCCGCACTGGATGTGACAACACAGGCACAGATCGTGCGCCAGATGATGGAACTGCGCGATGATTACGGAACCAGTATCATCGTGGTGACGCATAACCTCGGAATCGCAGCGTATATGTCTGATTATATCGTGGTTATGAAAGACGGAAAAATGGAAGATCAGGGAACGAGAGAATATATTCTGCATGAGACCCAAAATGCATATACCAGAAGCCTTCTGGGTGCCGTTCCTTCCGTGGGAGGTGAGAGATATGTCTGAATCAAAAGAAGTAATCCTGGAAGCAAAACATGTGACCCGGCGTTTTCGTACGACAGACGGACGGACACTGCTTGCCAACAACGATGTCAATCTGAAGTTTTATAAAGGAGAGACACTGGGACTGGTAGGAGAGTCCGGTTGTGGAAAAAGTACGTTTATGAAATTCCTGGTATCTCTCGACATCCCTTCCGAGGGTGAGATCCTGTACCGTGGAAAAGATATCACAAAATTAAAGGGAGAGAAACTGCGTCAGAATCGCCAGAATATTCAGATGGTTTTTCAGGATCCGACCGCATCCTTTAATCCGAAAATGAAGATCCGTGATATCATATGCGAACCGTTACTGAACTTCGGGAGAATCAAAAAATCCGAAAAAGAAGAAAACTGTCGCAGACTTCTGGAACTGGTAGAACTGCCGGCAGAATTTTCGGATCGGTATCCACACAATATGAGCGGAGGTCAGAGACAGCGTGTGGCGATCGCCCGTGCCCTGGCTCTGGAACCGGAAGTGATCATCATGGATGAAGCAACCTCAGCACTGGATGTATCGGTGCAGAAGACGATTATCGAGCTGATCACGAAGTTACAGAGAGAAAAGAATATTACGATCGGATTTATCTGCCATGATATTGCACTGATCGAGCAGTGTGCCCATCAGATCGCAGTCATGTATCTGGGAAATGTGGTGGAAGTACTTCCGGGCGGACAGCTTTCCAAAGATGCTGTGCATCCGTATACGAGAGCACTGATGGGGTCTGTCTTCGATATCAACATGGATTTTTCCAAACCGATCGAGAACCTGGAAGGAGAAGCGCCAAGCCCGCTGGAGCTGCCGGAAGGCTGCCCGTTCCAGGGACGATGCACCAAATGCATGGCGATCTGCAAAAAAGAAGCTCCGCAAATGGTCAGCCTTACACCGGATCATCAGGTCGCCTGTCATCTGTATACCGAAAGCGCACAGAAATAGAAACATGAGGGTAACTGTGAGGGCACTGAATAGTTATGAGGAGAATGATAAAGTGAAGGTGAAAGAAAAAAAGAGCAGCAGTCTGATAGAAGGAAACATTGGGAAAGCAATTTTATTATTTGTTCTGCCTCTGATTGCGGGAAGCCTGATCCAGCAGTTGTATGTGACAGTAGATGCGATCATTGTAGGACGGTTTGCAGGAAAAGTGGGACTGGCAGCGATCGATTCGATCAATACGCTGTTTAAGTTCCCGATCAACTTTATGAATGGTCTGGCGGCAGGAGCAACGATTATTATTTCCAGGTATTTCGGAGCGAAAGCTACAGAGCATCTGCATCGTTCGATCCGTACCGCGGTCACGATCGCATTTGTCCTGGGAATCATCAGTTCTTTTGGAGGCGTACTGCTTGCTCCGCAACTGCTGAAACTGATGCGTGTTCCGGCGGATATCTACAGGGATACGCTGACATACTGCACGATTTATTTCGGTGGTCTGTGGTCTCTGATCCTTTATAATATGGCAGCGGGGATCCTGCGTGCCTTTGGAGATTCGAAACGTCCGCTGTATGTATTGCTTGTGAGCAGCTGCATGAATATTTTAGGTGATCTTCTTTTGGTAGGTGTTCTGCACTTGGGAGTAGGCGGTGCGGCTGCTGCCACGGTTGCGGCACAGATCGTCAGCGTGGTTCTGACCTTTCTGTTCCTTGCGAGAGAAGAACATCTTCGCGGAAAAGTGCATGTCTGGCATCTGCATTTTGGCAGAGAGCATATGGCGATGATGATCCGTACCGGATTTCCGCTTGCCCTGCAGTCCATGCTGTTTCCGGTCGCCAATTCCATCGTGCAGGCGAGTGTCAACACGATGGGAACCGACAGCATCGCAGCCTGGAGCATCTGCGATAAGCTGAGTATGCTGATCTGGCTGCTTGCCGACTCCATGGGACCGGCGATGACGACTTATGTTGCACAGAATCTTGGTGCAGAACAGACAGAAAGAGTTAAAAAAGGAGCGGTTATCGGAACCGGTATCTCGGTCTGTGCGGTGGGAGCCGTCAGTCTGTTCCTGTTTTTTGGCTCCGGATGGGTCGGCCCGTGGTTTATTGATAAAAAAGATGCTGAACTTTTGATTCCACTTGTGGTAAAATATATGCAGATGATGGCGCCGTTTTATCTGTTTTATGCGATTGCGGAAGCATTATCCGGTGCAAGCTGCGGTTTAGGGGAGACCGTTGCACCGATGATTACGACGCTTCTCAGTATCTGTCTGCTCCGGGTATGCAGTATCTGGGTGATCCTTCCGAAGTTTGAGACGATGGAATGTATCATCTGGATCTATATTGCTTCCTGGATCGTGGCAGGTCTGGCTTTTATCGGATTATTCTGGTATAAGAGCAGAAGAAAATTACAGGAAAACAGGTAATGCATCCGGAAAAACAACTGGAACAGGAAAGGTAAGACTCCGGGCATACCTGTTGGAAAAGATGGGAGTATCGTATGGAATTAAGAGAATTACAGTTCTTTGTTGTAAGTGTGGATGCAGGGAGTTTGAGTCGGGCTGCGCAGATTTTGTATACGACGCAGCCACATGTAAGTAAAACGATCAAAAAGCTGGAGCGGACACTTGGATATCAGCTTCTTGAACGAAGCAAAAAAGGTGTGGAACTTACCAAAGAGGGAGAAAAAGTATACGACCAGGCAAGAAAAATGTTGAGTTCCATGGAAGAAATCCAGAGAATTCAGATGGAGACGCAGGAGAGTACGATCCGTATCGCATCTATGCCAAGCAGTCTTCTGAGTGAAGAATTTGCCACGTTTCTTGCAGAACATCCGAAACTGCATGCGGTGTGTTATGAGGAGACACTGGAGAAGATCATTCACCATATCTGTCATCGACAGGTGGAGGTTGGTTTTGTGTTTATCTCCAAGATGCAGCGCCAGGCTTTTGAACGGATGATACAGAAAAGAAAAATGACGTTCACACCGTTAAAAGAAAAAGATATGGCACTGTATGTGGGACCGAACCACCCATATTATGAAAAGGAGTATGTGACAAAAGAAGAACTGCGAAATCTTCGATATGTACAGCATGAAGAAGACCAGATTTCTCTGTTGCATACTTCCGGACATCTGCAGGAAGATCTGATTGACAGCAGAGATTTTCAACAGATTGTCACGGTAAACAGCAGCTCACTGATGCAGGAACTTTTAAGAAAGACGGATCTTGCCAATCTCAGCTGCAATCTGCAGAAGGAAAAAGAAAGGGACAGCCTGATCCGTATGATCCCGATCCGAAAAAGCCATACAAAAGTCTGCTTCGGATATCTGCATCGGGCAGACTGCGTATTGCGTGTTCACACGGAGGAGTATTTGAAGCAGTTAGAAGAAAAGCTGAAATAATAGACAAAAAAACAAGAAAAAATTTGTCGTTTTTATACAAGGTCATAATTGAAAATCTTTCATGAGATGATATGATATAACATGAAAGTAAAAAGCAGTAACGATACGATGAAAGATAGCAGAAGGAAGTAGTCGGAACGTTACAGGGGAGAGATATGACAAAACGATGACAACGAAGAAAAAAGTTCTGACAGGAATTGCCGGTGTGCTTCTGGTGGCTGCGACAGCCGGCTATGGTGCGGCAGCATATTATTACAGCAGTCATTTTTATTCACATACGGAGATCAACGGTACTGATTACGGGGAGATGACCGTTGCGCAGGTGAAGAAAAAAATTGCGGATCAGATACCGTCTTATCAGATTACAATAGAAGAAAGAAACGGGCAGGAAGAAACACTGACCGGAGAACAGCTAAAACTGACCTACCGGGATGATGGAGAAATTGATAAACTGATGGAAAATCAGCGGCCCTGGGCGTGGGTGATTCATGCGTTTACCGGTGTTCATGTACAGTTAGAGAACATGGTGGCGGTCAATGAAGAAGCATTGAAACAGGCAGTGGAAGGACTGACTTGTATGCAGCCGGGGAATATGCAGGCTCCGAAGGATGCCTATGTGGGCATAACAGATGACGGCTATGCGGTGATTCCGGAGGAAGAAGGAACTACCCTGGACGAAGGAAAAGTAACAGCAGGACTTCATCAGGCTCTGACGAACGGGGAGATAACCTTTGATCTGGATGCCGGTGACTGTTATGTGAAACCGGAGATCAGGCAGGATGATGCAGAACTAAAGGCAAAAGCAGATGCAATTAATCAGAAATTATCTGCAAACCTTACCATGGACTTTGGAACAGACCGAAAAGAGGTACTGGATAAGAATACCTTAAAAGACTGGGTAGCAGAAGCAGAAGATGGAAGTTTTTCCATAGATGAAGAAAAAGTGAAAGAATATGTGGCCGGTCTTGCAAAAAAATATGATACAGTCAACAGCAAAAGAACATTTACTACAACAGCCGGTAATACCGTAACGCTGACACCGGGAGACTACGGATGGGAGATTGATCAGTCCGGTACAGAGTCAAATCTGATGCAGGCAATCAATGACGGAACACAGGGTGATTTTGAAATTGTGTATACATCCACTGCGTTGAGCAGAAATGAGAATGATATCGGAAACTCTTACGTAGAACTGAGTTTGTCCGATCAGCATTTTTGGGTCTATGTGGACGGAAAACAGGTTATGGACTCAGAAGTGGTGACCGGATGCCGGAATAAAGGAACGGAAACTCCCCAAGGTGTGTATAAAGTCAAGGGGAAAACCACAGATTATACCATGCGCGGTGAGAAAAATGCCAGTGGTAACTGGTCGTATCAGGTACACTGTAATTACTGGATACCTTTTGCAGCTGAAGATACCATTGGATTCCATGATCTGACAACCAGAAGTGACTGGAGCAGTACTGCGTATCTGGATAATGGATCTCATGGGTGTGTGAATACACCGTTGGATAAAGTAAAAGAATTATATGATATTGTGTCATATAAGTTTCCTGTTGTAATATATTAAGAAAAAAGCTATTCTGACAGCAACAGTCTGTTCAGGACGGCTTTTTTTGCGTTGCCAAGCATACGACAAAAAGGTCCGGTGGACCTTTTTTAGTTAAGTCGATTTTGACCGAAAATAAAGTCGGAATTGACACTGTCACTTTTAGCTGGAAATAGTATACTGAGATTGTTTCTGTTATGGGGATAACAGCAAAATAAAGACAGGATTCAGACGGGAAAGGATTGAACAGGAGATGAATTCAAAAAAATTAACTGCGCAGTGTGCTGTATTACAGGGGAGTTATTGGGTGGCGGTCTGTGCGATCAATGGGTTTGCAACGGTATTTTTATTACATATCGGGCTGAAAAGTTCTCAGGTAGGAGTCGTGCTGGCTCTTGGAAATATTCTGGGAGTTATATTACAGCCATTTGTTGCGGCGGCGGCGGACCGTGCAAAACGGGTAACTTTACAACAGATGACTGCAGGGATGGCAATTGCCATAATCCTGCTGCTGATTCTGATGCAGTGTATGTCAAAAATGGTACCGGGAATCGTGCTGTCATTTTTGATTGTTAATATGTTATTACAGGTGGTACAGCCACTGATCAATTCTATCAGTTTGTATTATGTGAATCATGGTATCTATGTGGATTTTGGAATCGGAAGAGGAGTGGGCTCTGCATCCTATGCGGTGGCAGCTTCATTTTTGGGAATTCTGATCGGCAGGTATTACGGTCTGGCAATTATGGCTGTTGGATGTCTGTCTTTTGCGGTGATGTTCGTTACCTTGATTTCCATGCCGGTTGTGAAGGATACGAATGAAAGTAAAAAAGAAGAACAGAAAAATACTGCAAACAGACAGAGAAGTGGCGGGATTCTGGAATTTGCATGTCGCTATCGGAATTATATGCTGGTATTGCTGGGAATGATATTAATCTATGTAGAAAGTACATATGTGAACAATTATCTGATCAATATTGTGGTAAGCCTCGGGGGAGATATAAAACGGATGGGAACACTGCTGACAGTATCTGCAATGAGCGAACTTCCTACGATGTTGTTGTTTTCCAGGCTGGTTGGCAAATGGGACAGTAGAAAACTGATTCGGTTTGCGGCGGTAATGTTTTCTGTGAAAGCACTGGGGTATCTGGTGTGTGGCAGTATATCGTTCCTGTATGTAGTGCAGATGCTGCAGATGTTATCATTTGCATTATGTCTGCCTTCTGCGGTATACTATGTAAATGAAACGATGGCTGTGGAGGACAGAGTGAAGGGTCAGTCGCTGCTGATTGCGTCAAGTACCATGGGAGGGGTATTTGGCAGTCTGTCCGGTGGTGTGCTTGTGGATTTTGCCGGAATAAAGGCAATGCTTGCAACTGGTCTGGGACTGTCTATGATCGGCACGGCAATCGTGTGCATTTTTGTATCGCGAAAAGACAACTAGGAGGAAACGATGAATTTTATCAGTGCGTTTGAGGTGATCGGCCCCAATATGGTGGGACCGTCCAGCTCCCATACAGCGGGAGCAGTATCTATCGGAAAGATGGCAAGAAAGCTTTTCAAAGAAAAAGTGACAGAGGTGACATTCACTCTGTATGGTTCTTTTGCAAGAACGTATAAAGGACATGGTACAGACCGGGCATTGCTTGGCGGCGTGCTTGGATTTGCAACCGATGATCTGCGGATCAGGGATGCATTTTCCTGGGCAGAGAAGATGGGAGTGAAATATCAGTATATCGCTGATAAGGAGTTTGTTCCGGATCATCCGAATACTGTGGATATCCGGATGACAGGAGAAAACGGCACCAAGATGCAGGTGCAGGGACAGTCCATCGGTGGCGGCAAGATCAAGATCACCCAGATTAACGGTATTAATGTGGAATTTACCGGAGAATACAGTACGCTGGTGGTAAAACAGATCGACAAACCGGGTGTGGTAACACATATTACGCAGTGTCTGAGCAATCAGAATGTAAATATTGCTTTCATGCGGCTGTTCCGTGAGGGCAAGGGAAAAACGGCTTATTCTGTTGTGGAGTCAGATGAGCGGATCCCGGATGAGATTCTGGAAGAGATTCGACAGAACCCGTATGTGCAGGAAATATTGCTGATTCAGATATAGGAGAGACGGACAGATGACAGATTTTAAAAACGGACAGGAATTATTAGAAGTATGTAAGAAAAAGCAGTGTTCGATCTCCGAAGTGATGAAACAGCGGGAGATCGAAGGCACATCCTCCACAAAAAAAGAAGTGGAAGATAAGATGCGAAAAGCCCTCGCCATCATGAAAGAGGCAGTAAGAAAGCCATTGGAAGACCCGAAACCGTCCATGAGCGGACTGATCGGCGGGGAGGCAAAGCAGATTACCGGATACAGAGAGAGCGGGACAAATGTCTGCGGAACGTTTATGAACAAATTGATCGCTTACAGCATGGCGGTTCTGGAAGTCAACGCTTCGATGGGGGTCATCGTTGCGGCACCGACTGCCGGATCTTCCGGTGTGGTTCCGGGAGTGTTACTGGCACTGCAGGAGGAAAAAGGATTCAGCGATGAACAGATGACGGATGCATTGTTTCATACAGCGGCCATCGGCTATCTGCTGATGCGGAATGCCTCTGTGGCAGGTGCGGAGGCAGGCTGTCAGGCAGAGGTAGGTGCTGCATCGGCAATGGCTGCTGCTGCTGTGACAGAACTGATGGGTGGAACACCGGAGATGTGTCTGCAGGCAGCAGCTATGGCGATCTCAAATCTGCTTGGTCTGGTCTGTGACCCGGTGGCAGGACTGGTGGAAGTTCCCTGTCAGAGCAGAAATGCGATAGGTGCGGTTAATGCTGTGACCTGTGCGGAGATCACATTGAGTGGCGTGATGTATCCGATTCCGTTTGATGATATGGTGGATGCGATGTACAAAGTAGGAAAGAGTATTCCGTTTGAACTGCGTGAAACAGCCATCGGTGGATGTGCGGGAACACCCACCGGATGTGGAATGCGTTGCAGAATCTGACGGAAAAACGACAGAAAAATAAAAAATGTATAAAAACTATACAAAAGAAAAATGAATTTTGTATAAATCGACAGTTGTGTGAAAAAAACAAAAGTGGTAAAACTAATATAAGCTCAGATAAAGAAAAACATTGATGAAGACAAGTTACACAGGAAGATTTCTTTCAGAGAGTTGCCGGCTGGTGTAAGACAACAGAAAACCTGATGTAATATCCCTTCGGAGTATCCGCTCTGAAAATAGAGTAAGAGCAGACGGCACTCACCGTTATCGGAGATCTGTTATCACCGGAAAACCGGCTGACAGTACAAAAGAGATTGTCACTATGACAATAAAGCAGAGTGGTACCGCGGAAAAGATTCGTCCCTGCAGCAAATAAAGCTGCAGGGCTTTTTATTTTGAAAGAGTGAAAAACTCAGGGTATCCCTTATGCGACGGGGAAGTCGTTCATGTTTTCTGAATGAGTCAGAAAAAGGAGGAAAAAAACATGAGTGGTATTATGATGATGGTAATTGCCATTGTGGTATTAGGCGGAGCCTATATCTTCTATGGCCGTTACCTTGAGAAAAAATGGGGCATTGATCCCAACGCCAAAACTCCGGCTTATGAAATGGAAGACGGCGTAGACTATGTGCCGGCTGATACCAATATCGTATTTGGTCATCAGTTCGCATCCATCGCAGGTGCGGGTCCGATCAACGGACCGATCCAGGCTGCAATCTTCGGATGGCTGCCGGTACTGTTATGGATCCTGATCGGTGGTGTATTCTTCGGAGCAGTACAGGATTTCTCTGCAATGTATGCTTCTGTAAAAAATAAAGGACGTTCCATCGGATCAATCATTGAAACTTATATCGGAAAAACAGGAAAGAAACTGTTCCTGCTGTTCTGCTGGCTGTTCTGTATCCTGGTTGTAGCTGCTTTCGCTGATGTTGTAGCAGGAACTTTCAACGGATTCCTGACAGCTGATGACGGAACCGTATCCAAGATCACTGCAAATGGTGCAGTAGCAACAACTTCCATGTTATTCATCATCGAAGCTGTATGCCTGGGCATGATTCTTCGTTACGGAAAACTGCATAAATGGGTCAACACAGCAATCGCTATCGTGATGCTGGTTGGAGCAGTAGCACTGGGTATGAATTTCCCGATGTATCTGCCGAGAACCACCTGGCATGTGATCATCTTCATCTACATCCTGATCGCATCCGTAGCTCCTGTATGGAGTCTGCTGCAGCCTCGTGACTACCTGAACAGTTACCTGCTGATCTTCATGATCATTGCAGCCATCGTAGGTGTATTCGTGGCAAATCCACAGTGTCATCTGGAAGCATTTACTTCCTTTAATGTAGATGGACAGACTCTGTTTCCAATCCTGTTTGTAACCATCGCCTGTGGTGCCGTATCCGGTTTCCATTCACTGGTATCTTCCGGAACCGCATCCAAACAGATCAAAAATGAAAAGAACATGCTGCCGGTATCCTTCGGTGCCATGCTGATGGAAAGTATGCTGGCTATCATCGCTCTGATCGCCGTTGCATCTTTCGCAAAAGGAGAAGCAGCAGCACAGGGTCTGACCACACAGCCACAGATCTTCGCAGGAGCAATTGCAAACTTCCTGGAAGTCATCGGTCTGCCACATACTCTGGTATTTACCCTGATCAATCTGGCAGTATCTGCATTCGCACTGACATCTCTGGATTCTGTAGCCCGTGTCGGACGTCTGTCCTTCCAGGAATTCTTCCAGGATAACGATGTGGATGAAAAAGATTACACACCATTCCGTAAACTGATGGTAAACAAATATTTTGCAACAATCTTGACACTGGTACTGGCTTACCTGCTGGCAAAAGTAGGATACGCTGAGATCTGGCCACTGTTCGGTTCTGCCAACCAGCTGCTGTCTGTACTTGCGCTGGTAGCATGTGCCGTGTTCCTTAAGAAAACAAAACGTCAGGGAATTATGCTGTGGGCTCCTGCAGTATTCATGATGGCTGTTACTTTCAGTGCACTGGGTCTTACCATCTACAAACTGACCGGCGCTCTGATGACCACAGGCCTGGATCTTGGAAATACCCTGCAGCTGATCTTCGCAGTTCTGCTTCTGATCCTTGGTGTGATCGTAGCAGTACAGGGCATTAAGAAACTGTTCGAAAAACCACAGGAAAAAGCGGCATAATCGGACAGAGATTTACCTGAATAAAATAAATAATAGTAAAAAGGCTTTCGCAATCGGTAATGCAATGCACCCGGCCTGCGGAAGCCTTTTTATTTACGCGAGCAACGAGCCAAAGTCCGTGCTTGCACAAGACCTTGGCGACTGCCGCGTTAACTTGAAAAACACGCTCTGCAAGTTTCTCATAGTTTTGCAGGAGATTGTTTTCCTGTTAAATAAAAAGCCATACGCGAGGAAAAGCGCTGCGATATATAAAACTGATATTGTAAGAACTGCCGCAGATGCATTAACAGGTAAAAGGGCGGCAAAGTAAATTTTTCAAAAAAACACAAAAACATAGTTGACAAGTAGGTATAAGGGAATTATAATACACTCAACAAAACAAAACAAGTTCCGTAGCTGCAAGGGGATCGAACAGTTGCGAAATAAAAAAAGAAAAGAGAGGAAATGTATTATGGGAAATATTTATAAGGGAACCTTAGGACTGATCGGAAACACCCCGCTGGTTGAAGTGGTAAACGTAGAAAAAGAACTGGGTCTGGAAGCTACTCTTCTGGTTAAACTGGAATATTTTAATCCGGCCGGAAGTGTCAAAGACCGTATCGCAAAAGCAATGATCGAAGATGCAGAAGAAAAAGGACTCTTAAAAGAAGGCTCCGTAATTATTGAACCTACATCCGGTAATACCGGAATCGGTCTGGCATCCATCGCAGCATCCAAGGGATACCGTATCATCCTGACCATGCCGGAAACCATGAGTGTGGAGAGAAGAAACATCCTGAAAGCATATGGTGCAGAACTGGTGCTGACAGAAGGAGCAAAAGGGATGAAAGGAGCTATCGCCAAAGCAGACGAACTGGCCAAAGAGATTCCGAACAGCTTTATCCCGGGGCAGTTTGTAAACCCTGCCAATCCGAAGGTACACCGTGAGACAACCGGTCCGGAAATCTGGAAGGATACTGACGGAAAAGTGGATATCTTTGTTGCCGGTGTGGGAACCGGCGGAACACTGACGGGAACCGGCGAATATCTGAAGTCCCAGAACCCGGACGTGAAAGTGATTGCCATGGAGCCTGCAACTTCTCCGGTGCTTTCCCAGGGTAAGAGCGGTGCTCATAAGATTCAGGGAATCGGTGCAGGATTTGTACCGGATGTACTGAACACCAAGGTATACGATGAAGTTGTTACCGTAGAAAACGACGATGCGTTCGCAGGAGCAAAACTGCTGGCAAAGAAAGAGGGTATCCTGGTAGGTATCTCCTCCGGTGCAGCCCTTCAGGCAGCTATTGAACTGGCAAAACGTCCGGAAAACAAAGGCAAAACAATCGTTGCACTGCTTCCGGATACCGGTGACAGATATTACTCCACACCATTGTTTACAGAATAAATTATAAAAGACGGGCGGACTGCTGCGAAAGCTGCAGTCCGTTTTCGTGTATTTTTACACAGAACTGTCTGGAATACCGGGAAAGAGGATGTGAAACTGTCGATAACAGCTCTTTGTATAAGAATATGTGGTGAGAATACAGAAAATCGTCATTTTATGTGTTCCTTTGTCGAACGAAAAATGGGAAAACTCTGTTGTCATATCTTGAACCAAAAAAAGTTTTTTTTTATAATAGAATCAACATTTGGAACACAGTAATCTGTGGTAGGGCCCATAATTTCCAAAATACTAAGTAGATGGAGGAGTTAGTTAGAATGGAAAAATTAAACGTAGCCATAGCAGATGATAATGAACGAATGGTAGATCTTCTCAGTACACTGGTAAAAGGAGATAAAGAGTTGGAACTTGTCGGTCAGGCAGCCGACGGACAGGAAATATACAAAATTATAAAAGAGAAAGAGCCGGATGTGGTACTGCTGGATATTATCATGCCCAAGATGGATGGGATTACAGTTATGGAAAAGCTGAATGAAGATCCGTCTGTCAGAAAACGACCGGCTTTTATTATTATATCGGCAGTCGGCCAGGAACGGATCATCGAAGATGCTTTTCGGCTGGGTGCCTGTTACTATATTATGAAACCTTTTGATAACGACATGGTGCTAAACCGGATCAAACAGCTCCGCAAGTTTGGAAAAGGAATCCGCAGAGAGAACCGGGGAACGGGCAATTTGGGGAGAGCGGGAGAAATATCGGAAAAAAATCTGCAGATTGATGTTACCGATATTATTCATGAAATCGGTGTGCCGGCGCATATCAAAGGATACCAGTATCTGAGGGATGCGATCATGATGTCGGTGGAAGATATGGAGATGCTCAATTCTATTACCAAGATCCTGTATCCCACCATTGCCAAGAAACATCAGACTACACCGAGCCGTGTCGAACGAGCGATCCGTCATGCCATCGAGGTGGCATGGAGCCGCGGAAAGATGGATACGATCGATGCACTTTTTGGTTATACAGTAAGCAATGGAAAGGGAAAACCGACGAATTCTGAGTTTATAGCTTTGATTGCGGACAAAATCCGGCTGGAATATGAACATGGTACACTCCATTGATAGAATGAGATGAAAAATGCATAAAAAAACAGGCATAACCCCTTTTCTGTTTGGTAAAAATGCGATATAATATAAGGCAGATGTTGTTATTAGGAAAAACAGGAGGTTATTCGTATGAAAAAGATATTATATGTTGCATCGGAAGCAGTACCGTTTATCAAGACCGGAGGGCTTGCGGATGTTGTAGGTTCTTTACCTAAATGTTTTCCAAAAGAATATTTCGATGTAAGAGTTGTTATTCCAAAATACGCCTGTATGAAACAGGAATTTAAAGATCGGCTTCATTACATAACTAATTTTTATATGGATCTGAACTGGAGACAGCAGTACGTAGGAATCTTCGAGATGGAATATGAAGGGATCAAATTCTATTTTATCGATAATGAAGAACATTTCAGCGGGGACAAGCCATATTATGGTATGCCGGGAGATCTGGAAAAATTTGTATTTTTTTCCAAAGCAGCATTGTCGATTCTTCCGGTGATCAATTTCAGACCGGACATCATCCACTGTCACGACTGGCAGACCGGACTGATCCCGGTATATCTGAAAGAACGTTTCCAGGGAAGTGATTTCTACCGTGGTATCAAATCAGTTATGACTATCCACAACCTGAAATTCCAGGGAGTATGGGATATTAAGACTGTAAAAAGTATAACCGGTCTGTCTGATTACTTCTTCACACCGGACAAACTGGAGGCGAATAAAGATGCCAATTATCTGAAAGGCGGCCTGGTATATGCAGATGCCATCACGACTGTAAGTAACACTTATGCGGAAGAGATCAAAACACCATTCTATGGAGAAGGTCTGGATGGGCTGATGCAGGCGAGAAGCAACAGCCTGCGTGGTATCGTAAACGGAATCGATTATGCCGAATATAATCCGGAAACGGATGCCATGATCGCAATGAATTATAATGCAAAGACATTCCGAAAAGAAAAAGTGAAAAATAAGACAGCTCTTCAGGAAGAACTGGGACTGGAAGTGAATCCGAAGGCTATGATGCTTGGTGTGGTATCGCGCCTGACAGATCAGAAAGGTTTTGATCTGATTGCCTATATGATGGACGAACTGTGCCAGGATGCCATCCAGCTGGTGGTTCTCGGAACCGGAGAAGAAAAATATGAAAATATGTTCCGACATTTTGCTTGGAAGTATGACAAAAAAGTTTCAGCAAATATCTATTATTCAGAAGCAATGTCACATAAGATCTATGCGGCGGCAGATGCATTCCTGATGCCGTCTCTGTTTGAACCATGTGGTCTGAGCCAGCTGATGAGCCTTCGTTATGGCACCGTGCCGATCGTAAGAGAGACCGGTGGTCTGAAAGATACTGTACAGCCGTACAATGAGTTTGAAGGAACCGGAACCGGATTCAGTTTTAAAAACTATAATGCCCATGAGATGTTAAATACGATCCGCTACGCTGAACGGGTATACTATGACCGCAAACGCGAATGGAACAAGATCGTCGATCGTGGCATGGCACAGGATTATTCCTGGAACAATTCTGCAAAGCAGTATGAAGAGATGTACACCTGGCTGGCAGGTTATTAGAATTTATCGGGATACTCTGACACAGGCAGAGAAAATGTGAAAACATCCGATATCCCGGAACAAAAGAAAAATACGATACAGGAAACACCGGCGGAAGCTCCGCCGGTGAAATATCCTGTTTTCGTAACTGTTCAGTACCTTCACAGTTACGAGCCAAAACGCATTTAAAATCAACTTCAGTGATGGGAGTTTGGCAAAAAACAAGCCAAAACGCCTCGCGGGATACTACCTGCTGAATAGTTACCTGCTTTCTTACTTTAGAGGAAACTTGTTACCATGCAAAGGTAAAACGATCCGCAAGGACGTGGCAGGACACATTCCCGATCTTTTTTATTCATCCGGCAGATCGCCGAAATTCTCAGAAAATTTTTAAAAACAAAAATAGCAGTTGACAACAAAACTAATTTGTAATAGTATGTAAACAGTGAAACGAACATAAGTTCGCATACGAAAAAAGGAGATATTATGGCAAAAGAAGATAAATTAAAAGCCCTTGATGCGGCTTTGGGACAGATTGAAAAACAGTTTGGAAAAGGATCTGTAATGAAACTGGGAGATTCCGGTAAGAACATGAATGTGCAGACTGTACCTACCGGATCTCTGAGTCTGGACATTGCACTTGGACTTGGTGGCGTTCCGCGGGGACGAATCATCGAGATCTACGGACCGGAGTCCAGTGGTAAGACAACAGTAGCGTTACATATGGTAGCAGAGGTACAGAAACGTGGCGGGATTGCCGGATTTGTGGATGCAGAGCATGCACTGGATCCGGCTTATGCAAAAAATATCGGAGTAGATATTGATGAACTGTATATCTCACAGCCGGATAACGGTGAGCAGGCTCTGGAGATCACTGAGACAATGGTGCGTTCCGGTGCGATGGATATTATCATTGTGGACTCTGTAGCAGCTCTGGTGCCAAAGGCTGAGATCGAGGGCGATATGGGAGATTCTCATATGGGTCTGCAGGCACGACTGATGTCTCAGGCACTGAGAAAACTGACTGGTGTGGTAAGCAAGTCTAACTGTATTGTAATCTTTATCAATCAGTTGCGTGAAAAAATCGGTGTGATGTTTGGTAATCCGGAGACAACTACCGGTGGACGTGCGCTGAAGTTCTACGCATCTGTACGTATGGATGTGAGAAGAACAGAAACTATCAAACAGGGTGGAGAGGTGATCGGTAACCGTACCCGTGTGAAAGTCGTAAAGAACAAAGTGGCGCCTCCGTTTAAAGAGGCAGAATTTGATATCATGTTCGGAAAAGGAATTTCCAAAGAAAGTGATATTCTGGATCTGGCTGTAAATCTGGGAATTATCCAGAAAAGTGGTGCATGGTTTGCCTACAATGATGGCAAGATCGGTCAGGGAAGAGAGAATGCAAAGATATTCCTGAGAGAGAATCCGGAGATTGCGGAAGAAATCGAACGTCAGGTAAGAGCCCATTACGGACTTGGAGAAGATGGTCCACAGGATGCAGAAAAAGATGTGGATAAAGCAAAGGATGTTCTGACAGATGCATCAGATGATGAAGTATGAGAATCGTAGAGATTGTCCCTGTAACAAAAACAAAGTATCGTGTTGTGACAGATGAACAGCTCGCCTTTATGTTATATAAGGGCGAGCTTTCCCGTTATCGATTGAAAGAAAATGGTGAACTATCAGCAGAAATTTTCCAGGAAATCTTCAGGGAAATTCTGGTGAAAAGGGCAAAATTAAGGGCGATGCATCTGTTGACACGGATGGATTACACGGAAGCAGAACTGGAAAAGAAACTAATGAAGGGTGAATATACACCACAGGCAGTAAAAATTGCCATGGATTATGTGCGTTCGTACCATTATCTGGATGATGAACGGTACGTAGCGAGATATCTGTCTGCCTATCAGGGCAGGAAAAGCAGACGCCAGATGCAGTTTGAACTGGAACGAAAGGGGATTCCGCGGGAGATGATTCAACGAAGACAGGAAGCACTGGACGACGAAGAAGGATGTGTGGACGAAACTGACATGATTCGTCAGCTTCTGGAAAAACGATGTAAACATCCGAAAGAGGCAGATGAAAAAGAAAAAAGACGACATTATGGTTATTTATTGAGAAAAGGCTTTTCTTCTTCAGAGATTCAGTCGGTGTTCCGGGAATATTTTTCACAGAGGGAATAAGAGGTGTAACTGTGCCCTTCGCTCACAAAAAGCACCTTGTGGGATATTATCAGTGAGCAGTAATATGAACGGTAACTATATCTACAAAAAACAGGTAATCCGTTGACAAATTTGTGAAATCATTATAGAATTATACTGTTGTAAACGTACAATGAAAACTAAATAAGGAGGTGCTCCTATGGCAAACGGAATCAATATATTAATTCCAATTATTGCTGTAGTCATTGCGCTGGTAATAGCGGTTCCTGTGGCTTGTAAGCTTGCCGTTGCCAAGAAAGTAAAGCAGGATGCAGAAAAGATTGGCACTGCGGAAGAAAAAGCAAGAAACATCATAGATGAAGCCCTGAAAACGGCGGAAACTAAGAAACGCGAAGCTCTTCTGGAAGCCAAAGAAGAATCTCTGAAAACCAAGAATGAACTGGAAAAAGAGACCAGAGAGAGACGCAGCGAGCTGCAAAAGTATGAAAAGCGTGTGCTGGCAAAAGAAGAATCTGTGGATCGTAAGGCGGATGCGATGGAAAGACGGGAAGCAGAGTATTCAGCAAAAGAGACAGAGTTAAAGAAGAAAGAGAAAAAGGTTGACGAATTACATGACCAGGGAGTACAGGAACTTGAGAGAATCTCAGGACTGACCTCCGAACAGGCAAAGGATTATCTTTTAAAATCTGTTGAAGATGAAGTGAAAATTGATACTGCAAAACTTTACAAAGAACTGGAAAGCAAAGCAAAAGAAGATGCTGCAAAGAAAGCAAAAGAATATGTGGTAACAGCCATTCAGAAATGTGCGGTTGACCATGTGGCAGAATCTACCATCTCCGTTGTACAGCTTCCAAGCGATGAGATGAAAGGAAGAATCATCGGTCGTGAAGGAAGAAATATCCGTACACTGGAAACACTGACCGGTGTAGATCTGATCATTGACGATACACCAGAGGCTGTTGTTTTATCAGGATTTGATCCAATCCGCCGTGAAGTGGCAAGAATTGCTCTTGAAAAACTGATTGTGGATGGTCGTATTCATCCGGCTCGTATTGAAGAAATGGTGGAGAAAGCACAGAAAGAAGTAGAAACCATGATTCGGGAAGAGGGGGAGAACGCTGCTCTGGAAGTAGGTGTTCACGGTATCCATCCGGAACTGATTCGTCTTCTTGGACGTATGAAATTCCGTTCCAGTTATGGACAGAACGCATTAAAGCATTCTATCGAAGTTGCACAGCTGTCAGGCCTTCTGGCGGCAGAAGTCGGTACGGACATCCGTCTGGCAAAACGTGCCGGCTTATTACATGATATAGGAAAATCCATCGATCATGAAGTGGAAGGATCCCATATTCAGATCGGTGTTGACTTATGTAGAAAGTATAAAGAATCCCCAATTGTCATCAATGCAGTAGAAGCTCACCACGGTGATGTAGAGCCGGAATCATTGATTGCCGGAATTGTACAGGCTGCAGATGCAATCTCAGCTGCCCGCCCGGGTGCGAGAAGAGAGACATTGGAAACATATACCAACAGATTGAAACAGTTAGAAGATATTACAAACTCCTTCAAGGGAGTAGACAAATCCTATGCGATTCAGGCAGGCCGCGAGGTTCGAATTATGGTATTGCCAGATCATGTCAACGATTCTGACATGGTATTGCTGGCAAGAGATATTTCCAAGCAGATTGAAGCTGAACTAGAATATCCTGGACAGATCAAAGTCAGTGTAATCCGTGAAAGTCGTGTTGTAGATTACGCAAAATAATTTTTGTGGCATTCGGCCGACGAGAAAAGTCAACAACACCCCGGTGTAAAACGAAAGTTTTAGACCGGGGATTTTTTAGTACGGACAACAAATCTCTGGTACAGTTATTTGAAGACAATGTACCAGGTGAGAAACGGAACAATAATTACCCGATGAGGAATAAAAAATGAAGAAAACGATAGTGCGGGAGTATCAGCTCCCATCATCCTGTATCAAAGGAAAACAGGAACTGACGATTGCTTTTCTGACGGACCTTCATGATCAGGTTATGGGTGAGGATGGGGAGAGGATTTTTCATCTTCTCAAGGAACAGGAGCCGGATCTGGTGTTGGTTGGTGGTGATGTGATAGTGGGTAAAAAAGGATGTGACACGTCGAAAGCGTTTGCATTTCTGAAAAGATTGTCTGATAATTATCCGGTATTTTATGCCAGTGGGAATCATGAACAACGTATTTCAGAACATCCGGAGATTTACGGGGAGATCGGGAAAAACTATGAGACAGCGTTGAAAGAGCTGTCGCTGATACGGTTGCGTAATCAAAAAGTGCAGCTGAAAAAAAAGGGAATACCGATCACTGTCTATGGCCTTGAACCGGAGGAGCAGTTTTATGATAAGGGATTTCGAAAGGATGGTATGGTAAAAGAGCTGAAGAAGCACTTTGGAACTCCGGATACGGATCGGCTGACGATTCTTCTGGCACATAATCCACGCTATAAAAAAGAGTATCTTTCCTGGGGAGCATCGATGACATTTTCCGGGCATTATCACGGAGGAGTTATGATGCTTGGGAAAAAGCGGGGAGCAATCGCACCTGATTTTCGGATCTTTCCGGGTGAATGCGGAGGGATGCATCAGAAAAACGGATGTGCAGTTATTGTCAGTGCAGGTCTGGGAGAACATACGATCCCGGTAAGAATCCATAACCCCAGAGAACTGACTATCGTTCGAATCTCTGCTTTACAAAATGAGAAAATGCCTGTAAAATAAAAATTCAGGTATAGAGTGAGAAGAAAAAGAGGAAGAAACATGGGAATACCGGTAAAACTGGAAGCATTTGAGGGTCCATTGGATCTGCTTTTGCATCTCATCGAAAAGAATAAGATCGATATATATGATATCCCGATTGTGGAGATCACAGAACAGTATATGAAATATATCCGGCAGATGCAGGAAGAAAACCTGAATATCATGAGTGAGTTTATGGTCATGGCAGCAACTCTTCTGGATATCAAGTGTAAAATGCTTCTTCCCAAAGAAGTAACTGAAGAAGGAGAAGAAAAGGATCCCCGTGAAGAACTGGTGCAGCAGCTGCTGGAATATAAGATGTTTAAATATATGTCCTATGAGTTAAGAGATCGTATGGCAGATGCTTCCCGCTGTGTATATCGGGCGGAGAGTATGCCAAAAGAAGTACTGGATTATCAGCCACCGGTGGATATCCGGGAACTGATCGGAGATCTGACACTGGCCAAGCTTCAGAATATCTTCAATTCTATCATTAAACGTCAGGAAAACAAGGTAGATCCGATTCGAAGCAAATTTGGCAAGATTGAGAAAGAAGAAGTCAGTCTGGAAGACAAAATGAGTGATCTGGAATTATATGCCGGAACACATCATTATTTTTCTTTCCGTGGGCTTCTGGAACGACAGTCCGGTAAGATCCAGGTGATCGTTACTTTTCTTGCTATCCTGGAATTGATGAAAACCGGCGTGATTACCATAGAGCAGGAACATTTATTTGATGATATTCAGATTACATCTTTAATATACGAGGAGCAGCAGGCAGATGGAGAAACTGGAAGCAGCGATTGAGGCGATTTTATTTTCCGCAGGCGATTCGGTGGAAACCGGAAGAATCGCGAAAGCAATCGGACAGGATAAAACTACAACGGAAAAAATTATCCGGAATATGATGCTGAAATATAATGCCAGAGACCGTGGAATCAAGATCCTGGAGTTGGATGGAGCATTTCAGCTGTGTACCAAACAGGAGTATTATGAATATCTGGTGGAGATTGCATTGCAGCCAAAGAAAGCAGTACTGACGGATGTAATGCTGGAGACACTTTCAATTATCGCATATAAACAACCGGTAACGAAACAGGAAATTGAAAAAATCCGTGGTGTAAAATGTGACCATGCGATCAATAAGCTGGTGGAATATAATCTGGTTCAGGAACTTGGACGACTGGATGCCCCGGGACGTCCTATTCTTTTTGGGACAACGGAAGAATTTTTGAGGAATTTTGGAGTACAGTCGACAGAGGATCTGCCAACGATCAGTCCGGTGAAAATGGAAGATTTTAAGGCAGAGGCGGAAGAAGAGATTCAGCTGCAGCTGGATCTGTAATAAAGAGAAAAACCGGTTCTAAAAGAAAGAAAAATGCATATAGTATCTTTGGAAAACTGTGATAAAAAACGGGAGGATACTATATGGGAAAAATAAAGCTGGGATTGTTGCTACTGCTTATGACGCTGGTGGGAACACCGATGACAGGATATGGCATGCAGCTGAGTGAATCAGAACTATATGCGCGTTCGGCATGTCTGATGGATGCAGACTCCGGGCGTGTTTTGTATTCTAAAAACAGTGAACAGAAACTTCCGATGGCAAGTACTACAAAGATTATGACCTGTATTCTTGCACTGGAAGACGGACGGATGGATGATCTGGTTACAGTATCTGCCTACGCAGCGAGTCAGCCGAAAGTACATATGGGTGCAAAAACAGGAGAACAGTTTTACCTGCAGGATCTTTTGTATGCGCTGATGCTGAATTCAGATAATGATGCTGCTGTAATGATTGCAGAGCAGGTGGGTGGATCAGTAGAAGGATTTGCAGAAAAAATGAATCTGAAAGCAAGAGAACTCGGCTGCGATGATACATATTTTATTACACCGAACGGTCTGGATGCCGAGAATAAAAATGGGATCCACAGTACAACGGCAAAAGATCTGGCAAGAATTCTTCGATACTGCATCATGGAGTCTCCGAAAAAAGCGGAATTTCTTGCAATTACGCAGATGCCTGCCTATACATTCTGGAATTATAGTAAGACGCAGATTTATCAATGTACTAATCATAATGCGTTTCTTGGAATGATGGATGGAGCATTGACGGGAAAAACCGGATTTACAGGAAATGCAGGATATTGTTATGTGGGTGCTTTACAATGGGAGGGAAAAACTCTGATTGTATCGCTGCTTGCATGCGGATGGCCGAATAACCGTGGATATAAGTGGGAAGATACCAGAAAACTCATGACATATGGGCTGGCCAATTATGAATATCGGGATGTGTTTGAACAGAAAGATCTTGGTCGGATCGCAGTGCTGAATGGCCGGCAACAGGGGACGACCATCGATGAAGTGGCAACGACCAGTCTGGAATACGGATCCGATGTAGAACAGATGCATCTGTCTTTGCTGTTACGGAAAGATGAACAGATCACAGTTCACTATCAATTGCCGCCACAGCTGGAAGCTCCGGTCCGAAAGGGACAACAGATTGGAGTGGCGCAGTATTTTCTTGGCAAGGAGCTGCTGCAGGAATATCCGATATATGCAGGTGAACAGGTGGATGTGAGAGATTATTACTGGTGTCTGGAACAGATAGGGGCAGCTTACTGTGCCTGACAGGAAGGAAAAATATGAGAAAAATAATGGAAGAACTGGAAGACTGTCCGGTGATTGCGGCAGTAAAAGACGAGAAAGGACTGGAAGAGTGCCTGAATATGGATGTAGGTATGGTATTTGTTCTATATGGAACGGTATGTACGATCGGTGAGATCGTAAAAAGGATCAAAGATCAGGGAAAAATCGCTGTGGTACATATTGATCTGATTCAGGGATTAAGCGGAAAAGATGCAGCAGTGGAATTTTTGAAGACATATACCCGTGCCGATGGTATCATTACCACGAAACCAGCTCTTATAAAGTGTGCAAAAGAACTGGGGATGTTCACTGTGCTTCGTTTTTTTGTAATTGATTCCATGGCATATGATAATATTCAGAAACAGACAGCAGGGTATCGTCCGGATGTGATCGAGATTCTTCCTGGGCTGATGCCGCGAGTAATCGAAAAAATAAAAAAGAGTGTAAGATGTCAGGTGATCGCTGGTGGACTCATCAGCGAAAAAGAAGATATTGTGGCTGCACTGAAGGCCGGTGCCGTAGCAATTTCCACCACAGACAAAAATGTATGGAAAATGTAAGAAGATAGACAGTTTTTGCCTGTTGTGTTTTCGGAAAGTTCGTTATATAATTTTTCCATACGAGAGAATGCTGTAAGAAGAGAAAACAGCAACACAGATTATGGAGGAAACAGTATGTTTTGTAAATATTGTGGAAACCGTCTGGAGGACGGGGATCGTTTCTGTGGGGCATGTGGACATCTGGTAGAAGAGAAACCGATGCAGGAGACTGCAAATGAGGATTCTTATAAAAAACAGGAAGAGAAAGTGCCCCGCATCAAAAAGAAAAAGCCGGAACCTGAATATGATAATCGTATGACAGAAGGAATGGGATATGGTTATCAGATGGAGCAACATCAGGAAGACGATGATGACGAGGATGAGGAAGAGTGGGAAAGAGAAGAAAAAAAAGAGAAGATCACTTTTGCTATTCTTGGAATTATTATCGTTGTTCTGGTGGTAGCTATCGTATTTGGTGTTGTAAAGCTGGTAGGTGCAGGAAGCGGAGATACGAAAAAAGTGCCGCAGCTGAATGAACAGATGAAAGAAGATATGCAGAAGATTCAGGACAGAGATGAAAAAGATACAGAAGAGAGTGAGGATGCGTCAGTTGCGGATGAAACAGTGAAAGAACCGGAGACGGTACCCCCCGAAGTGACAGCCACACCGGAGCCAACCCAGGAAACATCACCGGCGCAGGAAGCAGAAACGACTGCAGCACCGACACAGCAGGTCACGCCTGAACCGACTCAGGAAGCTGCGGTTCAGGAACAGCATAAGGAAGCGGAAGTCAATGATGCAGAAACTGCAAGTGACACCGAAAACAGCGATTACGTGATACCGGACAGCAGTACCCGTTATCTTACCAACACAGATCTGACCGGTCTTTCCGAATGGCAGATCCGTATCGCAAGAAACGAGATTTATGCCCGTCACGGAAGAATTTTCAAGTCGGATGATCTGGCAGATTATTTTGCATCCAAAAGCTGGTATACGCCAAGTGTATCAGCAGATCAGTTTGATAATTCATATCTGAATGCAATTGAAATTGAAAATCTGAAACTGATCACAGCTTATGAGAAAGCACATAATCTGAACCAGTAACAGAAATAAAAACAGGAAACTCCTGAAACAGAAACACACGGTGTGTGGTCATCTGTTTCAGGAGTTTTTTCTTTTATTGTCAGAAAAAAATATAAAAAAACTATAAAAACTCTTGCATCCTGCAAAATAAGTGATATTATTAGTTGGTCGACGAAACATTAGCTGACTAACTAATAAGAAAGGAAGAAATCGAATGAGTGAAAAAGAACATTCCGTAGATTTTCTGATGATAAAATTGCTCCATGTGTATGCGACAAAGATATTTCATCAGCTTTCACATGTGAATCTGCACCCGGGGCAGATGCCGATGCTGGATATTCTTTATCGGCAGGAGGGACTCAGCCAGAGAGAAATCTGCAGCCGTCTGTGTATCAAACCGTCTACGGTGACGGTGTCCCTGCAGCGAATGGAAAAAGCAGCTCTGATTTACCGGGTGGCTGATGCGAAGGATAAGCGGATCCAGAGAATCTACCTGACGGATTCCGGAAAAGAAATTCACCGGGAAGTGGAAAAGATCCGAAAAGAAGTGGGTAGTGTGATGCTTCAGGGAATGACTCCGGAAGAGGTAGATCATCTGAAAAAACAGATCCTTCAGATGCATGAGAATATGGAAAAAATGCCGGGAAGTACTGAGATTAAGGATTACCTGTAACTGTGAATATAGCGAACAGTTACGGATATTTTAAAGAAGGAGAAGAATAGGTATGTTACGAATGTTTAGGGAACTGAAAGGTTCTTATCGTTATATCGTACTAATTTTTGCACTGCTGTTCGGACAGGCATTCTGTGATCTGGCGTTGCCATCGTACACTTCGGATATTATCAATGTGGGTGTACAGCAGGGTGGTATTCCCGACAGTGTGCCGGATCAGATCCGGGAAAGCTCCATGGATCAGCTGTTTTTATTCATGGACAGTGATCAGCAGCAAGAGGTCAAAGAATATTATACGTTGAAAGATGGGGTATATACCCATAAAAAACTGAAAGAAGAAGAAAGAGATTCTCTGAATACTATATTCGGAAAGTCGATGCTGGCAGTAAGCAGTCTGCAGCAGCCAGGTACACAGAATACTCTGGCAGAGAAGATGCAGCTTCCGAACGGTGCGGATGTGCCGGAGGCAATCGCACAGCTTCCGGATGAGGCGAGAAGGCAGATAATGGAACAAATGACAGAAAAACTGGATGGTATGCCGGAATCTGTCGTAACCCAGGGAGCCATCCGGTATCTGAAAAATGAGTATCAGGAAATGGGCGAAGATCTGGACAAGATTCAGATGCAGTATGTGCTGTGGTCCGGAATTAAGATGTTGCTTCTGGCAGCACTGATCATGATCGCTTCTGTCTGTGTAACGTTCTTTTCCAGCAGGATCGCGGCGAAACTTGGTCATGATCTGAGAAATAAGGTGTATAGAAAGGTATTATCTTTTTCAAGTCAGGAGATGGATAACTTTTCCACTGCATCTTTGATCACCAGAAGTACAAATGATATCCAGCAGGTACAGATGGTATATACCATGTTGTTTCGTATCGTTTTATATGCGCCGATCCTTGGTATTGGCGGTGTTCTGAAAGTGTTGCACACAGATGCATCAATGACATGGATCCTGGGCATCGCAGTAGCAGCGATTCTGATTCTGGTAGCAGTCCTCTTCGGAGTTGCTATGCCGAAGTTTAAAAAGCTGCAGGATCTGATCGACCGTCTGAACCTGGTCAGCCGTGAGATCCTGACCGGTATCCCGGTGATCCGTGCGTTCAGCCGGGAAAAACATGAAGAAGAACGGTTCGAAGAAGCAAATCAGAGACTGACGAAGACCAACCTGTTTGTCAATCGTACGATGACTTTTATGATGCCGCTGATGATGCTGATCATGAACGGGATCAGTGTACTGATTATTTATACCGGTGCACACAGTATCGATGCCGGTAATATGCAGGTGGGTGATATGATGGCATTTATCCAGTATGCGATGCAGATTATCATGTCGTTCCTGATGATCACGATGATGTCTATTATGCTGCCCCGTGCAGGTGTGGCTGCCAATCGTATCCTGGAAGTTCTGGATACACCACTTTCTATTGAAGATCCTGAAAACTGTGTAAAACCGGAAGAAAAGGAGAAAGGAACGGTAGTCTTCAATCATGTAAGCTTTGCTTATCCGGGAGCGGAAGAAGAAGTGCTGTCCGATATTACCTTTGAAGCAAGGAAAGGAGAAACCGTTGCCTTTATCGGAAGTACCGGAAGTGGTAAAAGTACTCTGGTGAATCTGATTCCGCGTTTCTTTGATGTGACCAAAGGAAGTGTCCGGGTGGACGGCGTGGATATCCGGCAGATGAAACTGGGAGATCTGCGGGAACGGATCGGTTACGTACCGCAAAAAGGTGTGCTGTTTTCCGGCACCATCGATTCTAATCTTCGTTATGGAAGAGAGAATGCGACCAGAGAAGAACTGGAGAAGGCAGCAGCCATTGCTCAGGCAACAGAGTTTATCGAGCAGAAAGAAGAAGGTATGGAAAGCCCGATCGCACAGGGAGGAAGCAATGTGTCCGGTGGTCAGAAACAGAGGCTGTCGATTGCAAGAGCCATTGCAAAACAGCCGGAAATCTATATTTTTGATGACAGTTTTTCTGCGTTGGACTTTAAGACAGATGCGGCACTTCGAAAAGCATTAAAAGAAGAAACCGAAGAAGCCACAACCCTGATCGTTGCACAGCGTATCAGCACGATTCTTCATGCTGACCGGATTCTGGTACTGGATGAGGGTAAAGTTGTCGGTATGGGAACACACAAAGAACTTCTGCAGTCCTGCGAGGTATATCAGCAGATTGCACGTTCACAGCTGTCACAGGAGGAACTGGATTATGAGTGAAAATAGCAGACGTCCCTCCCGAGAACCTATGGGACGGGGAAGAATGAGCGGAGAAAAGGCAAAAGATTTCTCCGGAGCAGTAAAAAAATTGCTGCGTTATATGAGCAAATATAAGATTCGTCTGATTGGCATGATGATTTTCGCCATTGTCGGTACGGTATTTAATATTGTGGGACCAAAGATTCTTGGTAAAGCGACCACGGAGCTGTTTAACGGTCTGGTGGCAAAGGTCAACGGAACCGGAGGGATTGATTTTGATAAAATCGGAAAGATTCTGTTGTGGACACTGGGCCTGTATCTGTGCAGTGCAGCCTTTTCCTTTGTGCAGGGATTTATCATGACGGGAATCTCCAACGATGTCAGTTATTCTCTGCGGAAAGATATTTCCGGAAAAATGAACAGACTGCCGATGAAATATTATGAAAGCCGGACATATGGAGAGGTGCTCTCCAGAATTACCAACGATGTGGATACCCTGCAGCAGGGGTTGAATCAGAGTATTACACAGCTGATTACTTCCGTTACAACGTTGATTGGTGTATTTATCATGATGCTTAGTATTAATGTATGGATGACTTTATGTGCACTGCTGATTCTGCCCTGCTCGATGTTTATTATCAGCAAGGTGATGAAACGGTCACAAAAATACTTCCGGCAGCAACAGAAATATCTGGGTGATGTGAATGGGCAGGTGGAAGAAGTCTATGCCGGACAAAATATTGTAAAAGCGTTTAATAAGGAAGATGCTGTGATGGCCACTTTCGAGGAGACGAATAAAAAGTTATATGAATCCGGCTGGAAATCACAGTTTTTCTCCGGCATGATGATGCCGATTATGCAGTTTGTAGGTAATATCGGATACGTAATGGTAGCTCTTCTCGGTGGCTTTATGACTATCAAAGGAGCTATTGAAGTCGGTGATATTCAGTCTTTCTTCCAGTACATCCGAAACTTTACCCAGCCGGTACAGCAGATCGCACAGGTTACCAACATGATGCAGTCCGCAGCCGCAGCTTCCGAGCGTGTCTTTGAATTCCTGGAAGAAGAGGAAGAAGAACAGACGGTGGAACATCCGGTGACACTGGAAAATGGTGTGGAAGGACACGTAACCTTTGAACATGTAAGCTTTGGCTACCGGCCTGATCAGATCATTATCAAAGATTTTTCTGAACAGGTACAGCCGGGACAGAAAATCGCCATCGTTGGACCGACCGGTGCCGGAAAAACCACGCTGGTGAAACTGCTGATGCGTTTCTATGATGTCAACAGTGGAAGGATACTGATCGACGGACACGATATCAGGGAATTTGACCGGAGAAATCTGAGAGAGTGTTTCGGTATGGTGCTGCAGGACACCTGGCTGTTTAACGGTACGATCATGGAAAACATTCGTTACGGAAGACTGGATGCCACCGATGAAGAAGTGATCGCAGCGGCGAAAGCAGCACACGCACACCGGTTTATCCAGACACTGCCGGAAGGATACAACACCGTGTTAAATGAAGAAGCCAGCAATGTATCACAGGGACAAAAGCAGCTTCTGACGATCGCGAGAGCGATTCTTGCAGATAACCGGCTGCTGATCCTTGATGAAGCAACTTCTTCGGTAGATACCAGAACCGAAGAGAGGATTCAGAAAGCAATGGATAACCTGATGAAAGGACGAACCAGTTTTGTGATCGCTCACCGGTTATCGACAATTAAAGATGCAGATGTGATTCTTGTGATGAAAGACGGAGATATAATAGAACAGGGAAATCATGAAGAACTCTTGGCAATGAACGGATTTTATGCTAATCTATATAATAGTCAGTTTGAGAAGGTAGGATAAAATCTATGAGTACAGACTGACCATGAGGTTTTCAGCAGAAAATCACAGGTAAGAAAAAAAGGGGATGTTGCGATGACACAAAGAACATCCCTTTCTTTATGCATTGTTAAGGAGGAAATCAATGAGAAATCTTTTAGTAGCACAGTCCGGAGGACCCACATCAGCAATCAATGCGACGATCGCAGGAGTGATCATGGAAGCGCATGCATCCGATCAGGTTGATACGATCTACGGTGCGGTAAACGGCATCAAAGGTGTTCTGGAAGAACGGTTTGTTAATCTGAGCGAGAAAGTACCCGGTGAGGATGAACTGGAGATTCTTTGTCAGACACCGGCAGCAGCATTGGGTTCCTGCAGGGTAAAACTGAAAAATCCGGCGGAAGACGACAGCCAGTTTCAGGAAATCATCCGGATTTTCCGCAAACATGAAATTATGTATTTTATTTATGCAGGTGGAAATGATTCCATGGATACAGTAGATAAACTGGCGGCATACTGTAAAGAATACAAAATTGAAGATATTCATGTTATGGGAGCACCGAAGACCATCGATAACGATCTGGTGGGAACGGATCACTGCCCGGGATTTGGTTCTGCAGCAAAATATATAGCAACTACATTTTCAGAACTTGAAAGAGACTGTCATGTATACGATACCAAGGCTGTTACCATCGTGGAAGTAATGGGAAGAAATGCAGGATGGCTGACAGCAGCATCTGCACTGGCAAGAAATAACGGTGCAGCGGGTCCGAGCCTGATTTATCTTTGTGAGCCGGCTTTTTCAGTGGAAAGTTTTCTTGACGATGTGAAGAAAAAACTGGAACAGCAGGACAGCGTACTGGTAGCGATCAGTGAAGGAATCAAGGATAAAAATGGTGTTTATATCTCCGAGCAGGTACAAAGCGGGGCCGTGGATAATTTTGGACACAGTTATATCGCAGGAAGTGCCCGGGTATTGGAAGACATTGTGAGAAGAGAGATTGGCTGCAAAGTAAGATCCATCGAACTGAATCTGATGCAGCGATGCGCCTCCCATATTGCGAGTAAAACAGATATCCAGGAGTCGAAGATGCTAGGTATGACAGCCTGCCGCTGTGCGTTGCAGGGAAAAAGCGGACTGATGGCTTCGGTGGAGAGACTCGGCAGTCATCCATATCAGGTACGCTATACTGCAGTTCCGGTCTGTGAAGTGTCTAACCAGGAGAAAAAAGTTCCGGACGATTATATTAATGAGGCAGGAAATGATGTGACAGAAAAGATGATGGAATATTTAAAACCGTTGATCCATGGTGAGACAGAAATAATCTACGAAAACGGAATTCCGAAACATTTGTACCTTTATTAAGTTTTTCTGAAAGCTTTTGTCAAAAAGTTATTGAAAAAAAAAACAAAAAATAGTAAAATTATAATCGGCTGAAATTTTGTTTTCACTTAAATTTTTTATAAAAATGGAGGGCTGAAGTATGAGCAATACAGCACAAAGCGCAGCAAGCACAAGGATAGCCTCTTTGCTTGATGCAAACAGTTTTGTTGAAATCGGTGGACAGATTACTGCAAGAAGTACAGATTTCAACTTATCTGCAAAAGAAACCCCGTCAGATGGTGTTATCACCGGATATGGTGTGATCGACGGCAGTCTGGTGTATGTATACAGCCAGGATGCTACCGTACTGAACGGAACTGTTGGTGAGATGCATGCAAAGAAAATTGCAAGACTGTATGATTTCGCAATGAAGACAGGTGCACCTGTGATCGGTCTGATCGATTGCGCAGGTATGCGTCTGCAGGAAGCAACCGATGCACTGAACGGTTTCGGTGAGATCTACATGCAGCAGACAAAAGCAAGCGGTGTGATTCCACAGATCACAGGTATCTTCGGAACCTGTGGAGGCGGAATGGCTATGATTCCGGCACTGACCGACTTTACTCTGATGGAAGAGAAAAAAGCAAAATTATTTGTCAATTCTCCAAACGCCATCGAAGGAAATGAAATCTCCAAATGTGACACTTCCACAGCTGCATATCAGGCAAAAGAAGCAGGTCTGGTAGATTTCAAAGGAAGCGAAGAAGATGTCCTGGCACAGATCCGTGCGCTGGTAACTATGCTTCCTGCAAACAACGAAGATGATATGTCTTATGAAGAATGCACAGATGATCTGAACAGAGTATGCAAAGATCTGGCAAATTGTGCAGGAGATACGTCTATCGCACTGTCCCAGATCAGCGATAACAACGTATTCTTTGAAGTAAAAGCAGACTATGCAAAAGATATGGTTTGTGGATTTATCAAGCTGAACGGTTCCACTGTAGGTGCTGTTGCAAACAGAACAGAGATCTATGATGAAGAAGGTAACCTGACAGAGTCCATGGATGCAGTATTATCTGCAAGAGGAGCGAGAAAAGCAGCAGATTTTGTAAAATTCTGTGATGCTTTCAACATTCCTGTTCTGACACTGACAAACGTTACCGGATTCAAAGCAACAAAATGCTCTGAGGCAAACATGGCAAAAGCAGTTGCAGAACTGACTTATACATTCGCAGATGCTACTGTACCGAAAGTAAACGTGATCGTAGGAAAAGCTTACGGAAGCGCTTACCTGGCTATGAACAGCAAATCTATCGGAGCAGATATGGTTTATGCATGGCCAAACGCTGAGATCGGAATGATGGATGCAAAACTGGCAGCAAAGATCATGTACGCAGATTCTGATGCAGCTACGATCAATGAGAAAGCTGCTGAATATGCAACCCTGCAGTCCAGCGTGGAATCCGCAGCAAGAAGAGGATATGTAGATACTATTATCGAAGCTGAGGATACAAGAAAATATGTGATCGGTGCTTTCGAGATGCTTTATACAAAGAGAGAGGATCGTCCAAGCAAAAAACACGGAACAGTATAATGAGGTGAGCATAAATGAAGCAGAGATGGAAAAAAATTGCCAGTCTGATGCTGGTTACAATCTGTGCATTTTCTCTGACTGCCTGCGGTAAAAAAGAAGAAACAGCTGCTTATCAGCAGATTACCGATGATATGGTAACAAACTGTGCAGAGGTATCTCAGAGTGCAGTAGAATCTCTTGCAGGTTTCGATGATGAAACTCTGAATCAGATGACTGCAAACAGAGACACATTTACCAGACTTGCAGTATCAGCATGGATGAACCAGGAAAACGAACTTGGTAAATATGAGGAAATGGGAACCCCGACAACAGATATTGACCGTGAAGAAGGACAGGTAACTGTTGATATTCCGGCAAAATTTGACAAAGGTGATGCAGAAATCAAAGTTGTATTCAACTACAGCAGTGATTATGACCAGATGGTTCCTGCTTATATGACTATTTCCGAAGTTGAAACTACCGGAATGAAATTAAGCGGTGCCGCTGTCAATACCATTATGGGTGTCGGCTGCGTATTCGTGGTTCTGATCTTCCTGATCTTTGTTATTTCCTTATTCAAATATATTGGAAAAATCGGACAGAAAGAAACAGCACCAAAAGCAGCACCTGCACCGGCAGCACCTGTTGCAGCACCTGTAGAGGAAGACCTGACAGATGATCTGGAACTGGTAGCAGTTATTTCCGCAGCAATCGCTGCATCTGAGAACACATCCACAGACAGCTTTGTGGTTCGTTCCATTAAAAAAGTAAACAGAAGTAAATGGCAGAGAGCCTGAGCATAGGAGGAATATCACATGAAAAACTATACTATTACTGTTAATGGCAATGTATACAATGTAACTGTTGAAGAAGGACAGACAAGCGGTGCACCTGCAGCAGCTCCTGTTGCAGCTCCGAAGGCAGCACCTGCAGCAGCTCCGAAGGCAGCAGCACCTGCAGCTTCCGCTGGTTCTGTAAAAGTCACAGCCGGAGCAGCCGGAAAAGTATTTAAAGTAGAAGCAAGCGTTGGACAGGCTGTAAAAGCCGGTGATCCAGTGATCATCCTGGAAGCAATGAAGATGGAAATCCCGGTTGTTGCTCCGCAGGACGGAACCGTTGCAAGCATTGACGTTGCTGTTGGTGATGCAGTTGAAGCTGGTGCTACTCTGGCATCCTTAAACTAAGACTGAATTTGCAGACAATGTAAATTCCCAAACAGCGACGACTTGCTGAATTCAACAACGGGAGGTTAAAAACATGAGTATAATGAATACATTGTCAAACTTATGGGAACAGACTGCGTTCATGAACCTGGATTGGGGCAACTATGTTATGATCCTGGTTGCGCTGGTATTCCTGTATCTGGCAATCAAACACGGATTTGAGCCACTGCTGCTGGTGCCGATCGCATTCGGTATGCTGCTGGTTAACATCTATCCGGATATTATGGCAGATCCTTACGTAGATGCTATGGGTATCGAACATGCTGGTGGTCTTCTGCATTACTTCTTCATCCTGGATGAGTGGAGTATCCTACCGTCCCTGATCTTCATGGGCGTTGGTGCGATGACAGACTTTGGTCCGCTGATCGCCAACCCGAAGAGTTTTATTCTTGGTGCTGCAGCACAGCTGGGTATCTACAGCGCGTACTTCCTGGCTATTTTCCTGGGATTCAACGGAAAAGCAGCAGCTGCAATCTCTATCATTGGTGGAGCTGATGGTCCGACCTCTATCTTCCTGGCAGGTAAACTGGGCCAGACAGAACTGATGGGACCGATCGCCGTGGCAGCATATTCTTATATGTCCCTGGTTCCGATCATTCAGCCGCCAATCATGAAACTTCTGACAACTGAAAAAGAAAGAAAGATCAAGATGGAACAGCTTCGTCCGGTATCCAAACTGGAGAAGATCTTATTCCCGATCGTTATCACAATCGTAGTTTGTATGATCCTTCCTACAACTGCTCCTCTGGTAGGTATGCTGATGCTTGGTAACCTGTTCAAAGAGAGTGGTGTTGTAAAACAGCTGACAGAGACAGCTTCCAACGCGCTGATGTACATCGTAGTTATCCTGCTGGGTACTTCCGTAGGTGCATCTACAAGCGCAGAAGCATTCCTGAACGTAGATACTCTGAAGATTGTTCTTCTGGGTCTGGTTGCATTCTGTGTTGGTACAGCCGGTGGTGTTCTCTTTGGTAAGATCATGTGCAAATTGTCCGGTGGAAAGATCAATCCTCTGATCGGATCTGCCGGTGTATCTGCCGTTCCTATGGCAGCCCGTGTATCCCAGAAAGTCGGTGCGGAAGCAGATCCGACCAATTTCCTTCTGATGCATGCTATGGGACCTAACGTAGCAGGTGTTATCGGTACCGCAGTAGCGGCCGGAACTTTCATGGCTGTATTCGGAGTATAATACGGTAATACAAAAGCCACAGATCCCGATGCGGGCTGCCATGTCCGCAGCCGGGTATAATAGAAAGAAAGGATAAGACTATGACAGATATTGCTAAAAAACCAATTAAAATTACTGAAACAATTCTGCGTGATGCACATCAGTCTCTGATTGCAACAAGAATGACAACAGAGCAGATGCTGCCGATCGTAGATACTATGGATAAAGTAGGTTATCATTCTGTAGAGTGCTGGGGCGGTGCAACATTTGATGCTTCCCTGCGTTTCCTGAAGGAAGATCCATGGGAAAGACTTCGTAAATTCCGTGACGGATTCAAAAACACAAAACTGCAGATGCTGTTCCGTGGACAGAACATCCTGGGATATCGTCCATATGCAGATGATGTAGTAGAATATTTTGTACAGAAATCTATCGCAAACGGTATTGATATCATCCGTATCTTTGACTGTCTGAATGATATGAGAAACCTGCAGACAGCAGTAAAAGCAGCAAACAAAGAAAAAGGTCATGCACAGGTTGCACTGTCTTACACACTGGGTGATGCTTATACTCTGGAATACTGGACAAGCATTGCAAAAGAGATCGAAGAGATGGGTGCGGATTCTATCTGTATCAAAGATATGGCTGGTCTGCTGCTTCCTTATAAAGCAACAGAACTGGTAAAAGCTTTGAAAGAGACTGTTAAGATCCCGATTCAGCTGCATACACATTATACTTCCGGTGTGGCTTCCATGACTTATATGAAAGCTGTTGAGGCTGGTGTTGATGTGATCGATACTGCAATCTCTCCATTTGCGCTGGGTACTTCTCAGCCGGCTACAGAGGTTATGGTAGAAACCTTCAAGGGTACTCCATATGATTCAGGTCTGGATCAGAAACTTCTGGCTGAAATCGCTGACTACTTCCGCCCGATCCGTGACGAGGCTCTGGACAGCGGTCTGCTGAATCCGAAGAACCTGGGTGTTAATATCAAAACTCTGCTGTATCAGGTACCGGGTGGTATGCTGTCTAACCTGACATCTCAGCTGAAAGAACAGAATGCAGAAGATAAGTTCTACGATGTTCTGGAAGAAGTTCCGAGAGTAAGAAAAGACCTGGGTGAGCCGCCTCTGGTTACTCCGTCTTCTCAGATTGTTGGTACACAGGCTGTATTTAACGTGCTGATGGGCGAAAGATACAAAATGGTTACAAAAGAGACTAAGGCTGTTCTTTCCGGTGAATATGGAAAGACTGTTAAACCGTTCAATAAAGAGGTTCAGAAGAAATGTATCGGCGATAAAGAACCGATTACCTGCCGTCCTGCAGATCTGATTCCGGACGAACTGGATACTCTGCGTGGCGAGATGGCTCAGTGGTCTGAGCAGGACGAGGACGTTCTGTCTTACGCTCTGTTCCCACAGGTTGCTACTGACTTCTTTAAATATAGAGAGGCTCAGCAGACTAAGGTTGATGCTACTGTAGCGGATAGTAAGAATGGGGCTTATCCGGTTTAAGATTGGGTAGGATTCCTTTTTAGAAAAATAGAAGAAAGTCTCACAAGATTTTTGAGTTTATCAGAGATCTTGTGGGGCTTCTTTTTTTGTATTGGCAAAGGGGACGCCAGGACACGGGACTCCAAGGTCGGCAAACGTGGGCAGGGCAACTTTAAGCTAGCCGCTAACTTCGGCTATCGTTCACGAGGGCCGGCTGACCCTCGCGAAAGCCTGCGTAAGCGTTGGATCTTAAAGCTTGCCCTAAACGCCCACAAAGTGTTTGCCGACCTTGGAGTCCCGTGTCCTAGCTGTGTTTTGGCAGACACTAGAAAAGAAGAGCCGGGACTCTTGAAAAAGTGGGAGAAAAGATGGTAAGATAGTGCTGTTATGATTTTAGGATTGATGAGGAGTTTTGAATGAATATTATTAATATTGAGCATATCAGTAAGATTTTTGGTGAGAAGGTTATTTTTGAGGATGCTTCGTTTGGGATTCAGCAGGGGGATAAGATTGGTATTGTGGGGATTAATGGTACCGGCAAGTCTACAGTGTTGCGGATGATCGCAGGGGAGGAGGAACCGGATCAGGGACAGATTATTCGGCAGAATGGATTGAAGATTGCTTATCTGCCACAGAGTCCGCATTTTCCGAAGGGGGCTACGGTGGCTTCGTATGTGCTAAGCGGGAATGGAGATAAGGACTGGTTGGTGCAGAGTAATATGACGAAGCTTGGAATCGAAGTGTCGGAGCAGGAGGTGGAGAATCTCTCGGGAGGACAGCGGAGAAAGCTTGCGCTGGCGAAGGTGCTGGCGGGGGATTTTGATGTGTTACTGTTGGACGAGCCTACAAACCACCTGGATGAAGGGATGATCAACTGGCTGGAAGAATATCTGAAAGGATATAAAGGAGTGCTGGTGATGGTTACGCATGACCGGTATTTTCTGGATAAAGTGTCTAATCGGATTCTGGAGATCAGCCGAGGGAATATGTATGGGTATGATTCCAATTACTCTCGGTTCCTGGAGTTAAAGGCGGAGAGAGAAGAGATGGAACTTGCCAGTGAGCGGAAGCGTCAGAGCATCCTTCGGATGGAACTGGAATGGGCGAAACGCGGATGCCGTGCCAGAAGCACGAAACAGAGAGCAAGACTGGATCGACTGGAAGCCTTAAAACAGGGAAAAACACCAATCAGTGATGCGGTTGTGGAGATGGATTCTGTAGAAACCCGGATGGGTAAGAAGACAATTGAGTTGTATAATGTGACCAAACGATATGGTGATCAGTTGCTTTTGAAGGATTTTACATATACTGTTCTTCGAAATCAGCGTCTCGGAATCGTCGGTCCGAATGGTTGTGGAAAATCTACCCTGTTAAAGATTATGGCAGGACTTGAACAGCCGGATGAAGGTCATGTGGAAGTAGGAGAGACGATCAAGATCGGATACCTGGCACAGGAAGAACTGCCAATCAAAGACAGTAATCAACGAGTGATCGATTATGTGAAAGAGATAGGAGAGTATGTGCAGACAAGAGACGGCAGAATCAGTGCGTCGCAGATGCTGGAGCGGTTCCTGTTCACGCCTGATATGCAGTACACTCCGATTTCCAAACTCTCCGGTGGAGAAAAGCGGCGGCTGTATCTGCTGTCCGTGCTGGTCAGCGGGGCAAATGTACTGATTCTTGATGAGCCGTCGAATGATGTGGATATCCCGACGGTTACGATTCTGGAAGATTATCTGAATGCATTTTCCGGTATTGTAATCACGGTTTCTCATGACAGGTATTTTCTGGATAATATAGTGGATCGCATCTTTGAATTTGACGGAAACGGAACACTGCGTCAGTACGAGGGCGGTTATACGGACTATCGGGAAGCGAAAGAGCGAAGATTCGGAGAGACGGGAGCAATATCCAGTGTGCCGGGTGGAGAAAAAGAGAAGAAAGAAAGATCTACCGGAAAGGACTGGAAGCAGAACCGACCGACCAAATTGAAGTTTACTTATAAAGAACAGAGAGAGTATGAGACCATAGACGATGATATAGCAGTGTTAGAGGAGAAAATCGAAAAGCTGAACGACGATATGGTAAAAAATGCGACGAATTCCGGAAAACTGGCAGAAATTATGCGGGAAAAAGAAGCTGCGGAAGCACAACTGGAAGAAAAAATGGATCGCTGGGTGTATCTCAACGATCTGGCGGAACAGATTGAAGCGCAGAAAAGTGGAAACTAATTTTCTGTAAAGTAACAAAGAATATGCCTTGACACGCTTTAGCGTAAATTAAAATAAGATCGCGCATCAGAAAAGATGGGCGATCTTATTTGTAAATAATACAAAAGGTTTTCTTGATAAAAACCACACCAGGAAGAAGCAGAATGTCAGCAGATACAGACATTCCAGATTGCTCTCAACCGAAGTCAGAATAGAAGAACCGTATTTGAGGCAGCTGTAGACGAAACCGTGAAAGATATAGATTGCCATGGTACGCTCTCCCAGATAAGAGTAGGATTTCTTTTCGGTCGGAAGTACCAGCATGAACAGGTAGATCAGAAGAAAAGAGATCAGATAACAGCCGATGCGGACAAGTACGCCTTCGACGGAACTCATATCCATATCTGCGTAAGAGTATCGTCCATAGAAAATCTTCTGATTCAGACGGTGATGGTACTTGTCAGTAAATAAAAAGACGGCAAAACTTCCCAGGATGGTCAGAGCACACAGATATCCCTTCCGGTTCCGAAAACGTGCGAGGGAAGAAGAATCAAATTTTTTCCCGGCAAGAAAGAACGGGAAGAAAAACAGAATACGCGGAATGGAAAGAAAATTTCCAAAATCAGTGAATCCAATAAGAAGTCCGGCAATGACTGACAAAACCATGCAGCCTGGAATTTTCTCAATCAGAGGAGACAACAGTCTCCAGGCGAACAGTGCCATCAGATACCAGAGGGAAAATTTCGGCCTTGTAAAATAAAAGCCGGTCTCTTTGTCCAGTATAAAGGTGTATAAAAGATAATAAAGAATCTCGTATACAAAATAGGGAATGACCAGTCCACAAAGCATTTTTTTTAAGGATGGGATCCGTTTGGAAAAATATCCGGAAATAAAGATAAAAGCGGGCATGTGGAACGCCACGATTCCCCATTTTAATTCGTAGAGGAACGGATTCTGATCATTGCTCGGTTCAATAAAGTGACCGATGACTACCAGAAGAATCAATAATACTTTATAATTGTCAAACAGATATTCACGCTGATGACCTGATACGGCAGTTGCCTTTACAGTAGTGTCCATGAGGAATCCTTTCTATATAAAAGTGAAATGATTACAAATCAGTAACCATACGTATTCTAAGAGTCATGGAGAAAAAATGCAAGAAACAATATGGAGAAAATTGATGGAGAAAAGTAAAATCTGTTGTAAAAAATGACAGTATTTTTTAATGAAATTGACAGAAAGAAAAAGATATCACAAAATAGAAAAAGACAGTAGCAGAAAGGAGCAGAAAAATGGAACAACAGAAGAAGAAAAAGCGGGCTGTTGCCTTTGGACTGGTAGCAGTTGTATTGATTTTCTGGAATCTGATGCAAAATACAGCGGATCAGCAAAAATTAAAAGTGGCATGTATAGGGGATGAATTAACTTTTGGAACTGCTGTGGAAGAGCGGGAAGATAACTGTTACCCGGTACAGTTACAGAAATACATGGAACAGGCAGAAAAAAAATATCGGATCGGTAATTTCGGTGTGGAAGGCGCTGCGGTTCAGAAAAAGAGTAAAAAGCCGTATACAAAGGAAGAACGCTATGAGAGCAGTACGGAATATAAAGCCAATCTTGTTGTTATGATGCTTGGAACAAACGATACTACAGAGGAAAACTGGACGGATATCGATACGTTTCAGAGAGATTATCAATCCCTGATCAAAGGTTATCAGGATTTAAAGAGCAGTCCGGAAATCTGGCTGGTCACGCCGCCGATGATACAGTCTGATGGAAGCACAGAGATGGAAGAGAGGGCAAAAAGAGTAGAAGAAATTAAAAATGTGATCGAAACCATTGGTGAAAAGAATAAGCTGACGGTTCTGGATCTATACAGCTACAGTCAGAAACATCCGGAATGGTATCAGGAAGACGGTGTTCGTCTGAACAAAGACGGAGCACTGGCAGTAGCGGATATGGTAGGCGACTGTATCATAAATAAGACGAAGTAGAACAGGACGGAAACACGAAAATTTGCACACATTCATATGATAAAGAGAAACAAAACTCAGAAGTAAGGAGAAGAGAATGGATTCCTATCGTATGAATTGCCGGAATGTTTCCGGTAATTGCAGAAACCGGACCTGTGGCAATATGACAGGAAACAGAGAATCGATGATTCCGATGGATTCTACCAGTAAAACCTGCACAAATATATGTGATCGTATGCAGGAAACATCCGTACAGGAACATTTGCAGAAGCTTCCGCTGGCAATGGCATATGTGCCAATGCAGAAATTTGGAAAGGTATATGAACCTGCCCGTGGATTTCAGCTCGGAACAATTTTCCCGGAACTTTGTAAACCATTTTGTGGAAAAGGAGGCGGATGCAGGCGATGATGGGACGAAATAACTGTACCTGCCAGGGAGAACGAAGTAAAGCACAGCTGATGGAAACCATCGGGCAGTCGGCATTTGCAGCTTATGATACCCTGCTTTATATGGACACTCACCCACAGGATCAGGAGGCCATGGCATACTACCATAAACAGGCAGGGATACGCCGGGAAGCGATGGAAGAATATGCCAGACGTTTCGGACCGTTGACAATGGATCTGATCGATGAGACCGACTGTCATTCATGGGAATGGATGATGCAGCCATGGCCATGGGAAAGATCCGGGAAAGGCAGGTGTTAGTGTATGTGGATATATGAAAAACGATTGCAATATCCGGTAAATATCACGAAAACGGATGCACGGATCGCGAAGATTATTGCAACACAATACGGTGGCCCGGACGGCGAGATCGGTGCCTCGATGCGCTATCTCTCCCAGCGTTTCACCGCTCCGAACCGTGTCTGCATGGCGGTTCTTACCGATGTAGCGACAGAAGAACTCGGACATCTCGAAATGGTATCCACGATCGTTCATCAGCTGACTGCAAACCTCACTGTGGAAGAAATTGAAAACCAGGGATTTGCGGATTATTATGTGGATCATGCTGTAGGGATCTGGCCGCAGTCGGCGGGAGGGATTCCGTTTAACTCCTGTGAGTTCCAGTCCAAGGGCGATCCGGTCACGGATATGTTTGAGAGCATGGCTGCGGAACAGAAAGCACGGAGCACCTATGACAATATCCTGCGGGTTGTGCGGGATATTCCGGAGATTGCGGACCCGATCCGATTCCTGCGGGCGAGAGAAGTGGTACACTTCCAACGGTTCGGTGAAGCCCTCCAGTCTCTCCAGGATCAGCTGAACAGTAAGAACTTCTACCAGATGAATCCGAGCTTTGATATCGGGCTGACACGGGAACCATGCGATTGTCAGGGAGAATGTGTACAGTAAAAATGTAGAAAATTAAAATAATAATTTATGGAAAATAGACAGAAGTGACAAATATAAAAAAACTATAAAATTTTTATTGACAGGATAGAAACTAAGGTGTAAGATACACCCATACAAAGCAAAGGCGCTATGGAAAAACATCCGTAGTGCCTTTTGTCGTATTAAAGAAAATCGCACACTCTGTTTTCGATGATACGGCAGGGCTTGAAAAAAGCGAAACAACGGCGTTTTGCAGCTTCTTATCTTATATTATATATAGAAGCAAAGCGTCGTTGTTTCGCTTTTTTCATTACAAAGAAAGAGGAGGACAAAAGTATGACAGAAGAAATTATGGAAGTTCTGAACGGTCAGGTATTTGGCGTATGGTTCCTGATCGGTGCTGCACTGGTATTCTGGATGCAGGCAGGATTCGCGATGGTAGAGGCAGGTTTCACCAGAGCGAAAAACACTGGTAACATTATCATGAAAAACCTGATGGATTTTTGTATTGGTACCTGTACCTTTATCCTGATAGGTTTCAGCCTGTTACTGGGAGAAGATATGGTAGGGCTGATCGGAAAGCCGGGATTTGATATTTTTACAAGTTATGCAGATTTTGACTGGTCTAACTTCGTATTCAACCTGGTATTCTGTGCAACAACCGCAACTATTGTTTCCGGAGCTATGGCTGAAAGAACAAAATTCTTATCCTATTGTATTTACTCCGGTGTGATCTCCGCACTGATTTATCCGATCGAAGCACACTGGATCTGGGGCGGCGGCTGGCTTGCCCAGATGGGATTCCATGATTTTGCAGGATCCTGTGCGATTCATATGGTAGGTGGTATCTCCGCACTGATCGGTGCCAAGATTCTTGGGCCGCGTATCGGAAAATTCACGAAAGATAAATCCGGAAAAATCACAAAAGTCAATGCATTTCCGGGACACAACCTGGCAATCGGTGCACTTGGTGTATTTATCCTGTGGCTTGGCTGGTATGGATTTAACGGCGCAGCAGCAACATCTGTGGAACAGCTTGGTTCTATTTTCGTAACAACAACCATCGCTCCGGCGATCGCAACCGTAACCTGTATGATCTTTACCTGGGTTCGTTACGGAAAACCAGATGTATCTATGTGTCTGAACGCATCTCTGGCAGGTCTGGTAGCTATTACAGCTCCTTGTGATGTTACAGATGCTCTGGGAGCAATCATTATCGGTATCGTAGCAGGTCTGCTGGTAGTATTCGGTGTATGGTTCCTTGACTATGTATTACGTGTAGATGACCCGGTTGGTGCAGTAGCAGTTCATTGCTTAAATGGTATCTGGGGAACTATTTCCGTTGGTTTGTTCGCAACCACATCCGCACCTGGAAATGATGATCTGGTCGGTCTATTCTACGGCGGTGGATTTACTCTTCTTGGAAAACAGCTGATCGGTTTTGCAGCAGTAGCATCATGGACCGTAGTAACAATCACCATCACTTTCCTTGTGATCCGTGCTGTTGTAGGCTTGAGAGTTACCGAGGAAGAGGAAATCGTAGGTCTGGATGCAATGGAACATGGTCTGGCATCTGCTTACTCAGGATTCAGTATCATGGATGTTTCCAACACCATGATGATGGATGTCAATGAAAATACAAACCTTGGTACAGATGATTACAAAGCAGCATCTGATGCACAGAAAAATGCAGCAGTTAAAGTAGTAAAAGCTCCGGCAGCAGCAGATACCGGTATGTATAAAGTAGTTATCATCTCGAAACTGTCAAGATATGACAAACTGAGAAAAGCTATGAACGATCTGGGTGTCACCGGTATGACCGTTACACAGGTTATGGGCTGTGGCGTTCAGAAAGGTGCCGGCGAGAAATACCGTGGTGTTGAAATCGATGCAACCCTGCTTCCAAAAGTAAAAGTAGAAGTGGTAGTCAGCAGCATTCCGGTCGATCAGGTCATCGAAGCTGCAAAGAAAGTTCTGTATACCGGACATATCGGCGATGGCAAGATCTTTGTATACAATGTTGACAGAGTCGTAAAAGTCCGCACCGGTGAAGAAGATACGGATGCACTGCAGGATGTAGAATAAAAAGTAAACATTCTCCTTAGATAAAACAGAACCTCCGGACATCTCAGAAACATAAAAAAAGAGATGTCTGGGGGTTTTTTTCTCTTTTTAATAGTGATATACTTAACAAAGATATCCGGCTGAAACCTCCGGCAGGATACCGGAGCGTGGAAGAGGTATATAGGAAAATCATTTTCAGACACGCTCAAGGGGAGCATGGAAAGAAATGAGGGTATTACATGGAACAAAAAGAGAAAAAAAGAAGAAAAAAGAAAAGCAACCGGGGGGCATATTATGATTATAATCTTCTTGCGATTGTAATTCTGCTGATCTGCTTCGGGCTGATTATGTTATACAGTACCAGTGCGTATGAAGCACAGATGAAATTTCATGGAGATGATATGTATTATTTCCGCAGGCAGGCACTGATCAGTGTGGGAGCGATCGCTGTTGCCATCTTTATTTCAAAATGGGATTATCATCTGATGATTCCATTCGCAGGAACTTTGTACCTGATATCAGTTGTACTGATGGCGATGGTGCGGTTTACTCCATTTGGAGTGGAAGCCTATGGTTCCAGACGATGGTTAAAGCTGGGTATTCAGTTTCAGCCGGCAGAGATAGCCAAGATAGCGATTATTATTTATATGCCTATACTTGTTATCAAGATGGGAAAACAGGTAAAGCAATTGAGGGCAGTAATCTGGCTGCTGATCTTTGGTATGATACAGGCGGGTGCGGCTTTTGTTTTTACGGATAATCTGAGTACCGGTATGATTATCGGAGGAATCGCCGTCGTTATGATTTTTATTGCACATCCGAAAACAAAGCCTTTTGTTGTACTGGCTCTCGGTACCAGCGTGGTGGCAGGAAGTGTCATTGCTTACATGGGTATGACGATGACTACCAGTGATAACTTTCGTATCCGAAGAATCTTATCCTGGCTGCATCCGGAGGCCAATATGTCATCCGGCGGCTACCAGGTGCTGCAGGGACTGTATGCAATCGGAAGCGGCGGCTTTTTCGGAAAAGGACTTGGCAACAGTGCGCAGAAGCTGGGAACGATTCCTGAGGCGCAGAATGATATGATCTTTTCGATTGTATGTGAGGAACTGGGAGTTTTCGGTGCGGCATTATTACTGCTGATGTTTGGGTATCTGTTATACCGGCTGTTTTTTATCGCGCAGAATGCGCCGGACCTTTATGGAACGCTGGTTGTGACAGGAATCTTTGTACATATTGCATTGCAGGTAATCCTGAACCTTTGCGTAGTATTGAATCTGATGCCTACAACCGGTATCACGCTTCCATTTGTCAGTTACGGAGGTACGTCGATCCTGTTTTTGATGGCAGAGATGGGAATTGCCCTGAGTGTGTCGGGAAGGATCCAGACGACGGGAGAAGACATCACGGAGGCAGAAACAGCATAAATTCTGTGCACTGCGAAGCGTGTTACTGAGAATAGAGGGAACAGTAACAGAGAAATAAAGTTTTTTGCATATTTTCCTGAATGGGTTGACAAATGATTTTATAATAGATATACTTTCGTTAAACAAAGGCGTAAAGTCGAAAATGCTTTATGAAGGAGATAAAAGATATGCTTGAAAAAATGAGAGAGATTATTGCAGAGCAGTTGAACTGTGATGGTGAGACAATTGGTCTTGACACCTCATTTAAAGATGATCTGGGAGCAGATTCACTGGATTTATTTGAACTGGTTATGGCTCTGGAAGAAGAATACGGACTGGAGATTCCGGCAGAGGAATTGTCAGATGTGGAAACCGTCGGAGACATAATTGAATACTTAAAAAACAAAGGTGTGGAGGATTAATTCCACACCTTTTACCTTGAATAGGATAAGGATCGTGCGTGTGCAAAACACACAGCAATCCGGGACATTTACATTATAAAACAGGAGCGAAATATTATGAGCACAGTAAAAACAAGATTTGCACCAAGCCCTACCGGAAGAATGCACGTAGGAAACTTAAGAACGGCATTATATGCATATCTGATCGCAAAACATGAAGGCGGAAAGTTCATGCTGCGTATCGAGGATACCGACCAGGAACGTTTTATGGAAGGTGCACTTGATATCATCTACCGTACTCTGGCAAAGACGGGTCTGGTACATGATGAAGGTCCGGACAAAGATGGGGGTGTAGGCCCTTATGTGCAGAGTGAGAGACAGGCACAGGGTCTGTATCTGAAATATGCAAAAAAACTGATCGAGCAGGGAGACGCTTACTATTGCTTCTGCGATAAAGAACGTCTGGAAAGTTTGAAGACAGAAGTAGCAGGAAAAGAGATCACCGTATACGACAAACACTGTCTGCATCTGTCCAAAGAAGAAATCGAGGCAAACCTGGCAGCAGGAAAACCATACGTTATTCGTATCAATATGCCGACCGAAGGAACCACAACTTTCCATGATGAGCTGTACGGAGATATTACAGTAGAAAATAACGAATTGGATGATATGATTCTGATCAAATCTGACGGATATCCGACCTACAACTTTGCAAATGTTATCGATGATCATCTGATGGGAATTACTCATGTAGTAAGAGGAAACGAATATCTGTCCTCTGCACCGAAGTACAACCGTCTGTATGAAGCATTTGGATGGGAGATCCCAAAATACATCCACTGCCCGCTGATCACAAACGAAGATCATCAGAAACTGTCCAAACGCTGCGGCCATTCTTCTTATGAAGATCTGCTGGATCAGGGATTCCTGACTGAAGCAATCGTAAACTTTGTGGCACTTCTTGGATGGAGTCCGTCTTCCGACAATGAGATCTTCTCTCTGGAAGAACTGGTAAAAGAATTCGATTACCACAGAATCAGCAAATCTCCTGCAGTTTTTGACATGGTAAAACTTCGCTGGATGAACGGCGAATACATGAAGAAGATGGAGGATGACAAATTCTATGAGATGGCTCTGCCGTATCTGAAAGAAGTGATCACAAGAGATCTGGACTTCCACAAGATCGCTGCTATGGTAAAAACAAGAATCGAAGTATTTCCGGATATCAAAGATCAGGTGGATTTCTTTGAAAAGGTACCGGAATATGAGACATCCATGTATGTGCATAAAAAGATGAAAACCAATGAAGAAACTTCTCTGCAGGTACTCAGGGAAGTACAGCCGTTACTGGAGGCACAGGAAGATTTCAGCAACGATGCACTGTTTGAGATGCTTTCCGCTTACGCAAAAGAGCATGGTTACAAAGTTGGTTATGTGATGTGGCCGATCCGTACCGCTCTTTCCGGAAAACAGATGACACCGGCAGGCGCCACAGAGATTCTGGAAGTACTCGGAAAAGAAGAGAGTCTTGTAAGAATCCAGGCGGCCATTGACAAACTGAACTAACTATGCAGCAGGTAGTATTCCGCGAGGTGTTTTGGCATGGTTCTGCCAGAATCCCTCACGGTTACAAGCTGACGAAAGCAGCAGAATAATTCCCATATGGAGGGAAAGAATGGAGTTTAACAGGGAACAGCAGCAGGCAATGGAACATAAAGATGGTCCGATGCTTGTACTTGCCGGACCGGGATCCGGCAAAACGGAAGTTATTATCCGCCGTACCCGTAAACTGATTCAGAATTATCAGGTCGCTCCTTCATCTATCCTGGTGGTCACCTTTACCAAGGCGGCAGCAGGACAGATGAGGGAGCGATTTTTACACCTGTGCGGAGTGGAAAAAAGTCAGGTGACTTTTGGTACATTCCATGGAATCTTTTACGGTATTCTCCGGCAGGCGTACGGTATCACATCGGCAAATATCGCCGGTGAAGAAATAAAATATCAGATTTTACGACAGATTTTACAGAATTCTTCCCTGCAGATGGAAGACGAAAATGACCTGCTGGAATCGCTGGCAAGAGAGATCAGCACGGTAAAAAACGGTCGGATCCCGTTGAGCCACTATTATTCGGCAAGCTGTCCGGATGAGCAGTTTCGGAAAATCTATGAGACATACGAAAAACGGCTGCACGGGAAACGATTGCTGGACTTTGATGATCTGCTGGTGTACTGCTACCAATTATTTCAGAAACATCCGGATATTTTGCAGGCATGGCAGAAAAAGTTCCGGTATATCCTGATTGATGAGTTTCAGGATGTCAACCAGCTGCAATATGATATTGTCCGGCTTCTGGCACTTCCGGAGAATAATCTGTTTCTGGTAGGTGACGATGACCAGTCGATCTATCGGTTCCGTGGAGCCAGACCGGAGATCATGCTGCAGATTCCGAAGGATTTTCCACAATTGAAGCAGGTGATCCTGAAACAGAATTATCGCTGTACCGGAGAAATAGTAGAAAAATCCCAGAATGTGATCCGTTGGAATGATGCGAGATATGAAAAACAGTTGTTTACGGAAAATGATAAGGGAAAACCGCTCGAGATACGGACATTTGAAAATGAGAGCGAGGAGACGACTTGGTTGTTAAAGCAGATTCAGAAGGATCTGGCGGAAGGGTGTCCGCACAAAGAGATTGCGATTCTATTCCGTACCAATCATAATTGCAGAATGACAGTGGAACGGCTGATGGAGTACAACATTCCGTTTACCATGAGGGATGTCCTGCCGAATCTGTACGAACACTGGCTGGCAAAAAATATGGTTGCTTATATGCGTCTGGCAATGGGCGGTCGGGAGAGAAAGGATTTTCTTGCCGTCATGAACCGTCCGAACCGATATCTGTCCAGGGAAGCATTTTATGAGAAAGAAGTGCCATTTGAGATTCTGTATCAGTTTTACGAGGGAAAAGAATGGATGTGTGACCGGATCGAGAAGTTCGAGCATGATCTGAAAATGATGAAAAATATGGCACCGTTTGCAGCTATTAATTATATCCGGTATGGGATCGGCTATGACCAGTTCCTGAAAGAATATGCACAGTATAGGAAGATCAAAGTGGAAGAACTGTATGATCTTCTGCGGGAGATCCAGGAGAGCGCAAAAGGGTATAAAACATTTCAGGAATGGTTTGATTCCATGGATGCGTACAAAGAAAAACTCAAAGAACAGTCGGAGAAAGTGCGCCGGCAGGAGGGAATCGTTGTATCGACCCTGCACAGTGCCAAGGGACTGGAATTTGAGAGGGTGTATATTCTGGATGTCAACGAGGGCTGTATGCCATATCAGAAAGCGATTCTGGATCCGGAGATCGAAGAAGAACGAAGAATGTTCTATGTCGGCATGACAAGAGCAAAGAAAGAACTGCATCTGTATGCAGTGGAGGAGAGGTTCGGAAAGAAGATGGAACCTTCCCGTTTTCTGGTGGAACTGGAAGAAGCACCGAAGCGTGGCAACGGAGGGCAGAAAAATGGAAAATAATGCAAATGAAGCACATGTTTTTTGGAAGTCCCCGGATCAGCAGACAGAAGTCTGGATGAAACAGGTCAGTGGAAAAACACCGGAAGAGAAGAAAGAACAGTCCCGGTCGGGATATCGTCTGTTAGCAGAAATGATAAAAACAAGATATGCGTATGATCTGGAGAAAGAGACCGATTCGGTAATGCGAACAGAGACGGGAAAACCATATCTGCGTCTGCATCCGGAACTTTTTTTCAATATCAGCCATTCGGGAGAATGGATCGCCTGTGTGCTGGGAAATGTCCCTGTGGGGATTGATATCCAGTATCACAGAGAAATAAAATTGGAACAGACAGCCAGAAAAATCTGTACACCGGATGAGTGGAAAACTTTTATGCAGGCGGGTACGGAGAAAGGAAAAAAGGATTTTCTGTTTCAGATCTGGACAAAAAAAGAAAGCTATCTGAAGTTTACCGGGGATGGGATCCGCAGGGAGTTGTGCGAGATTTCTTACGAGGAATGCATCTTTTACCAGTTGACGATGCCGGATGAGTATTCCGGTATGATTTGCGTGGGGAAATAGTTCTATTTACAGTCTGTCCACATATAGTAAAGGTAAGAGGTGATGTACATGAAACGGGAGGAAGTTATCCGTCTGTTTCCGGAGCGTATCCGAAAAATCTTACAGCAGGCGTACTGGAATCCACAGGGGTTACAGGAGATTCGTCTTCGGGCAGGGAAACCGTTGATCTTATGGCAGGACGGACAGGAATATTTTGTGGCAGAGCAGGGATTTCTGACGAGACATAGGGAACAGGCATGTATCGTATCACAGGAAGACATCCGAAGAACCATGGAGACGGTAGGAACATATTCCCTCTATGCTTATGAAGAGGAATTAAAACAGGGATTTTTGACGATACAGGGTGGGCATCGGGTTGGTGTGGCTGGAAAAGCGATCATGGAAGAGCAGAAGGTAAAAGGACTTTCCCAGATTTCCTGCATCAATATCCGGTTTGCACACCAGATTACCGGTTGTGCGGATATGGTGATTCCGTATGTGACGGAAGATGGAAAACTGTGTCATACACTCATTATTTCCCCACCGGGCTGTGGGAAAACAACATTGCTGCGGGATCTGGTACGACAGATTTCTGATGGCTGGGAGACCTTCCCGGGCAATACGGTAGGCGTGGTGGATGAACGGTCAGAGATTGGTGGCAGTTATCAGGGAATTCCGCAAAACGATGTGGGAATCCGTACCGATGTGCTGGACTGTTGCAGCAAGGCGGAAGGGATGGTCATGCTGCTTCGCTCAATGGCTCCGCAGGTGATCGCCGTGGATGAGATCGGCAATTATGAAGATATCCGTGCCATCGAGATGACACTAAACAGCGGATGCAAACTTCTGGCAACGGTTCACGGAAGTTCGATCGATGAGATCCAGAAAAAACCGCTGCTGGAACGACTGATAAAAGAACATGTTTTTGAACGCTATATCATCCTGCAAAAAGAAACGGCAGGAAAGATTGGAAAAGTCCGGGAAATCTATGATGAACGGGGAACCTGCCTGTACCAGAGGCAGAGATCTGTGTGTTAAAGGTCAGCGGTGCTCTGCTGGTATTTTTCGCCGGCTGGGGCATGGGAAACTGGAGGAGCAGACAGTATCAGCAGCGGATCAAAGACTTGCAGATATTACAGTTGATCATCAGCTGCCTGATCGGTGAAATTTCCTATGCGAGAAATACACTGCCGGAAGCATTTTCCAGGATCAGCGAGAAAGTGGCGTCCCCCTTTCGGGAATATCTGCAATCTGTTGCGAAACGGCTGAAAGAGCAGACCGGCGAAACCTTTGTACGGATCCTGAAAGAGCAGGAGCAGACGGTGCGGGAAAAAACCAGTCTCCGGGAAGAAGACTGGGACCTGTTTTTACAGACCCTCGGGCATCTTGGATATCTGGATGCAAAGATGCAGATACAGCTTCTTGAGAGCGGAAGGACAGAACTTGCAATGCGGGAAGAAAAACTGCGGCATCAGCTGCCGGAACAGAAAAGAGTGTGGCAAAGCCTCGGGATCCTGGGGGGAGCCTTTCTGGTGGTGATCCTTATCTGAGACGGGAGGCGGTTGTGGAAGTCGGGATTATATTTAAAATCGGTGCAGTGGGGATTCTGGTATCCGTCCTGAGCCTTGTGTTAAAACACAGCGGGCGGGAAGATCAGGCGTTTTTAACCAGTCTTGCCGGGCTTGTGCTGGTATTGTTTTGGGTACTCCCTTATATTTATGATCTTTTTGAAACCGTAAAAAAATTATTTGCCCTGTAGGCAGGCGGGGAGGATGGCGATATGGAAATTATCCGGATCGGTGCGGCGGGTATCGCCTGTGTACTGGCTGCGATCTTTATGAAAACAGCAAAGCCGGAATACTCGGTTTATCTGACAATGGCGGCCGGACTCTTTATTCTGGCATTTGCGGTGGGAAAGTTCAGTTATCTGTATGAATCCCTGAAAAAAATACAACAATATGTACCTGTAGATACTACATATATGAATATCCTTATGAAAATGATCGGTATCACCTATATCGGTCAGTTCTCGGCAGGAATCTGTAAGGATGCGGGCTATTCCGCAGTAGCGGGACAGATCGAGATCTACGAACGCCTGGCAGTACTGGCGATCAGTATGCCGATTCTTACCGCACTGCTGGAGACGATCCATGGGTTTCTGGGATAGGAAAAAGAGTGGGAAAATACTGAAAATGGCAGTCTTCAGTCTGTTCCTGCTCTTTTTTTGTACCCGGACCTGTGTGTATGCTGCAGAAAATCAGGACTTTTCACGAGAGGAAGAAGCACTGGGAGAACTGGATCTGAAAGAGGTGGAGATGGCGGTGGATCAGCTCCTGGAAGAAAAGCAGAGTATGCGAGGGATGATCCGGGACATCCTGAAAAGCGGACAGGCATTTTCCGCCGAGCAATGGAAAGCAGTGATCCAACGGGGCGTGTGGGATGCCATGGGAATCCAAAAAGAAACCTGTGTGCACATTCTGGTGCTGGTGCTTCTGTCAGCAGTGTTCTGTCATCTGTCAGGTGTTTTTCAGAACAATCAGATCGGAGATATTTCTTTTTATATGATCTATCTGTTGTTATTTTTACTGCTTCTGCAGGCATTTGATGAGATGACCGGTCAGATGGAAAGACTGCTTGAGGGTGTGGCGGTATTTATGAAAGCACTGCTTCCGGCGTATTATATTGCGCTGACCGGGGCATGCGGTGTGGCAACTGCGACAGCATTTTACCAGATGATTCTGATTCTGATTTTTCTCACAGAGAAGATCCTGTTACTTTTTCTTCTTCCGGCGATCCGGATGTATCTGGTGCTGGAACTGATCAATTTCCTTACAAAAGAAGAATTCTTATCAAAAATGACCGAACTTTTAAAGAACGGAATCCTCTGGGCATTGAAATCCATGATCGGCGTGATCGTGGGAATCCAGCTGATCCAGCGTATGATCTCACCGGCTGTTGATACCTTGAAGCGATCAGTGATCGGCAGGACAGCCGGAGCGATTCCCGGAGTGGGTAACCTGTTTTCCGGGGTTACGGAAGTAGTACTCGGATCGGCAGTGCTGATTAAAAACGGTCTTGGTGCAGCGGCGATCGTGATCCTTCTGCTGGCGGGTGCAGCGCCTCTTTGCCGAATGGGAATCAGCGCACTTGCCTATCAGCTTCTGGCTGCTGTGGTGCAGCCGGTGACGGACAAGCGGATGGTAGGGTGCATCCACACGATGGGAGAGAGTCTTGGGCTGCTGGTGAGGCTTCTGCTGACCATGGAGATTCTGTTTTTGCTGACCATAGCGATTCTGGCAGGTTCCCTGCAATAAAAAGGGAATTACAAAAAGACGGGGGGAGGAAGAACATTGGAATGGCTTGCCCGTTGGGTGCGCAATCTGGCGTTTTATTTTATTTTCCTTTCAGTACTGATGAACGTGATCCCACAGGGAGAAGAACGAAAATATATCCGCTTTTTTATGGGACTTTTGCTGATATTGGTATTGATCCAACCGTTATTGACCGTCGGACAACTGGAACAGATACTCTCCTGGGAGACACTTTCGGAAGGAATCCGGCAGGAATATGAGGACTTTTCAATGGAGAAAAAATACCTGGAACAGGAAGGAAAGGATTATGTACAGAAAAACTGCCAGAAAGAGATGGAAAGACAGATAAAAACACTGCTGGAGCAGCTGTCTTACGAGAGCACTGAAGTAAGGGTGGACTTTTTTAACGGGGAGGAACTGGATGTGAAAGAGATCCGTTGTGTGATCCGGCGTGCGGACGGGAATCCCCCCGGAGAAGGTGAGCCTGACCAGGTAAAAAGAAAACTTGCACAAGTCTATAATCTTCCGGAAGGGAATATAAATATAAAGATACAGGAGTAGACTATGAAGGAGAGAGTGTTTGCAGCAGTCAGGGAGATGAAACGGGAGCAGTGGCTGATCTGTGGGCTGGCAGGTCTTTTACTTCTTGTGATTGCCGCTCCTGTAAAACAAAAGGAGCAAAAAAAGACACAGGAAAAGACAACAGTTTCGCAGACACAGGAGCAGACCGACGATCAGATCCGGCAGTCTTATGAAAAACAGCTGGAGAGCGTACTGTCGCAGGTAGAAGGTGTGGGTGCAGTACAGGTGGCGGTGGCGATGGAATCTACCGGGAAGAAACAGGTGGAAAAAGACAGTCCGGAGGATACCAGTACTTCCAGTGAAAAAGGAGATTCCGGGACGCAGCGGAGCAGTCAGACGGTAACCACGGGGGAAACTACAGTATACGAGGATACCGGAGACGGGGGACAGACACCCTATATATCCTCAAGTACCTATCCGGAGATCCGCGGCGTGATTGTCGTGGCACAGGGAGGCGGAAACCCGGTGATCGTACAACAGATCCAGGAGGCGGTGATAGCATTGTTTCACGTCGAAGCCCACGAAATCAAAGTGTTAAAAATGAAATGAGACCCGTCAAAATGAATAAAAAGGAGAGCAGCAGTGAAAAAAATATTTAAAAAGAATCAGATCATTATCACGGCTCTGGCAGTAATGATTGCTGCAGCAGGCTATATCAGCTATTCCGATGCACAATTAAAAGGGAAAAAAGATAAGACTGCAAAGACCGAGACCTCCAGTGAGACGGAAACTTCGGTCAATATGGATCAGGTTCTGCAGGATATGGAAAATCTGGATCTAGATGTTACGGATGAGACCGGTGCGGCGACTGCCGGCGATGGTACAGATGCCACGGCTTCCGGTGAAGAATCATCCGGCACAGAATCACAGCCCCAGGAGACACCGGGGGAGGCTGTTCTGACAGGTGCTTCTACATATATGGCCCAGGCGCGTATCGAACGGGAACAGATTCGCTCCCAGAATAAAGAATCTCTGTTATCGATCATCAACAACGAAGCCCTTTCCGAGACAGAAAAAGAAAGTGCAATCGCCAGTATGGTAAATATGACTGATCTTGTGGAGAAAGAAGCTGCGGCAGAACTGCTTCTCGAAGCGAAAGGATTTCCTGATGTGGTTGTGAATCTGACCGGAGAGACAGCAGACATTGTAGTACCGGATACCAAGGTGGACGATGCCAGCAGAGCGCAGATCGAGGATATCGTAAAACGGAAAACCGGTATTGCGGCAGAAAATATTGTGATCACGCCGATGAGCAGCCAGACGGAAGACGGAACACAGGAAAATCAGTAAAAGGATCTGCTTGTAAATTAAAATAAAGGGTGCTACGATGGATAGAGAATACAAAAAACGGTGATGTATACAAATGAATGAACAACAACATCTGGAAGAAGTAATCGGACGTTTTCTGCAAAATACCCGGGAAAACGAAGAAATATCAAAAGAGGAAGCAATCTATCTGAAACGCAGGATCCGTCCCGCCATGGAATATCTGATCGTACAGGAAAATATCGATGGAATGAAAAAAATGGCAGACAGGGGATGGTTTGGAGAGCAGGAACTGAACGGTTTTCTGAGCAGGGCGGGAGAACTGAAAAAATGGGATGCCTTCCGTGTATTGCTGGCGTGGAAGAACCATATTTCAACAAAAGAAAAATCTCCGAATACAGCGACGAAACAGGAGCTGATCACCGGCCTGATGAAACACTGCAAAAATGAGTTATGCTGGCGGTATCCGGAGCTTGGCAGGGCGCTGCTGGAGCTCCGGGTGCAGCCGGATGAGCAGGTAACCGCTATGAGGACAGACGGGGAGAGCCTGTATGTGAATCCTGAGTATCTGATTCACCGTTTCGGAGAGAATCCGGAGAACGTATATGAAGAATATCTCCGGTTGATTCGTCAGTGCATCGAGATGCCGGAAAGTTTCGGAAAAGAGACAGAGAAACAGAAAGCAATCTGTAAAAAATGGAAAGAGATCGCAAAAGAACTTGCGATTACCTATGGCGCAGGAGGAAAACGAAGAGGCGAGAACCGTGGTGGTCAGAAAGAAGAACTTTCCGAAATTGAGAAAGGAAAATATGACTACCGACGGTTTTTACGCCGTTTTACTGTTACAAGAGAGGAGATGAAACTGGATCAGGATGCCTTTGACCCGGTTGCTTATTATTATGGGATGGAACGGTATGGAAATCTTCCCATGATAGAGCCTCTCGAAACCCGGGAGGGGAACCGGCTGGAGGAACTGGTAATTGCCATAGATACCTCCGGATCCTGTAAAAAAGAAATGGTAGCCCGTTTCCTTGGAGAAACCAGAAGGATTCTGGAAGAAAAGGAAAATTTTTTTGAGAACTGGAAAGTATGCCTGATCCAGTGTGACAGTTTTATTCAGGAAAAAGTGATGATCCATTCCGCAAAAGAATGGGAAGCGTACCGGGAACAGCTGGTGATCCACGGAAGAGGAGGAACCGATTTTCGCCCGGTGTTCGAGGAAGTAGAACGGATGCGGGAGAAAAGAGAATTCAGCGACCTGAAAGCACTGATTTACTTCACCGACGGTGACGGGATCTATCCGGAGAAGAAGCCGGATTATGAGACGGCATTTGTATTTGTAAAAAAGAGTGAGAAGATGGACCGGGTACCGGGATGGGCAAAAAAACTGCTGGTGACAGAACAATAATACAGGGGAAAGAGAAAACGGATGAATATCAAAGAAGCAAAAGAAACGATACAATATACGCTGCAGGCGTATTTTCAGAAAGATGAAAGCGGGTATCCACTGGTTCCGTTGCGTCAGCAAAGGCCGATTCTGCTGATCGGACCTCCGGGAATCGGAAAGACAGCAATCATGGAACAGATCGCCGGAGAATGTGGGGCAGGGCTGGTAGCATATACGATGACCCATCATACAAGACAGAGCGCCATGGGACTTCCGAAGATCGTGGAGCGTACATTTGGTGATGCACAGGTCAGCGTGACGGAATATACGATGAGTGAGATCATCGCTTCTATTTATGCCTGCATGGAGAAAACCGGGAAAAAGAGAGGAATTTTATTTCTGGATGAGATCAACTGTGTCTCAGAGACACTTGCTCCGGTGATGCTGCAGCTTCTCCAGGACAAAACGTTTGGAAACCAGAAGCTTCCACCGGACTGGCTCATCGTAGCAGCGGGCAACCCGCCGGAATACAACAAATCTGTGCGCGAATTTGACATCGCGACGCTGGACCGTGTCCGAAAGATCGTGCTGGAGCCGGATCTCGATGTCTGGATGGAATATGCATTGTTCCATCAGGTACACGGCAGTATCCGGTCGTATCTGGAAGCACACAGAGATCGTTTCTATCGGATCCGTCAGGAGGACGGAAAAAAACAGTTTGTGACGGCACGGGGATGGGAAGATCTGTCTGCAGTGCTGAGAAGTTATGAAAAAATGGGATTTCCGGTAGAAAAAATGCTGGTGGAGCAGTATCTTCAGGAAGAAAAGACAGCAGCCGAATTTTTTTCGTATTATCAGATTTATCGGAAGTACGGACAGGATTACCGGATCAGACAGGTTCTGGACGGAAGCCTTTCGGATGCGGAACGGGAGACGATCACCCGGATGGCACAGGAGGGAACACCACAGGAGCGCAGTATGGTACTGGCCTTTCTGCTGGCTGTGCTGGATCATAACATCGAACAGTATTTCAGGGAAAGGCAGATACAGAAAGTGCTGACAGAAAGTTGCAGACAGCTCGGTATTTTCCGGGAGAATGATGCAGAAAAGACATTCGGAGACTGGATCGAGAGCAGAGAAAAAAGTTTGCAGATCCGCACAGAACGGGAACTGATCCGAAGAGAAGAGAGGCAGACCGAAGAGGCGGTGTTGAAGATACTGTGGAAGATTGACCAGCAGGCAAAAGCAGACCATGAGAGCGGGCAGGAAGCACTGAACCGACGGCTCGAACAGGTTTGTGAGGAAGAGACGAAACGGTGTGACGAACGGCAGGAGGGCATCTCGCAGAAGTTGGAGCGGGGATTTGCATTTCTGGAAGAAAGCTATGGTACAGGGGCAGAGCTGGCATTATTTGCAGCGAATCTCGCAAGGAATGACCGGATCCGGAAGTTCCTCGGAACCTATGGCTGCCCGGCTTATACCAGATATGAACAACAGCTGCTCGGCGGAGAAAAATTGCTGAAAAACAGATGCAGGGATATGGAAGAAAGGTCAAAGAACGGGAATTGACAGAAAGATTGCAGGACGTATAATGAGTAATAGAGCGTGTAACTGTTCCATAGGTAGTCATTGTGAAGGTACTGAACGGTTACTAAAATTTTTAAATGCAGAATAAAGAATGTGCCTTGTCAGGTACAAGTAAGACAACAGAGAAAGAGTCAGGAGGACACAACACTATGATTTGCAAAAAGATTGATATCAGCGTAGCCAGTTATCAGGAAACCGCAGCATTATATACCTATTTTCTGGACAACTCTCCGGAGATGATTCCGGACAGAAAACGTCCGCTCGTTCTGATCTGCCCGGGCGGCGGCTATGAGATGACATCCGACCGGGAGGCAGAACCGGTGGCGATTCAGTATATCGCAAAGGGATATCAGGCGGCGATCCTTCGTTACAGCGTGAAACCGGCAAAATATCCGCTGGCACTTTTGCAGCTGGCGAAAGCAGTGGCACATCTGAGAGAATATGCGGACGAATACCATATTGATACGGAAAAAATAGTGGTACAGGGATTTTCCGCCGGCGGTCATCTGGCATGCAGCCTTGGAGTTTTCTGGAAGAAACCGTTTCTTTCCGAAACACTTGGCGTGTCCGCAGAACAGATCCGGCCAAACGGAATGATTCTGTGCTATCCGGTTATCACTTCCGGGGAATATGCCCACAGAGGTTCTTTTGAAGCATTGCTTGGAGAAGATGCTTACGATCCGGAAAAACGGAAAGAACAGTCGTTGGAACTTCAGGTGACAAAGGATACCCCTCCGACTTTCTTATGGCATACAGAACCGGACGACTGTGTTCCGGTGGAAAATTCGCTGTTCTTCTTTGAAGCATTACATAAAAATAAGATACCGGTGGAAATGCATATCTACCCGGCAGGCGGTCATGGTCTGAGTCTCGCAAACGAAGAAACAAAACGCCAGGACGGCAGCGGCATCCAACCAGAGTGCCAGAGCTGGATGGAACTGGCTTGCGGATGGATGTCACGGTTGTAAAAAGCGGGAGTAATTGTACAGTGAAATTAAAGAATGTATTGATCGTTGTAAAAGATATAGAAAAAGCAAAAAAATTTTATCACGATCTGTTCGGTCTGGACGTAGTGCTGGATCAGGAAGGAAACGTGATTTTGACCGAGGGACTGGTGCTTCAGGATGAAGCAATATGGAAAAAATATCTTGGTAAAGAGGTTGTTCCGAAAAATAATTCCTGTGAGTTGTATTTTGAAGAAAAAGAGATAGAAGATTTTGCTGAGAAATTGGAAAAACAATATCCGGAAATCTGTTATGTCAATCGGTTGATAACACACAGCTGGGGACAGAAAGTGATCCGTTTTTATGACCTGGATGGCAACCTGATCGAGGTTGGAACACCGGTGTGTGTACTATAGTATGGAATCTGCAAGAAAAAGAAGAGTAGAAAACTGGGCTGTTACAGAAAATAAAGAATTCTGTGACAGCCCAGTTTTTCTGTTGATATAGATATCAATACCTGTTATAATATATAAAACACATTATAGTATTTTATATACACATCTGATATACATATTCTGAAAATATTCCACAACCTAAAAATTAGAAAAAAGCATTTGTATAAAATTAGTAAAGGGAGCGATATATGGATAAAAAAGAAAAACATAGAAGAAATGCAAAATATGGATGGTATCGCTATGATTCAAGATTTGCACTTCCGGTATATGATAGGAGTGGAGAAATTGAAAGACATAATATATTTCATGCATCATTGTTAATCAGACGTGCATCAGATGGGAGAATGTATCTGTATGATATAATTGACATAAAAAAAGAAACGAGCAACTCCTTCAGTTTATAAACACTTACCGGACAAAAAACCTATTTCTTATGTATTAATAGTAAAAGTATTTTGAAGGTTCGTCAAGTCCTTTTGAAAATAAATTTATAGATATTTTATGTAAAAGGTAAGAGTTCATAATAATAACTGAATGAAAAAGCGCTGTACAGTATAAATGTTTTCGCTTACAATAAAAATATCGGACGAAGGACGGAGAAGAAAGGATGAAGCGATTATGAAAATAAAAATTGTGAAAAAGACAGATGAATATTCCAGTGAATATCAGATCGGTGATATTTTTGAGGTTGAGGGCACCTGGTACGGAGGAGTGCACATTACAGGGAAAACAGGAATTCCGGTTTCTCTGGATAGAGAGGAATATGAAGAAATCACAGATATGACTCCGGAAGAATATCAGGCAGCAGCCGTTTACTGGGTGGAAAAAGATAAAGAAAGCAAACACATGGAACCGGAACAGCTGAAACAGGAGGCAGACGCCTTTTTACGTGCACACAATACCTGTGCCCTGGCAACCGGTGGGGACGGAGTGATCCGGTGTACACCATTGGAATACAGCTGGCACGACGGTGCTGTCTGGATCTTCTCAGAGGGCGGAAAGAAATTTGCGGGACTTGAGAAAAATAAGAAAGTAAGTCTTGCTGTCTATGAAACATATAGCGGATTTGGCAGTCTGAACAGCATCCAGATTACGGGTACAGCTGCGATTGTGCCTCCATTTTCAGAAGAATATCTACAGGCGGCTGAATTCCGCAAAATCCCTGTAGAAGCACTGAAAAAACTGGAGCATCCGATGCACCTGATCAAAATCGTTCCGGAGGAGATGGAACTTCTGAATTCTGATTTCAAGAAACAGGGATATGGAAGCCGACAGAAGTTAAGGTTTACGAAGACAGTATAAAAAATCTGGAAAATTCGATAAGAAAGGTCAGAATAAAAGGTAAAAATGAAGATTAGAAAAGCGAAAGAGGAAGATTTGTCAAGAATCGCAGAAATATTTATCTGCAATAACAGAATCAACTATTTTCCGATATTCAAAGATGAGAGCTACTCATTCGGTGAGTTGCAGGTTGTTTCTTTTATAGATAATTACCTGAAAAAAGACGAGGTCTTCAAAAATCTCTATATATATGATGACGGACTGATCCGTGGCTTTATCCAGATGAACGGAACAGAAATCTGTAAGCTGTATGTGGATTCATGGTTTCAGGGCAGAAAAATCGGTCATGAACTGATAACATTTGCGGTGGAACAGTTTGGTGCAGATCATCTGTGGGCACTTGAGAAAAATGAGCGGGCACTTGCATTTTACCGGCGTCACGGCTTTGCGCCGACAGGAAAGAGAGAATTCGAAGAAGGGACAACGAAGTATATTGTGGAACTCAAAAAGAAGGAACTGACGGTGATCAGCCCATGATTGAAAACTGTATTCAGCGGCTTTTCTTGTGCAGGCGGCTTCCGATTTCTTCGATCGGTTTGTCGATCATACGTTTTTTTATCCAGCCGGGAGTGACAGAAAACACGCGGATTCATTTTTAACTACATGACAACTACATATAATAATGTTATAATGTGGTTGGAAAAGAGAAATGAGGTGAAAGCATATGATGTATCCATATATGATATTGGCAGATGAAACGGAGATTGTTCATTCTCAGATTATTGAAAAAGATGGGATGAAAAAAATCATAGTGAATTTTGAACGTCCGACAGAAAATGGATTTGATTCTTCAAGATGCGAGTTACCTGATTATAAATGGACGGAAAGAACGGGATATTCTGCTGAGAAAATAGGAATGTTCGAGGAACTTTTACACAGTAATGCACATTTGGTGTACAAATATGCTGCGAATGGGGGAATACAGATTGCCTAAATTGTTTATGGTAAGTGGTTATACCGTTTATTTCTGGTCGAATGAAAACGGTGAACCAATTTGTGCAAAATGGAAACAGGCATTTGTAACAGACAAGATAAAATTTTATTGTTAAAGGATACAGCGATAGTGTACAGAGAAAACATATCTGTGCCCTGTCGCTGTTTTGTGTTATGATAAAAATACATGAAAGATAAACGAACAGAGGAGAAAAGCATGATTACGACAATTTTATGGGATGTAGATGCCACGCTGCTGGATTTCCTTGCGGCAGAGAAGGCAGCGATAAAGAAACTGTTTCAGGAGTTTGATCTGGGAGAGTGTACGGATGAGATGATCAGGCGGTATTCGAAGATCAACAGGTCGTACTGGGAACAGCTGGAATGCGGCGAACTTACCAAACCGGAGGTACTGGTAGGAAGATTCCGGGAGTTTTTTGAGACGGAAGGGATCTGCAGTGATGTGGCGGAAGCGTTCAACGAACGCTATCAGCTGTGTCTGGGAGATACCATTGTGTTTCGGGATGACAGTTATGAAATCGTGAAGTCCCTGCGGGGAAAAGTGAAACAATATGTGGTTTCAAACGGAACAGTCGTTGCTCAGGAGAAAAAACTGCGTCTTTCCGGTCTGGGAGAATTGATGGACGGCATCTTTTTGTCCGAGGCCCTAGGCGTGGAAAAACCAAACGTGGAGTTTTTTGAAAGGATGTTTGAAACCATCGGTCCTGTAGAAAAAGACCAGGTACTGATCTTGGGAGATTCTCTCACCAGCGATATCCGCGGTGGCAACAACGCCGGAATCCAGACCTGCTGGTACAATCCGGATCATAAAGAGCGGTATACGGATGTAAAGATTGATTATGAGATCGCAGATCTGCATGAGATTTATGATATTATAGGGACAGGTGAGTGGGGGTAAACGCAGTTTGTTCATAAGGAACAGTAGGCGTTTATGATAGTTTTTGCAGTTTATAATAATAAATTACTGGTTTTTATTATAATAGATCCGGTATAAGATGTCAGGTGTATTTTTAGACAAAAACAGAATCTGTTTCAAGAATTCAGTGTTTTGAAAAGCAAAAAAGAAAAGTGCAAATATATATTGACCAGATGCGAAAGAATCAGTATCATACAAATAACAGGGATGTGAAAACTATAAAATGAGAAGAGGGAAAAGTATGAACAATATTGAAAGAAGAGATGCAGGACTTCCTTACATATCAGATGCTGAGGTCCTTGAACAGCAGAAACGGGCGCGAAAGCTGACGCAGGAGTTAAATACGGCAGATCGTTCGGACTTTGATAAGATTGGAGCGATTGTAAAAGAACTGCTGGGAAAATCAGACGGTGCTTTTATCAATCCACCATTCTACTGTGACTATGGATTTAACATCGAAGTCGGTAAAAACTTTTATGCAAACTATAACTGTACGATTCTGGATGTGGGAAAAGTTACCATCGGCGATAATTGCCAGCTGGCTCCGAATGTAGCAATCTATACCGCAGGTCACCCGGTGCATCCGGATTCGAGAAACAGTGCGTATGAATATGGAATTCCGGTTTCTATCGGAGATAACTGCTGGATCGGTGGCAACAGTGTGATCTGTCCGGGCGTAAAGATCGGTAACAATGTGATCATCGGAGCCGGAAGTGTCGTAACCAAAGACATCCCGGACTGGACGATCGCAGCCGGTAATCCGTGCAAAGCAATCCGCAGGATCACAGATGAAGACAGAAAATACTACTATAAGAAAAATGAGTTCGATGAAGAAGCATGGAACGATCTGGCAGCCAGAGGATTTGCTGGTACAGAATAATAAAAACCAGGACGGAAGCATCGGTTATCTGTCAGAGCCGATGCTTCCTTTTTGCATTTTGCTTTTCAGCAGGATGCGATGTCGGCGAACGACGAATGGAGATCATGATAGAATCTGAATGAGATACGAGGAGAATATATAATGAAAACAAATACATTATTAAAACAGATCAGACAGGAACATGCGTCTGCCTTTACCCACAGCGGAAAGTTTCATGCAGATGATGTGTTTTCTGCAGCTCTGCTGTTATATCTGAACCCGGAGATTACGATCACAAGGGGGAATAAAGTGCCGGAAGACTTCGAGGGGATTGTTTTTGATATCGGAAGAGGGCAGTACGATCATCACCAGAAAGACAGTCGGATCCGGGAGAACGGAGTTGCGTATGCGGCGCTTGGGCTTTTGTGGGAAGCACTGGGGGCAGAGATCCTGGGAGAGGAACTGGCACAGAAATTTGATGAAGCGTTTGTACAGCCATTAGATAACAACGATAATACCGGTGAGAAGAATGAACTGGCGGCGCTGATCGGAAACTTTAATCCGACCTGGGATGCCAGCGGGAGCAACGACGAAGCATTTTTCCAGGCGGTCAGTGTGGCAGGGATGATTCTGGAGAATAAATTCGAGCGGTATCTGGGAAATGAACGGGCGGACAGACGGGTGGAAGAGATTCTCGAAGCGCATGAGAGAGCGTTACAGTCCGGCGAAAAGAAAGAAAACGAGGCGAAGATTCTGATTCTTCCGGAATTTGTACCGTGTCAGAAAAGACTGTCCGAGACGGAGATAGCCTTTGTGATCTTTCCGTCCAACCGGGGCGGATACTGTATCCAGCCACAGAAGAAAGAATATTCACTGAATTACAAATGCAGTTTCCCATCTGAATGGCTGGGTCTGGAAAATGAAGAATTACAGAAAGAAACAGGGCTGGTAAGTGCGGGATTCTGTCATAAAGGAGGCTTTCTGCTGACCACAGGGACGTTGGAAGATGCGGTGAAAGCATGCGAGATCAGCCTTGCAGAGTACAGGGAAGAACCGGTACTTGTGAACTTTGGTGGAGGTGCAGTGGCAGATAAACTGCTTGGAAAACTGCCGGGTCTGCAGACTGCGCGGATCATTCATATGGATTATGCGGAACTTCCGGAGCTGGAACTTCAGGGAATCTACGGGGAAGTTGTGATGGAAAAGCAGGAATGGAAAGCGTTTGTGAAAACACAGGTAAAGCAGATCCTGAAATATAAACCGGAGGCGGTTTATGTGGCAGATCATATGTTTGCAGGATATCCGGTCGTTCATGCACTGAGAAAGAAACATATTCCGGTGCTGACGATGGTGGAAAAGGACGGACAGAAACTTCTGGTGAGAATCCCATCGGGATCATAAAAAAGGCAGCTTAAGCTGCCTTTTGGGTTCCGAGTGGTAATGGTGCATTTATAGAGGATTCTTTGTGAGGCGAAGTTTTTTGATACAGATAGAAGATACCTCCAAAGAATCCGAAAATCAGACCTGTGTAACCCGCAGAACAAAAGAGGACAACTGTTTTGGTAGAAAGGGAAATGGCGCTGATCAGGCAGACAACAGAACCGGTAAGCAGTCCGATCAGTGTCCATCCCGCCAGCAGCGCTGCGAGAAACATTGCTGAAACATGTGAGCTTTTTACATGATGGTTCATAAAATTCCATACGGTTTTATACATAACGATCCCTCATTTCTGTGTTTGATTTTATTCATATTGTTTTCTTTTACTGTCATGATTATAAAAAAACTGTGTAAAATACGCATGCGCAGTAATGAAAAATTTATGTAAAACTTGCATGGAAAGCGTTGCAGGAAATTATGAGAATGCACAGTGTGGAGGGAGCTTCTACAGGATCTCCCCGTGAAATTCTGCAGCTTGGTTATAAAGTTGGATTTATTAACGATGCAGAAGTATGGCTGCTTATGTTAAAAAGGCGTAATACATCTGTCCATATATGGAATGAAGATGAAGTGAATGAAATGATCATACTGATACGTGACAGCTTTATTCCGGCTTTCAAGATTCTTAACGAGACATTATTGGAGAAACTGGACGAAGCAGAAAGTGACTGGAGGTAGGATAAGCATGTGTGTATTTCAACCGTACAGGTATTGCCGTACAACTTCGAGTCCCGGGACAGGGGCACAAAACTGCGTGTTACGGTTTCGACAGTTCTGGTATGTTTCTTCCAGATCAAACCACCGCACCGATTCCACCTCCTCTTTTTGCAGGACGAGTGTCTCGATATCGACAGGCTGCTGATAGATATAGACAAAGGCAATTTCGTTGTCCCGGAAGATTTTTCCATGAAATTCTTCTGCAAAATTTCCGTGGATGCATCCGGCAAATTCCAGATCCTCCGGTTTGGCGTGGATGCCCAGCTCTTCCGCAAGTTCCCGCAGGCCGGATGCAAGTGGTTCATCGCCTGCCTGAATATGACCGGCGGAAGACGTATCGTATTTTCCGGGAAAAGAATCTTTGCTCATTGCGCGTTTTTGCATCAGAACCTGAAAATGTTCGTTTTTCCTGCGAACGATCCAGATATGAGCTGTTCGATGGCGGATTCCTTTCGTGTGTGCAAGGGTGCGGGAAACGATTTCCCCGGTCGGTTGTCCTTGTTCATCTACGATATCCAGATATTCCATGTGCGTCCTCCTGTGCGAAATTGTGTCTTCGGTATTCAAGGATTGCGGGAATTGCGTAGCAATGAAGCAATCCGATCACATCGTATTATAGTATATGGGGCAGGAAGTTACAAGAAGCAATTGATTACCGCGTGTGTTACCGTTCGCTGGTAATATCCGTGAGGCGTTTTTCGTGTGACTGCACAGGAGAAAGACCGTGCTTGCATCCCGTACAAAAAGCGGGTATACTCATAAGTAACTGTGGGTGTCGCAGATGAGTGACAGCCGATGACAGAATATGAGAAAATGACTGGAGAAGGTAGTATGAACGAGAACAAATTAAGAGAATATGCGAAACTGATCGTAAAGATCGGAGCCAATGTACAGAAAGGACAGCGCGTCCGTCTGCAGGCAGGTGTGGATCAGATTCCGCTGGTAAAGATGGTGACTGAAGAGTGTTACAAAGCAGGTGCAAGTTATGTAGAGATGTTTTGGGAGTGCGGAGAAATCAACAAACTGCATTATCAGTATGCGGCAGCTGATGTACTCGGTGAAGTACCGGTATGGGAAGAGGAGCGGGCGAAACAGATGACCGTGGATCTGCCGGTTCGTATCTTTATTGATTCTTCTGACCCGGATGAACTGGCAGGAATCTCCCCGGATCTGATCTCTACCGTCAGCCAGATGCGTCAGAAAGTCATGAAAAAATACCGTGATCAGATCGATGGTAAACATCAGTGGCTGATCGTGGCAGCAGCTTCTGAAAAATGGGCGAAAAAAGTATTTCCGGATGATACAGAGGATGTGGCAGTGGAAAAACTGTGGGATGCGATCTTTGACTGCGTATATTTGAAAGATGGTGAGGATGGGGAAAAGATCTGGCAGGCACATAATGAACGGATGACGCAGAAAGCAAATTGGTTAAATGAACAGAATTTTAAAACACTGCATTATACAAGCAGCAACGGTACGGATTTTCGTGTGGATCTGATTCCGGGAGCAAAATGGGGCAGTGCAGGAGATATCAATCATCTGAATCGGGCTTTCTTTGTTCCGAACATGCCGACGGAGGAAGTTTTCACAAGCCCGATGAAGGGAAAAGGTGAAGGACGTCTGGTTTCTACCAAACCATTAAGCCGTTCCGGACAGGTCATCAATCATTTTACGGTTGATTTTAAAGACGGAAGAGTGGTTGACTGCCACGCTGATCAGGGGGAAGAAGTCCTGAAGAAAATGTTTGCGATGGATGAGGGTGCTTCCATGCTTGGTGAAGTGGCACTGGTTCCGAAGGAGTCTCCGATCAATCAGTCCGGTCTGATGTTCTACAACACTTTGTTTGATGAAAATGCATGCTGTCATGTGGCTGCCGGACGTGGATTTTCTGAGGTTATTGAAGGATTTATGGATATGACGGATGAGGAGATCTATGCGAAAGGGATTAATGATTCTATGATCCATATGGACTTTATGGTTGGATCAGATGATCTGCATATTGTGGGGATCCGGGAAGATGGCAGTGAAGTGGATATTTTTGTGGATGGGACCTGGGCTGAGTAAGCTGGGGGAACATGCCATATAGAAAAGGTGTTTAAGACGGACGCCCGAAAACAGACCGCGCTGTCTGCGGCAACGTGGGCAGGGGAACCTTGAACTAATCCCTAACTTCGACTAAGACTCTCGCGAGAGCGCTCGAGCCTAAGTCTACGTAAGGGCTGGATTTCAAAGCTTCCCCTAAACGCCCACAAAGTGTTGCTGCAGACAGCGCGGTCTGTTTTCGGGCTGGATGATGGCTGAGAACTTGAAAGATGAACGAGAGGATTTTGAAGTAGGAGGTTCTGAAAGGAGAACTGCTGAAAACTGCATTATATTATGCTATGAGGATTGTGAAAGTACGAAGTACGGAACAATACGGTATCAAAGGGGGCAGAATACCTTTTGAACCAAACATCATATCATATAAATGGAACATAGTATTATTATATAGATAAAACCGAGGGGAGAAGAGGGATCTCAGCCTCGGTTTTGCTGTATTGTATATTCATAATTGATCCAGTGGATTAAGTCAATTATGGATATGGCTGGAATGTGCAGGAGAGTAATTTAGTGTATCTGTACTGCCTGGATCAGGCGGAAGACCTGTTCGGTGGTGTCGGTCAGGTTTTGGCGGGTGGTTTCCGGGGTCATGGCTTCTTCCAGGGTGGTTATGGTGTGGAGGATGGGGAAGAAGGCGTCAATGCCGTGCTGGTTGCAGAGGCTGGCTTCAGGGGTGGTGCAGCCGGAGAAAGCAAGGACTGTTTTGTTGTATTTTTTTGCGATGGCGGCGACACCGATGGGGGCTTTTCCCATGATGGTCTGGCCATCGAGGCGGCCTTCACCGGTGATCACGATGTCAGCATCTTTGATCCAGGATTCCAGTCTGGTTTCTTCCAGGATGATCTGGATGCCGGACTGGAGGATGGCATTTGTGTAGGAAAGGAAAGCGAAACCGAGTCCACCGGCGGCTCCGGTGCCAGGGTGGTCAGGGTCGGCATTCGGGTATTTTTCACGGGTGATGTTGGCGTAGGTGGTAAGCCATTGATCCATCTGGCGGATCATGTCCGGAGTGGCTCCTTTTTGCGGCCCGAAGATGGCGCTGCAGCCCTGGGGACCACAAAGAGGGTTGGTTACATCGCAGGCGATTTTAAAGTGACAATCTTTGAGGTCCGGGAGAACATGTGTGTCGTGGATTGTTGCAATCTTTGACAGACCGTTGGCTCCGAAGGGAACTGGCTGTCCGTTGTTATCCCGAAATTCATATCCGAGAGCCTGAAGCATACCGATGCCGCCGTCGTTTGTGGCACTTCCTCCGATACCAACGATGAAGTTCCGGCATCCGTTGATGATAGCGTCGCGGATCAGTTCACCTACGCCGTAGGTGGTTGTATATAACGGATTTCGATTCGGTTCGTCTACCAGAGTGATTCCCGCAGCGGCGGACATTTCGATGATGGCGGTCTTTGAATCATCAAGGATTCCATAAACTGCCTCTACAGGTGTACCCAGCGGACCGGTGACGGTTACTGTACGGATCCGGCCGTGCATACCGATTGCGAGAGCTTCCACCGTACCTTCTCCGCCGTCAGCCAGAGGGCGGACAAAAACTTCTGCATCCGGGAATACCCGGTGGATCCCTTCACGGATGGCAGCTCCGGCATCCGGAGAACTGATGCTTCCTTTAAATGAATCGATGGCGATTACTACTTTCATACCTGATAATCCTCCTTTAATGCATGGCGATTCCGTCCTCACTATTTGTGAATGTGACGGTATCTGCCACTTCTTTTACCGTATCTTCTGCATTTTCCATTACGTTCTTTGCCTTTTAGTATACCAGAAGAAAGAATCCATGTGTGAGGATTTTTCGGAGAGATTATTATATATATGTTAGTTGCCGGAATTGCAGATCATATGTTATGATGAAAATCAGAGTATAGAAGTAGAAGATTTCTATACAAAACAGTGATGTCATAGAGGAGGTGAGGAAAATGAAGAATATTTCATATCGGATAAGAAAATTACGTCAGGAAGAAATACATATATTAGACGAGTTTCTGTATGAAGCAATTTTTATCCCCGAAGGAACCAAAGCACCGCCGAAAGAGATCATCAAAGAACCTGAGTTGCAGGTGTATGTTGCAGATTTTGGGGAAAAGAAAGATGATATCTGCTATGTGGCGGAAATATCTGGGAAAATAGCAGGGGCGGTCTGGTGCCGGATCATGGATGATTATGGGCATGTGAATGAGGATACGCCTTCGCTTGCAATTTCGGTTCTTGAGGAGTTCAGACGATGTGGAATCGGAACAGCGCTGATGCAGCAGATGCTTACCGCATTAAAACAACAGGGCTATCCGCAGGTATCTCTGTCGGTGCAGAAAGCAAACTACGCCGCACGGATGTATGAAAAACTCGGATTTGAAATTGTGGAGGATAAAGAGGAAGAATATATTATGGTGCACAGATTGTAAAGGAATATTTTAGTCTGTCCTGTACTTTTTCGGAGCGTTCCGGTGCTTTCAGTGTGTCAGCAATACTGCTGTGCAGAGAAAAATATGGAAATGCAAGCAGAAAGCATCAGAAAGAAGAAAGAATCCCTCTGATGAATGAGAGATAAGTTTCACGAAAAACCTGAGAATTACTTGACATCAAGTATACTTGAGATGTTATTATTTATGAAAAAGAACTTATACAGGAGGTAAATGAACTATGGAGAAATCTACTGTTTATTTTACAGATTTTCGATGTCCGGTAGGAACCAGCCAGCTGGTCAAGCTGAAAAAACTCTGTGTCGCAGCAGGTATCAAAGATATCGATATGGATGGAAAATTTGTAGCAATCAAGATGCATTTTGGAGAACTGGGGAACCTGGCTTTTCTTCGCCCGAACTATGCGAAAGTTATTGCTGATCTGTGTAAAGAACAGGGAGGAATGCCGTTTTTGACAGACTGCAATACTCTGTATCCGGGAAGCAGAAAGAACGCACTGGAGCATCTGGACTGTGCAAATCTCAACGGATTCAACACGACTACAACCGGATGTCAGATTATCATCGGTGACGGACTGCGTGGAACAGATGAAGTGGAAGTTCCTGTTGTGAATGGAGAGTACTGTAAGACTGCATTGATCGGACATGCGATCATGGATGCAGATATCTTCATCAGTCTGAGTCATTTTAAAGGACATGAAGCGACCGGATTCGGCGGAGCTATCAAAAACATTGGTATGGGCTGTGGAAGCCGTGCGGGAAAGATGCAGCAGCATGCAAGCGGAAAACCGGCGATCAATGAGGAAATCTGTCGTGGCTGCCACCGCTGTGCAAAGGAATGCGGCAGTGATGCGATTACATATGTCAATAAAAAAGCAGTGATTGATTACGATAAGTGTAAAGGCTGCGGACGATGTATCGGAGCCTGCAGTTTTGACGCGGTATATAATCCAAACAGCAGTGCAAACGAACTTCTTGACCGTAAAATGGCTGAGTACGCACAGGCAGTCTGTCATGGACGTCCGCATTTCCATATCGCACTGGTACAGGATATCAGCCCGAACTGTGACTGTCATGGAGAAAACGATGCGCCGATTCTTCCGGATATCGGAATGTTTGCAAGTTTTGACCCGGTAGCACTGGATCAGGCGTGTGCAGATGCCTGTCTGAAAGCTACACCGATTGCAAACAGCCAGCTGGGAGAACATCTGGCAGAGGAAGGATGGCACTGCCATCACGATCATTTCAAAGATTCCAATCCGAATATCGAGTGGAAAGCAACACTGGATCAGGCAGAAAAAATTGGTCTTGGAACAAGAGAGTATGAACTGAAGATAATTAAATAAGTATGGTATAGTTATTTATGAAACACTGTACTATTCAGTAGTCATCGTAACCGTGAAAATGACGATACTGTGCAGAGAAAGCAGACTGTACAGTATCGTCATTTTTCTTTTGCCTCCTTTTGACCGGGACAAAAATATCTGTAAAAATAAGCGTGTCCCGTTACTGAAAATAATAAAACGATATATAATAACAATATGTGCAGAGAAAATAAAGACAGAGAAGATTTACAATAGAAAGATTCGTCGGCAAATCAGTTGAAAGACTGAGACGCGAAGCTATAGGGTCTGTAAAATGACAGCCAGTTGCAACGTTTAAGGGGCATTGTCTGAACAGGCAGTGCTTTTTCTTTTGGAGAGGTAAGAAACATAATGTCTATATAATAATCCGGCACATCGTTTCATAAAGAAGTGTATCCCGCGTGAATGAGACAGTTCTTTCGAAAACGATGTACCGGTAAGCTGTGGAGAAAAGAACAATGTACAAAAGTGGGAAAAAATTAGCCGTATTATGTATAGGGATACTCGTGTTTTTGGAAATGTGGATGATACTGCCGGTACATTGCAGGGCTTCTGAAACGGATAATGATAAAAAACAGACACAAACAGTGAAGCAGGATGATTCCACACAACAGAAAACAGAAAAATCAGACACACAGACAAACGAGCAGAAGATCATCCGTGTCGGGTCGTTTGAGGATACCTTCGATTATGTGGATACAAACGGCGTCAGACGAGGATATGGCTATGAGCTCATGCAGGCTCTGGCAGGCTATACAGGGTGGAAATTCGAACATGTGCCATGTGACTGGTCCAATTGTTTTGATAAACTTGAAAATGGTGAGATTGATGTCATAGGTGATATCTCATACACCGATGAACGTGCACAGAAGATGCTTTTTTCAGATGAGCCAATGGGTGAGGAAAAGTATATTCTTTATGCTGATTTGTCAAATATGGATGTTGGAACCGCTGATTTCAAGTCACTGGATGGGAAACGTGTGGGCGTACTCCTTGGTGCAGAGCCGGAAATCATGCTGACAGAGTGGGAGAATAAGAATGATATACATACAGAGCATGTAAATGTGTACAATAATGACGATGTCGAAGAAAAATTAGCGAATCATGAGATTGAATGTTTTGTATCTTTGGAGGAATCCATCTGGTCTGAACAGGGAATATCATCTGTTACCACTATTGGCAAATCCGGCATATATTTTGCAATAAATAAAGAACGAAACGATATCAAGACAGAACTGGACCGGGCAATGCGCCAGTTGGTTCAGGACAGTCCCTTTTTTAAGGTGGATTTGTATAAGAAGTATTTTACCCTTGATTATAATCAGATCCTTACGGGCAAGAAAAACTCTGGCTGGAAGAACATGGAACCGTCCGGATAGGATTTTTGAACAATGATCCGGCGATCTTTTCCATGGATGAAGAGACTGGAAAACTTACAGGTATGCTGTCAGAATATGTCTCCTATGCGAAAGACTGTCTTGGAAATCAAACGCTGGAATTCGATATACAGGATTATGATGACTATGAAGAAATGATTCAGGCTCTGCTGAATCGTGAGATTGACATGATTTTTTATGTCGGCAGGAATCCGTTTTTTGCAGAAGAAAACGGATATGCACTTACAAACACAGCCTGATGGCAGTAACTGATGAGAAAAAATTTGATGAGAATAAGGCGTATACTGTAGCTGTGCCAAAGGAAAAATACGCCTTAAAACAGCATCTTGCATTCAGTTATCCCGAATGGAAGTTAGTAGATTGTGATTCGCTTGACGATGCAGCAGATATGGTCATTCATGAAAAAGCAGACTGTTTCCTCATGGGAGCAAGTCAGGCACTGCTATATGATGGCAATCGAGATTTCAAGAGCATTCCACTTACAGGAACCATGGAGGCATGCTTTGCGGTAAGAGGCGGAGAAGGAGCCTTTTATCGATATTGAATAAAACATTGAAGGCCATGCCTTCTGACATGCTTACAAGTGCACTTGCTATCTATGACAGTACGGCAGATAAGGTGACCTTCTGTGATTTTGTAAAAGACAATCTGCTTGTAGTCTTTGTCACTGTAGGTTTTACTGCCCTTGGTATAATCGGTATTATTCTCGTACTTTTAAGGAGGGCAAGAAAAGCTGAAGCTGTCGCAAAGCTTGAGGCAAGTAATACACAAAAGCTCAATGACAAACTGGAGACCGCTTTGGAAAAAGCAGAGGATGCCAGTCTGGCAAAGACCCGTTTCCTTAACAATATGTCACATGACATCCGTACTCCTATGAATGCGATTCTGGGTTACGCACAGCTTATGGGGGATGAACTGAAAGGAAAGGATCTGCCTGAAGCCTCAAAATACTTACAAAAACTGCAACAGTCCGGAAATCTTCTTCTGGCAATCATAAATAATGTGCTGGATATGGCTCGGATTGAGAGTGGAAGGATGGAAATTGATGAGAACTATGGCCGGATTGAAGATGTCCGGCAGACCCTATTCGAGATATTTGACGATGAAGCAAAGAAAAAGAATATTGCACTTCATTCTGAGATACATGTAGAGCATAAGCATATACTGACAGATGATACCAAGGTTAAAGAAATATTTGTCAACATCCTTAGCAATGCCATAAAATATACTCCATCCGGTGGTTCTGTTATGATTAACGTAGACGAATTAGCATGTGATGAGCCCGGGTACATGATGGTAAGTACCAGGATAAGCGATACCGGAATCGGTATGAGCCAGGATTATCTGACGAAGATTTTCGATGCATTTACCCGTGAACAGAACACCACAAAGAGTAAAATCGCAGGAACCGGACTGGGAATGTCGATCGTAAAGAAATATGTGGATCTGCTTGGCGGGACAATACATGTGGAGAGTGAGCTTGGAAAGGGTACTACCTTTACTGTAACACTGAAACACAGGATAGCGGATGAAAGCTATTATGTAGAAAAACATGCTGAGACACCCGTAACAGGCAGTACGATCCCTGAAGGAAGGAATATCCTTCTGGCAGAGGACAATGACCTGAATTCAGAGATTGCAGCGGCGATACTTGAGCGTGCCGACTTTCATACAGAACGTGTAGAGGATGGCATCCAGTGCGTAAACAGGATAGAGAAGATGCCGGCGAGAACATATGATATGATCCTTATGGATATCCAGATGCCCAAAATGGACGGTTATAAAGCAACGCAGGCAATCAGACGCCTGCCGGACAGAGATAAGGCATGTATACCGATCATTGCAATGACGGCAAATGCATTTGAAGAAGATAAACGAGAGGCTCTTGCAGCCGGCATGAATGGCCATATAGCAAAGCCGATCCAGGTTGATAAGCTGCTGTCAACATTATCAGAAGTAATAAGGCAGCAAGAAAAGTAGTAAGTGGACAGGCAGGTGATACTACTGCTTTTATAGCTTCGGTAACAGTAACCATCTGATGGGTAACCTTACGAAAAAATGGAAGAAAAAACAATCGAGTAGGAGGCTAACCATTAGTTGATTAGCCGACCTCTCACACCACCGTGCGTACGGTTCCGTACACGGCGGTTCCTTAGTTTTCACAAACTACTAGATAATAGTCAAGCATGGACGTATATTCCAGCTTGGCTATTATTCTGTTTGAAAGGATTTGGGTTAAGACTTTCGCCATTCTCCAATATCCTTTTCTGCTTTTGCAAAAAATCATTCAATCATCTGCATGGCGGACAAATCTATGTCCTCTGCGTTCTAGTTCCTTGTCCAACTCATTTAGTATGATGTTGCTAAGCAACGGACTTAGTGGACCACCTTGGGGCATTCCTATTTCTGTGCGCTCAAACATCCCATTTGCTATAACTCCCGCATTTAAATATTTGTGTATCAGCGAAATTACTCTGCCATCCTTGATAGTTCGTGACAACACCTCAATGAGTTTACTTTGGCATACTGTGTCAAAGAACTTTTCCAAGTCCATATCCACCACATATGCGTAGCCATCATTTACATTCTTTTGGCATTGTCTGAGGGCATCGTGTACTCCTCTTTTCGGTCTGAAACCAAAACTATTCTCCGAGAATTGCTTCTCAAAGATTGCTGTGAGTTCCTGTGCTATTGCCTGCTGGATAACTCTGTCTACAACAGTTGGAACTCCAAGTTTTCGAAACTCGCCTTTTGTTTCCTTAGGTATTTCTACCCTTCGAACCGGGTTAGGTTTATATTTTCCTTCCCTTATCTCTTGGATTAAGGATTCTTGTTTTTCTCTAAGGAAGGGCAGAAGTTCATCCACCTGCATACCATCGATTCCACCTTTTCCTTTGTTTTTCTTGACTTGCTTGTAGGCTTCATTAAGATTGTCCTTTCGCAAAATCAAATCCAAAAGATTGTTCGTCCAATAGTCTGTGATGACACCGCTCTTTTAAGGTACTGGTTGTAGATGATGACTTCAATACCTGTGACAGTGTGACAAAAATGCTTGTGAGGGTCGGAATGCGTTCGGAATGGACACTTTCCGGCAAGGAAGCTGTTCTTCGTGCACGACAGTACATGGAAATGGGAGATGCGTTCCAGGCTTATATCATCGACTGGCGTCTGCCGGATATGAATGGCATTGAAGTTAGCCGACAGATCCGGCACTGGCAGGAATCACCATTCTTGCCATGACTGCCAATGCTTTTGATGAGGACAGAAAGAAAGCACTGGAAAGCGGTATGGACGGATTCTTATCCAGACCAATTGTCATAGATGAATTGCTTTCTACATTACAGAAAAATCTGCACGAATGTCTGTGACGGGATATCGCGAAGTGTGTTACCGGGTACGGAGTGAACAGTAACAACAGATATAGAAGATGAAAGAAAACGGGAATCACCCCTTGACATCCACAAATCTCATATACTAAAATATTCACCGTATGAGCAAAAATATGATGCCAATTCAAACCGAAAAATGGAGGATCCCCTGTGACAGATTATACAAATGAAATTCAAAAACGACGAACCTTCGCCATTATATCTCACCCTGATGCCGGAAAAACCACTCTGACGGAAAAATTCCTTCTCTACGGCGGAGCCATCAATCTCGCCGGAAGCGTAAAAGGAAAAGCTACTGCCCGTCATGCGGTATCCGACTGGATGGAAATCGAGAAAGAACGAGGAATCTCAGTAACCTCCTCCGTACTCCAGTTCAATTACGACGGCTACTGCATCAATATCCTGGATACCCCGGGACATCAGGACTTCTCTGAAGATACGTATCGAACCCTGATGGCAGCCGATTCTGCTGTGATGGTCATCGATGCGTCCAAAGGAGTGGAGGCGCAGACCAGAAAACTTTTCAAAGTCTGTGCTATGCGCCACATCCCGATCTTCACTTTCATCAATAAGATGGACCGCGATGCCAATGATACCTTTGAACTTTTAGATGATATTGAAAAAGAACTCGGTATTCCTACCTGTCCGGTCAATTGGCCGATTGGATCAGGAAAAAAATTCCGTGGTGTCTACGACAGAGATACCAGAAAAGTTCTGACCTTCTCCGATACCATGAAAGGAACCAAAGAAGGACATATCGAAGAACTTGATGTTGACGATGCAAAAATCGATGAGGTCATGGATCCGGATCAGAAAGAACAGCTGATGGATGAAATCGAACTTTTAGATGGCGCAAGTGCGGAATTTGATATGGAAGCTGTAAGTTGCGGAAAACTTTCCCCGGTATTCTTCGGATCAGCCCTGACAAACTTCGGTGTGGAAACTTTCCTGCAGCATTTCCTGACTATGACCACTTCACCGCTGCCAAGAACGGCAGACTGTGGCGTGATCGATCCGATGACGGAAGATTTCTCTGCATTTGTCTTCAAGATTCAGGCCAATATGAACAAAGCCCACAGAGACCGAATCGCATTCATGCGTATCTGCTCCGGTAAATTTGATGCCGGAATGGAGGTTTATCATGTGCAGGGCGATAAAAAAATGCGTCTGTCCCAGCCACAGCAGATGATGGCACAGGATCGGCACATTGTGGAAGAAGCATACGCGGGAGATATCATCGGTGTCTTTGACCCGGGTATCTTCTCTATCGGAGATACTGTATGTACACCGGGCAATAAATTTGCCTATGAAGGTATTCCGACTTTTGCACCGGAACATTTTGCAAGAGTCCGTCTGTTAGACAGCATGAAGCGAAAACAGTTCGTCAAAGGTGTCAACCAGATTGCCCAGGAAGGAGCTATCCAGATCTTCCAGGAATACATGGGAGGAATGGAAGAGATCATTGTCGGAGTTGTCGGTGTGCTGCAGTTCGACGTGTTAAAATACCGCCTGGAAAACGAATACAACGTAGATATCCGTCTGGAAAATCTGCCATATGAACATATTCGCTGGATCGCAAACAAAGAAGAAATCGATGTGGAAAAACTGACCGGAACCTCAGATATGAAGAAAGTAAAAGATATGAAAGGCAATCCACTGCTCCTGTTTGTAAACTCCTGGAGTGTGGGAATGACACTTGATCGAAACGAGAATCTGCAACTGGAAGAATTCAGTAAAAACTAAGGCAATCCCCCTTTCATTTTATGTAAATTTTTGATATAATAGATATAAATAATGGTTCCTGACTGAAAAATCAGAAAACAGCCGGGGAAACTCTTGATTATAAGGAGGGTTTGAAATGACAGATAATAAAAAAGATATGCGCGATACGTATACCATATATGACGATCAGACTATTGGAAAAGTACAGATTGCAGACGAGGTTGTGGCAATTATCGCAGGCCTGGCAGCTACCGAAGTAGAAGGTGTAGCTTCTATGGCAGGAAATATTACCAACGAACTGGTTGGAAAACTGGGTATGAAAAACCTGTCCAAAGGTGTGAAAGTAGATGTTCTGGAGAACGTGGTATGCGTGAATCTGAACCTGAATCTGGAATATGGATACAGTATTCCGGAGACCTGTAAAAAAGTACAGGAAAAGGTAAAAACAGCCATTGAAAATATGACTGGTCTGGAAGTTTCCGATGTAAACATCAGCATTGCCGGTGTGGCACTGGAAGAGGAAAAATAAAATAGAACGCAGGACGGAAGGAAAGGGGGTCTGGATGAAGGCTCCCTTTTTTACTACTGGCGAATACGAGGAGAAAACCATGGGAAGAAGAGAATTAAGAGAAAGCATTTTTCAGCTGCTGTTTATGACAGAATTTAACGACAATCAGGAGATGGCAGAACAGAAACAACTGTATCTGGAAACAATCGAAGATATTCAGGAAAAAGATCGGAGTTATATTCAGGAAAAATATGAAAAGATCCGTGAAAAACTGCCGGAGATCGATGCAGCACTGAACGAGGCAAGTAAAGGATGGAAAACCAGCCGCATGGGTAAAGTAGAACTTTCTATCCTGCGTCTGGCAGTCTATGAACTGCGTTATGATGACGATGTACCCGGAAAAGTGGCAATCAACGAAGCGGTAGAACTGGCGAAAAAGTTCGGCGGCAGCGAAGCTCCGGCATTTATCAACGGTGTACTCGGAAAACTGGCAAAAGAAGCGGATGAGTAACGTATATTCGGTAGAGCAGGTCAACAGATATATTAAAAATATGTTCACCCAGGACTTTATGCTGAGCCGGATCTCGGTAGGCGGTGAGGTGAGCAATTGCAAATATCACAGTTCCGGACATATCTATTTTTCCCTGAAGGATGGCAGTGGTTCTCTGGCCTGTGTGATGTTTGCGGGACAGAGAAAAGGACTGGCATTTGCCATGAAAAATGGCGACCGGGTGGTTGTAACAGGCAGCGTGGATGTATACGAGCGGGATGGCAAATACCAGATGTATGCGAGGAAGATCACACTGGAGGGTGCCGGGATTCTTTATGAACGGTTTCTTGCATTAAAAGAAGAACTGGAAGATATGGGAATGTTCGCACCGGAGTACAAACAGCCGATCCCTTCATTTATCAAAACGCTGGGTGTAGTGACGGCACCAACCGGTGCGGTTATTCAGGATATCCGAAATGTAACAGCCCGGAGGAATCCATATGTGCAGATTATTCTCTATCCTGCCAGGGTGCAGGGAGAGGATGCGGCAGAAAGCATCGTGGAAGGAATCGAAGCGCTGGATCAACTTGGTGTGGATGTGATCATTGTCGGCCGTGGAGGAGGATCCATGGAGGATCTTTGGGCATTTAACGAAGAAATCGTGGCAAGGGCGATTTTTAACTGTTCCACACCGATCATTTCTGCGGTAGGTCATGAGACGGATGTGACGATCGCTGATTATGTAGCGGATCTTCGAGCACCGACACCGTCGGCGGCAGCGGAACTTGCTGTCTTTGATTATCGCGGCTGGCAGGAAGTGCTTGCAGGTTATGTGCGGAGACTGGAGCTGTCTATGGACAGCAAACTGGAGATGACCAGACAGAGACTGACTGAGAAGGCAGCACGTCTGGCGTATCTTAGTCCTGAAAACCAGATTCGGGAGAAACGGATGTATCTGCTGCGGGCGGAAGAGAAACTTACCGAGCGGATGGAAAAGAAGCTGCAGATGGAGAAAACAAGACTGTATCTGTATGCGGAACGGTTGCGCGGCGTATCTCCACTCGAAAAACTGCAGCAGGGACTCGGCTATATGGAACATGAGGACGGAACCCGGATCTCTTCGGTAAATCAGGTTACGGTGGGAGAACGGATGAAAACTTATGTGAAAGATGGTGTGATCTGGTCGAATGTAGAAAAAACAGAGCATTCGGAGGAGTGGAATGCCAGTAGAGACAAAGAACCGGATAACTGTGAATAGCTGTCACTGACAGGTATTAGAAATAGAAAAGAGACAGAGTATATGCCAAGAAAAACAGTAAGCATGGAAGAGGCGTTTCAGGAACTTGATGCGATCCTGGAAAAGCTGGAAGGAAAAGATATTTCGCTGGAAGATTCTTTTGCCTTATATCAGAAAGGTATGGAACTGGTGAAAACGTGTAACAGTAAGATTGACACGGTAGAGAAAAAAATGATAACCATTACAAAATGATGAAAAATCCCGTAAGGTTGGTGAACAGAGTGAATTTTGAAAAAGAATTGCAGGAAAAGAAACTGGAATGCGAAGACATGATTCGAAAGTATCTTCCGAAAGAAGAAGGCTTTGCCGCACAGCTGGCAGAAGCTATGAATTACAGCATGGAAGCCGGTGGAAAACGGCTGCGTCCGATCCTGATGGGAGAGACATATCGGATGTTTGGAGGAACATCGGCTATCATTGAACCATTTCAGGCGGCGATGGAGATGATCCACACATCTTCTCTGATTCACGATGATCTCCCGGCAATTGATAACGATTTGTACCGACGGGGAAAAAAGACTACCCATGCGGTATATGGGGAAGCACTGGGAATCTTAAGCGGAGATGCATTATTGAATTATGCATATGAGACAGCCAGTACGGCATTTTCCATGGAACCGGCGAATCCGGCGATTGGAAAAGCCATGGCATTACTTACGAGAAAGACCGGCATGTATGGGATGCTCGGGGGACAGAGCGTGGATGTGACCAACGAAGGAAAACCCATGGGGCGTCAGATGCTGGATTATATATATGAAAACAAAACCTCGGCTCTGATTGAGGCTTCTCTGATGGTGGGAGCGATTCTGGCAGGAGCAACAGAGGAAGAGAACGCGCAGATGGAACAGATCGGCAGTAAGGTAGGGCTGGCGTTCCAGATCAGGGACGATATCCTGGATGTGACAAGCACGGAAGAAGAACTGGGAAAACCGATTCACAGCGATGAAAAGAATCAGAAACAGACCTATGTGACACTTCGCGGACTTGAGGGTGCGGCGAAGGACGTGGAGAGAATTTCAGAGGAAGCACTGGAACTTCTGGATACATTTCCTCAGAAAAATGAATTTCTCCGGGAATTGATAGGATATCTGGTGAACAGGAGAAATTAAAAAGGATGAATGCGTATGATACTGGAAAAGATCAAAGAGGCGAATGATGTAAAACAATTATCTCTTTTGGAATGTGAGCAGCTGGCACAGGAAATCCGTGATTTTTTGATCCGGTCGCTCAGTGAGACCGGCGGACACCTTGCATCGAATCTGGGTGTGGTGGAGCTGACCATTGCTTTGCACCGATTTTTACATTTTCCGGAAGATAAGCTGGTCTGGGATGTAGGTCATCAGGCTTATACACATAAGATTCTGACAGGAAGAAAAGAACAGTTTGCCACCCTTCGAAAGACGGGTGGCTTAAGTGGATTTCCGAAGAGAAAAGAAAGCGACTGTGATGCGTTTGATACCGGGCACAGTTCTACTTCGATATCTGCAGGACTGGGGCTGGTGCAGGCGAGAGACCTGAAAGGGGAGAACTATCAGGTTGTTTCTGTGATCGGTGATGGAGCGCTGACCGGCGGCATGGCGTATGAAGCGTTGAATAATGCGGCGGAATTAAAGAAGAATTTTATTATTATTCTGAATGATAATGAGATGTCCATTACCCGGAATGTGGGTGGAATGTCTTCCTATCTGGATCATATCCGGATGGCGGCACCTTATACTGAGTTGAAAATGGGCGTAACCAACGCTCTGAAAAAGATTCCCAAAGTGGGAGATGGCATGGTGGATGCACTTCATAAGACAAAAAGTAGCATCAAACAGCTGGTGATTCCTGGAATGCTTTTTGAAAATATGGGACTGACCTATCTTGGTCCGGTGGATGGACACGATATGCGGCAATTGGGAAAAGTGTTGCAGGAAGCAAAACGGAAGCAGGGTCCGGTACTGATCCATGTGCTGACAGAAAAAGGCCGTGGATATGAACCGGCGATGCGCCATCCGGCCAGATTTCACGGGGCAGCACCTTATGAGATAGAAACCGGACTTCCAAAATCGAATGGAAATCCATCCTATACAGATATTTTTTCGACTGTTATGAGAAAATTTGGTGATCGGGAACCGGATGTGGTAGCCGTATCCGCAGCTATGGTACCGGGAACCGGTTTGAAACGGTTTGGTAATATGTTCCCGGAACGATTATTCGATGTGGGAATAGCAGAAGAGCATGCGGTGACTTTTGCGGCAGGACTGGCACTTGGTGGTCTTCGTCCGGTGGTGGCTATTTATTCTTCTTTCCTGCAGCGTGCGGTTGATCAGATCCTTCATGATGTATGTATGCAGAATCTGCCGGTTGTATTTGCCGTGGATCGTGCCGGTCTGGTGGGAAGCGATGGAGAGACCCATCACGGCTGCTTTGATCTGAGTTATCTGTCCATGATGCCGAATATGACGGTCATGGCACCGAAAAACAAATGGGAACTGTCTGATATGCTGAAATTTGCCATCCGTCAGAAGAGTCCGGTTGCCATCCGTTATCCGAGAGGAGAAGCCTATACAGGTCTGGAAGATTACCGTGCCCCGATCGAGATGGGAAAAGCGGAAATTCTGGAAAAAGGAAAAGAAATTGCTATTCTGGCAGTGGGAAATATGGTACGGACAGCCGTACAGGTAACAGAAAATCTTCGAAACTGCGGATATGAACCTACTCTGGTAAACATGCGGTTTGTGAAACCGCTGGATATGGATCTGCTGGAGATACTGAGGGAGGATCACAGCCTGATCGTGACTATGGAGGAAAATGTAAAGTCCGGTGGTTTCGGGGAACAGGTAATGACATATTATGGAAGCAGACTGCACAGCCCGGCAGTTCGGATCGTAGCGATCGAAGACAAATTTGTTCCGCATGGAAGTGTGGAAGATCTGATGCATCAGCAGCAGATGGACAGTGCATCTGTGACAGAGAGAATTCTTCGATGGAAAGAAGAACAACAGAAAAGTACTGAGCAATTACCGGAATAGTTACAATGCAGAAATGAGACAGGAGATACAAGAATGAAAGAACGATTGGATGTACTGGTAGTCAGCCGTGGACTGGCACCGTCAAGAGAAAAAGCGAAAGCGATTATTATGGCGGGAAATGTGCTGGTTGATGGACAGAGAGAAGATAAGGCGGGCTCCATGTTTAAAGACACTGTGGAAATCACCGTAAAAGGCCATACGTTACCTTATGTCAGCAGAGGCGGACTGAAACTGGAGAAAGCGATGACACATTTTGGTGTTACCCTGAAAGACAAGGTATGTATGGATGTAGGTGCTTCTACCGGAGGATTTACAGATTGTATGCTGCAAAATGGTGCGGTAAAGGTATATTCTATTGATGTGGGGCACGGACAGCTGGACTGGAAACTGCGTAACGATGAACGTGTTGTCTGCATGGAACGGACAAATATCCGCTATGTCGTGCCGGAAGACATTCAGGAATTATCCCGGTTTACCTCGATTGATGTATCCTTTATCTCTCTGACCAAAGTGCTTCTTCCGGTAAGAAATCTTCTGACCGAAGACGGAGAAGTCGTATGTCTGATCAAACCGCAGTTCGAAGCAGGAAGAGAAAAAGTAGGGAAAAAGGGTGTGGTGAGAGATCCGGCAGTTCACCGGGAAGTGATTGAGATGGTAACCGCCTATGCGCAGAGCATCTCTTTTGCACCGTGTCATCTGGAATTTTCTCCGATCAAGGGACCGGAGGGAAATATCGAGTATCTGCTTCACCTGAAGAAACTTCCGGAAGGAGAACACTGCGAAGAAGTACCGTTTAAGATTGATGAAATAGTGGAGGCAGCACATAAAGAACTGTCCTCAACAACTCCGCATCCGGCACAGAAACGGTAGGAGACAGAAGAGGCAGCTGAAAACAGGAAGAGAATATCATGGATAAATTTACGATCATAGCAAACGGAGCGGAAAACAGAAGAGGGAAAAATCAGGCGGTTGCCAGGAAGATTGCGGATTATCTGGAAAAACATCGGAAGGTATGTGTGATTTTACCGGCAGGTGAGAAAAAAGAAGGACAGTCTTACTCCTATACAGACCCGGAGAGGATTCCCGGGGGGACAGAGTGCATCATCGTGCTTGGGGGAGACGGAACGCTTCTTCAGGCGGCTCGGGATGTGGTAGATCTGGAGATCCCGCTGTTTGGTATCAATATGGGTACTCTGGGTTATCTGGCAGAGATCGATCAATATTCCATCTATCCGGCACTGGATCGGCTGATGAGTGACCGTTTTACGATTGAAAAAAGAATGATGCTGTTCGGTACGCTGATTCATGAAGGACAGGCAGCGAACAGTGATATCGCCCTGAATGATATCGTCATCAGCAGAGAAGGCTCGTTGCGTGTGGTACGATTTAATAATTATGTCAATGATACCTATCTGAATACGTACAAGGCAGATGGTATCATTATTTCCACACCCACCGGATCTACCGGCTACAGTCTGTCTGCCGGCGGACCGATCATATCTCCGGCAGCATCCATGATTCTTATGACGCCGCTGGCGCCTCATACCCTGAATACCAGAAGTATAGTATTTGCACCGGAAGATGTGATCGAGGTAGAACTGGGAGAAGGAAAAGAAGGCGGCATCGAAAAGGGAATGGCGTATTTTGACGGGGCAGCTGCGATGCCAATGGTGACAGGCGACCGGATCAGAATTGAGAAGTCGACGAAAGCCACCCGGATCATCAAGATCAATAACATTAGTTTTCTGGAAACTCTTCGGAAGAAGATGCGAAATAATTAGGAGCGAACAATCATGAAGATAGAAAGACATTCCCAGATCATCCGTCTGATCAGTCAGTATGACATCGAGACCCAGGAAGAGCTGGCAGAGAAATTGAATGAAAGTGGATTTCAGGTTACTCAGGCTACAGTATCCAGAGATATCCGGGAGTTGAAACTGACGAAAATATCAAAACCGGGCGGAGGTTCCCGCTATGCGGTGCTGCAGAGCGTGGATCAGGAAATGAGCAGAAAATATACCAATGTGCTGCGTACTTCGTTCCAGTCCATGGATCTGGCACAGAATATTCTGGTGGTAAAGACCGTATCCGGTATGGCGATGGCTGCGGCAGCTGCACTGGATGAGATGCAGATTCCCGAGATCGTGGGCTGTATCGCAGGAGACAATACACTGATGTGCGTGGCACGAAGTGCGGATGAAGGTCTGGTACTGATGGAAAAGATTCGAAAAATGATTGTATAGATATAATTTTCAGTAACAGAATGTAACTATGCAGAGGGAAATAACCGGATAGTTACCGAAAATAGACAAAAGTTAGGGAAAAGGAGCAGAATGCTAACATATTTACATGTAAAAAACCTGGCTCTCATTGATGAAGCAGAAGTAGAATTCGGGCCGGGATTAAATATTCTTACCGGTGAAACAGGAGCCGGCAAATCCATCCTGATGGGTTCCGTAAACCTTGCGCTGGGACAGAAAATGTCCAGAGAGATGCTGCGCGATGAAGAAAAGCCTGCGCTGGTGGAACTGATTTTTCAGGTAGACAATCCAAGATGTGTGGAACGGTTGAAAGAGAAGGAAATCTCTGTGGAAGAAGGGCAGATTATTATATCCAGAAAACTAACCGGGAACCGGAGTATCAGCAGGTTAAACGGTGAAGTATGTACGGCTGCCCAGATCCGGGAGATATCTTCTCTTCTTTTGGATATACACGGACAGCATGAGCATCAGTCTCTGTTATATCAGGATCAGCAGTTAATAATTTTGGACGCCTACGGAAAAGAAGAGATCCGGGAGAAAAAACAGGAAGTCCGGGAGCGTTTTCAGATCTGGAGTCAGAAAAAGAAGGAACTGACTTCCTATCAGCTGGATGAGGAAACCAGAAAACGGGAGATTTCTTTCCTGGAATTTGAGCTTCAGGAGATAGAGGAAGCCGGGCTTCGTCCGGGCGAGGACGAAGAACTGGAAAAACAGTATAAAAAAATGTCATCGGGCAGAAATATTCTGGAAGCCATGGCAGCCGTCAAAGGGTATACGGGAAATGATAACGGTGCACAGGATCTGGTGGGACGGGCGGTACAGGAGACAAACCGGATGCTGGGAGTGGATGAATCTCTGCAACAGATTGCCAGTCTGTTACAGGATGTGGAAAGTCTGCTGTCAGATGTGAACCGGGAAGTCAGTGATTATGTGGAAAGTATGACATTTTCAGAAGAAGAATTCTATGAGACGGAGCAGAGACTGAATCTGCTTAACCGCATGAAGGCCAAATACGGTTCTACGGTAGAAGAGATTCTGGCATGTCAGGAAGAAAAACAAAAAGATCTGGACCGACTGTATCATTTTGAGCAGTATAAAGAAAAACTGGAAAAAGAGATGCAGAAGGCGGAGACAGAACTGGCATCTGTCTGTGAAGAACTGTCCGAACTGCGTAAAGTTTATGGGAAACAGCTGGAAGGCCGGATTATTCAGGGCTTGCAGGATCTGAATTTTCTGGATGTGAAATTTGAGATTGATTTTGAAACGACAGAGCATTACACGACAAACGGAAATGACAAAATCTGTTTTACTATTTCCACGAATCCCGGAGAACCGCTGCGACCGCTGGCGAAAGTGGTATCCGGCGGTGAACTTTCCCGTATTATGCTGGCGATCAAGACGATTCTTGCGGATAAGGATGAGACGGAGACATTGATCTTCGATGAGATCGATACCGGTATCAGCGGAAGAACGGCGCAGAAAGTGTCGGAGAAGATGGCAGTGATCGGAAGAAATCATCAGGTGATCTGTATTACCCATCTTCCGCAGATTGCAGCGATGGCAGATGAGCATTTTGAGATTGCGAAAAAGACAGACCATCAGATAACAAGAACACAGATCCGTCTGTTGAATGAGGAAGATTCAGCGCTAGAGATCGCAAGGATTCTTGGTGGTGCGCAGATTACGGAACACACGATGGAAAGTGCAAAAGAGATGAAAGAACTGGCACGAAAGAAAAAGGAAGAGATATAAGAAAAAGAAGGTAACTATTCAGTAGCCACTGTCCCGCGAGGTGTTTTGACATGAATATGTCAAAATCCCGAGACATACAAGCCAAAATGCCATCACCGAAGGTGATTTACGCGAGCAACGAGTCAAAGTCCGTGCTT
>NZ_VUMS01000079.1 GCF_009696065.1 Oliverpabstia intestinalis | reverse complement strand
TAGGTAATTGCGAAACTCGCTAAGCTCGTTCGCAATTCTGAACCAAAACAAGGATGAATTCGTGCAAAGCACGAATTCTGGAATGAAATGTAGATAACCGGACATTTTAGGTGCACTTTAATAAGGCTTAGGCTTTATGGAGTTGGTAAGTCCTATGCTATGAGTGGCTTTAAGCTTCGTATGTATTCATGGTGTTTGATTTTGTCTGCAAGAACAACTGTAATGAGTTGGGTGATTCCAGCAAGAATTAAGTCTGCATGCAATGTTTTCTCATTCTGAGTACGACGTCCTGCAAGACAGAGATTCTCTTTTATGTGATTGATATCTCTTTCTACTGCAGTTCTGATTTTGTAAGTGTTATCCCATTCTTCGGTTCCGCGAATGGTTCCGGGATAGGCACGAAGATCTTTTTCAGGATAAACATAGATTATACGTCCGCACTCAGAAGTAGTACAAGGATTATCGCAGATACAATGTCTATGATATTTTCCGGTTGATGCATCCCTAACACACTTTATTTTAGGACAGACAAACTTATATCTTTTCAAACCATTTTTTCTTGTAGAAGTGCCGTCATGTTTCAGTGGAAGTGAATCATCATTAGGACAGCAAGGGATGCCGTTTTCATTCACTTTACAATCAGGATTTTCTAATCCTGATCTGGAATTAAGAGGAATGTATGCTTTGGAAAAGTGTTTGTTTTCGCCAAAAGTATTGCCTGTTAGCAGTTCTCCATAAAGCCGACATGAGTCAAATGCCGCATCACCAAGAAATGTTTTGGGATTAATAAGCGGATGCTTTGCAAAGAAATCTTTTAGTGTAGGAATGAGTAATTTAGCATCATGAACACACTTATCTTCATCAGGAGAATCAGATTTCTTTTCTACCACGATTTCAGGATGTGAGATCATAAAGTCTTTGTTGTAAAAAGATATATGTCGGATGATGCCAAGACCATTGGTGATAATGCCAAATTTGAAGACATAGCAAAAATGACCATTAATGTATAACTGCTTAATTTCAGGATTTGCGGATGCGTGTGTTGGCATAGAACCATAAGCAGCTTTGTAAGGATCATAACTCTTATCGAAGTTGTTAGCTTTGGCATAAGCTTTGAGCTGCTTGATAATACGATTTGCGTATTTCGGATTATTTTCAGTAACGAAAGCTTCAATACCAGAAGAATCAAAGATAGTCATATCCGCTTTGGCAGAATCAATAGCATGACAGATTGGTTCGGTTAAATCAACAAGGTTATCAAAAACAAGCTGAAGGTCATCAATAAAGTCCTGTTTGAAGCGGGTGATTTTAGAAGCATCTGGAACTTTAGTGAAGCCACAGAATTCACGCAGTGGTTTTGAATAAGCAAGAAAAGTTAAAAGAAGCTGGTCTGTGGGAATAGAAAAAATACGCTGAATAATCAAAGCCCACAACAAAGCATTTAAAGGGTATTTACGGGTTCTGCCCGTTGATGCATAGAAATGATTTCGAAAAGAAATCGGAATAATCTCATCAATATCGATGTGGTTTTCTAATAGAGATAGAAACACAGGTTTGTCATTTTCAAATTTTTCCTGGCAATCTGAAAAAATATCTGCCAAAGAAAGCTGTTTATATGGTATCATAGATGTCAGAATAACTCCTTTCTTGGATGTATGGTTTATAGTTTCTCGTCAACTCTATTATACCATATCCGGTGAGGGGTTATTTGTTTTTTGCAGTTAAAAAATGCCGTATTTATGCGGCTTGTGGCGTTTCGCAAACGACTAA
>NZ_VUMS01000078.1 GCF_009696065.1 Oliverpabstia intestinalis | reverse complement strand
TTCTTTACACTGTTCGTCAGTGTTGTCGTTTCTTTCCTGCACATAGATCTGATCGATCAGGGCTGCTACTTTATCTGCTGCCTCCTGGTCAGATGCACTGTCATCTGCGGCTTCTTCGGTGGCTTCTGCCTCTGTTTCGGTTGCTGTGGATTCGGATGTTGTTTCTTTGGTGTCGCCACAGCCAGTCAGAAGTGTTGCTGTCATGGCTGCTGATAACATCAATACTACCAGTTTCTTTTTCATGTTAAATCCTCCTGTTCTCAGATATGAGTACATAAATGAATAAAAAAGAAAATCATAATTGATCCACCGGACCAATTATTAATGTCCAATACAAGAAAAACCTCCGCCAATTGGCGGAGGCACAGGTTACACAAGAATCAGCCAGTATGATTCTGACTTTCTTAATTTTGTACTGCCAGTCCCTCGTGGCCTGAATTCTCAGTTACCGAACACAGTAACTGTTCTTATTCCCGTACTGTGAAAGGCAGGTCTCCCGACTGATCGCTCTGACACTTTGGCTCCCTTCCCGGTTTTCCAGTGGTTATTAGCCTCAACTCGCGAATTACGGTGACGAGCTCGTACCGGATTCTCACCGGTTTCCCTTTTCACCGGACATTTTTTCGTCCGGCACCTTACACATTTTATTCAGTTATGCTGTATTTCCTGTTTATTCTAGCACCGCTCCAATTACTTGTCAATGTTGCATCGTAACTGTTCAGTAACCTCACAGTTACGATGCAATATGCATTTCTAATCACCTTCGGTGATGGCATTTTGACTTGTATGTCTCTGGATTTTGGCAAAAAACAGCCAGTCTGACCAGTCACTGAATAGCAGCTGATCAGACAGGCTGTTCCTTTTATTCATCTGTCATAACTTTTCAGTACCTTCACAGTGGGTGCTGAGCAGTTACGTATCTGATATGTTTTAGTTTGCTGTAGAAGCGCTCTTTCCATCAATTGCAGCTTTACTATGTGCTACATACAGATCCTGGATAGCAGAAATCTCTCCCAGTCCTGCGATCTGAGTATCAATCTTGTCAAATGCTCCTGATGCCTCGAACTGGCTCTTCCAGGAATCCTCATCATCTCCGGCCATATCGTTATTTGCATGGTCTCCGGCTACTACCATCAGCGGACGAAGCACTACTTTTTTGTATCCTGCTTCTTTGATCTTTTCGATCACTGCTTCACATGCGGTATCTTCCGGCTCGCCTTCTACAGTTCCGATAAATACATTCTTGTATCCCAGATCGTTCATCTGGCTCTGCATCTGGCTGTAGCTGATCTTTGCAGTGTGGGAAGTTCCGTGTCCCATGAATACGAATGCGGTTCCGTCTGCCTCTGCCGCATCCAGATCATCATATCCTGCAGTTTTTACTGCCTCTGTTGTGATGGCTTCTGCTACTGCTTTTTTGTCATCATTGACTGCATCGTCACTGTCACCGACTTCTCCTAACAGTGGTTCTGCGATGCTTACAGATTCAAATTTATCTTTGTAGCTTTCTACTGCTTCTGTCAGCTCGTCATACTCAGCGCCATGCATCAGATGAGTCGGCTGTACCACCAGGTTCTTTACACCATTGTCTACGGCACGCTGCAGGGCCTGATCCATATTGTCAATCTTCTCGTCATCACGGGCCTGTACATGGTTGATGATGATCTGTGCGGTAAAGGCTCGTCTTACGGACCAGTTCGGATATGCGGTCTGCAGGGCTTTCTCGATACCTCCGATATCTGCTGTACGGCTGTCATTGAAAGAAGTACCGAAACTTACTACCAGCAGTTCGTTGTCACCGATGTCATCTCCGTTTAACGGATCG
>NZ_VUMS01000077.1 GCF_009696065.1 Oliverpabstia intestinalis | reverse complement strand
CGCAATGCATGAGGCTGATACAGGTACAGCATCTGTACCATGTGGTTGACCTCGATATTAAAGGCTTCTTTGATAATATCAGCCATACAAAGCTGATTCGTCAGATATGGGCATTGGGAATCCGGGAAAAAAAGCTGTTATGCATTATAAAAGAGATGCTGAAAGCACCTGTTGTTCTGCCAAATGGGGAGAAAACATATCCCACACGGGGTACCCCGCAAGGCGGTATTTTGTCGCCATTGCTTGCAAACATCGTATTGAATGAACTGGATTGGTGGATTGCTTCCCAGTGGGAGCAGATGCCAACAAAGACAAAATTCAAAACAAGGAGCAATGCGCAGGGAACAGAGATTAAGAGCCACGCCTACAGGGCTCTGCGTCGGAGCAGATTAAAAGAGATGCATGCAGTTCGGTACGCAGATGATTTTAAAATTTTCTGCGCAACACATGAGGATGCTGTCAGAGCATACAAGGCAACAGAGTTATGGCTAAAGGACAGGCTGGGGCTGGAAATCAGCCCTGACAAATCCAAAGTAGTTAATCTCAAAAGACAGTATTCTGATTTTCTCGGGTTCAAACTGAAAGTCCGTAAAAAGGGTAAGAAATATGTAGTTCGGTCTCATATGAGCGATAAAGCATACAAAAAGGCTCATGAAAAAGTCTCGGAAGAAGTAAAGAAACTGGCTCATTCGTCAGATGATAATGCTCAGTTCATGCAGCTTCAGAAATACAACTCTGTAGTTGCCGGACTTCATGAATACTATTGTATTTCTACAGAAGTATCTCATGACTTCAGCAGACTTGCCTTCAGTATCAACAAACAGCTCAGAAACAGACTGAACGGCGACTTATCCAAAAAGGGACAGCTCAGAAATGGGTTCATTAAAGAAAAGTATGGAGCAAGCAGACAGATGAGGTTCCTTCATGGACGTCCGGTGGTTCCACTGGGATATGTCCAGTCAAAGAATGCCCAGCATAAAAGGAAATCCATCAATAAATATACGGTCAAAGGTCGGGAACAGATTCATAAGAATCTTGCAATCGACACAGCGACAATGTTATGGCTGATGAGAAATCCTGTAAAGGGCAGAACCATTGAATATGCGGATAACCGTATTTCTTTGTATGCGGCACAGTATGGTAAATGTGCAGTGACAGGAATTCCGATGGATTCCCACGATATTCACTGCCACCATAAAGTGCCGGTTAGCAATGGCGGTTCGGATGAATACGCAAATCTTATTCTTGTCAGCAAAGCGGTTCATATCCTTATCCATGCTTCTTCAGAACCTACGATTGAGAAGTACCTGAAATCCTTAAATCTTGACAATAAACAAATAGAAAAGCTTAACAAACTTCGTACTATGGCAGAAATGCCACCTATTATTCTTTGAATTTAATGCTGTAACGAAGTGTGTAAGTTGTGTTTAAAAGCCCTGGACGGCTGAATTCGATGGAGCGCCGTGTGCGGTGAAAGTCGCATGCACGGTGTGGAGCGGGGGAAAATCCGGAGATAACTTCAAAGGATTACCTATCGCTATCCGGCGCAAAGAGCCAGGGAATCAAACAGCTCATGGCAGGAGCTGGAATCATGCTGCTGGGAACTACCCTGATTCCCCAGCTGGCAACGCTGTTCGGTTAATGGGGTAATGGATGAACACCATTATCGAACGAATCACGGAAGCCATCAAGGAGATCCTCATCGGGATGATATTGTCAATATTGGTTGACACATTTATCTCAAAGATATCACTGCCTATGCAGCCAGTCCCAGAGATTCGTAGTATCTCTGGCGCTTGATCATCGGAGGAAGCCCACCGTTAGCAGAGCAGATC
>NZ_VUMS01000076.1 GCF_009696065.1 Oliverpabstia intestinalis | reverse complement strand
ACCTGGATAACAGCAGCACTTCGGGATGAACAGTTCTTCTCCCTTGCCGAATTAAATCGTGCAATCAGAGACAAGCTCGAACTGTTCAACCAAAGGCTCTTTCAAAAGAAAGAGGGTAGTCGGCGAATCTTATTTCTTGAGGAAGAAAAACCATTGCTGGCACCATTACCTGCTACCCGTTTTGAACTGAGTGACTGGAAAACAGCCACCGTCCAGTTCAATTATCACATATCTGTGGACGGAATGCTATACTCAGTTCCTTATGAATACATCAAAAAGAAAGTTGATGTGAAGGTAACAGATATCACTATTGAAATTTTCTACAATCATAACCGCATTGCTTCCCATCGTCGTCTGAAAGGACGCCCTGGGCAGTACAGCACTATCACGGAACATATGCCGGAAGACCACCAGAAATATCTGGAATGGAACGGTGACCGGTTCCGCAAATGGGCTGAGCGGATTGGCATAAATACATACACTGTGGTCAATGCAATACTGACCTCCAAAAGTGTGGAACAACAGACCTACCGAAGTTGTATGGGACTTCTAAAGCTTGCTGAGAAATACTCAGATGCATTGCTTGAAGCAGCCTGTAAAAAAGCTTTATCCTATACATCCTCACCCAGTTACAAGAGTATTAAAAACATCCTTGTGACAGGTTCTGTAAAACCAGAATCAGAAACAACTGAATCCAAGACCACACATAAAGCACATGGCATCACAAGAGGTGCCGATTACTATCGGAGGTAAGCACATATGACAAATCAGAGTACAATAGACAAATTAATTGAAATGCGCCTTACTACTATGGCAGATGCATTTCGCAACCAGCTGGAGGATCCTAAATTTAATGAAGTACCATTTGAGGACCGCTTTGGTATGCTGGTGGACATCGAATACAGCAATCGCAAAAACAATCGTCAGAAACGACTGATCCGTAACGCTGGATTCGACCAGCCGGAAGCAAATATCATGGATATCAACTACACTTCCGGCCGCAAGCTTAACAAGGATCTTATTAACCGGCTTGCAACTTGCGAGTATATATCTGAACACCGGAATCTGTTTATTACCGGTGCTACAGGCTGTGGTAAGACTTACATGGCGTGCGCCTTTGGCATGGAGGCATGTAAGCGGTATTACAATACCAAGTATGTCCGTCTTCCAGATCTGCTTATTGATCTGGAAATAGCAAGGACAGAAGGTAATTATCGAAAGGTCATGGCTAAATACGCTAACCCACTGGTTCTCATTCTTGATGAATGGCTTCTTCTAAAACCAACAGAAACCGAGCAGAAAGATATCTTTGAACTTCTTCATCGCAGACGCAAGAAATCATCTACGATTTTCTGCTCTCAGTATGAATTCGAAGAATGGTATGAACAGCTTGGCGGTGATGACAGTCCTCTTGCAGATGCAATCATTGACCGCATTGCCCATGACAGCTATCGCATCAACATTACAAGCATTGATGCTGAACATGATCGATCAATGCGAGAGGTATACGGCTTAGATAAAGCATTACGCGAGTAAACTCGCATGAGATGATTTCCACTTTCCGGACATCTGATTTCCAGAGTAAGCGTCAAACCCGACGCCTGCCTATATTTTTAAGCGCCGCTTTAATTGCGGCGCTTGCTGTAGCAATCAGCCGGCAAACTCTTTGACCACGGCATGAGTGATTCCAGCAATGATTGTTCTATATTTCCGTTTTTATCTATAAGCTGTGGCAACTCTGTCAGCAAATGTTTAATATAATAGTACACATTCAGGTTGTTTGCCCGGGCTGTTTCGGTAATGCTGTAGATAATAGCGCTCGCCTGCGCTCCGCGAACTGTATTGATGGTCACCCAGTTTTTACGACCGATTGTGAAATTCCTCAATGCGCGTTCACTTGCT
>NZ_VUMS01000075.1 GCF_009696065.1 Oliverpabstia intestinalis | reverse complement strand
GGCTGAATTGGAAAACTGACTTCCAGTTTGCAAAAGTAAACCCCTGTTCCTAAAAGTTCTTGCAAGACTAAATTCCGGCATATCAAGAAATCATGATTTTAGCGGAATTTACGTTTCCAAACTGGAACTTACAAAACCAAATAGATTGAACCAGTTGTTGAGGCGTGATAAGATAACCCCAGATCAATTTCTGTTCTGAAAAAAGACGCACTTTAAGCGGAGGTCGAATTCATCTTTCTTTTTTTGCAAGATTAAATTCCACCCCTGATGGCAGTGCTTATGAATCCGGATGGCAGTCCGATCAGTTTATTTTTTCAGCAGATATGGTGTGAGATTGATCTCATTAGCGGGGATTACCTTAATGCCGAGCTTAGCCAAGGTATCCTCACCGTAAAGGAAGCTGAACAACTGGTTGGCAGACTGGTCGTTCAGCTTTTTTCTTGTGTAGGAATTGATGTGACTCATCAGAAGAGACACATCTTCCTGGATTAAGTTGTCAAAAGAGGATTTCTTTGGTAATACGCGTCTGATCATCTCGTGGCATACTTCACAGCCGCCTTTCTGGTCAGAACGTTGTGGATCACAGTAGAATACTCTGGTTCTGCGTTCACCATTACCATTGAACTCAATACCCAGAGGGTCGGTAAATTCACTCCCACGGTCGGTTACAATCACAGGGAATAATTCAGTGAATTTCTCGTGCCCCAAGAGAACATAAAGCTGGTTGAAGATATCTGTTACAGAACGTGCTGTATTCGCATCGCGAATGAATGCCAGCATGAGGTTACAGTTCTGAAAGAAGATGGTTAGAAATACTTTGCCACCTTTTCTTCCTTCAACAGAGTCCATCTCAACGACAGAAACATCTGGATTGGCAGCCATATATTCCTGAAAGTCTTCATAGGTGCGACCGACGTGGCATCTCTTGTCCACCCTTACTGGTTTCTTCTTTTTACGAATGCGATAGCGCACTTTACGCGGAAGATCACCGTTGCATACAGAAAGAAGTCCTGCGTCGATATAGTTATAGATTGTCTTTTCATCTAGCATGATCAGGTCAACGTTATTGACACAGACCTGGTGAATTGACTGTCCCTGCCTGATCAGAGGAGTGATAATACCATCAATCCTTTTTAATTCTTCAGAACTGATAGCGAATCCCTGTCGGCTTTCGCTACGGACAGCTTCATATTCATTCTGAGCATACTTTGCCTCATAAAGATGGCGCCTTAACTTACACCCCTGTCTGGTATCGCACCCATTACAAACATAAGGAGGCTTTTTGATTTTCAGGCAAACCTGTTCCTCAAAATCAGGACAGTGAGTATAGCAAGGTGGATCACATTTCTTACAATCCTGACCCCAGCGCTTCTTACAGGGTTTGCAGATGTCACCGTAATGCTTACAGGTACGTCTGTTGGCACATGGATTGTATGTACTTTTTTCCACAACCTTGTAATGGTTGCGGACTTCCTTGGAAATCGTAGAAGGATCTTTTCCGAGAATTTCTCCGATTTCTTTGAACTTGAGATTATCACGAAGTGATACTTCGATTGTCTGTCTTTCATCAAATGTCAGATGTGCATTCTTTGCCATGGTAGTTTCTCCTTTGGTAGGATGCCATCCGGAAATCTGCTGAAAGTATGATTATAACAGAAGGGGCTCTGCCCCTTGAACCCCGAGGTTTATCGCTTTGTGTTTCCACAGGAGCAAAGAAAAAGAGCAACACACTCAGTGCTGCTCCTGTGTAACCCTGGATGCCGCTCAGGTCGCTCCTCAGCGTTGCCCTATCCTGCATTTCAGGGAAAGTAACTATATTTTAATTGATTACTGACCGGTGTTCAACCGGTTGGGGAAAGGTTTGGAAGAGTTACTTCTACCACTGTTTTTGCAATGGTAAGTTCCAGTCAAGATCTACTGGAACTGGAATTTACTTTTCCAATTGACC
>NZ_VUMS01000074.1 GCF_009696065.1 Oliverpabstia intestinalis | reverse complement strand
GCGATTACATGTCACCAAATGACTACGAAGAACTATACCGTAGATTGCAACAGAACGAAGAGCCAATGGCAAGTTAAGATGGGGAAAACCTCATTTTAACTTGTACTAAATCTTGACATAGGACCAGTTTCTACTAATATTCGAGCTTAACAATAAAATTCCAGAGCATAAAAATAATACCCAAATTATAATATTTTCTTGATTTATCGCATTATACATCAAGCATATTATGCTTAATATAATCTGTACAATTGAACAAATCACTCCTATTTTTTGTGTCTTTTTATCCATAATTGTCTCCTCCATAAATTGTTAAGGAAACAATCGGAGTTGGTGTAAACGAAAAAGCAGTCTTGCGGTTTTATAAAACTGCCCTTTCGTTTACATCAATTTCGATTTTTCCTTGGTGAACAAAGTCGCGTCCCTTTCGCCACTATCTATGGGGATTCAATCTTTGCTCTCTTCCATAAGTCTATCATATCACATGGTTTATTAACAGATGGTTTTTGCCAAAAGAATTATTTTTAGGCATAACAAACAGACTCCCTTTACGGAAGTTTTTCGGACTATTCAGTTATATATTTTAACATCTCATATGTGCAAAAACAGATGGTGTATGCTTATCCGGAAGATGTGGAACCATTTTCCCTCCACAGGAAGAACATTTGCATACATCTATGTTATATAGCAGCCTGATCATTTCAGCGGCATTTCGGTTTTTCAATGCAGAAATATATTTTTTACATCCAAGCAGATTTCTACAATGCGTCATCTTTTTGCTCTTGTTTCGGCACGACAGCAAACCATAGTGCCGGATTCTGACAAAACGTTTTGGAGGAACATGCATTAAAAATCGACGGATGAACTCCTCACCCGGAACTGTTTTCTCTTTCCACTGACCTTTGTTTTTATAGTCTTTTACAGCATATGTAACAGTTGCTTCCGTCATGGACTTGATCCGATGATTACTAATTGCTATCCTGTGAGTATATTTTCCAAGATAATTTATGACTGACTGTGCTCCATTAAAAGTCTCCTTACAATAAGCAACCCAGTCTTTTTTATAGCACTCATCGAGAAGTTCTTTGAAGCAATAGTGATTTTGATATTTCTCCGCTGTACCATGAAACTCAAGCTTTGAATCATTCCACAGGCTTTTTAATTCGCACAAATATTTTCCACGGAACACTTTTGCAATGACCCCATACGGGAGAAAAAACTTCCCACCGGTATCTTTCCATTTGTTGTCCTTATCAAGTCCGCCACCTAGAACAATGGTATGGATATGAGGATGATAATTCATTGCAGAACCCCATGTATGAAGAATACAGATATATCCGATGTCAGCTCCCAGATACTTTGAATCTTTCGCCAGCTCGTTCAGAGTAGATGATGCAGCATGATACAGTGCATCATACAGAAGTTTCTGATTGCTATAAATGATAGGATGCAATTCCTCAGGGACCGTGAATACCACATGATAATAAGGTGCATCCAATACATTCTCCTTTTGCGCATCGATCCATTTTTCTTTTGGAAACTCCTGGCACATGGGGCAACACCTGCTTCTGCATGAATTGTTGTGAACACTGATACAGCCGCATTCCTCACAGACACTGATATTCACACCAAAAGCCCCGGTTTTACAGTTCATGATGTGAAAAGCTGCTTTTCTGTGGTGAGCAGGAAGCTCATGTGTTTTTTCATAAACAGGATAAAACCGTTCAAAGACATCCTGTATCGTACATGATTTTTCCACGATTACTCACCACCCATCTCATCAAATGGGCTTTTAATGCCGAGCAGAGTCTTATTGCTTACATGAAGATAAATCTCTGTTGACCTTGGATCGCGGTGTCCCAAAAGGGCCTGAATGTATTTCACGTCACACCCGGCTTCAAACAGATGGCTTGCGAAACTATGGCGCAAACAGTGTGTAGAGACATGTTTCTGAATTCCAGCCCTTTTTGCGCTTTCACGGAAGAACTGAATGATATTGTCAATATTGGTTGACACATTTATCTCAAAGATATCACTGCCTATGCAGCCAGTCCCAGAGATTCGTAGTATCTCTGGCGCTTGATCATCGGAGGAAGCCCACCGTTAGCAGAGCAGATC
>NZ_VUMS01000073.1 GCF_009696065.1 Oliverpabstia intestinalis | reverse complement strand
TTCCGGAAAGAAATCATAAAAGTGAATAAGAATGAGATATCCGACAGGGCGGTGAATTTGGCTGGAACCATCAAGACTGCACCGGATATCAAGAGTTTGTCAAGGAGCTGAATCTGACTGGAATCATCATCCGGAGGAAAAGAACTTCTATCTCCGAAGAAATTTTGAGAAAGAATACGATGTGAGTGGGACACCATTTCTCTCAGAACTTTGTGATCCGGAAGATGCAGACAACCTGATTATCTATGGTCATCATATGAGTTCAGGAAAAATGTTTGCAGCTCTGGATCGTTATAAGTCAGAAGAATTCTATCAGGAACATCCGATCATCCAGTACAGCACACTTCATGGGAAGGAACAGTATCAGATCATAGCAGCCTTTGCTGTTCCGGTGTATACCGGGCATGATTTTGAATACTACTCTTTTACCAAGGCAGAAAATGCTGAGGATTATCTGGAATTTGTCAAAGAATGTAAAAAACGGTCATATTACGACACAGGTTATACAGCCCGGTATGGAGATAAACTGATCACTCTTTCTACCTGTGAGTATTTGCATAAAAACGGGCGGATGGTTGTAGTTGGATGCAAAATCAATACAAATGAATTGAAATAGCAATGATTGTGTATTATAATAATAAAAAAGAAATGGAGGAATAATGAATGGCTAGTACAATTCAAGTACGTGTTGATGATGAGTTAAAGAGTAAGTCAGACCAGTTGTTTAAAGATCTTGGCACAGATACTACTTCTGCAATTCGGATGTTTTTGACACAAGCTGTTGCAAATAACGGTTTCCCATTTGAGATAAAACGGGTGGAGCATAATCCGTATGCTGCCATGTCTGAAGAAATGATGTTGGAGAAACTGGAGAAATCAAGAGTATCTGCATCAAAGGGTAACTATCGATATGCGGATGCTGTTATTGCTGATATGAGGGAAAAGTATGGAATATAAAGTAGTAGTAACAGCAGATGCAGAAGAAGATCTAAATCAATACATCAGATATTTGCTTATGGTGAAAAAAAGTGATCAGGCGGCGAAAAATGTTTTGGATGATTTTGAGGCTACTATTCGGAGCCTTAAAAGTGTTGCAGGAAGTTTGAAGCCGTGTGATAATCCTCGATTAAAAGAACTGGAGTATCGAAGGATAAATTTTCTTTCACATAGGTATTTTATGCTGTATCGAATTGTTGAGGATATTGTGTTTGTAGATAATATTTTTCATGAATTACAGGATTATGAAAACAAAATGATTTAATTGAAAATGGGATTCTTAGGAAAGGTCATTTACCGTGAAGACGATAGATGGCCTTTTTCTTATGTCTTTTTCGATGGAAAGGAGGCAGTATAATGAAGGAATTATATATACCATCCTCAGATGGAAAGAATCAGTTGCATGTTGTTATTTGGGAACCCAATATTACAGTAATTGGAATTGTTCAGATTTCTCATGGAATGATTGAATACATAAAACGCTATGATGAATTTGCAAGGTACTTAAACCAATATGGTATTCTTGTAATTGGGAATGACCATCTTGGTCATGGAGAAACGGCAAAAATAGATGACGATTTGGGGTACTTTTGTCCAAGCAACATGAGTGAAACTGTCGTTGCAGATTTATATGAAGTAACCCGTTTTGCAAAGAAAAATTACCCTAATGTTCCTTACTTCTTGTTTGGACACAGTATGGGGTCATTTATGGCAAGGCGCTATATAATGACATATGGAAATGAGTTGGATGGAGTGATTATTTCCGGAACAGGCAACCAGTCTGGAAGTGTACTGAAAGCTGGTAAAATAATGGTATCGCTGACTAAATTCTTTAAGGGAGACCGCTATAGATCCAAGATGCTGAAAAATATGTTTTTCAGCAAATTTAATAATCATATTCCAAACGTCAGGACATCAAATGATTGGCTTACAAAGGATGAAACTATTGTTGATAGATATAACACAGATAAGTATTGTACATATTCCTTCACGGTAAATGGATACCGTACTTTATTGGACGTGCTGTCATTCATACAGAATTCAAATAATATTGCAAAAATACCGAAGAACCTTTCTGTATTTTTGATTGCAGGAGAAGAAGACCCTGTTGGTAATTATGGAAAAGCAGTTAAAAATGTTTATGAAATCTACAAAAAAGCAGGAATTAAGGATATTTCGATAAAACTTTATAAAAATGACAGACATGAATTGATCAATGAGACAGACAAAGAAGACGTTTATGACGATATCAGGCATTGGCTGATTTGTCATTTGTAATTTGATTTATTTTTTGTTCAGTGTGGAAAATATGCGAGTTTGGTATAATATTTTTCAAACGAATGGAATGATATACATAGGTAATTGCGAAACTCGCTAAGCTCGTTCGCAATTCTGAACCAAAACAAGGATGAATTCGTGCAAAGCACGAATTCTGGAATGAAATGTAGATAACCGGACATTTTAGGTGCACTTTAATAAGGC
>NZ_VUMS01000072.1 GCF_009696065.1 Oliverpabstia intestinalis | reverse complement strand
ACATAAAATATGTTATCCTCATCTTTTTTGCGAAGAAGAGAGTAAATATCGCTATATCCAGAAAAGATGAGGATAAAAATACTCTGAGGATAAGCCTGTTTATCCGAATGTTAGGATAAGCTGGCTACACCGATTTAAGGCGTGGAATTGACGGTTTGGCATCCACTATCAAATATAAATTCGAACTGGATCCTTTCCAGAAAAATATCCTGTTTCTTTTTTGTGGTAAACGTACTGACAGGATTAAGGGTCTTGTCTGGGAAGGAGATGGATTCCTGCTCCTTTATAAGCGACTAAATGTTGGCGGATTCAGTTGGCCACGGACCAAAGAAGAAGCAATGGAAATTTCTCCCGAACAGTACCGGATGTTGATGCAGGGACTGGAAATCGTTGCCAAACGTCCGATAGAGGAATTAATAGATCCTCCCAAAGCCATGTAGTTTTGTGCAATTCGTAGAAATTCATGGTTCCTTTTCCAGTCAATAAAAACTCGGAAAATACATATTTACTATCGTTATCCACAGTAGTTCTTTCAGCGCCAAAAACATTTGTTGATGTCCGTGTCTGTTGCCTGGTGCCTGTGGATAACAGTGTTAAACACCCAGTTTTTTCATGGATCTTTAGCATTGTTATCCACCGTCATAATGACGAATAACAAACGCAGGTGAATTGGCCATATCTTTCCTTTTCTGCTATAATGGCCTCAGAAATAAAAGGAGCTTAGGCAATGGCATTTAAATTCACCGAAGAACAACTGAATACATTGGATAAGTCTTTTATCGTAGAGTTATTCCTCCAACTCCAGGAGCAGAATGAAAACCTTTCAGGAGAGATTCGAGATCTGAACCGGAAAATCGAACTTCTCATTGAACAGGTGACTCTTTCCAACAAGAACAGATTTGGCAGATCTTCTGAAAAGATGTCTGATGCCAATCAGATCTGTTTCATGGAAGTGGATGGAACCATCGTTTTCTTCAACGAAGCGGAAGCCGTATCTGATCTGGACGCTGAAGAACCAGAAACACTGGAACCAGTGCCAGCCCGCAAACCAAAGTCTGTCGGTAAAAAGGAGACTGATCTGTCAGGTCTTCCGGTAAACATCATCACTCACTACATGACAGAGAATGAACTGGTGGCTGAGTTTGGTGAAAACGGCTGGAAACAGCTTCCAGATGCAATCTCCAGGCGTTACCATTTCATTCCTGCACGGGTTGAAGTGGATGAACATCATGTTGGCGTGTATGCCGGAAAGAAAGATGGACGTATTATCAAAGCTGAGCATCCACAGGCATTACTTCATGGAAGTCTGGTTTCTCCAACACTTGCAGGTGCGATTATAAATGGAAAGTATGTCAATGCAGTCCCTCTCTATCGTTTGGAACAGGAGTTTTCCCGTTATGGTCTGACCATCACCCGTCAAAACATGGCGAACTGGATGATTCGATTGGGCGAAAGTTATCTGGCAATCCTATACGACTATCTCCATCAAAAACTGTATGACTATCATGTCATCCAGGCTGATGAAACTCCTGTTTTGGTAAACAAGGATGGTCGTCCTGCAGGATCCAAAAGCTGGATGTGGGTGTACCGCTCCGGGCATCTGTACAAAGACAAGCAGATTGTCCTGTACGATTACCACAAAACCCGTAACAGTTCCCATCCAAGGGACTTCCTGAAGAACTATTCCGGCATCTGCGTGACGGATGGTTATCAGGTCTACCACAAGGTAGAAAAAGAACGCGAAGATCTGCGGATTGCAGGCTGCTGGGTTCATGCCAGACGAAAATTCGATGAAGCGATGAACGTTGTGCCAAAGGATCAGCGCAATAAATCGAATGCCTACTTAGTCATGAAACAGATCCAGGCAATCTATCGCGAAGAGGATAAACTGAAAGAAATCCCATCTGATGAGAGACTTGTGCAGCGACAACTGGTTATAAAACCATTGGTTGATGCCTTATTTGTGTACCTCAAAGAGCAGGAAGCTGCTGTTCCCTCCACAGGGCAACTTCGCAAAGCTTACACATATATATTAAATCAGGAAAAATACCTACGTGTTTTTCTGGAAGATGGTGAAGTTCCACTGGACAACAATGCATCTGAGCGAGCAATCCGCGGTTTCTGCATTGGCAAGAAAAACTGGCAGATGATTGACACGATCAACGGTGCCCATTCATCCGCAATTATTTACAGTATTGCGGAAACAGCAAAGGCAAACAACCTAAAACCGTATGATTATTTCGTGTATCTTTTAGAAGAGATTCCGAAACATATGGAAGATACCGACCGGTCTTTCTTGGATGATCTTTTACCTTGGTCTCCAAAACTACCGGACGGAATCCGAAAGAACTGATAACCAGGGCCGCCAATTTTGGCGGCTCTTAAATTTTTACGGTACTCGCTATTGAGCGTTTACATCGATGTCATAAAGCATGGCAAAATGCTGAAACCCCAGGAGTGTCTAATTGGCTTAATTTGAGTAATTCTGGTATAATCAGACTATAAGAAAGGCGGTTTCTATGTGTCAGAAATATACGGAAGAA
>NZ_VUMS01000071.1 GCF_009696065.1 Oliverpabstia intestinalis | reverse complement strand
TGCAGATTGCCGGCCGAAACGGACATTTGTGCCATATTCGGCGGACACCTAAAGACATAATCAGCGGACAGCCGAGGACATATTAACCGGCCAAAAATCTCCAGATATAATAGAAATATCTCCTGTAAAAACGGAGAAATATTATATCTGGAGGTCCAACTATGGATTACAAAAAAGTGCTAAGGCTCCGCTTCGTGAACCGTCTTAGTTGCCGTGAGATTGCCGAAAGCTGTGGCGATTGCGGCAAAACATCTGTCAATGAGTTTCTAAAGCGTTTTGACGCATGCCCGGAACTCACATATCCTCTTTCTGAGGATGTTACCAATGAGTACATTGAGGGCTTGCTCTACAAGAAGTCCGGTGTACCAGCCGACAAGCTTCTTTATCGAGATTTTAACAAAGAAGCCGTATACAAAGCTCTCGCACGCAAGGGAGAGACTCTGAAGCATCTTTGGCAAAAATACAATGCCATTGGCATTGTAGACGGGAAAAAGCCTATGAGCTACCGTCAGTATTGCAGGCGTTATAGCGAATGGGCAGATTCAAAACAGCTGACATTTCATATCCAGCGTTACCCTGGTGTAAACCTTGAGCTGGACTATGCAGGGAAACAGCTGTATCTGCATAATCGCCGAAATCCGGAAGAAACCACGAAAGTCACCATTTTTATTGCAGCTCTTACTTACAGCGATTACTTTTACGCTGAAGGGATGACCGAGTGTGACATCAAAAACTGGATCCGGGTTAACAACAATGCTCTTGCCTATTTTGGAGGAGTAACGCCAACTATTACCCCAGACAATTGCAAAGTAGCGGTTGCGAAAAACAAGGATTGGATCAGTCCTGTTCTGAATAAAGATTTCCAGGCATGGGCAGAGCATAATGATACGGTTCTGACGCCTGCAAAGGTCAAATCACCTCGTTGGAAGCCGGTTGTAGAAGGCCACGTGAAGATCGTTACCATGCACATCCTTGTGGATATGGAGGATATGATCTTTTACTCCCTGGACGACTTAAATCGCGTCTTGATGGAAAAGGTTGCTGCTGAGAACCGCAAGCCCTTTGAAGGGCTCACCTATTCCCGGTACGATCTCTTTGCAACAGAAGAGAAGGAGACTCTTCTGCCTCTTCCATCCAGTCGATTCGAATACCTGGAACGGAAGACCGTTAAAGTAGCACAAGATTTCTCCTTCACCTTCGACAAAGTCCATTATAGCATGCCACGCAAATATCTGCGACAGGAACTAGAGATTCGGGCCGGAGAAAAGGAAATCTATGTTTACAACAAGCACGGCGATTACATCCGAACTCATAATCGAAGCTATACACCAAAGGATTGGGTAATCATTCCAACCGATATGCCTGCAGAGTACAAAGACTACGGCTATTGGAATATTCCTTATTTTCAGCAGAAAGCATCTGCTATCGGTCCAAGCACACGTGCTTTAATCGATGCGGTGATCCGTAAATACGCTTATCCAGTGCAGTCATTTCGCAGTTGTTTTGGTATTCTGCGCTATGCTGAGAAATACAATCCAGAGACATTGGAAAGCTGCTGTAAAGATGCCGTCTTAGCAGGGAAATGTAACTATTCCTATATCTGTAATACCATCTCCACCTACCACAAGGAGCCACCGAAAGACACTCCCTCTCAGAATAAAAGTAAGGAGTCTCCTTCATCGAGTATATCCGGCACATACAAAGATGACGACAGCAAGTATTCCCTTAAGAACCTGTTGAAACGTCAGGAAACGGAGGCTGGCAATGAAGAATCCTAATGCAGATATCTACGAAATGCTGGACACCCTTTCCCTTCCGGTGGCAGCTCAGCGCTTTATGGAACTCTCTAAAAGCCCGGAACTCTGCAATTATACCGCAATGCAGTTCATTCGTGAGGTTCTGGAACCACAATACATAGAAACACTCAACAATCGATTCGAAACGAATCTGAGGCTCAGCAGCCTGATCAATAAAGGGGCTCAAGTCGAGAAACTCAAGACTGGGAATGGACGAACCTATAATGATGCTACGGTGCAACAGATCTTGCAATTCCACTTCGCTGAGAATAGACAGAATGTCGGAATCTATGGCATAACCGGTGCAGGAAAGTCCTATTTTCTTTCCGCATGTTGTGTGGAGGCATGCCGTAGGAACTATCGCTGTAAGTTTGTGGATTATAGTGATCTGCTGGATGAACTGATCGTCCTGAATCGCCAGGAAGATCTTAACAAGTATCGTAAGCGGATCAAGTATTATGCCCGGATACAGTTACTGTTCATTGATGATTTCTCCATAAGCCGGTACTCCGAAGAGGGGATCAAAATCCTCTATCATCTCCTGAAACTTCGGGATGATCTCGGAACATCTACCCTTTTCAGTTGTCAGTACTCCCCTGATGAATGGGGTAATACACTGAGTTATGAACCGGAATGTTACGGAAAGCTTGATGGAATTCGTCGCAGGCTTACCACCGGCTTTACTGTACTTATTGAGAAGGCATAGGACTTAAGACACCTACAAACTATACTGATTGGCAGAGTGGACAAACGTCCTCTCTGCTGATCTACTGGGCTGTCCGTTTAATATGGCCCAGACTGTCCGGGAAATGCGGCCCTGCTGGCCGCGGAAAGTGGCTGTATGCA
>NZ_VUMS01000070.1 GCF_009696065.1 Oliverpabstia intestinalis | reverse complement strand
CCAGCAGCCTGCGATTCGCAGATCCTCGCGCTCCTTTTCCACTTTGTGGTAGACCTGATATCCATCTGTCACGCAGATGCCGGAATAGTCCTTCAGGAATTCCCTTGGATGGGAGCTGTTGCGAGTTGAATATTACGGTGCGGCAGAGCCGCCAGTCCGGTGTGGCGAGAGCCACCTGTCCGGACTAACGGAGCCACCCCATTTTGTTTATTAAGTTACTTTGCCATTGCTGGATCCAGTCCATATACTTCTCTCATAGAGAGGTCTTTAGATGGGTCAACACTTTCAATATCGATCTTATAGGAATCATACGATATACGATCCATGATGGCATCGGCAAGAGTACTTTCACCATCACAGATCTGCTGGTACCATTCACTTTCACGGAACTGAGAACAAAAGATCGTTGAAGATTTTTTTCGTCTTTTATGTATCAGTTCAAAAAGATTCCTGGCTTCAGCTTCTGTCAGTTTAAGAAGCAGCCACTCATCAATGATCAGTACTATTGGCTTGGTGTATTTCTTCAGGACAGTCGAGAAAGTTCCATTGTCCCTGGCAGCCTGTAAGTCCAATAATAGATCAGGAAGCCGTATATACCGTACTGAGTAATAGTGCTTGCATGCTTCCATGCCAAAGGCACAGGCCATATAAGTTTTACCACTTCCGGTTGCTCCAGTAATAAAGATGTTCCGGTATTCTGTAATGTATTCACAGGTTGCCAGACGGTTGATCAGTGCTTTGTTCAGCTTTCGTCCAGAATGGTAATCAATCGCTGCGATGCTGGCATCTGGCTGTTCAAACTCAGCCTGGCGGATCAGCCTTTTCAGACGATTGTTTTTGCGGTTGCTGTATTCGACATCAACAAGCATGCCGAACCGATCTTCGAATGGAACTTCCTTCATTGCAGGATCATCCATCTGGATGCGGAATGCATCTGCCATAGCAGTCAGACGCATTTCAATAAGTTTATCGATTGTACTTTGATTTGTCATGATTTTTTACCTCCATAGTATCTGGCTCCTCTGGTTATGCCATGTGGTTTTACTGCTTGAGATGATTCTGATTCGGTATCAGGTGCATCCTTTGTTGCAGCCAATAGATTTTTGATACTTTTATAGCTGGGTTTACCGGAATAAGAGAGCGCCTTAGCGCAGACCTGTTCCAGTTTTTCTGGCGAATATTTTTCTGCCAGTTTCAGTAAGCCCATGCAGCTTCTGTAGGATTGCTGTTCAATCCTGCCGGAGGTAAGTATTGCATCGACAACCTTACTTGTGTTAATTCCAATCGAATCAGCCCACTTACGGAACCGGTCACCGTTCCATTCCAGATATTTCTGGTGTTCCTGCGGCATATGTTCTGTCACTGTAGAATACTGACCGCTTCGTCCATAGAGTCGTCTGTGAGAGGCAATACGATTGTGATTATAAAATATTTCAACCGTTGTATCTGTTATACGCACATCAACCTTATTTTTGATATACTGATAAGGCACGGAGTAGAATATTCTGTCTACTGCGATGTGATAGTTAAACTGGACGGTGGCTTGTTTCCACTCAGCCAGTTCAAAAGGTGTAGCAGGCAACGGAGCCAATAATGGCATTTCTTCCCCAAGAAATAAACTGAGTCTGCTACATTCCTTTTTCTGAAATTTACGGGCGTTGTAGGCATCCAGTTTTTCACGGATTGAAGCATTTAATTCTGCAAGAGAGAAAAACTGCTCATTGCGAAGGGCTGCTGTTATCCATGTGGATATCTTTCCTACTGATCCCTCTACATTCGGTTTATCCTTGGGTTTCCGGACTCTGGCCGGAAGGATGGCGAGATTGTAATGTTCTGCCATCTCATGATAAGTGGTGTTTAAGGCAGTGTTGTACCAGTCACTCTTTTTATGATTCACTGCGGTTGTACAGTTATCAGAAACGAGCATAGGTGTGACACCTCCAAAGAAATCAAACATCTGGACATGAGCTTTGATCCAGTTGTCGGTTTTCTCATTCATATATGCTTTTACAAAAGCATACTGACTGTAAGTTAATACACCTACAAATATCCATGCATCTGTGACTTCTCCGGTGTCCGGATCAATGATGTGGGCAGGGTCACCGGCCCAGTCAACTTCAATCTGTTCACCTGGTTTTCTGGGGATATGCATGGTAGCCCTGCGTTTTTCTTCATCCTTCTGGATGTAGTAGCAGAACTGAGAATACATTAGAGGCTCTTCGCTGCTCATGCGGCACTCCTCACAGTATTCTACCCAGAGAAGCTTTTTGTTTACACCATTTCGCAGAAGTTCTTTGCGAATGTAGTCAAAGTTTGGCATGCGTTTATTCGTTGCCGACTTATCCTTAGGAAACATCAGCTCCTCTAGTGCGCTGTCGGTCATGTCGAAATCCAGCGGCCATGAAAGCTTGATTTCCGCTGCCTTTTTCAAAACCTTAGCGACTGTGTTTCTGGATACACCGCAACTCTGTGCGATGTTCCTCTCACTGAATCCTAAGCTTTTTAAGCGTAGGATTTCACGATACTTGGTCATAACTTACGACCTCCTTTATCTGTATTCACACCAAAGGTGTGTATTTACAGTATAAAGGAAATATATGTAATAGAGCCCAATAAGGTGGCTCTGAATTACCGGAATATATGGCTCTCATTCTGGTTCTTCCGCAATTATCCGTATTAGCTATTTGACAATATAAGTTTTGCGGCTAATAGCTCCTTGCCACAACGGCCATACATGGTACGTTTTATCATTTTCAATTTGCTGTTTGTACCCTCAACAAA
>NZ_VUMS01000007.1 GCF_009696065.1 Oliverpabstia intestinalis | reverse complement strand
ATGTAATGACACGGCAATGTCTTTCAAGACGAATCAGTTCCATTGAACATCTTCAAAGAGAACTATCCGTTTGGGAAAACGAACGCAACAGTAATGAAGATGGCGTAAACTGGCAATTTAAAACAAAGGATGCGCGTATAAAGCTCACATCTTTGTATCCTAAGTTGTAATTAGGATACAAAGATTAGTTTAAATATCAACGTGTCATTACACTAGTATTCCCCATTCACGACACAACGCTCAGAGATCAAAATCTGTCTCAAAAACTCCTTCCGGTGTCTTCATCGTCAGAATTCCCAGATTAAAGTTATCATCAGAAACAGTGATATGATACTCAAATACCACATCTTCCTCAAATTTGGAAAGTACCAGATACGTTCCGTTTTCTTTTCCTTCGATCTGATCACAGATATCATCATAGACCCGTTCCCCGGATATTTCTCTCGGATATCCGGAAGCTTTAATTTTTTCTTCGATTGCCTGATATAATTCTTCCATGCTTTTTCTCCATCTTTTGCCAGAGCGTGTCTGAAAAAGGCTCTAGATTGCCATCATCCATGCCTGTTCCAGATCAGGATCTTTAATCTTTTGTTCCTGCATCATGCAGAAAATTGTCTTCCAGTAATGTTTTTTCACTTCATCGCAGATTTTTTCCGGATTGCCTTCCTTACAGGCTTTCAGAATCGCAATATGATTGTCGTACTGGTTTGCCATAATCTTTTCTTTTTCATTTACCAGTTCGTACCCTGCCAGCAGATTTCCATAGTACAGTTCTTTCCACGCTTTGGCAAGTCTCGGAAGTCCGGACATCAACACCAGCTGCTCATGAAAACAGTTGTCGTATTCAAAAACGCTCTCGAACTCTTCTGTTGAAATTTTTCTCATTCGCTCCAGAATCTCTTCCATTTTCTGTATCGTTTCCCCTGGTATTTTCCCGTTCAGAAACCGCACGCTGACGGCCTCATAGTTGGTACGAAGCAGATATACTTCATAGGAATCCCAGAAAGAAAATGTCCGCACGGAACATCCTACATTTCTGGTATACTCTACGATTCCTTCGTTTTCCAGCTGACGCAGTGCTTCCCTGATTGGCCCCCGGCTGGTCTGAAATTCGTGTGCCAGTTCCATTTCCACAATCCGCTCCCCAGGGTGTATCTGATGATTCATGATCTTGGTCCGGATTGCATTCACTACACTTTCTCTTAATGTTTGGTATAATAATTCGCTCATGTATCTTCCTGTCTTACTTTATTATCTTACCACGAAATATTTTATCTGAATTTCCGGGCACTGTAAAGTATTTCTTTTCTATTTAACAACACCAGATTGCTCCGTACTTCGTACTCCAGCAATCCGCCAAACCATTCGGTATTACATTTTCTTAATAATGTTTTTGATGATTTCCACGGACAGATCCATGCCTTCCACCGTGATGTGTTCAAACGGACCATGGAAGCCGTCTCCGCCGGTACCCAGGTTCGGACATGGCAGACCGACAAAGCTTAATCGTGCACCATCTGTGCCTCCGCGGATCGGGGCGATATCAGGTTCCACGCCTGCTTCTTTGCACGCCTCTTTTGCGTAATCGATCAACTGCATGCACGGCTCGATCTTCTCACGCATGTTGCGGTAAGATTCTTCGATCTTTACTTCCGCGGTTCCCTCGCCGTAGGTTTCGTTGATCTGTGCGACCGCCTGACGGAGTTTCTCCTGTTTTTCCACAAATGTGACCGGATCAAAGTCACGGATGATGTAACGCATCACTGCCTGTTCCACATTGCCGTTGAATTCGGTCATGTGATAGAATCCTTCATACCCTTCCGTCTTCTCCGGGCACGCATCTTTTGGAAGAAGTCCGTGGATTTCCATCGCGATGGTCTGTGCATTTTTCATGATATCTTTTGCACTCCCCGGATGCACATTGACACCATGAACAGTGACCTCCGCGCCTGCCGCGTTAAAGTTTTCAAACTGGATCTCACCTTCATGGCTTCCGTCTAACGTATATCCGTACGTTGCGCCGAATTCTTTGATTTTCAGATACTGTGCACCGCCACCCACTTCTTCGTCCGGGGTAAATGCGATGCAGATTTTTCCGTGTGGTGTCTTTTCCCGCATCAGGTCTTCTGCCGCTGTCAGGATCTCTGCAATCCCGGCCTTGTCATCGGCCCCCAGAAGAGAAGTTCCGTCGGTTGTGATCAGCGTTCTTCCCTTGTAACCTTTCAGTCTCGGAAAATCTTTTACTGCCAGAACTCTGCCGGAAGTTCCGAGCACCACATCTTCTCCGTTATAATCCTGAATGATCTGTGGTTTCACATTCTGCCCGTTAAAGTCCGGTGCGGTATCCAGATGCGCGATCAGACCAAGCGGCGTCACATCTTCCATTCCCTCCGTGGCCGGAAGATATCCGTAAACATATCCATATTCATCCATCGACACATCCGAAAGTCCCATCTCTTTCATCTCTTCTACCAGAAGATTCCCCAGGTCGAGCTGTCTTTTTGTAGTTGGAACCGTTGTGCTGTTTTCGTCGCTGGTCGTCCATACTGTAACATATTTCAGTAAGCGTTCATAAGCTTTCATCTTTTTTCTCCCTGCATTTTCCCTTTTTCTTTTAGAAAAATACAGCCCGGACTGCTTATCCGGGCTGTATCGTTGCATTGCATTTATTTATGCCTGATGGGTATATCCGAAGAAGAAATATCCCAGTGGGCAGTAGTACATACCTTCAATGCCGTCAGCCAGCATATATTTCTGTGTATAGAAGTACAGTGGAGCCAGTACGCTGTCTTCACCGATCAGTTTGTCTTCTGCCTGGTGCAGCAGATCCATACGTTCTGCGTTATCTGTTGTTGTCTTTGCCTGTTTGATCAGAGCGTCGTAATCGTCGTTTGCATACTGTGCATCGTTGTTTCCGCCACCTGTCATCCACATATCCAGGAAGGAGATCGGGTCGTTGTAGTCTGCGATCCAGCCGTTACGTGCGATGGAGTAGTCTCCGTCTTTACGTGTCTGCAGGAATGCTGCCCACTCCTGGTTGTTCAGGGTTACTTTTACGCCCAGTTCTTCTTCCCACATGAACTGCAGAGCTTCTGCTACAGCTTTGTGAGCATCACTGGTGTTGTACAGGTATTCTACAACCGGGAATCCTTCACCGTTCGGATATCCTGCATCTGCCAGAAGCTGTCTTGCTTCGTCACAGTTTGCTTCATAATCCGCATCGGTCGGTTTATAGTAATCTCCGCCTACTGTACGGAAATCGTCGCCCTCTGCACCGTCTGCATCATATACACCGGATGGAACAAATCCACCGGCTTCTACCTGTCCGGACTGTGTTACCTGGTTTACGATGTAAGTACGGTCGATTGCCAGAGAGAATGCTTTACGAACTCTCGGATCGTCGAAAGGTGCTTTCTGTGTCTGGAAGCATACATAGTAAGTTCCGATATAGTCTACGATCTTCATATCTCCGGAAGCGATCAGGTTAGCGATCTCTGCCTGCGGTACATCTTCGATGAAATCAAGTTCACCGGAGTTGAAACCGGACAGCATAGCGTTCTGGTCATCCATCAGTTTGAAGGTGATGGTTTCCGGTCCAAGGTTTTCTACATCATAGTAATTTTCATTTTTCTCTACTACAATCTGAGAGTTATGTGTCCACTCTTTCAGTTTGTATGCACCATTGGAGATATAAGTTGCTGTGTCAAATGTCCACTGGTCACCTGCTTTTTCGATCATATCTTCACGTACAGGCATCATAGCCGGGAATGCACACAATTCTTCAAAGTAGTTCAGGTCGTTTACCAGAGTTACTTCAAATGTTTTTTCGTCTAATGCTTTAGCAGCCAGTTCATCAGGATCTTTTTCACCTGCCATGATCTCATTGGCATTTACCACGCCATCCAGCATGTAGTTGTAGTCTGCTGCTGTTTCCGGATTTACCAGACGTTTCCAGGAGTACTCGAAATCACCTGCTGTTACATCTTTTCCGTCAGACCATTTGATGCCGTCACGCAATTTGAAAGTATAAGTTACAGTTCCGTCATCATTCTCTGTCTTTTCATAGCTTTCAGCCTGTCCGGGAACCAGTTTTCCGCTGTCAGCAGTTCCGTCAGTACCATTGGCAACTTCTCCGCTGTCTTCCCATTTCATCAGACCTTCAAACAGATGCAGGGCCATGATACTACCGTCTACAGAACTGTTCAGCGCCGGGTCCATAGTCATAGGTTCAGAAGCCAGGTTTACAGTAATGTTGAAGTCACCGTCGCTTGCTGTGTCCTCTGTTGCGGCGTCATCTTTGGTTTCTTCCTCTGCTGCGTCATCAGCAGTGTCTTCTGTTTTAGCTGCGCTGTCGTCTTTTGCTGTAGTGTTGCTGTTTCCGCAACCTGCAAACATAGATACGGTAAATGTTGCAGCTAACAGGATGGATAAAACTTTTTTCTTCATATTATCCTCTCTCCTTTTCCTTTTATTGATAAACAGGAGCATCCACTATCAGATTTCCTGCATTATCCGGTTATTTTTCATCTACTCTTCCAGCAGATGGCATGCTACCCAGTGACCTTTTTCGTACTCCTTAAAGGTCGGTACGACCTGTTTACATTTTTCGGTCGCATACGGGCAACGGGTATGGAACCGGCATCCGCTTGGCGGATTCATCGGAGACGGAATGTCTCCTTCGAGCACGATTCGCTGTCTGCTTCTGCTTACCTGCGGGTCCGGAACCGGAACTGCGGAGAGCAGCGTCTTGGTATATGGATGCAGTGGATGACGGTTCAGTTCATAACTTTCCGCAAGTTCCACCATAGTTCCCAGATACATCACACCGATACGGTGGGAAATATGTCTTACAACGGACAGATCATGTGCGATGAACAGATAAGTCAGTCCCATCTCATGCTGCATGTCTTCGAGCATGTTGACTACCTGTGACTGGATAGAAACATCCAGTGCGGAGATCGGTTCGTCACAGACGATGAATTCCGGATTGACTGCCAGCGCACGGGCAATACCGACACGCTGCTGCTGTCCACCGGAGAACTCGTGCGGATACCGGTTTGCATGCTCTGTGTTCAGTCCCACATGACCAAGCAGTTCCTTGATTCGGTCTGTTCTGTCCTGTTTACTCTTATATAATTTGTGAATATCCAATGCTTCACCGATGATCTCACCAACTGTCATACGTGGATCCAGGCTGGCTGACGGATCCTGGAAGATGATCTGCATCTTCCGGCGGTAAGGAAGCATATTCACCTGTTTTGCTTTTGGAACTTTCACCTGGCGCAGAATACCATTTTCATCTTTCTGCCACGGGTCTTTTCCTTCAAAAATAGTTTTGCCGTCATAGATGATCTTTCCGGAAGTCGGATTATACAGCTGTAATACCGTGCGTCCGAAAGTCGTCTTACCACAACCGGACTCTCCTACCAGACCAAGGGTTTCTCCTCTTTTAATCTTAATGGAGATATCTTCCACAGCCTGTACACCAGGTCCCTTCACACCTTTGATCGGGAAATATTTTTTCAGGTGTTCAACCTGAACGAGGGTATCATTTTTCTCACTCATGGCTGCCTGCCTCCGTTTTTTCATTATTTTTCTCTGCTGCTTTCTGTGCTTTCATCTGTTCCTGTACGCACAGCCAGCATGCGGCACGATGATTATCCCCAAGTTCCACATACGGCGGCATCTTCTGCAGACAGATCTTCATGGCACTTTCACAACGTGGTGCAAACGGACATCCCTCCGGCGGATTCAGCATATCGACCGGTGTTCCTTCGATTGGGATCAGACGTTCGTAACTTTCCGCATCCACACGCGGCATGGAACGAAGAAGTCCTCTGGTATACGGATGACCCGGTGCATAGAAGATATCATCTACCGGACCCTGCTCCACCATCTTACCTGCATACATAACTGATACCTTGTCACAGATTTCAGCCACAACACCCAGGTTATGTGTAATGAAAATAATACCCATCTGATTGGTCTTCTGAAGTTTCTTCATCAGTTCCAGAATCTGTGCCTGAATGGTTACGTCAAGGGCAGTTGTCGGTTCATCTGCGATCAGAAGTTTCGGATGACAGATCAGACCCATAGCGATCATGACACGCTGACGCATACCACCGGAAAGTTCGTGAGGATACTGTTTCATACGTTTTTCCACGTTATTGATTCCTACTTCCTCAAGCATCTCCATCGCACGTTTCTGTGCTTCTTCTTTATTGATATTTTTATCATGGGCTTTCAGTGCCTCCACCAGCTGATTACCGATGGTGTATACCGGATTCAGACAGGTCATCGGGTTCTGGAAGATCATGGCTACTTCATTTCCACGGAAGTTTACCATCTCCGCCGGTGTCTTCGCCAGGACATCCTGACCCTCGAAAGTGATAGAACCACCGATTACTTTTCCTGGATTCTGTAACAGGCCGATGATCGAATATGCTTCCACACTCTTTCCGGATCCAGACTCTCCTACAACGCCCATAACTTCATTATAATTCACATCGTAACTGATGCCGTTTACTGCTTTTACTTCTCCTGCCGGAGTGAAGAAAGAGACCTGGAGATCTCTGACTTCCAACAACTTGTCAGCTTTTTTATTCTGTTCCATTATGTCTCTCCCTTTCTTATTTTTTCAGCTTCGGATCTAATGCATCACGAAGACCGTCACCAAACAGATTCAGGGACAGGATCATAACACTCAGGATCACTGCCGGGATGAACAGTCGGTACGGATAGGTTTTCAGTCCGCTCAGTGCTTCGGAACACATGGATCCCAGACTGGTCAGCGGTGCAGATACACCCACACCCAGAAAAGATAAGAAAGATTCCAGGAAGATTGCTGACGGAATCTGCAGGAATGTTGTGGTAACAATCTGTCCGATACAGTTCGGAAGCAGATGCTTACCGATGATACGTCCGCCCTTTGCACCCAGTGCTCTCGCAGCAGTTACATATTCCTGCTGTTTTAACTGCAGGATCTGTCCACGGATGATACGGCTCATGGTTACCCAGTACAGAAGACCAAAAGCGATAAACATGGAGATCAGGTTCGGTCCAAGGAGTGTTACCAGTTTCTGGAACACGCCGTCTCCGGAGTTCTGGAACTGTTCCAGTGCCGGTTTTAAGGTTGCGGATAACAGCAGGATGATCAGCATCTCCGGGATGGAGTAGATAATCTCTACGATTCGCTGCATCACGTTGTCCACCATGCCGCCACAGTAACCGGATATGGAACCGTACAGTGCACCGATGATCAGTACCAGAATCGCTGCACAGATACCTACGATGATGGATACACGGGAACCAACCATAACGCGGACCATGATATCACGGCCCTGATCATCCGTACCGAACACATGCGGGAATACCTTTTCTCCTGCTGCCTTGCGCTCCAGTTCTTTGTTGGAGTATCCAAATATGCTGTGTTTGATACCCAGTACTTTGGCAGCTTCTTCTTCTGTCACTGCCTCTTCGTCAGCAGACTGCTGAGATACGGTTGCTTTCGCACGGATCTTTGCTTCATCTACACGGCTTAAGGTCTCACCTTTGGCTTCTGCTTCCTGCCGTGCCTGTTCTACCGCTTCGTCCGGTGTCAGGTTTCCTGCACCGTTATGTTCTTCCATGTAAGCATTGATCTTATCCTGATCCTCCAGGCTGTAGTGCCATGGATGTAAAGATTCGGAACCACGGATCTGCTGTTTGTAAGTATAAGGAACGACAGACGGTCCCACGAAAGCGAAAACAGAAAGCAGGATGATGATCACCAGTGCCACCATCGCAACCGTGTTTTTACGAAGACGTCTCCATGCATCCTTCCAGTAAGATACGCTTCTGCGATCCTGAATAAAGTTTTCTTTTTCCTCTGATGTTGCCGGATCAAATGCATCTGCCGGCAGATCGTTCCACTGCAGAATATCCTCGATATTTGGCTGAAGCGAGCCCGGTTTGTTAAATCTTTTCTTATCGGACATAACCTTAATTTCCTCCCTTCACCAGATTAATTCGCGGATCTACCAGTTTGTAACACAGGTCTACCACCAGGTTCATGACAATGATAAATGCTGCCAGGAAAATGGTAGTTCCCATGATCAGCGGATAATCTCGGTTCTGGATCGCCTGTACAAAATAACGTCCCAGTCCCGGAATAGAAAATACAGTCTCTACGACAAGACCACCACACAGGGTAAATGCGATCTGCGGTCCCAGGTAAGTAATAACCGGAATCAACGCATTACGAAGTGCATGTTTGAAAATGATCTTGCTGTTTTTCAGTCCCTTTGCTCTGGCTGTCTTGATGTATTCCTGATTAATAGAATCCAACATGGCAGTTCTTGTCTGTCTGGACAGATAACACATCGGATAGAAGCCTAACGCTGCACAGGGCAGTACATAACTTGCCGGTGTTCCGTCAAAAAGTGCCGGAAATACTTTCACTCCTTCGATACCGCCACAGAGTGTATGTAACAGTAAGGTTGCCACTACAAATCCCGGCATGGAAATACCGATGGTACACAGCACACGCAGAAAGCTGTCCACCCAGGTTCCTCTCTTAAAAGCTGCGAGACATCCCAGCGGAACACCCACGATCACCGCCCACAGCAGAGCAAGGCTGCCGACTTTTGCGGAAACCGGAAACATCTCTTTGATGATTTCGATAACCGGACGGTTTTTCTGCATCTTAATGGAAGTGCCGAAATCTCCCTGTGCAAGGTTTTTCAGATATTTACCAAGCTGAATATATTTTGGCTGATCCAGTCCGTATTTTGCATTCAGTGCCTGAATGGTTGCCTCGGATGGCGTCTTTTCTGATAACCACGGATTACCGGGAATTGCATTCATCAGAAAGAAGGTAATACAGGCAACAAGCAACAGCGTAACAAATGCCATACAGACTCTTCGAACTGTGTATTTTGTCATTTTCTACACCTTTCCTCTCTTTTTCATCTCTCCTGTCGATTGTGGATTGTCGACAATATACGATATTATAGCCACTTTAACGTAGTAATGTCAAGAAAAATGGACGAATTTGTTTTTATTTTTCGCACACATGTGCGCACATCGCGGATACTCTTTAAAAATTGTCCCCAGAAGAGGGATTTCCTTTTTTTGTTCTTTTTTATTGTTCAATTCTATAACTACTATTTTATGCCTGTTCTTTTCTCTTTATAACTTTATTTTCCGGTTGACCTTTTTTCATTCGCTGTTTACAATGAAGTTACTTATTATCTATTTCAGGAGGAACATCACATGAATTCTCATATGGATTTTATTAAAGAACAGCTGTATGCACTGACCGGTATTCCTAGCCCTTCTGGCTTCACAAAGAAAGTGACCGATTATCTTTTATCTGAACTGACTGCTCTCGGATTCGCTCCGGAACGTTCCAGAAAAGGAAATGTTTTTGTCACTCTGGGAGGCTCCGGCTCTCCGCTTGTACTGGCTGCCCATGTAGATACCCTGGGTGCTATGGTGCGCTCCATCAAAGAGAACGGACGCCTTCGCCCGACAACCCTTGGTGGTCATCAGTGGTCCACCGCAGATGGGGAGAATTGTACGATTCACACCCGGGACGGCAGGATCTATACCGGCGTTGTCCTGAACATCGAACCATCTGCACATGTAGCTGATCAAAAAATGGAACAGATTGAAGAGCATATGGAGATCCTCCTGGATGAAAATACAGATTCCAGAGAAAGCACCCTTGCTCTTGGGATCCAGACCGGAGATATCATCGCCATGGATCCGCGCACAGTAATTACAGAAAGTGGTTATATCAAAAGCCGTTTTCTCGATGATAAGCTCTCCGCAGCAATATTGCTCGGACTGGCTCACGCGGTAAAAGAAGACGGACTGAACCTGAACAGGAAAGTTTCTTTATTATTTACAGTTTATGAAGAAGTGGGGCACGGCGGAAGCTTTGTATCAGAGGATACCGAGGAAATGATCTCCGTTGATATGGGTTGTGTCGGTGCTGATCTTGCCTGTACCGAACGAATGGTATCTATCTGTGCCAAAGATTCCGGAGGACCTTACAATTATGATCTGGTAACTGCTCTTTCTGCGGTTGCAAAAGAACAGCACCTCGGTTATGCCATTGACGTCTATCCGCATTACGGATCTGATGTGGAGGCAACTCTCCGTGCCGGTTATGATATCCGCCACGGCCTGATCGGTCCGGGTGTCTATGCGTCTCATAACTATGAACGTTCTCATATGGATGGCGTGCGGAATACGTTTGAACTGCTGAAAACATATGTGACACAGTAATTGCAGGAAACTATACTCATTTGACGGTTTTTCAGACTCCGTGCAGACACAGATTGTGATTCGTTATCTGCGCAAATGAATGATCCATGTAGAATGTTAAAAAAAGAAAGATACAGAAGGCCTCCTGTTTTGGATTCTTTCTGTATCTTTCTTTTTATCTTTTTTCAGAGAACTATTCTTTTACAGTGCTTTTCTGTAAATCTCCGCAATCTCCTCTTTCGAGAATACAACCGGGTTATTCATGACACCGGCGGCAGATACTTTCATGCAGTTTTCTGCCATCCACGGGATGTCTTCTTCTTTGATTCCAAGATCCGACAGGGTACAATCCAGATTCAGTTTTTTCAACAGGGTACGGATCTTGGTTGAACAGTCTTCTGCAGTCATTCCACCCATGATCCTTGCGATCTTACTGAATTTTTCGCGGTTTCCTTTGTAGGATGCCTCGATGATCACCGGAGTCAGTGCGGCAAGTCCCTGACCGTGAACGATATTTTTCAGGCCGCTTGCCGGATGTTCCATCCCGTGTGCCAGGGTAACACCGGCGGTGTTGATCACCATACCGCCGATGGTGCTTGCCAGGGTGATCTTCTCCCATCCTTCCTTACCTGCAGTACCGTTATAGACATCCACCAGATTATGGGCAATCAGATCAATCGCATATAAACTCAGCGCATCGGTAAAAGGCTGTGCGATTCTCGATGTATACGCCTCAATATTATGACACAGTGCATCGAAGGCAACCGAAGCCAGCACTTTCTTCGGCATTGTCATCATGCACTCCGGATCGATGATGGACACTTTTGCCACGATCGCATTGCAGCGCAGAGATTTCTTATCGCCATTTTCCGGATTGGTCAGTACCGCAAATCCGTTTCCTTCCGATCCGGTACCACAGGTGGTCGGAATCAGAACCAGAGGCAGTGCCTCATCACTTCTTAACCGGTTATAAATATAATCGCTGATATCGCCCTTATTTTTACTCAAGAATGCAATCGCTTTCGCGCAGTCCATGATGCTTCCTCCACCGATGGCAACTACTACGTCACAGTGGTTTTCTTTTGCAAATGCTGCGCCCTCTTCTGCTGTCGTCGTCAGCGGGTTCTGGCTGACTTTATCGTACAGCACCGTAGTAAGTCCTGCTGCCTCAAGACTGTCTTTGACTTTATCATAGATACCGGATTTCTTCGCACTGCTTCGTCCGGTGACGATCAATGCTTTCTTACCATATGGTTTCGTCAGTTCGCCTGCTTTCTTTACCTTACCGGAACCAAATACAATATTGACCGGAAGAAAGTAAGAAAAGTCGATTGCCGGTGTTTCTTCTTTTTCCACTTTTTCGGAACGGACAGTTTCCAGTGCTTTCTCCAGTGTTGTTGTCACTGCATCCGGCTCGGTATTCAGCTCTTCTACCTCTACATCGATATGAGAAGCGAATTTTTCTTTGTATTTTAATTTACACCCTATACAAAAGACAACACCCAGGATAGACCAGCCGCCTACCATGGCCCATTCCTGAACCACCAGTGTGGAACCGGAACCTGGAATCATGTACATAACAACCATGAAGCCGGACATAAGTACGGCAATGGCACCTACTATTTTATAATGTTTTACTTTATATGGTCTTGCCATCTCCGGTGCTTTCGTGCGAAGGATAATGAAAGAAGCTGCTACCATACAGTACGCCAGACAGCAACCGAAGTTACCTGCATCCACGATCCAGACAAGCATCTTTCTTCCTAAAAACGGTGCTGCTACAGAAAGTCCACCGATCAGAAGCAGAGCATTTACCGGAGTTTTGTGTTTTTTATGTAATTTTGAGAAAGGACGCGGAATCATATAAGACTCTGCCATAGAATACATGGCACGGCTTCCACCGATCAGGAATGAGTTCCAACTGGTGATAATACCGCACATACCACCGACGATCAGCACCTTGGACATAACACTGCTATTAAAGGCCTTCGCCATGGCATCTGCCGTCACCAGACCGCTTCCGGACAGAGAGATCTCAATATCGGCCGGACTCATCACATATCCAACGCCGAAGATGATCAGCGCATAGAAGACAACGGCCAGGACAATGGAAAAAATCATAATCTTACCGATCTTTTTTAATGGTACATTGATTTCTTCCGCTGCCTGAGGGATAACATCAAAACCGATAAAGAAGAACGGTGTTACCACTGCCACACTGAAGACGGATTTGATCACTGTAGAAGCGGAGTCGCCTACAAAAAGCTGTGGCTCCAGATTTGCCACATCACCGGTAATCACAGAAGATGCGATCAGAAGAAGACCTACACCTCCGATGATCACAGTCAGCACTGTCTGTAACACGGCTGCCGTCTTGGCTCCCAGAATATTGATTATAGTCATGAAGATGGCTACCAGGATCGCCACAGCAAGCCAGGAAGCATAAATATCAAATCCCGCCACCGTATACAGATATCCCTTCAGAAATCCCGGATAAATATAGGTAATGATCGTCGGCAGTGCACAGGCTTCAAAGCATACGACACTGACATAACCGAGTACGATTGCCCAGGTACAGATAAAGGATCCGATCGGTCCCATTGCCTTGTAGCTGAAAACATGTTCCCCACCACACTGGGGCATGGCAGCGGTCAATTCCGCATAAGTCAGGCCAACGAAAAAGATCATCACGCCGCCGAGAGCAAAGCCGATCATGGCTCCCAGCACGCCGCCCCTCTGGATCCAGTCACCAGAGGATACGACCCAGCCCCAGCCGATCATAGCTCCAAATGCTATGACCAGAATATCCCAGGCACTGAATACTTTATCAAATTCTGATTTTTTCTTATCCATAAACACTCACTTCCTTTTCTCATTCTCTCCTCAGTCTTCGAATCGAAGATCGATCATCTGCAACATATACTGTGCTGTTTTCTCCCAGCCAAGTACGCTGCTGTCGATCATCATATGACGTCCTTTCCGGTCACCCCGGTAAGAACCGGTCATATATTTGTAACGGGAATGAAGCATCTCGTCATGATATTTCACCAGTTCTGCCGCTTCTTTCCGGCCAATGTTTTTCTTTTCCATCGTTGCCTGGATCCGGACTTCTTCCGGAGCATAGACGAAAAAGTTCAGGGTATCTTTCCGATCTTTCAGAATATAGTTGCTGCATCGTCCGATGATGACGCAGGAAGATTTCTCTGCAAACTTCTGAATAACCTCAAACTGGTTATAAATAACACGGTTTGTCAGATTTGCATACCGTGGACCATACTGTGTCTCAAAGCTGTATAAAACATTACTTCCGGCATCTGCCTTTTTTACCAGGTCACGGTCAACACCAATCTGTTCCACAACTTTATCCACGAGATCACGGTCGTAAAATTCGATTCCCAGTGCCTGGGCGATCCGTTTTCCGATCTCCGGACCGCCTGCACCGTATTCACATCCGATGGTGATTACTTTATGTTTCATAGGTCATCCTCCATTATTTTTCCAGTGCTTCTACGGCTTCTCTGATGATTGCCACTGCTTTATCACAATCCTCTTTGTTGATGATAAGCGGTGGGATCATACGGACAATATGAGCTCCGATGGCTGTGATCAGCAGATGTCTGTGCAGACATTCATGTTTCACATCCACACCGGAGATGGTATCGTCAAATTCCACACCAACCAGGAGTCCCTGTCCTCTGACTTCTTTTACATGCGGAAGTGTCTTTAACTGTTCCATAAAATATGCACCTATCTTTGCAGCATTTCCTGCAAGATCTCGATCCAGAAGTTCATTGACCTCTGCCAGCGCTGCCGCGCAGCATACCGGATGTCCGCCAAAAGTCGTACCATGAGATCCCGGGGTGAATGCTTTGGCTACCTCTGCAGTTGCACAGATCGCACCGATCGGCATTCCGCCACCCAGAGCTTTTGCCATAGATACAATATCCGGTTTGATTCCATAATTCATAAAGGACATCACTTTACCTGTTCTGCACCAGCCGGTCTGTACTTCATCGATCAGAAGGAGCATCTCATGTTCATCACAGAATTCTCTCAGTCCCCGCATAAATTCCATGGTTGCCGGATGAACACCGCCTTCACCCTGTACCGGCTCTACCATGATCGCAATGGTATCTTCGGTACATGCATCTTTGAATGCCTGCAGGTTATTGTACTCTGCATAGGTAAATCCATCCGTCATCGGTCCGAATCCGATCTGACATCCGTTATCCGGCTGTCCGGTTGCAGACATGGCACCGAAGGTTCTTCCGTGGAAGCCCATGGATGCGGTTACGATGTTGTATCTCTTCGGTCCGTATTTTTCTACCCCATATTTTCTTGCCATCTTGATCATCGCTTCGTTGGCTTCTGTACCGGAGTTCTGATAAAAGATCTTGTCCATGCCAATGGTAGTGCAGATTTTTTCTGCCAGCAGAGCCTGCGGAATGGTGTAAGGGTAGTTAAAAGTATGCATGATATCTTCTACCTGATCCTTCACTGCTGCTACCACTTTTTCATTACAGTTTCCGGCGGAGTTTACAGCGATTCCTGCATAAAAATCCAGATAAGGAGTTCCGTTTTCGTCATACATATACTGATCTTTTGCTGTCTCAGCCAGAAAATCGAATCTCTCATAAGTCTCGATCATATATTTGTCTACTTTGTCTTTGATGTCCTGGAATGTGAGTCCTGTGTCTTTTAATTTCATAGTGTTGTCCTCCCTGATTTTTGTTTATGAAATATGTTTTATAACGCACCCCTGCGGAGCGTGTTTCTCAAGTTATCGCAGCAGTCACCAAGGTCTCATGCAAGCATGGACTTTAACTTGCTGCCCGCGTAAATCAAAACAAAAAGACGGCAGGAAACTGTTTATTCAGCGCCTTTGCCGTCTTTTTATATTTTCTGTTTTTTATTCTATAGCGATTTTCATGAATATTTCTAAAGTTCCGGTTACAGATTTTCTATGATAGCATCTTCGAAAATCTTTAATCCTGCTTCCATCTGCTCATCAGTCATGCACAGCGGTGCCAGAAAACGGATGACATTTCCTGCGGAACCGGCATTTTCAAGAAGCAGACCTTTCTGTAATGCCGACTGGATCAGTTGCTTTACAAATTCCGGATTCGGTTCTTTGCTTTCTTTGTCTTTGACAAATTCCACACCGATCATTCCGCCAAGTCCTCGGACATCCCCGATTACGGAATATTTTTCTTTCATCTTTTCGAAAGCTTCTGTGACCACTTTGCCGATATGCATCGATTTTCCACAGTAATCTTCTGCTTTCATGATTTCCATGGTTTTGATGGCTGCCGCACAGGCTAACGGGTTGCCACAGTAGGTTCCGCCGATGGTTCCTGCCGGTGCCGCATCCATAACTTCTGCTCTTGCGGTGATCGCACTGATCGGAACGCCGGCTCCCATGGATTTTGCAGTGGCGATGATATCCGGTGCTGCGCCGGCTTCTTTCCAGTACTCGGATGCAAAGTATTTTCCGGTTCTGCAATTACCACACTGTACTTCATCGGCGATCAGCATGATGCCGTTATCATCACAGATCTTTCTCAGTTTCTTTACAAATTCGATCGGCGCCGGGATGAATCCACCTTCGCCCTGTAATGGTTCAAGGATAACAGCTGCCACATCACTGGCAGGTGTGGCTTCATCGAAAAGTTTCAGGAATTTTTCGATGTAATAGTCAATAGCTTCCTCTTCGGTGTATCCTTTCGGTGCACGGTACAGATATGGAAATTCCGCACGGTAGATGCCTGCCGGGAAAGGTCCCATACCAAGGGCGTAGGCTTTCTTTGCAGTCAGTGCCATGGTCAGGTTGGTTCTTCCGTGGAATGCACCGGAGAAACAGATGATATTATTTCTTCCTGTATAGGCTTTTGCAATCTTGATCGCATTTTCATCTGCCTCGGCTCCGGAGTTTGCAAAATATGTTTTCATCTTGTCACCGCGGCATGGCATTGTCTCATCAAACATCTCTGCCAGTTTTACATATCCTTCATGTGCATAGACATTGAAGATGCCGTGGAAATATTTGTCCGCCTGGGCTTTCACTGCCTCAACAACTTCCGGGTTACTGTATCCGATATTCAGAACACCGACACCACCGATCCAGTCAAGGAAACGGTTCCCATCCACGTCTTCCAGCATGGCTCCCTCTCCTCTTCCCATACAGATCGGATAAGTAGTTCCGCACATAGCTTTCGGAATCGCTGCATCACGCCGTTTTAAAAGTTCCGCAGCTTTCGGTCCCGGTACACTTCCTGTTACAAGCTCAGGTAATGCTTCTCTTAACATTTCTGTCTCCTCCTTTATGTCTCATTCCAATGGAATTCTAATCTAAAAAATCAAAAAGGCACGATCACAGCTTTTTAACTGTATCGCGCCTTTGCTTGTATCCTATATTATCACACTTTCCTGTTCTGTCCATCGTCACCGTGCACATGGTTTTTGTGCACCGTTCACATTGTTATCTGTTCACTCCGCCTCATTTATTCCAGCAGTTTCCGCAGATTCCGGATCAGATAAGCCAGTTCCCACTGGGTCCGGTTTCTCGTCTCCCCGAGATTCTTCCCGGTAATCTCACTGATCTTTTTCAGATGATATGCCACCGTATTCCGGTGAAGGAAACATTTTGCTGCCACTTCCTGAATATTGCCGTTTTCTTCGAGATAAATTTTCAGGATCTTCAGGTATTCACTTCCTGTCTCCTGGTCGATCCGCTCCAGCTCTCCCAGGGTCTGTGTCTCATATTCCCATAGTTTTCTCCGATCCGGAACTGCCAGCAGAAGTTTTGCCACACCAATTTCACTCTCCCGACAAAGCGTCTGCTTTTTATCTGCAGCCCAGCGACACAGATAAGAAAGGGTCTGATACTTTTCCCTGAGATTTCCAATCAGCGTTTCTCCCTCACTGACGGCCAGATACATCTCTGTTCCCTCTGCTGAGTTATGCACACACCGTTTCATCGCATCCAGCACCTGATTCACAATCTCTTTTCGGTATTCCGCCATCACAAGAGTCAGATACCTGTCGTGATGAAAGACTACATGAGTCAGATTCCGTTTTGTAAGAATCTGCTGGCACTGCCTTAAAAAGCGGTAATAAAAGCTGGTAATATCGGTCTTTCCGGAAGCCGGCACATAACACTGCACCATCGTAAGACCGGTATCTCCATGAATCCCCTCTCTTGCCAGCACCGGCAGATACTCTTCTTTCTTTTCCGGAGAGAATACCGCTTTTCGAATGGCACTCTCCAGATCGTCCTGCTCTTGTTCTGACCGGTAGATCAGATTGCACAGTTCCCGGTTAAAGTCAACCAGATGCACTTCCCACGGCAGAACAAACACCGGAAAATCATTGTTTTCACCAAATTCCTGCACTTCTTTTGGCACACTCCGGATATACCGTCCGACATTAAACACCAGACCACTGGCTCCCGTTGCATACACCCGCCGGGTAAATTCCAGCAGCTGTGCATCGTCCGGTTCCTTGATACCGGTAGTTACGATCAGTTCCCGTCCTTTTAAGAAATGCACATAATCCATTTCTTCCACCACATGAACCCAGTCCACCAGGTTGGAAAGTCCTTCTCTTCCTGCGACCAGCTTCATATGATAATGATGAAGTGCCACCTCATAGATTTTTTCCAGTGTAGCTGCCATATGCTCACCTCAGATTCTGTCTGTCGTACTGTTCAGAAAAACTTTCTTGCACTGCCTGTGCTGCTTCTTTCTTCTCCAGTTCCTCTTGTTTCAATTCACCCATCTTATCATAATTTTCCAGGAAATAATGACGTTCTCCATATTGTTTGTAGCCAACAACCGTATCCAGATTGACATTCTCCACACTTCTGAAAATATTACTCTCGATAAATGGGTTCGTCTTTTTCAGTGTCCGGATCAGCTGTTTGATCTCCATACGTTTGGATTTTGTTTCTTCGTTATTACAGGTGGTGCAGGTGTCAGTAAATTTACAAGCACACTGAATGAAATGCAGATTGTTATAATCTCTCCACGCCTTGATGCTGTCCTCGCGGATCAGATACATCGGACGGATCAGTTCCATCCCGCCGAAATTGGTGCTGTGCAGCTTTGGCATCATGGTCTGTACCTGTGCGCCGTACAGCATACCCATCAGGATGGTCTCGATGACATCGTCATAGTGATGGCCGAGAGCAATCTTGTTACAGCCCAGTTCCTGTGCGTAATGATAGAGATGCCCTCTTCGCATTCTCGCACACAGATAGCACGGGGACTGATCTACATGGAAGACTGCCTCAAAAATATCCGATTCGTAAATTGTAATCGGAACATTCAGTTTTCTTGCGTTCTCTTCGATCACCTTGCGGTTTTCCGGGCTGTATCCCGGATCCATCACCAGGAATTTCACATCAAAAGAAAACTTGTTGTGCAGTTTCAGCTCCTGAAACAGTTTTGCCATCAGCATCGAATCTTTTCCACCGGAGATACAGACTGCGATACAGTCCCCTTCTTTAACCAGTTCATACTGATTGATGGCTTTTGTAAATTTGCACCAGATGGATTTGCGGAACTTTTTACGGATGCTTTTTTCCACATCGGCACTGATGTCTTTTTCCTGATCTTCCCGCATCAGATCCATCAGCCAGGCGATATAACCGCCTTTTAAGCTGACGGCATCCAGACCTTTTTCGATCAGTTCCGGAACCACTTCCTGACTGTATTTTCCTCTGCTGCAGCAGATCACCAGTTTTTTGCTTTTATCCACCAGCGGGTTCTCCGCAATCTCTTCCACTTTCAGCGCAACCGCTCCCGGAATCGCACCGTGGGCGATCTCATTATCATCACGGATATCGATGATCTGATAGCTGTCTTTGTCCAGTTGTTTTACTTCCTGTATTGTCATTTCCATTCTTTTTTCTCCCTGTCCTCTTCATGACTTTCCTTATATATAGAACAAAGAATGTGCCTTTGCACATTCTCGCGCCTGGGGCGGTCGCTTGCGACATCTACCTTATACGCCGTAGTGCGCATCCTCGCGGAGCTTTTCTTACTTTACAGGAAAGCAATTTCCTGTAAAGTAAGAAAAAGATTCCGGGAACTGAAAGTCCCGAAATCTTTTTTTCTCATTTGAAACCCACAATTCTGTGGATTATAGTAGCATGTGATTTCCTACATTGTCAATAGGTTGAGCATCAGCCCTTGATACCGGACTGAGCAACACCTTCGATGAACTGTTTCTGGAAGATGAAGAACATCACTACCAGCGGCAGTACGGCGAGAACCGCACCTGCCATCTGCATCGGATACTCTGTGGTGTACTGTCCCTGTAAGGTAGACAGTGCAGGTCCCAGTGTCATCTTATTCATAGAAGTGTTGACGATCAGAGGCCACATGAAGTCATTCCATGCAAACTTGATGGTAAAGATGGACATTGCCACGATACCCGGTTTGATCAGCGGCAGCATGATCTGTGCGAAGATACGGAAACGTCCGCATCCGTCCACAATGGCTGCTTCTTCCAGTTCTTTCGGCAGAGACATGAAGAACTGTCTCAGCAGGAAAGTACCGAACGCGCTGAACAGGTTTGGCAGAAACAGTGCCGGGATCGTATCCAGCAGTCCCAGTTTCTGAACGATCTGATACTGTGGCAGAAGGAAGATCTGTCCAGGTACCATCAGTACAGATAACACCAGAATGAAGATTGCATTCTTGAACGGGAATTCGATACGTCCGAACGCATAACCTGCCATGGAGCAGAATACAATCTGTACCAGTGTGGTAACCACGGTGGTAATGATCGTATTCATATAAACAGTTGCAAACGGAATTGCAGAAGTTACAATGGTATGATATGCCGTTGTAACGAATTTTTCCGGGAAAATTGTCGGCGGAATCTTCATCGCCTCACCGGATGTTTTAAATGATGTCAGGATCATCCATGCAAATGGAAATACAACCACGATCACTCCGACCAGGAGGATCAGATGGACGATCAGGTGATTTAGCTTAAATTTACCTTTCATGTTCTCACTCCTCCTTAGTCGTAGTTCACCCATTTCTTCTGTCCGATCATCTGGATCACGGTCACGATCATAATCGCTGCGAAGATCAGAATAGAAATAGCTGCTGCATATCCTTTATAACCATAGTCGAACGCTGTCCGGTAAAACAGTGCCACAACGGTCTGTGTTGCCTCGAATGCCGGACTTGCTTTGCCGATCATCATGTAAACAGTATCAAAAACCTGGAAACCACTGATGATGGATGTAATCATAACGAAGAAGACTGTCGGTGTCAGCATCGGTACCGTGATTTTAAAAAACTGAGTAATTTCGCTTGCACCGTCGATAGCGGCTGCTTCGTAATACACACTGTTGATTCCCTGCATACCTGCCAGTAAGATAATCATGTTATAACCAACCGTCATCCAGAGACCTACGATCATAATCATAAACAATGCTGTCTTGGAATCAGTCAGCCAGTTATGACCGGTTCCTCCCATGGCTTTGATAGCGCTGTTCAGGATACCCATCTGTTCATTGTAGATCCATTTCCAGACCATGGCCACAGCTGCAGACATGGTAACCGAAGGAAGGAAATACAGGGTACGGTAAATGGATTTTCCTTTGATCTTTGCATTCAGTAAAGCCGCAAGGAAAGTGGATAACGCCAGCCCTACCGGTACGGTTACGATAACGTATTTCAGGGTATTGCCGAAGGTTCTCCATACTTCTTTATCACCGATCATTTCTTTGTAGTTCGCAAGACCTACAAAAGTAGACATATTAAATTTGTTTACATCATTAAAACTGAACCAGACATTCTGGATAAACGGCCAGATATAAAACACCAGCAGACCCAGGGTAACGGATGCAATCAGGATATATGCGGCAATCCAGTCTTTTTTCTCTCTTTTCGACGCTTTTTTTAACGGACTGAAGATTCAGCGGGCAAAGGATATGATCCGGGACGGACGGAAAAATCTGACGGAGATCGCAGGGTTTTTGTCTTATAGTTCGCTGCCTTATTTTTCGAAGCAGTTTAAGAAGGCTACGGGGATGGCGCCGATGGAGTATGCTTCTTCGGTGAAGGGGATTACGCAGGCGCTAAAAGGGGAAAATTCTTGAATTTTCTTATTTATCGGCTCCGCGGACGCCGAGAAACTGGGGCGGGAGCGCGGGTTTTTCAGCTGCTGGTTGATGCCACTGGAGACAGAGTTTTTTGGTCTTTATTTTTTCCGTTCACTGCTCATGATGCGGTGATCGCATTCGGATAGATCCGCTGCATCCGGGCATCGTCGTAATGTTCGTCGAGCCATTCTTCCAGTGTATTTTCTGCAGACACGCCTTTTCCCCTTGCGTCGTACCGGATCAGTGCCATGCAGGACATCACGATGTTGCAGCACATGAAGAGGATCAGTGCCCAGGTGATGATTTTTCCCGTTTTCATCGGAATCTTTTCGATCCAGTCGGACAAACGCGGATACAGGAGTTTGAACCAGACCACCGCAGCGATGCCCCAGAAAAAGCAGTATAACAGATTGATCCTGCCGCCCAGGTTGAACGGGATCTCACTGTAATCCCAGAATACTTTACCGAATACCAGTTCCGTAAAGACGCTGCACAGATACTCATAAGCGCCACCGAGAAAGGTTCCCATACCGAAAAGGAAGGAATCAGAACGATCTTTGTATTTGTATAGCAGGGCAGTGACCAGCGCGATTGCCAGTCCCCACACGATGCTGAACGGTCCCCAGACTACACTGCTGCGACTCATCCAGACACCGGCAGTGATCCTGCAGAAAACGGTTTCTGTCAGATCACCCAGAAAGGCTCCGCAGAAAAATAAAAGAACAATTTTATAAAAACTGCATCCGGCGGCAAATACCGTGGAGGTCACTTTCGCTGCCTTTTTCTCTTCGATTTTTGTCTCCGCTGCTTTCGGGTATGCCTTTCGGATTCGTCGTGCAATGACCGTTCCGATCCAGTTTTGCAATCGTAACGTGACTTTGCGAATCCGGTTATCTGCCTCCTCCCACTGGCGGATGTTGTTTCCGTAACCACGAAGCAGAATATAAGAAGCCAGAATGTCTACCACCAGGAGGCCAGCCAGTACCAGAAGTAAAATTTTTACCAGCAGCAACGGCAGCAGCGCCATCAACCGGAACAGCAGATCATTTCCCCAGGTCACCATCACAAATCCCAGAGCACCCCAGAACACAGAAGCACCCAGGCAGATATAACCATCCAAGTTCCCTTTTTTCCCGGAATAATCCCACCATCGCTGATGAAATAACCGTTCGATCAGGTGACCCCCGATCCATTCCACCACCGTCGCATAAATTGCAGAAAATAAAAACAACCAGATACCACGCAATTCTCCAAGCCCTACCGTTAAAAGTACCGTCGTGATACCATACATCACGCAGAACGGACCGGTCACCAGACCACGATTTACAAATTTTTTCTGTTTAATATCTGCCGCTGCAGTCTCCAGCACCCATCCAAGAAAAGATGCGGCAAAAAACAGCAGTAACAGTTCATACCACGCCAAATGTTCCATCGCTTCTCCTTTAACTTCTCTGATTTTTTCTTTCTTTGATAAATAATAACTATATCTGTTTTCTCTTCATCTGCCTACCTTTTTCTGAAAAATTTTATAAATTTTTTAAACTCTATTGACAAACCCTTTGTTTTCCAATACTGCCGGAATTTCCTATGCGATTTACCGGCAATCCAGTATCTGACGATCATAAAATCTGATTCACCTGCTCACGGTCAGTGCTGTCATAATAAAGATTTGTTTTTGGCTTACCGCTCGCAAAAACGAAGCCCCGACACTGGAAAATTTTCTCCATTGTCGGGGGCTTTTTATCGTTCTCAGATCTGTATATGTATTTATTTCTTCTATATTAATATGCGTACTATATGTTTATAATGTTTCATTCATGCTTCCGGTACGATATCCCATCAGATCCAGCGTTACATAAGTAAATCCGTACACTTTCAGTGTTTTTGCAATTTTTTCCCGGTTTTCCTCTTCCATCAGTTTTCCAAACTCGGAAGGATCAATCTCGATTCGCGCCATCATACCGTGGATGCGGACACGTACCTGATGAAATCCCATGTCCAGAAGCAGCTGTTCTGCCTTATCTACCATGCCAAGTTTTTCTTCTGTGATCGTCTCTCCGTATACAAAGCGGGAAGACAGGCAGGCGAAAGACTGTTTCTCCCAAGTCGGCAGATGCAAGTAATGGGACAGTGCACGAATGTCTGCTTTTGTCAGATCACAGTGACGTAACGGACTTTTGATTCCAAGCTCGGCGACTGCCTGCAGTCCCGGACGGTAATCTCCGTTATCATCCAGATTGGAACCTTCCACGATGGCTTTCATACCGTTATCAGCGGCGATCTTCTTAATCTTTTCAAACAGCTCCTTTTTACACAGATAGCAGCGGTTCTTCGGATTCTGGGCAAATCCCTCGATACTCAATTCCTCAGATTCACAGATCACATGTTTGATTCCTTCTTTTTCACAGAATGCAATCGCTTCTTTTAACTCTCTTTTGGGGAAAGAGCAGGACTGGGCAGTCACTGCCATCACCTTATCACCCAGCATGTCTTTTGCCACCTTTAATAAAAATGTGGAATCTACACCACTGGAAAATGCTACTGCAACAGATTCCAGACTTCTCAAATAATCCTGCAGTTTTTTCAGTTTTTCCATCTGTTCTCTTGTAATCATTTCTTCCATATGCTGTCTTTCCTTTCCGGTTGATTTCTGGTTGATTTCTGCTTTATTTCTGTTTTTTCACGGTTGTCAGATCTTTCACGACTTCTCCTGCAATGATCAATCCTGCTACCGATGGCACATATGCCACACTGCCCGGAATGTCTCGTCGTTCCGTACATTTGTGTGCGGCTCCCGGCGGGCAGATGCAGTTTGTTCTGCAACTGGTGGACATATCCTCAATCGGACGTTTCGGCAGTTCTTCCGAGTAAACAACCTTTAATTTTCTGACTCTTCTCTTCTTCAGTTCCCGGCGCATAACCTTGGCCAACGGGCATACCTTGGTTTTATAAATGTCAGCCACCTTGAACTGGCTGGCATCCAGCTTATTGCCGGCTCCCATGCTGCTCATAATCGGCACGCCTTTTTCCTGGCATTTCATTACCAGTTCAATTTTTGCAGTCACGGTGTCTACTGCATCTACCACATAATCATACTCTTCAAATGGAAATTCATCTGCATTTTCCGGAAGGAAGAAGCACTTATGGATATGCACATCCACATTCGGATTGATCTCCAGCATCCGTTCTTTCATCACATCCGTTTTATATTTTCCTACGGTTTTTCTCGTAGCGATAATCTGACGGTTCAGATTGGTCAGGCATACCTTATCATCATCGATCAGATCAAAGGCTCCGACACCGCTTCGCACCAGTGCCTCACAGACATATCCGCCGACACCGCCGATACCAAAAACAGCCACTCTTGAATTCTTCAGCTTTTCCATGGCTTCTTCACCCAGCAGCAACTGTGTTCTTGAAAACTGATTTAACATATCATTCTCCCTGTTCTCGTTCTCAGAACCGGTTCACCGGACCGATTCCTGTGTAAATATAATTATAACCGGGCAGTAGTACTCCCGGTCACAATTATATCCTGTCCAGCTGTCTGTTGTCTCTTTTCGCAGTCTCTTCTGCAACTGAACCGGATATTGCTATCATATTATTAATTACATACTATGTCAATATGTTTTTTCTTGCAAAATCCTGCTTCCATCCTGTGATTTTAATATTTTATTTACTCTGCCATTGCTTTTTTGATAGCACCAAGCAGTTCGTCATAGGTCTCATAAGCCGGAATATGGGGATACTCTGCTTTGATCTTATCCGTGCTTCGGAATAAGAAGCCTGCCTTGCTTGCCTGGATCATTCCCAGATCGTTATAGGAATCTCCACTGGCAATCGTCTCAAATCCGATAGACTGCAGTGCTTTTACAGTGGTCAGTTTTGTCTGTTCCACACGCATCTTATATCCTGTGATTTCTCCGTTCCCGGAAACCTCCAGACTGTTGCAGAATAATGTGGGACGTCCCAGTTTTTCCATCAGTGGACTGGCAAATTCTGCAAAGGTATCACTGATCAGGATAACCTGGCTGAAACTTCTTAATTCATCTAAGAATTCTTTTGCGCCCGGAAGTGGCTGAATCTTTTCGATGGTTTCCTGAATCTCTTTCAACCCAAGCCCATGCTCCTTCAGTACACCCAGTCTCCATTTCATCAGCTTATCATAATCCGGTTCGTCTCTGGTTGTTTTCTTCAGTTCCGGAATTCCACTCTCCTCGGCAAATGCCACCCAGATCTCCGGAACCAGCACCCCTTCCACATCCAGACATGTAATATACATAACACTATTCCTCCTCTAACACTTTTTCACTTTAACACGTTGCATTTATCTTATCACATAATTACCAGTTTTTCTACCCTGTCAGTGATTCTTTTCTGGTTTTAAATCACCGATCAGATGACTGTTTTTCAGAGTTTCTTTCAGATCTGTCAGTTCAAATCCGGATATTTTTCCTTCTTTTTCGCTTTTTTCCTTTATCACCTTCCGTACTTCCTCCTGAATATCATAAAAACAATCCAGAAGCAAAGGCTGAAACACACCGCATTCTCCGGTCAGGATCATCTGCATCGCTTTCTCATGAGAATATGCTTTTTTATAGACTCTCGGGCTCGTCAATGCATCGTAGACATCTACAATAGAAACCACCTGAGCTGCAATCGGAATCTCTTCCCCCTTTAGTCCATCCGGGTATCCGCTTCCGTCATACCGTTCATGGTGCCAGCGGCAGATCTCACAGGCAATCTGCACCAGCCGTTCTTCTTTATATATTTCCAGCCGTTTCAGCATGGATGCCCCTATCATCGTATGCATTTTCATCAGTTCAAATTCTTCCGGTGTCAGTTTACCCGGCTTGTTCAGGATTTTCTCATCGATCCCGATTTTCCCGATATCATGAAGAGCAGAAGCTACTGTGATCAGATACTGATCCGTCCAGGTCAGATGATACTTGTCGGTTTTTTGTACCAGACGTTCCAGGAGCATACCGGACAGTTTGTTTATATGTTCCACATGCAGTCCACTTTCACCATTTCGAAACTCTATGATCCGACTCAGAATACTCACCATGATCCGGTTGTTTTTCTCCTTCTCATAAACCTGATCCGTTACCAGCGTGATCAGTCTTCTTTGTTTTGCATACAGCTTGATCGTATTGAATACTCTCTGATAGACAACCTTTCCATCGAATGGACGGCTGATATAATCTGATACTCCCATTTCATAAGCCCGTCGTATACTCTTTTCGGAGTCTTCACTGGAAATCATGATAACCGGAACGTCTTCGATCCAGTGATTTTTGTTCATATCATGTAAAACCTGAAATCCATTCATGCCGGGCATTACAATATCCAGAAGAATCAACGATATCTCAGTTCCATACTTTTGCAAAAGACGTAGACAGGCTTCTCCGTTTTCTGCTTCAATGATCTGATAATCTTCTTCCAGAATCGACGCAAGGATCTCACGGTTTATCTCAGAATCATCTACGATCATGATCAGCTGTTTTGTCCGCTTTATCTCTTCTTCCAGATGAATCATTCCATCCGCATCAATTGATTTTCTTTCAGTCACCACCATATTCTTCTGGATTTTCGCCTGATACATCAGCCGGTCTGCTTTTCGTACTGCCTCTTCCATAACTTCTTCTCGGACTGTCACGCCTCCGATACTGACAGAAAGACGCATTCTGGAAAAACCGGGAATATCCGCGTCCCTGATCTGCTTCTGAATATATTCCAGTTTTTTCAGAAAAACTTCATCGGAAACATCCGGCATGACCAGAAGAAATTCATCCCCTCCATAGCGTACCAGACTGTCTGTTTTCCGTGTGGACTGACGGATCGCTTTCACCACTGTCTGTAGCACCACATCTCCTGCTCCATGTCCATATGTATCATTCCACAATTTAAAATCATCCAGATCTATAACTGCCACACCGGCAGAAGTTTCTTTTCCTTTCAGTCGTTCCTCATAATATCTTCGATTGTAAGAGCCTGTCAGAGCATCAATGTAAAGATCCTGGTTATATCCGTCCAGTTTTCGAACCAGTTTTTCACATCCCTCTGCGTCCAGAAGGAATTCTTCGTTCAGTTTTTTCACCAGTTCCATTACATATGCTTTTCCATCTATTTCCATATAGCAGGCAGTTACCTGATAAATATCTTCTCCCGCAAACTCCAGTTTGGTCCCCTGGTTCTTTTCCCTGAGTACTCTTGCAGATATACAGTTCTTACATTGCCTGTTTTTCTTCCAGAATGAATAGCAGGCCACTTTCTCAGGATCAACTTCTTCCTCCCTGCCCTCTTCCATCATTTGGATCGTTTCTTCTTCGATGAGCCGCACCACATCAAAAATCCTGCGATACTCTTCCATCTCCTGTTCCACCTGCTCCATCGTCATGGTTATCTTTTGTTCTGTCATCTTTTACTGCCCTCTAATGTAACTATTGTTCCTCTTGTTCTCTCTGCTCATCGCTGATCTTTTTGCGCAACTGAATTACAAGTTCATAAACTTCCGGTCTCTTTTCCTTCAGATGTTCATCCAACAGATGACGCCTTTCCCGGAAACGCTCTGCAAGTTCCGGATGTTCTCTTGCAATACGGTCATGCACTTCCTGACGGTGTTTTTCCAGTCGAATTGCCAGGGTTTTTTGATCTTTTCCGGAAATATTGACAATTTCTTTGAGATGCTCTTCCAGATGTTCCAGCCACTCATCCTGATCCAGATCCTCCATATGAGACCATCGGCCGTGAAGCAGATATTCCACATCACCGGTTTTCTTCAACTGTTCAATCTGACATCCGATCTGTCGTTCGATCTCCTCTTCTGCCTGACTTCCAAACGCCCAGACAAATTCCTGCACCCTGTTGTCGGCACGTTTTCTGGACGCACTGCGCTGTTCGTTATCCACACCGCCCTCTAAGGGATACGGACGGGTAATACCCATATCTTTCAAAGCAATATGTGTCGTTCTTCGCACACAACCTTCCTGAATCAAACATCCAAGTCCCAGCTGACGCATCTGTTCATTCAATCCTGCAATATGTTCTGTGATATAAAAACGTATATTTTTCTCTTTCAGTGACTCATATAAAAGTTTTAACCGATCTGCCGCTGTAATATCCATACTTCCGATTCCACTGGCATCCAAAATCACTGCTTTGGTATCTTCCCGCAGATTATCCTCAATATCACTTTGCAATACCTGAATATTGGCAAAAAACAGATTGCTGCTGAACCGGTAGATCAACACCCCTTCAATCGCATGGATCTGATCGCTTTCTTTCAGATCCCGGAAATGCCGGTGTCCCGGCTGAATCCCAAGAAAGCCTCTGGAAGGCTTGGATGTCCGGATAATCATCTCTGAAAAAGAAAGGATGATTCCAATCAATACTCCGTTGATAGTCCCAAGCATCAGTACACCGAAAAATGCTCCAGCAAAGATCAAATATTCCGTGCGGCTCACCTTCCACAGCCGCACCGCCAGATCAAATTCTGTCGCTCCCAGTAACGCTGAAATCACAATCGCTGTCAGCACCGGAATCGGAAGATACCCGATAAATCCGGTTCCGCAAAGCAATAATACAATCATAGACAGTCCGGCCACGATACCGGTCAGCTGAGTTTTCGCCTGGTACTGCTCTCCCATAGCCGTTCTCGATACGGATCCATTGACCGGACAGCAACCAATAACGGAAGCAGCCAGATTTCCCATGGCAAATGCAAGAATTTCCTGATTGTCATCGATCCGGTAACGATTTTTCTGTGCAAAACTGTTCTCCGCAAGTAATGTCTCTGCCATGATGACAACTGCCACGGAAAGACTGATGATCACCACCTCTTTTAACGGGATTGCTCCAAACTCCGGAACCGTCCATATGGGAAGCCCCGGTTTCACTGCTGCAAGCGTCTGAATACCAAGATTTTCCAGATGAAAAAACGCCGTACCGATCGCACCCGCTGCCATCAGAAACACTGCCATCGGAAATTTGGGAATCAGCTTTTTTGACACCAGAAGAATCACCAGTGTACCAACACCCAGAAGCAAGGATGGCAGATGAAAGATCGTCCGACTCTCCCAGATATGATGCACCAGTTCCGGGAGTTCCCCGACCCCTGCTTTACCACCGAATAATTTAGGCACCTGCATCAGAATGATCGTGGTACAGATTCCACTGATAAATCCGCCCATCACCGGTGCTGAAATATAATTAACCAGTTTTCCCGCCCGACACAGATAAAAGACCAGCAGCCAGACAGCAACAAAAAATGCAAGCACCGGAACTGCCGCAATTGCTTCCTTCGATCCTCCTTCAATCCCCAGACTTACCAGTGCCGATCCTACCAGTGCCGCCGGAGCAGCATCTACACCGAAAACAAACTGCGGGGAAGTAGAAAATAAGGCAAACAGTACTATCGGAAAAACTGAGCCGTACAGTCCATACACCGCCGGAAGCCCCGCGATCTGCGCATATCCCATGGATATTGGAATCGACACTGCCATGATCACCAGACCCGCCAGAAGATCTTTCGACAGATTTTTCCACTCATAAGTCCGCATGGTTTTACACATAGATACTTTCATGGATTTCCATCTCCTTATTGCATTTCTTTTTTTACAGTATTCTTCTTATTATAACATACTTTTTTCTTTTCACCAGTAAACAATTGCAAAATGGAGCCTGTTTTTTCAGACCCCATTTTGTGAATTATACTTATCCTCGAATCACCAGTACATCGTTTCTCTTTTAAAATATTGTAACTGTCCGGCAGGTAATATCCCGCGAAGTGTTCTGAAAAGAACGAGATAAAATCAGGGCCGCCGCACCAAAAACAGTACGGCGGCCCGATTCCCTTTTACAGATATGCAATACTCTGATTCTCAAATACCGCACTTCCATCTGTAACTCCCAGGCAGATTCCTTCCCCCGGGTTTGTATACATGCGGGTATTCAGAGCAACTCCGTCCACATACAGTGTAGCAATCGTATCATCCACGATAATCTGTACATGATATTTCTTTCCAGGAACCAGACGAATCAGGCGTTCCAGTCCCATATTATTCATCTGTGGCCATGGCCAGTTCGGAGATTTCTCGAAGATCACACGATCCTTCGGACACTCAAATGTGAAAGAATAGAATTCATCATCCGCTTCCTGCGCACGCACGCCAACGGAGAATCCACGTGTTCCCTCAGCAAATGTAACATCTGCTTCGTATCGATAGCAGTCACCGGTCTCCGTTACTACATGCCGTAATTCTCTTCCTGATTCTTTTTCCAGTTTTACATCCTCCAGCTTTTTCTCATCCTTAAACGCATTCCACACCGTATCCGGAATCCGGCAGCCTAAAGTGCCGTCTTTTCTCTGATACAGTTCATGTGCGACAAAAGTTCCTGCCCAGATAAAATCTTCTTTATCTGCCTCCGGTCTGTACCAGAGATTTGCACTGTCCGTCTCGTTGGCACGTGTCGGAACCCATCCAAACAGAATCCTTTGATTGTTCAGCATGAAGGTTCTTCCTGCATAATAAGCTCTTCCGTCAAAAGCATCGTCATCCGGTGCGATCCAAGGTCCTTTCAGGCTTTTTGCCATACGGTACACCTGTGTGGATGCATGGGAATATTCTGTTGTGATCAGATACCACCAGTCTCCCATCTTGAAAAGATCCGGCATCTCATGCATGGTAAACAGATCCGGTGCCCAGAAATCCCCCTGAAACTCCCAGTCTGCAAGATCATCTGATGTAAAATAAACGGTTCTTCCTGTTGTTTTATGCTTGTCTCCTTCCAGACGTGCCCCCAGGATCAGAATATATTTTTCAGATTCGTCATCCCACAGTACAAACGGATCTCTCCAGTCATCCGGATCATATCCCGGCTGCGGAACAAAGGTCACTGCATCCTGCGTCTTTGTCCAGTGTTTCAGATCCTCACTGACCGCATGCATCAGTACCTGAGATGGTTTTCCCTGTTTTGGATAATCTCTGTTGTAACCGGTGTAGAATGCATGATATTTTCCTTCTCTGTCTTCGCAGATACTTCCGGCAAAGATAAACTGATCCTGCTCTTCATCCGTTCCTCTCGGAATCGCCACACCGCAATCCTCATAAGTCACAAAATCCTTTGTGGTTGCCAGATCCCAGCCAAACGGCTCTCCAAAAGGGCACGGCACTCTGGTATCTCTCTGATGAAACAGGTAAAAAGTATCACCCTTTCCAAAAGGCATACAATCGCCAAACCAAGTCTGTGGATGCTGATAGTAAATTTTCATGCTTTTCCCTCTCTTTCCTGTCTTTTATTCTATTCTCTTTCCGTCACTGATCCTGAAAAACTGTTTGCTGAAAGAAACGAATTCTCCGGAATCTTTCCGGCAATTGTTACTGCTCGCCCCAAAGGGCGGTATCGCAAGCACTTTTGCTGGCCCCCTATAAAGCGGTACTACTCGAATCTTCTCGTCTCGATTCTTCTGCTTGCTTCGAGGTAACAAATAAAATATTCCACAAAGCTTAGTGACACCATTCATATTCTTATATTTATTGCTCTTGGAGATGCCGAACAACTCTCAAGCACAAAAATTGCAGAAAGTATCAAGATAAACCCGGCTTATGTCAGACAGCTTATGGCAACCCTGAAAAATGCAGGCATTGTTGTCAACACACAAGGTCATGCGAATGCCACTCTTGTAAAATCGGCAGATAAAATTAATATGTATGACATCTACCGAGCCGTAGAGGGCAATAAGCCGCTGTTTCACCTAGACACAGATACCAATCCGGATTGTGGAATCGGTATCAACATTCAATTCGCTATTGGGGACTTCTATCATGAAATTCAAAATATGGTAGATGAAAAAATGAAATCCATTACATTGCAGGATATTATTGATCGGTATTATTTTAAAATCAGGAAAGTTAAAAACCTTTAACTAATCAAGAATAGCAAGCACTGCCTGCACCAGAAATGTCTATTTCCGTATTTGTACTTCAAATTTGCATGGCGTTCGAATATCATTAATGTACTCTTACCTTTTAGATATCCGACAAAATACGATACGCTTATGCTTGGTGGAATTTCAACCAACATATGCACGTGATCTGGGCATATTTCTGCTTCTACAATTTTTACACCTTTTCTTTTGCATAGCATACTTAATCTATTTGCAATATCTTGCTTAATCTTTCCATATGCTACTTTTCTTCTGTATTTTGGTGCAAAAACGATATGATACTTACAATTCCATTTCGTATGTGATAAACTATTACTATCCATATGGATACCTCCTTTGTTAAATAATGCGGTTGGCGAACCTAACATTATTTAACAAAGGAGGTTTTATACTGTAAGCTGAAGCAACTTCAACCATCCGCACAGCAGGTGGTTTATTTGTTTCCAAAGTTCCGTTTTTCGGATCAACGAAAAACTCCCAATATTTGTTCAGTGATAATTTTAAAAATTACGGTGGCAAATAGACTGAACTCCATTCATAAAAGCCTGTAAAATCGCTTATTTACGTGATAATAAGCAGACTGTTTCCACATGTGTCGGCATCGGCTGGGGAACACATTTCCCCAACCACGTTACCGTCTGATGAACACATTTTTTCAGTTACATTTTCATTCAATCGCTTTGCCTTATTCTACTCCATTTATGACATCTCTTTCCCTTTCTGATTTGCTCTGTAGTCTGCTTTCGCATTCTCTACCTTTAATGTCTGATTGCATTTGAGTACAAATGTCAGTTTATAACTTATATTCCAACTTTAACTATGGTGTTGTGAAGTTCACTCAACTTTCAACATCCGATACCCCACGCCAATGTGTGTTTGGATATATTGTGGAGAGTTCGGTTCTTTCTCGATTTTTTTACGAAGTGTCGCCATAAACACACGAAGGGAGGCAATATCATTATCCCAACTACTTCCCCAGATACTTTGCGTAAGGAAAGTATGTGTCAGAACTTTTCCTATATTTCTTGTCAACAGGCAAAGCAACTTATATTCAATAGGTGTTAAATGTAACTCTTCTTCATTCAAATAGGCACAACCTGCAACATAATCTACACGAAGTTTTCCGTTTACAAAAACAACCGCTTCGGCAGGGGATACTTTTTGCATCATCGATAACCTTCTTTGCGTGACTCGTAGTCTGGCAAGCAGTTCCTCAACAGAAAATGGCTTTGTTAAATAATCATCTGCACCGGCATCCAACGCGTCAATTTTATCGGTATCTTCACTGCGAGCACTGATTACGATAATTGGCATGTTCGACCAAGTACGAATTTTTTTAATAATCTCAACACCATCCATATCAGGAAGTCCTAAATCAAGTAAAATAATGTCAGGATTGTGTGAAGATGCTTCTAAAATTGCCGATTGACCATTGGGTGCCGTCAGATATCGGTATTCGTGCGCTTTCAAGGTTGTTGTAATTAAATTTCTGACTGATGTGTCATCTTCTACAACTAATATTAGTGACTTATTCATATACTTTGACCTCCCCTGCCGGTAATGTAAATGTGAATACTGTTCCGTGCGGCAGATTATCTGAAACAGTAAGTTCTCCGCCGTGGGCGTTAATAATGGACTTGCACAAAGATAATCCAAGTCCTAAACTTCGGCGGCTGTCTGCAATTTGATTTGCACCGCTGTAGAACATGTCGAATATCCGTGGCTTTATTTCGTCAGCAATTCCGTTTCCGTCATCCGATATAGATACGATTGCTTGTTTTCCCCGCTTTTCTGTCCGAATAACAATATGAGAGTTTTTAGGTGTATATTTGATAGCATTATCAACAATATTGATGATTACCTGAACAATAAGCTTTGCATCCATTTTTGCAAGAAGAAATTCTTCTTTGCTTTCAACGGAAATATGATGTTCTTCACTCTTTCGGTTAATATGATGTAACGCTTCTGTGATCACGTCCTCCATCAAATCTTCCGTTATATGGAGATTCAACCGTCCTTCTTCAATCCGGGTTACAGCCAGCAGGTTTTCTACAAGGTTAATCAGCCACATGGAATCATCATAAATATCCATGTATAGCTGCTTTTTTGTATCATTATCAAAGGAATCGCCGTTGGATAAAAGGTTGCTAGCATTACCGGAAATGGATGTCAGCGGTGTCCTCAAATCATGTGAAATAGCACGCAGCAGGTTCGCTCGCAACTGTTCATTTTTTGCAAGGATAGCCGCCTCCTGTTTCTCACGGGCATTTTTCTCATTTTCCAAAGCCAGGGCACATTCTCCGAGAATGGACAGTAGAATACTGTTTTCAAATGGATCAAGAGGTATTTCCCCCATCACGATTCCAACAACTCCATATACCATACTGCTGCGAACAGCAAGGTACAGGCATTTTGCATTGGAAAGCGTTCCTGTTGTAGCTCCGGCACGTTTATTGTTTTTCAATACCCAGCCGGCAACGGCCTTTTCATTTTCGGAAATACACGATTCCAAATTTTCCTCAGTTACAGAAAAAATATGCGGCGTATCCAACACTTCTCCATCAGCTAAATAAAAAACGATATCTTTTCCCAAGAGTTTAATGAGCTGATTTGAAGTTGCAGATACAATTTCATTTTTATCTTTTGCCTGTTGCAATAGCTGGTTTGTGTCAAATAACACCTTGGTACGGTAAGCAGATTGTGCCGCCTGTTTTGCCTGGTTTTTAATCCGTATAGCAAGAGAACCAGTTAAAAATGCCGCCAAAAACATGATAATAAAGGTAACAGGATAACCCTGATCATACGCCTTCAAGGTAAATTGAGGTTCCGTAAACAGGAAATTAAAGACCAAAACACTTACAATCGAGGAAATTAGGCTGTATATCTGATGTTTCGTGATGACAGCGGTGACAAGAACTCCTAAAACAAAAACAGTAATGATATTTGCTTCGTCAAATCCAAATTTCTGGAAAATCATTCCGACTAAACTGGATAAAATCAGGATCGAAGTAGATTTTAATGTATCAGTGACAGAGAATACGATATGGTTCTTTTTCCTGCCCCCTCTTAACTGATACACTGCCGCATTAGAAACCGTATCCGGAATAATATGCACATCCAGGTTAGGAGCATAATCAATCAATTTTTCTGTCAGGGTCGGTTTGCTGAGCAAATGCCGTTTTGTAGCAGAACTACGTCCGATCACAATCTTTGACACACCGGACAAACGGGTGAATTCCGCAATCTGAAATGAAACATCTTCTCCGTAAACTGTTTCTATTTTTGCCCCAAGCTGCTCTGCAAGACGAATATTTGAACGCAGGCGTTTTACATTTTCCTCGCTCATCACCGAAAAATCGGGGGTTTCTACAAACAGAGCCGTAAACTCCCCTTTAAAAGCAGAAGCCATTTTTGCGGCGGTACGGATAATTTTCGCATTGGATGGAGAAGAAGATAGACATACAAGAATATGTTCGCCTGTGTGATAATCTCCATGATTTTTTATGCGGGTATTTTCTGTGAGGATATTCACCCGGTCCGCACATCGCCGCAGTGAAATCTCCCGGAGAGCTGTCAAATTTTCTATTGTAAAAAAATTTTCTACTGCCTGGTTTTCCTGTGTCTGTCTGTATACGTTTCCTGTGTTCAAACGGTTGATCAAATCCTGTGGTTCAATATCTATTAATTCAACCTGATCTGCATTATCAAAAATAGAATCCGGGATGCGTTCCCGTACAACAATTTCCGTAATGGATGCAACTGTATCACAAAGGCTTTCAATATGCTGAACATTGACAGTCGTATAGACATCAATCCCTGCATTCAAAAGTTCCTTAATGTCCTGATACCGTTTTGCATGACGGCATCCTTCGGCATTCGTATGCGCAAGTTCGTCTACAAGAATAATCTGTGGTTTTCTTTTCAGAGCCATGTCAATGTCGAATTCGTTCAGTATCATACCATTATAGAGAACTTCTCTTGTAGGAAGAACTTCTAAGCCATTCAAAAGAGCTGCTGTCTTGGGGCGTGCATGAGGTTCTATATAACCGGCTACCACGTCAATTCCCTGCTGTTTTTCCATATGAGCCGCTTCTAACATGGCGTAGGTTTTACCCACACCAGCTGCGTATCCGAAAAAGATTTTCAAAAGTCCTTTATTACGGTTTTCTTCACCCGCTTGAATTTCCTTTAATAACTGATCCGGGTTGTGTCTGCTTTCACCCATACGGTTATCTCCTTGTACAAAAACATTATATAGAATAATAGTAGCTATTCAGAAAAGTATTTTAGCACTGACATTAAAATCGCATAAAGATTATAACACCTTTTCTTTCTTTTTTCCATTCGGGCGTGTAGCCGAAAGCGGAAAACGCTCCGAAAAATCACGCAATTTTTCGACAAATAGACTCTTTATACAATTAATGTCATTTTGCCATATCACTCTCGCTGGTTTCTCAATCGTGTTGATGGGATGTACCGCAACGTCTACAGAGTCTGGATTAATGACACTTTGCTTTATTTGAAGGGATAAGGAACAATACTCATCTTTCAAAATATCGTTGGAGCTTTCTATGATAAAGCCAAAATCAAGTTTATTATTTTTTAGCCCATTTATTATTTCACTTACAGAACCGTAGAACAGATTCAGCTCATAGTTTGGGTATTCGCTTGAAAATTGTTCTAATAGATCTGCAATAGAATCTATGATTACAGGTGTTTCAAATCCAATCCTGAGCTTAGAACCTGAAATAAGTTTTTGGGATTGATTTTCCTCGAGAAATCTATCCAGCTTTTCCATAAGAAAATAACCATAAATAAATACTACCAACACCACTATAAGTAAAGCAAAGTCTTTCATATCACCAACTTCTTTCAAAAATTAAATATGAAAACATTTTTGAATATGTTTCGTCTCCCCAAGAACAAGCATGGTACTGTCCTTTAACAACTGCGTATCGGAACTTATTTTCAAATTCATAATATCATTTGTTTTCAGTGCCATAATATTGATGTTATATTTTTTTCGTATATCCAACTGACCGATTGTTTTTCCTATCCATTCTCCCGGTATAGATATTTCAAAGATTGCATGTTCTTCATCTAGTTCTATGTAATCGAAAATATGATCAGCACTATAACGGATCGCAACCCAATCGGCAAGCTGCCTTTCGGGATAAACAATTTCATCTGCGCCGTTTCGTAAAAGAAATTTTGCATGAACATCACGAGCGGCACGAGACACCACCATTCTTGCACCGAGTTCCTTCAAAAGGGACGTTACTTCCAATGAATTCTGAAAGTTATCTCCGATAGCCACAATGCAAACATCAAAATTCCCAACACCAAGCGAACTCAAAAAATCTTCATTAGTCGCATCCCCAATCTGAGCGTTGGTTACAAAGGGAAGTACAGCATCAACTCGAGTATCTTCTTTATCTACCGCCATCACCTGATGATGCAATTCATCTAATTTTATAGCGATATGCCGTCCGAATCTTCCCAGACCGATAAGTAATATTGATTTCATTTTTTATTCTCCTTAACCTACTGTAATTTTTTCCTTAGGATATTTTGAACCGTTAGGCTTTTTTTCAGAAACGGTGGCAAAAATTAAGGTCAATCCTCCCACTCTGCCAAAAAACATCAGGCAAATCAAGATTATATGGGAAACAAGCCCCAAGTCAGGAGTTATTCCCAGCGATAACCCTACCGTCCCAATTGCCGACGCCGTCTCAAACAAAGCGGTCATAAGTGGAATATCTTCTGTGCTACTAATTACCATTCCTCCAACAAGGAATAAAACGATATACATCAAAAAAATCGTAGCTGCATATCTGATAGTGTCATCCGGAATTTGTCTGCCAAAAAAATGAGTGTGTTCCTTTTTTCTAAATACAGATAATGCCGATGAAACGAGAACTGCAAGAGTCGTCGTTTTCATACCACCTGCAGTGGAACCGGGCGAGCCACCGATGAGCATCAGCATAATGATAAGCATTTGCCCAACTTCACTGAATAAAGTCAAATCTGCCGTATTAAATCCTGCAGTTCTCGGCGTAACGGATTGAAACAAGGAAACCCATACTCTTTCCTTTAGTGGCACATCTGAAAACTCAAAATAAAAAAAGTAAAGAGCCGGTAAGAATATCAATAATCCTGTTACCATAAAAATTACCTTGCTTTGCATTCGGTATTTTTTGAAATGCCATTTATGATTCTTTATATCCTCCCAGGTAAGGAATCCAATACCTCCTGCAACAATCAGCACCATAATCACAAGATTTACAATCGGCTGTACAGAATAGGATGTTAACGAGGAAAACGGTGTTCTTATACCGATCAGATCAAATCCTGCATTGCAAAAAGCAGAAATAGAATGGAACAGCGAATACCATATTCCTTTCCAAAAACCAAAATCCCTGCAAAAAACAGGGGCTAATAGAGCCGCACCAATGATTTCGATTAGAATAGTAGTCCGAATAATAAATTGCGTTCTCCGTACAATACCACCCACCGTTGGAGCCGAAATTGCCTCTTGCATGGTACTTCGCTGCATCAACCCGATTTTACGCCCGGAAACAACAGCAATCGCAATAGCAATCGTAATAATTCCCATACCTCCAATTTGAATCAGCAGTAAAATAACTCCTTGGCCAAATAAAGACCAGTAGGTTGCCGTATCATTAATAACCAGTCCCGTCACACAAACCGCAGAAGTTGCGGTAAACAAAGCATCCAAAAAGGAGGTACACTGGCCGCTTTTTGTAGCAATCGGCAGCATCAAAAGCAGACTGCCTAAGAGAATCACGGATAAAAACCCTAAACTAATCACTTGAAATGATGTCATATGTCGATGTCTTGATTTGTTTATCTGTTGCATAACTATATCCCCATAACCCTAATTTCTTTTTTATATTGCCTTTATTCTATCTTTATTTGTATTAAATGAGCGTAAGTAAGTTTGTTTTGAAATTAAGATTGTATAAAGATGAGCAGAAGTTTGAAATCTTTTGCTCATCTTTTGAGAGCACTCGTTACAGGATACCGTCTAACAAATTGACTTTCAGAACAATTACTGTTTTCTCTCCCAAAGCACCTAAAAATCTACTGTCAGTGCATTTTTCAATAATAGCTCTGACTTTTTCTTCACTCATATTATTTGCTTTTGCAATTCTTGTTTCATATCCATCACCATGCGGATTCTTTCTCAACATAAGCGGAACTAATACCCCTTCTTTCTCAATACTGCATCTCAATTCAAACAAAGCATTTCCTTAAACTGTGGACGGTCATCAACATTTTTACCGGATTTACCCTCATCTGAAAACTCTCTAACTACTACCATATCCTGAAAATCAGCATATTTCTTAAGTTTTTCCTTCTGCGCATCTAAGCTGAAACCATCTACCTGCATGACAGTAGATACTCTTGTATATATGTAACATCGTTGCTTTTTCAAATAATCACTCCTCTAAAATCTATTTCAACCATTTTGCCAATGCCGAGAAAATGGTTGAACATTATTGCTCCTCTATCCTATTATTGATTTTTTCTGCCTCATTCAGGACACGAAGCTGATACTCTGCAATCTCCTTCAACGCTTCGAATCTATCTTTCTTATCCATTCCCTCTCGAATCATTTGTGCGTTATGCGATTCAAGATTCGATAGAACAGTTAATTCATTTATTGTTGCATAATCCCTAACATTACTCTTTTTTGCAAGCTCTGGATTAGCCCCTCTCCAAGCTTTTGCAGTAAAACCAAATAATGCTACATTAAGTAAATCCGCCTCTTCTGCATAAGGAAGCCACTGTAAATCCTTACGATAATTGCATACAGGAATCAAATAATTCTTAACCGCATCCGTTTGAATTAAATAATTATTCTTGGATAGAAATCTCTTTGCATCCCATTCCAACTTCTGCAAATCATTTTCAGCTTCCTTTAGTCTTTGGAACTCTTTGATCAGGTACAATTTGAACACCGGACTGATAGCAGAAGCAAATTCAAATGCAATATCCTTATGCGCAAATGTTCCGCCGTATTTTCCACGTTTAACATACAGTCCAACTGCATTAGTTTTTTCTACCCATTCTGATACGCTTGGTGTAAACGTAACAAGTCCTGCCTCTTTTTTAAAGTGTTCAGATTCGAACACTCTAAAATTTGGATTATATATTTCTTCCCATGTCGATAAGAATTCCAACGTACTTCTATTTCTTAACCAATTTCGAATAACATCCGCTGCACGTGAATTATCCGATTTAGCAGCTGCAATATCTGTAATACAGATAAAGTCATCTATGTCTTCATACGATACCGTAACCGGTATTCCCTGAACTGTAATAGCTCTATTCTTAGCCATTATTCTGTTCCTCCTTCGCCTTATTCATCTGCTCCGCCTTCACCTAATACTCAAGCAGTCGAAGAAAGTACTTAGGAACACGCTTTTTTCCTCACCTTGCTCGCAACCACTATGCCTTCAAAGAGCTTCTTAACACCTGCTATGAAAAAGATTGGATCCCTCACTGCAAGAAAACCTTCAATGGTGCCCAGTCTGTTATTAACTATCTTGGTAAGTACACACATAGAATCGCTATCAGTAATCACCGAATCATCCGTATAGACGAAAATGCTGTTACATACTATGTGAAAGATTATCGCGAAAAAGGTAAGTGGAAAGAATTCACCATTTCCGGAGTTGAATTCATTCGTAGATTCCTTATGCATGTGCCGCCAAAACGCTTTGTCAGAATCAGACACTACGGCTTGCTATGTACACGCAGCAAGAACAAGCATCTGGCATTATGTCGGAATCTTCTTGGTTGTAAGCAGTATCTATCACGACTGAAAGATATGGAAACACCTCAGATCCTTGAAACCCTTTATGGTATCAAGGTTACTGTTTGCAAATGCTGTGGTGGTCATCTTGGAAAACCACAGCAGAGAATACCTTTGCGCATTTAGAACCGACTAACTAAATAATTTCAAAAAGCCTCAGCAATGAGGTTTCTTTGTCGTGCCATGATTTTGCAAAAGCACCATATAACAATGCAGAGAATTCTAGTATTTCACTCGTATTCATAAAAAAAGCAAGAATTGAAAGTCCATACATATCGGCTACGCGGACGCGACTTTGTTCACTTTGGCAAAATCAAACGCGGTGCAAACGAAAGGGCAGTTCTTCTATAGTTTAAGACTGCTTTTTCGTTTACACCGCTATTGATTGTAGCCTAAAGAATTTTCCTCTCTATCAATATGTTAACACTTCAATCTGCCCATTTTCAGGATGTGGTATTCCTAGAACATACTGCATTAGTGTTCCATGGCAAACAACAATCACCGAATCAAAATCCTTATATTTATCCAAAACTTTCATAACACGTTTTTTCATCTGCTCCGCAGATTCCCATAAGCATGTTTCTCCTATCGGATGTCGGCCTTCATTCTCACTTAAGGCTTTATACGACTTTTCCGCAATATCATCCGGTAAAAAATCATATGAAACTGCATCTGCTAACCATTCATGTAAATCCGTTTCAACCTTCATATCTATATTTAACTCTTTGGATAAAATTGCTGCACTATGCAAAGTTCGTCCAAAAGGCGATGCAATAATCAGTTCTGCATTTGCCAGCCTTACGTCCTTTGCCGTTTCCTTAATCTGGCCAATTCCCTTTTCAGATAATGTCATCATGTTGTAACTAAAGTCTTTGTAAAATTTTTTTCCTGCCATGGATGTATCCATGTGTCCGTGTCTAACAAAATAGAATGTTGTCATGTGTACCTCTTTTCTTCTTAAGAATTTGTAACAACTTCGTCTCTCTTTTTATCATAATTTCATCGAAAAAATCTTCTGTTTTATACTTTAAATTGGTATCAATTGCTTCATCTAAATGCGCGAATCTAAGTATAAATCCCGCCTCTGCTTCATATTCATCCAGTTTTTGTTCTGTTACTATATTTTCCACTTCGCAAAAATAGTAAAAATTTTCCTGCTCGAAAATAGTGTTAGGGGTCTTATTACTTTTTTGACGACGTAAAACACTTCCAAATTCCCTTACTGATTTAGGAATAACAACCAATCCAGTTTCTTCTCTGACTTCACGTATCAATGCTTCTTTTTTATCCTCACCTGAAAGAATTCCTCCACCAGGAAACTTATAGTATTTTTCTTTTTGACTATAAACAAGTGCTATTCTCCCACAATCATCAAAAATAACCCCTCGCGCTGATGGTCTGGAAAAAACATTATCATCTAACTCATAATCATGTAAATCTATTTCAAATAATAGCTCCATAATGACCTCCATACCCAAGATGAAAATTCAAAGTTTCTGTTCCCTATAAAAAATAATTTTTCGGGATTTACCAAATCCACAATATTTATTCCTGTCGAAAGACCAAAAAATAGTGTTATCACAAATACATATCTGTTCCAATTCTTTTGTCGGTTCTCCAATTTTCTCCGCAATGATTTCAGCGGTAGCAAGAGACATCACAAAAATTAGATTATCGTATATATCTTTGTCAGATGTTCCCCACCAATCGGGAGCCTTGCTTAATATATCTTCTAACTTTTCCTGCAAAATAACAAAAACCGGAATATCCAAGCCAAACCTTTTCTGTATCATATCATCATTTGTTCCTCCCTCCATATTTTTTCATTAATGCTTTATATCTGTTGGTGTCGCATTTATCACAATAATCATTCCGTCATATAATTCTGCTGGGACATCATTGATTCTATAGCTATTTGGTAAGATCTTATTCAAAAGGCTATAACCCTCTCCGAGTGATCCCATCAGCATACTCTGATTGATAATTTTCTTTATTTTTTCTGATTTTTGCAGTTTATCAAAATCAAGATACGTCATATCCATCCCAAGGGCATACGCTGTATTTGCCAAAGGATCAGCAGAATAAAATTTTCGCGTAATTCTTTTTCCATTTTTTCCAGGCAAATTGCATTCTGTTTTGTAAAAATCTGTGCCAATGACAAAATAATCATCACCATATTTTTCAAACAGTTCTTCACCCATGAATGTAGTATATGTACTCTTCTTTGCCACATGTCCGTTATGCCCCGAAATCATAAGCATAGATTCGTTTGCTTTCTGAACATGCTCATAAATCCAGTCGATGTTTTCAGCCATATAATGATCCCTTATTTTTGCATAATCTACATTTGACGCATTACTAAGCTCCTGATTTTGCAGATAACATCTCGCTGCCTGCGCATACATTTCCATCCCTGGTATATTCTTTAAAGTTTCCGCAGCATCTTCCATATCGGTATACTGCATCTTAAGTTCTGAAAATGCTTCATCTACACATTTTTGATCCAAGTCGGAGTTTTGCATATCAAACCCATAAAAGCTTAACATCTCTTCCGGTTTTGCCTGTTTATTATAATCTGCCATATAGCGAATCAATGCCCTCATTTCATCCGTCTGGTAAATATGAAAAGCAAGTGCTTCCACTGCATCATCTTCCGTATTTTTCCCCTCACCGTGTATATATTGATTTACCAATAAGCATCCACCATAATCTGCTTCTAAGGCAAAGGCCTTACAGTTATATTCCTCTACCATTTTTCTAAACATATCAAGCTTTAATTCCTGAAATTCTTTATTTCCGTGGGTCGCCTCTCCAAGAGCAAATATCTTTACATTTTCCGGTATCGCAATATCATCGATTTCCTCTGCAACTTTCAGAAATTCTTCATTATTTACCTGTGTTCCGGAGTTCATGCCACCATAAGATATATATCTTATGAATGCCATGATTGCAGCTCCAAATAAAAACGCCACGATTATCTTTCCAATATATCGCTTTTTTGCATGATCTTTTTTCATCCGTCAACCAACTCCTCTCATCTTTTCACGCTTATAATTTCGAAAAATCTGACACCTGATATCACACACGGCTCAATATGTGTATGTTCAGGATATGTGGTATTTACATTTTCAAAACTAACAATTTCCACTCCGCCCCGTCCTCGTCAGTCCAAGTATCCGTACCGTTATAGATAAAACGGCGTTCAATACGATCCATATAGGTGCCGTCCGCTAATTTATATACCGTTGTCGTGTCGCCGCGGAGATTCACAAGCTCTACCACATCCGCTCCCGGATAACCCGACTCAGCTTCATCATCACCACCCTTTCCTGTTTCGCCCTCGCCCTGCGACCAGCAAAGCAAGAGCCCCTTATATTCTGTGTACAGGAAAGTCCCGTCATCCGTTTTCTCAGCCGTAAACTCCATTTTCATGGAGCTTTGGTCAAAGTCATTGGTCATGTCGGCGGAGAGAATATCGCCGCTCAGCGAATATGTTCCGGTTCCGCCGTCCGCTCCGATATACCAGAGATATGGCCATCGCTTGTGATCTCCATGCTGCTGCCGAACTCCATAGCGCCGGGGATCGCCTCCATAGCGGTGGCATTGTCTTTTTCATCTTCCACCAGATGCCACGGGACAACCAGATCGTCCGCTGTCACGGCATCCGGATATTATGCTCCTGCACCGGTGGCGCGATGGAAACGGAGGTGTCCGTCGTTTCCCTGGTAGGAGCCTCAGCGGGAAGGATTTCTTCTTCCACAGTGGAATTCGACGGCTCCGGTGTCTCCGCCGGTTCCGTACTCGCAGGCACTTTTTCCACATCAACGTGGATCCTGCCCTTTGCATTCTGCCCCGCAACGACGATTGCGTAGGGACCGTCCACAGGAGCCTCCACGGTAAATTCCGTCACGGTTCCGTCTCCCTGATAGAGCGATGTTCCATCCGGTGACGTAATCTTCATCTCCAGCGCCCCTTTCACCGTCTCGAATAAAATTTTGAGCGTATCACCCTGCTTCAGCTCCAGGGTGTGGGTGTCCGTGCCGTTCATGATTTTGACATCCAAGTGGTAGGAATCCGCGTTCTTTGCGCTGCTGCCGTCAAAGGCGGAGCTGGATGCGCACCCGGTCAGAGATAGCAGGAGGGCACAGACGGTTATAACAATAACGAAAAATTTTTGCTGTTTCATAATGGTTTCCTTTCAGGATTCAGATTTGGTTTGATTGAACATGATCAAGTTGCTATTTCTTATCCATATTCATCCGAATCACATTAAAAAGGTTTGACAGCAATATGCACGCCAATGCGATTGCCAATGGTGTCGTGGTCTCATTTCCGTCAAAAATGCTGGCGCACAGAAAGATTGCACCCGCTGCGATCAAACCTAAACTTGCTATGATGAAAAGTTTATTCAATATTTTTTTCATTTCATTTTCTCCTCTTTCAAAAAATCTTACTCATGACTGCTTAGCGCATGTCCCGGTTCATCAGATCAAAGTCAATGTACTGCCCGTTCAGCTTAAAGAAGGCCGGGAAGGTACACAGCTTGCGGAAGCCGAACTTCTCATAGAGCCGGATGGCGCGGAGATTGTCGCTTCGGACCTCCAGATTGATCTGCTCAAAGCCGTTTTCCACAGCAAACGCAAGAACGGCTTCCATGAGCGCGGAGGCGGCCCCGTAGCCCCAATAGGCTTTTCGCACGCTGATCCCGAACTCGCCCCGATGGCTCATGCGCCTCGGCTTGCGGTTCAAACTGGCATCTCCGATGATTTGACCGTCCGTCCAGGCAAGATACTGCACATTGTCCTTTGAAGCGACCTGCGCGGCCAGATACTGCGTTTCCGCCTCTACATCCAGCGGTACGCCCTCCGGGCCGAAGCTGAGATTGTCCGTCTCTCCGCCGACGCATTTCAAATAGTCCAGCAGGGCGGCGGCGTCCTCCGGCCGCGCCTGCGTAATCATAAACGGTGCATTTTTCTCCATACTCACTTATATACCTCCAGGTTTGATCCGATATTTCGTTTCTATATATCCGCTTCTCCGGTAAAAACGCTTTGCGCTTTCTCCTCGATTTGGGAAAGGGCAGCCAAAACCTTTTTTATATTCTCCTCTCTTGGGAGAATGGTATGAATGTTTACCTCCGGATGCTCCGCAGCGAACGCTTTCAGGAAGTCCAACAGGTTGTCCTTCGTTTTCATGTAATCCTCGATGATCACGCTGTCGCTGAATCCGAGCTGTTTCAGCAGGATCGCGGAAACCACGCCGGTTCTGTCTTTTCCCGCGCCGCAAAAGTACAGCACATTGCTTTCCGCCTTCACAATGGCACAAATGATCCGCTCCATCTGTCCATCTATCATCTTGATATAAGCATCGGCAACAGAATCCGGAGATTCTGGTACGGCTCCGCCCCCGGTAACAGGCAGATGATAGTAGGTAAACCCGCTTTCCGTCTCCAGTCTGCACGGCTTTTCTGCATATTCAGTCTTATCTCACAGGTCAATGATTGTAGTAACGCCATTTTTTCGCAGCCAGCTGACTTCTTCATCCGAAAGGCACCCCGGATAATCGCTTCTGATATACCGCAAGGTTCCCGTGGGCAGCGCTCTCGTATTCCTCGTTGATTTCAGCAAAGAACCCATACGGCTGCCCTCCAATCCTCCTTTTGGCAAAAATTCATTGGTATCCTCCTCACAATTTTTTTACGCACATACCGACCAGCAGTCCGACGAGCATCTCCATAGACAGGGTGACGCCGATGTACTCCGGGAAAATGGTGCCAACGGCGGCCCCGAAGCACATCCCCAGGCTCATCCCCATGGCCTCATAGCCGTTTTTCTTTTCCTGCTTCTTTTTCTTTTCTGCCAGTCCGGCGAAGAACACAGCCAAGCGATCCCGGTCACCACCAGCGGCAGCGCCGCCATCATAAAGTCACGCATAAATTTTCACTCCCTTTTTCTTTTAAGACACCACTGCGCAAAGACCGCCTGACGGCTTTGTGAGGTGTTGCCTTTACTCTACAACAAAATCTGTCCAATCAATATGGTTATACACCATCCTTTATCGCCGCCCAAGATAGCGGAATGTATGCCGCTTGTATTCCCGGTACGCCGCGCCGAATGTTTCCTCCAGATACCGTTCCTCCTGCAAAATTTGTAAATGCAGCATCACAATGGCAAACACCGTAAGCGGCACGGTCAGCAAATTACAGTACATCAGCATCACACCGATATACATGAGGTCAAAGCCGAGAAAGGCCGGATTGCGGCTGAACCGATAGATGCCGGATGTGACCAGCTCTGTGCGATCCTGATCCGGGATGCCCGCCCTCCAGCTATCCTTCATACTGAGAACGGAAAGGAGAAAGATCAGATCACCGATCATCCCAGTGCCAAAGCCGGTAAAGCGAGCGTTTGCCGCAAGGCAGCTCCAGCCTAACGCTATGGACACAAGCTGTGCAATCACAACGCCCAGCGTGGCCATGCTCATCAGTAGTTCCACTGTGTGAATGGACTTTTCTTTCCGCTGTCCGATTTGCCGCGTCCGGATGCCGCGGCGCTTCTGCGCCAGCATCTTGGCAAAATATATGCCGTAAAACACTGCCAGCACAAAAAGGGCAAGCAGGGAATAAGGGAGAAGTTCTTCCATCGGATATTTCATTATGCAACTCCTCAAATGAATCTTGTTTTAGCCATGAGCAAAGCGCAAGGCAACCTGTTACTTTTTTTGATTCTTCCTTGTGCAGGCCACTCGGATAAACGGTACAAGCAGCAGAAGACATACCAGAACAGAGCCGCTCAGCTGCCCGTAGGACATCCACACATTTGAGTCCGGCGGGCAGGGATAGATCGCCGCCACAACCACCCGGAAAATCCAAAAGGCCAGCAAAAAGCCGTAGAGATAGAACGCCTCCGGGTTTCCTGCAAACACCTTTTTGCCCCACAGGATCACGGTAAGGCTCAGCCCAGACAGCAAAAAGGAAAAGCACAGGTTTACATAATTGATGGGAACCACCAATGTCTCATAGGGGATATAGGAAGCCCAGCCAAACATCCACGGCACGGTAAAGTGCCACAGCCCCACCAGCAGGCTGATCGCAGCTCCCGCATAGTACATGACCTGATACTTTTTCATCGGTTTTCACCTGCCTTTCATAGCCGGTTCCCTTTTGCGAGCAGTTATTCGGAACAGATAGAGGAAATAGACCAGCAAGACGATAAACTGTACCGCACCCAGAAATATCTCAAACTGAGCGGAAGCCTCCCCGCTGATGAAGGAACAGAAGTCATGCAGAGCGTGGAGCAGTACGCAGAGGAGAAGACTGCCGCTTTCAGCGAAAATCAGGGCAAATACCATCCCGTAGACCAGAGCGAAGCAGATCTGGAGAACTGTTTCCCCCAATTCTGCACCGCCAGCTATGTTCAGGAGATGGCTGAACCCGAATAGAACAGATGAGATTATCATTGCCTTTCCCACGCCGCGCTCCAACCACAGGCCGCAGATGATGCCCCGAAAGAAGATTTCCTCCGCCATACCGATTCCAAGCGTCAAAAACAAGTTTGCTAAAATCAATGCCGCACCACCGTTAGAGTTTATTCCCGCCGTAAAAGGGGAAAGGGCAATGAGCAAAAGCGGCGAAAAATAGAGCATTCTCTTCGCTGCCCCTTTTTCCGCACTGCGAAATCCCAGCTTTAAGATTCCTTTGTATCGGATGATGGAATTCGCCAATGTGATAATCACAAGCCCCCAGATTACAGCACCCCTGATCAGCGCGGAGGGAATGCCCTCTATTCCCGTGATCACCACGATTGCTCCTTGCGCGAAAAAGAACAACAGCAGCACAAGCATTGCCCCGGCGGTTTTCAGTACGATTCTGTCTTTCCGTTTCATTTTCATTTTGAGCCTCCTGTCCCATTCCATTCCCCGGCAATGTGCCAAAAGAAGTTCTGTCAATGCGATCTGTCTTCCACAAAATCGGAAACCGCTTCTTTGATTTCCTCTGCGTGTCCTGTCAGCAAATGCCCGCCACTTTCAAAGGAAATGAACGTGCAATTTGGGAATCTTGCTACCGCCCTCTCCGTTTCGATGTAGCTTGCCAGCTTATCGTCCTTTGCGTGGAAAATCAGCGTGGGGACCTGTAAATCCTCAATCGGATACACCCCAAAGTCCCTCGCCATATCGGGGTTGGTAACGGAAGCGTCCAGTATCACGCCGACTTTTCTGTCGTTTATGGGTAGCATACTGTAAATGGTGGACTGCTCCATCCCCATGATCGGCTCAAACATAGGGCTTAACAGGAACATGACGTAATCGTTGCACAGGAACGGGGGCGGTCCGGCATATTCGGCATATTTCTCCGGCTTCTCCACAGGCGGCATGGCGGAGCAGTATAAAATCAGACCCTTCGTGCGCTGGGGATAATCAAGGGCAAATCGGATCGCGACGCTGCCGCCTGCCGATGTGGCCAGAAGGTGCACCTTGTCAATGCCCAGCTTGTCCAGCAGCTCCACATAGGCCGCCGCCTGACTGACGGGCGTTCCGTCGCCGGAAACGTCGCTTCCCAGGTATCCGAACCGTGAGGGAGCGATGATCCGATAGTCGGAGCAAAAGTCCTTACAGGTGTCATAAGCCTGGTCATAGCCGCCGAAAATGCCGTGGACGGATAAAATCACCTCGCCCTCACCCGAATCGACATAGGTTATTTCGCCGTAGCTTAATGCCGCCGTCTGGGCATTGTAAGCGGCAAGACGGTTTTTACTTTCCCTCACCGCCGCACCGCATCGTATCCCCTGGACAATGAAATACATTGCCAGGGCAAGGAATACTCCCCCCGCTATGTAACTCCACATTCGCTTACACCTTCTCTTTTCAGTCACTGATTTCGTAAAATCAAACCTCCAGACACTTCGCCCGCTGAGCCAGCTGTTCGATCAGCCGGTTTACGATTTCCGGCTGGTCGGTGTTGGAGTTGTGTCCGGCGTCTTTGATCCATTCCAGCGGTATGCCAGAATTTTTATGCCACGCCTTGTTGTATCGAACACAAGATCCCGCCTTGTCCTGTTCGCCGCAGATGAGCAGGGCGGGGCATTTGATTTCATAGGGCAAATCCCGCTCCACAGCCTCGGCAAGGATTCGGAAGCCGTGACCGGCAATCTTTGCGTAGCGCTCCTGGTCGCCGTCATACACCAGCATCAGGTCCCGCATCAGGTTCCTTCCGTATTCCGACAGGGCGACGCCCTTTGTCCCGGACTTTAAGAGGGCCTTCCACGGATAGTAGCGATAGACTGGCTCCATTCGTTTCAGCAGCCAAAGCTCCGGCTCTGTCATATACTTTCGTTGCAGCGGCGCGGAGTCGATGGACACAAAGCCCTTCAGCTTTTCGTGGTAAGTTTGCGCATACGCCTGTCCCACATAGCCGCCCATAGACTGCCCCACGATAACGGGTTTTGTGATCCCCTCCTGCTCCAGAATTCCGTCCAGCCACCTTGCCTTGTCCATCAAATCGAAGGCAAAGGCAAAGGGCCAGGAGGCGGCGTGGCCGGGGGCGTCCCACACAAGGACATTGTATTTCCCCTCAAAATACACGATTTGTTTCTCAAACAACCGGTGATCCGCCGTCAGACCGGGCAGAAACACCAACGTTATTGCGTCCGGTGAAATCAGATGCACCCAATAATGGATTTTGCCCAATGGTGTCGAATATGTTTTCTCGTTCATACTTCCTCACTCTCCCTTTTTACACCAATCCTTTTGTCCCAGGGAGAGGGTGTAGGGATGCGCCCAGTCCTCGGTGTCGTAGAAGGTGGCGGTCAATTCCAGCTGGTCATAGACGCAGCTCCAGCAGGTTTTCTCTCCGCCGTTCTCGCCGGGGAAGTTGCTCTGCGCCACAGCCGCCAGGGCGGCGCGAACGTCCTCGGCGGTCATTACACCCTTTGCCGCATTCCGCCGCTGGGTGAGCGTGTTAAAACGCACATAGGACTGGCCGCTGCCGGAGGTGCCGTCGTCCCCGTGGAGATAGAAGTTGGTCACCACCGGGGTGTCGGTCACTACCATCTCGCCGTTTTTCCACTCCACCGCCACGCTCCGCCCGGCAGCGTCAGAGAGGGAGAAGTGCTGCGCCCGGCCCAGAGAAAAGTGCATATCATACTGCGAAAGCAATTCCAACGCTTCCTCTACATTCGCCGCCTTGTCCAGCAGCAGCCGCAGACCGGAGACAATGGTAATGTCGGGCTTATCGGTATTCTGGTCGACACCCTCCTCGTGGCTCACCATGAGATCAGCCACGCACAGGCCCTTTTCGTTCATGCCGTCCAGGATAGCGTAGACGGAAGCCAGCGCCATGAACTTATCGCCCATGCTTCCATCGGGCTTCCAGTCCTCCCCAAAGCCCAGGAAGTCCAAATTGCAGGTGGCGATGGACTCATAGCCATTCTTGGGGATGGTATGTACCAGCATTTTGTCACATTCTTCCCAGTCGAAGTTGCGGCCAAAGAGGGCCGCACCGTCGGGACTTGTCACCGCGACGGTGGAGCAGCCGTAGTTTCCCCCGGCGGTGGAGGTGTCCGGCTTCCAGAAGCCGTGAGAGAGGAATGAGGCGATGTAGTCTCCCATCTCGGCATCGCTTTTTGCCCCGCCCTGCTCCAGAAAGCCATCGAAGCCATAGTCTCCCTTATATTCCATACTCCACAGATGATCATCCAGCTTCTCGATGGTCATGGCCGCCGTGAGCTGGGTGCCGAACATGGTCCACGCTCCCGCAAGGGCTGCAATCAGCACAGCCGCAATAACAAGAAGCGCGATTATCGCCTTTCCAAGTCTTTCCGAGGAAGACAAGTCCGCTTCGTTCGATTTACAAAGCTCTTTTTCCGAAACGCTCATTTTCATATACTCCTTCCTTGCCCATCGGGGCGCGTTTATCATTTTAGTATCTGCTTTTATCGTAAGTCATTGTCGTGTAAACGAGAATTTATCTTACCCTTGCCATATCGTATTCATCCAAATACTATCCATACAATACATCAAAGCTATTTCTCCAATCTCATCCGACAAGCAGAAAGCCCTGTTCGTTCTCTATCCCAGCACCGCCACAATCAGGGCGCACAGCAAGCAGGGAACTAGACCAAGCGCCATGCCGATCACCGAGCGCACTACATGATACTTCTTCCGGTGATACGCCTTGTCCATGTGCTCCGTTCCCGGCAAACGGATGCGCTTGACGTTGGCAAACAGCACCCAGTCCAGGAAAAAGCAGTCGTACCAGTCCACCAGCAGCCATAGACCGTATGCGTACAGGAAGCCGGTCTTGAAATCCGTCGCTCCTGCCGCAAGCGCCAATGCCGTCAGAATGGATAAAGCCAGAAACACTGCAAAGCCCTTTTTCAAGAACACCGGGGCACTGAGCACCTCGGTGGGAATGCGCTCATGGGTTTCAAAATATTTTTCCTGAATGTCCTTGGGGTAATCGTGGATCCACCAAACCGGATTTTTGCACAGCGGGATCATGATCATGCAGGTGAACAGGATCAGCGCCCCAACACATTCCATTCCATAAATCGTCCAATTCACTGTTTTGTACCTCCTATAATGCGTTCCAATATAACAATGCAATATATCTTTTCATTTTCTCTGCACAATGCCTATATTTGCTTTTACACATTCCGTAATTTTCTGTCATTCATCTGTTCACTGGTGATGGTTTGTACGATCAACTTACTTCATCCCATAAATTTCAACAAAATGTGACAGATGCACACCTATCTGCGTCCACATTTCGTCCGTCCTGTCAGGCTCCCGGTCTGCAATCTCTATCATCACTGTTACCGGTGCTACGATTTCCAGAGCAAGCAGATTGGCATCAAACCTGCGAATCAAATTCTTTTCCATCATTTTTTCTAACATCAGAGCATACATTTCCTGATTTCCGGTCAGCTGGTGCTTTGATGTAAGTGCCGCAATCTTTTCATTTCTATACTGTTCCTTTGTACAAAATCTTCTGACCTTTTGTATCTGCGGATCCTTCATTGTGAATCCAACTCGTCTCAGACAATCTTCCTTGAATTCATCCAGTGATTCCGGAATCTTATCCAAATGAGAGCTATTTCCGAAATTCTCGTCATATTTATGTTCCATCATGGCAATCAGGGAATCGAGAATATCTTCCTTTCCCTTATAATGTGCGTATATGGATGGACCTTTTATTCCCACAGCTTCTGCAACTAAATCAATGGATGTCTGGTCATATCCCTTTTCAGAAAACAAATCAAGCGCTGCGAAAAGAATTCTGTCCTTTGTTTTTATCTTTTCCATTTCTTTTCTCCAATCTTCATATTCCTAATAGTCGTTAGGAATATGATACCTAATATTCGTTAGGAAGTCAATATGTCATGAAAACGAATCACAGCAAGTTTTCATCCTTGTTGTTCAATATTAACGATACAAAAAAGTGTCTCCGACACTTCAACGCCCCACCCCTCATTCATGAGGGGTTACAAAGATATTTGTTCAGCAGGATATGCAGTTGTGTTGTTTTGTGAGCACGCATTCCAAAACGCAAAAATCCCCGGAATACCATCTGATCAGAAGATGATATTCCGGGGATGACCTGAATCACATTTTCTATTTACGGCACCTACTCGATGTTCAACTCAGCAAGTTCTCCGCCGCGAATCTGGGCGTAGGAATTATTGCCATACAGCTCTCTGCCTGCGATATAATCCGGGAAGGCAGCAGCATCGCCTCTGGCCCATTCCGGCTCCGGGTCTCCGGGATTTGCCACCGAGGAATGATCGGCATACAGGAAATCCGCCGCCAGCTTTACCTTCCGGGACCCCACGCTGTACAGAACGTAGGCATCGTTTTCAGCTTCTTCCCGAAAGCAGTTTTCCTCGTAGTCATATGCCAGCGTGATGCCATCTTCTGCCATGTCGCCGTTGATATCCGCACAGGTGGTTTCCCCGAGGCTGTTCTCGCTGCGCTTCAGTGCATCAATCCTTCGTGGCTCTCCCCGCAGGAGCAGGACATCTCCAACCTTCATCTGATTGACGGCATCCTTATCAAAGGTCTCGTAGCTCCAGAATTTCAAAACCATGTACTGACCGTCTGCGTCTGCCGAATCATCTACTCTGCCTTGATGTTTCATTGCTTCTCGTCGCATCTTATAGGCAAATGCCTTTTCACTCGGCAGAATTTTTTCTCTTTGGAGATTACTGTCTACCATCGCAATGATTGACTGGTCATCGTCCAAATCACGGATAATGGCTGGCACTTCTTCCATACCTGCCCATATGGCTGCCGCCTTTCTTCTGTGTCCTGCGATAATTTCATAACCGTCACCATCCGTATTATGGCGGATTAACAGCGGAACCAAAACCCCTTCCTTTTCCATGCTTTGGCGTAATTCAAATAATTCCTGATTTTGCTCCACCTTAAAAGGATGGTCTTTAAAATCATGAAGTTCTGAAACCTTTACCAGAACAATACCTGCACCCGACTCGTAATCCTTTGATGAACACATTACTCTTTTCTTTGTCATCTCAATTATCCTCCATTTAATCTGAATAAAAGAAAAGGACTCTTACCTCTCAGAAATTCTGAAAAACAAGCGTCCTTTTGACTGTTTTAACGATATTCAAATAAAAATGAAATTTTCTTTTTCATGTGTCCACTCATACCAGATGCAGAACTACCGATACCTCGATTCCGTCCATAATCTGCTTTTTTCGTCCATGTTTACCTGTAGGTGCGAAACTCATATATCTCGCAAAGTGCCTAAAACAAAGGACTTCTACGAATTCACCCGATGTAGACAACATACCGTCTCCACATGTGTCGGTATCGGCTGGAGAACACATTTCCCCAGCCTCGCCAATCTTTGATGAACACATTTTTTCCGATTCATCTTTATCCAAATACTCTTTTCTATCCTGCTCCATCATGACACCTTTTTTCCTTTCAGTCAAAATTTTGCACTTGGTTTGGCTTCCATTCGTATCATCTGCTGTCAGTGTTACAACTGACCTCTATCAGAATATTTCTGATTACTGGCAGCTTCTTCACAAACTTACCAGTCGTTTCCGGAGTATCTTCGACGCTCGCCTGAGAATAAAGCCTTACAGGGTCATGGCATCTGTGTTGGCAGATTATACAGCTCATGAAGTTTTCAATGTACATCAATTCGCTTTTTTGCGAATCCAACTTTACCGCCATTATAATTCGCTTTTCTGCGAATGCCAAGAAAATAATTCGCTTTTTAGCGAATGTTTCTGTTTACAAAAAAGTATTTTGGAAGTAAAATAGTATTATCAATAGGAAAGCAGGTATCTGATATGACGATTGGAGATAAAATAAAAAAAATCCGAACATTCCGGAAAATGACACAAGCAGAGCTTGGCGCAGCCCTCGGTTGGAGTGAAAAAGGAGCAAATCGTCTTGCCCAGTATGAGACAAACTACCGGATTCCCAAAAAAGAACTGGTAACCGAAATGGCAAAAATACTGGACGTAAATCCTTGGACACTGTATGATGCAACGACAATGGATGCTACCGAATTCATGGAACTCTTGTTCTGGATCGATGAATTCAACCCATCCGCTATAAACTTGTTCCAGATGGAAACTTATCCCGGAGAAAAATGCAATTCCAGCGAAGATACCTCTGTCCGCTATCACGATAACGATAGCTGGCCTGCACATCCGCCTGTGGGATTATGGATTAATTATGGACTTGTCAATGATTTTATGAAAGAATGGGTTCTCAGAAAAGAAGAACTGAAATCTGGCGAGATTACCAGAAATGAATACTTTGAATGGAAAATCAACTGGCCTCAGACCTGTGATGGATGTGGGAAACATGAACCTAAAAAACAATGGAGAAACAATGGAAAATAACCACACGGACAGGGATTCATCGTAACCACCATTTTGATACAATCCAACGATTGCACCTCCTAATGCACCCCCTAAATACAAGGAGATGCATCCCCTCTATCCGGGCATTGGATTAGACTACTTTTCATTCTATGGAGGATTGCAGAGTGGTCTTTTCGTTCACGAAAAAAGAGATATTACAACGCTGGGGAAGCAATATCTCTTTCTTCTTATTATAATTCACTTGTCAAGTCTCGAACAGGAATCTGCCGATGTCTTTTTCCTAGTATAAACAAAATATTTTCAAAGAAAACCTTTTTTTAAAAGTTACTGTAAACGTACTGGATTCTTACAAAAAATATCATAAATTTTTGATATAGAAATCAATTTGTCGACACACTAGATAAAATAACAATTTTCTTTATAATGACTTTAAATTATAAATTGGATACTTTTTCTTATCCTCCTCCGTTATCTTTCGTATAACTCGACAAGGATTCCCAGCCGCTATTACGCCATCTGGAATATTGCGATTTACTACACTGCCAGCACCAATTACCACATTACTGCCAATTGTTACACCAGGAAGTACTGAAACATTCGTGCCGATCCATACATTATCACCAACCGTAATCGGCAGAGCGATTTCCAATCCGAGATTTCTCTGTTCTGTGTCAATCGGATGCCCTGCTGTTGAAAACACGCAGTCAGGAGCAATAAACACATTATCCCCAAAGGTAACTTTGGCACCATCTAGAATTGTTACATTATGATTTGTATAAAAATTCTCGCCTACAGAAATATTCACACCATAGTCGCAATAAAAAGGTGCAGTTACAACAACATTCCCCTTAATCTGTCCAAATAACTTATGCAATACTTCTTGTTGCTTTGTAACATCCGATGGTCTACACATGTTGAACTCATAACAAAGATCAGCACATTTAGTACGCATATCAATTAAATCGGAATCATAATTCGCATCATACAAAAATCCAGCCTGTGCCTTTTCCCACTCTGTCATCATCCATCCCTCCACAATTCTAACATCCAAATAGTTCCACTGTTTTCTTCATTCTCTCTGCAACAGGGACTCCGAATGGACATCTTGATTCGCATGCCTGACAGGAGATACATTCAGAGGCTTTATGTTCCAGCAACATATAGTGAGACTTTATTGTTGCAGGTACTTTCGGCTGCATCGCCGCAAGATCATAATATTTATTGATCATTGCAATGTCCAGTTCTGCTGCACACGGTTTACAATGACCACAATAGGTACATTCCCCTCTGCAAGAATGAAATGGCGCATTCGCAAGCACTGATGCATAGTCTTTTTCTATTTCCGAAGCATTCTCATAATGCACTGCCTGATCAACCTGCTCTTTTGTATCATAACCACATAAAATCGAAGATACTCCGGGACGTGTAAGCGCATAATGGATGCACTGTATTGGTGAAAGACTCACCCCAAACGGCGAGCGTTGTTCATCAAACAATCTGCCACCGGCAAAACCTTTCATAACAGTGATCCCAACATTTTTTTCTTCACACAGCTTGTATAATTCTGCCCTGTCAGTATCAATGCCTGAAAGCTTCTGATCATATTTATATCCTTCTGAAAGTAAATCATCTAATTTTTCACTGGCAGGCAACATATCAAATGCAGGATTAATGCTAAAAAGAATCATCTCTATGAAATCCGATTGCACAGCCAGTTTTGCAATCTTAGGATTATGGGAACTCATTCCTATATGACGGATCGTACCTTTCGCTTTCAACTCTCTTACATATTCCATAAACTCAGAATTCTGAAGATACTTCCAGTCATCTTCCGTATCCACATAATGAATCATTCCAAGATCAATATAATCAGTCTGAAGTCTCATAAGCAGGTCTTCAAATGCAGGTTTCACATACTTCATATCCCTGGTACGTACATACTGACCATCCTGCCAGGTAGATCCCAGATGTCCCTGTACATACCACTTTTCTCTGTTTCCAAGCATAGCCTTTCCGATAATATCCCTGGATTTCGGATCAGGCATCCAGCAGTCGATGATATTTATGCCTTGTTCCCCTGCATACCTTATAAGTTCTATGGATTCACTTTCCGGGTGGCGCTCCAACCATTCACCTCCAAATCCTATTTCACTTACAAGAAGACCGGTTTTTCCTAGCAATCTTTTTTTCATATTCATTTCTCCTACATCCAACCATGATTTATATTTCTTCATCAGGAGCCTGTCCATCATGAGCAAGCCATTTACATTCCGTGATCTCCATATCAGTGAATGTTGCTTTGAATGATGAATCTTCAGCACTACATGCATAAATACCAAAGTTGATTTTCTCTTTTGCATGAAACATATGACAGATTCTCATCTGTTTGAAATTCACGCCGTCCACAGAATTTTCAATACAAAAATCATCTTCTCTGCGGCTGAATCTGAACCATATTGATTTAACAGATGCATCAACATCAACAGATGACCAGTCAGAGTAGCCGTTATTTGTTACTACGCTTCCAAGTCTCTGAATCTGATCATTTTCAAATTCCATAGATGCTTTTAACCAGTTGTCACTGTCAAGATACATTACGATACCGCTCTGGTCATAGCGAACCTTCGTGTCAAAATCAGTCTTTACAACAAATGAAAAAAACTGTTCCCCTGTTTCCAGCTGAAGAACTGGTGCATTATCATTTCTGAAATGATAATAGGTTCTTTGCCAAAGATCTGTATGCGGTTCTGTAATTATTTCCACCTTATCCTCGGTAACCTCATATTGTTTTGGTTCTCTGATCCATTTCATTTCTTTTGCATTTACCTTCATCTTTTTGCCCCTTGTATTTATAATTCTTTATTTTCTACTGCAATCTGAAACATACCTTCAATCAGATATTCAGTGAAACCAGGAACCATTTTGAACACTGGCATATATTTTTCCGGAATGCTCCTCCTGCAGTAATCCTTCACCTCAGACAAAATCTTGTTATTAATCAGATCTCCAGAAAAAACAATTTCATTTGGATTTTGAAATGCTATGATAGCACCTATAATCCTTGATATGATATCAAGGCACTTACCTTCCACCATCATATCCGGTACTTCATCCGGATTAATTCCAAAAGGCATAAATCCTGCAAGCCCTGCGATTCCATTATATCCGCTGATAATCTGACCCTTATGCATGGTTACCGTTCCCGGCAGAATATGGCTTGGAAATCCTGCAAGAGTAATAACCTCGTTCACCAGCTGCTTTTTTCTCCCATATCCATAAGCCATACAATGCATGTCGTTTTCCATTGATACTATCAATTTGAAATGTTCCTGTAGTTTTCTCTTAATATCAGCGATTTCAAGTTCCTTAATATCACAAAACTCAATCTCTGCCCCGTCGATCACACCAGGAATCCCCAACACAATCTGTTTCATGCTGCTGCAATCAGAGATTAATCCATCAATCACTGAAATAACGTTCTCACAATCAATAGTTTCACAAACTGTACATTCTTTTCTTATGATATTTCCTGTTGCTGATACTACATAATAATCAACATTCCTCATTCCCTGATTGACTGCAAAACTCACAAGGATGTAATGCTCATGCTCGCCATCAATCTCATAAAGCCAGGAACTTCTTCCTACACCACGAAATTCTTTCTCTTCTCCAGTGACAAGTACTTTATTGGCAGTCATATCATTTAACAAAGTATTACAGGTTGCTACACTTAAACCGGTTTTTACAGATATCTGCTGTTTTGTATATTGTTGATGATCCAACATTAATCTATATATTTTTTTCTTGTTGTCTTTTCGTATATCTGATGAATTTGCCATTTCGTCCTCCATGCACGTATTATTATAACCATTATAATAATGATTTTCAATATTAAAATTATAATAAAGTCATTTTGACATTAAATGGTGATGCCAGTGTAAAAAGCCTCCGCAGACGTTTTTAATCAGCCACATCCTTTTCTGAGTGGTCCAAACATACTGACAGTTTATCCAGACTCCAAGTTATATCAAGAAATACAAAACGGAAACCGACAAGAAGATGAAGAACTCGAAAAAATCCTAAATATTCCAACTTACTTTGCAGCAAAAGGAGCCAAAATACATTCCGGATCATAGGCCGTTTACCTAAACCCAAAGAAAAGCACCAGTTATTGCTAACCAGTGCTCATAATGGGTATTCAGTTTAATAAAGCGGAAGTTTTCGATTTGTTTCCTTAGTAGAGTATTCATTGACCAGTATCGGAAAAAAATTTGAGAAAGTTCTCGATGCTCTTGGTGAGTGGGGCGAAGAATATATTGATTACCTAAATCAGAAAAACTGTTAGAAAAATTTCGAGTTATAAAACTCTTTAAACCAATATTTACTCTTTCTTCCCAGTGTACCTCCTGGCCTTTCTGGTTGCCGTACCATCTGCATGACGCTCGATGTTGCTCCTGCTCTCACGCATTTCCTGGACTGCCCGGAACGTCTCTCGTGAGATGATTGCCGGATGATGATCCTTCTGGATGTATTTCTGATGCTCTCCGTTGTTTGGTATACGCTTCTTCTCCGGGAAGTTAGGGGAGAAGGTCTTATAGAGAATGACATCACCGATATACTTCTCATTGGTCAATATGGTTTCAATGGAACGCTTCGACCAGATCATTTTTCCCCTGGAAGTCAAAATGCCGTTTCCTTCCAGATACTTCTTGATGCCGCCCACACTATATCCGTCCAGGTACAGTTGGAATACCTGACGTATTACCTCTGCCTCCGACTCGTTGATTACCAGGCTGCCATCTTCGGCATTGCTGTATCCGTAGCATTTTCGGTTATATATTTGTGCATCCGGGTTCTGGGCAGCCTTATCCAGACTCCACTTGATATTCTCACTCTTGTTCTCAGACTCGCCCTGGGCAATGGCTCCATGAAGGCTGATTGCAAGTTCCGCTTCCTTGTCAAAGGAATACAGCTGCTCATTCTCAAAGTAGACCGGGACATTCATCTTCTTCAGTTCCCGGACAATAGTCAGAACATCCACCGTGTTTCTGGCAAAGCGGCTGATGGACTTGGTGTACACAAGGGTCACTCTCCCAGCTCTGCAATCGTCCAAGAGCCGCATTAAGTTCTTACGGTTATCAGATGTCCTTCCGGACTGAACGTCCAAATAAACGTCATACAGCCGCGCCTGCTGGCTATGAGCCACATCAGCAATAAGACCGGACAGCTGATGACCAGCGCTCACGACTTGTGTTTTACTTGCAGTGCTGACCCGGCAATAGATGCCAACCTCATATCTTGACGGCGGTAATGGCGGATGCTGTTTCAATTTTTTAACGATAGTCATAATGCCCTCCTGCGTTATCGTTATAGAGTACACCCCTATAGGCTGTTCTGATTATAACTCAGATTAGGCTAACTGTATATAAAAATGTAAAAAACATTGAAAATACGGGTAATCTGGAGTATAGGGTAACAGCCTACTTTGCATTCATCGCAACCACCATTTTGATACAATTCAACGGTTGCACCCCCTTTTGCTCCCCTAAATACAGGAGATGCACCTCCTCCATCCGGGCTTTGAATTAAACTGCTCTTCATTTTATGAAGGATTGCAGAGTAGTCTTTTCTTCCACGAAAAAAGAGATATCAACGAGCCAAGGTCAATATCTCTTTCTTCTCATTATAATTTATTTGTCAAGCATCGAATAGGCTTTTACTGCTGTTTTTTATCCAATACGCTATTCAACACCTGAATAAGTTCCTTAAGGTCTAATGGCTTCGAGATGAATCCATTCATACCACACTCCAGCGTAGCCTTGCGATCCTCATCAAAGGCAGATACTTCATTCCTTTGATGATTGGTTTCTATACCGGGTTGCGTATTTCAGAAGCCTTTGCCCTGACTTGGGATGATATTGATTTTGAAAAAAGAACCTTGTCCGTAAATAAGCAGGTTGTAAAGCGTAACTTTGGTGCTGATGTGCGTAAGGTTGTTGAAAAGAAGGGAAAAAAAGCAAAGGAAAGACGGGATTAATAAAGAGGAAACTGTTGTATGAATATGGTGGATGAAGTCCAGGGGCAGATTGGATTAAGGTATTTCCTGAAATATTCCGATCACGATGGGGAAGAAGCTTAAGGATAAGTTAAATTGAAATACAAAGGATATATTACAAAACAAAGAAGTAAAATCACTTCTGAAGAAAGGGAATGACAATCTCGGGATGCTGGGATATACGGATCATTCGGAAAAACATTGTGCGATTGTAGCAAAACGGGCAGGAATGATTCTGAAAAAGTTTGGATATTCCGAGCATGAAATTGAGCTTGCAGAGATTGCAGGGGCTCTGCATGATATTGGAAATGCGATCAACCGGAAAAATCATGGTGAATATGGAGCTATTTTAGCGTATTCGCTCCTAGAAAAACTGGATATTCCGCTGACAGACAGGGGCATTATCGTGTCTGCCATTGGAAATCATGATAAATCTACATGGGGAGCGGTTGATGCAGTATCTGCTGTATTGATCCTGGCAGATAAAACTGATGTCAGAAGGAATCGTGTGAGAAACGAAGAAAAATCCGGCTTTGATAAGCATGACCGTGTGAATTATGCAGTTACAAATGCAACAGTGAAGGTGAATGTACAGAAACGTTCTATCACATTGAACCTGCAAATAGATGAAGATATCTGTACCATGTATGAGTATTTTGAAATCTTTCTTGGAAGAATGATGATGTGCAGAAAAGCAGCGGAACTTCTGGGTGCAAAGTTTAAGCTTACAGCTAATGGAAGTAAAGTATTATAGAGATGGAGGCTTCTGTACGGAGAAAAGAAGCAACTATTCAGAAAATATGCGGTTTTAAGCCATTTTTATGGCAAAAAACCGCATATTTTTGTGGCAATGACTTGTGACATCGGATAGAATTCTTTCAGCAAGTCTACATATCCGTCACTTTTTCAAAGTCAGAGGCCGGATGCTTGCAGATCGGACACACAAAATCTGCAGGAAGTTCTTCTCCTTCATAAGTATATCCGCATACGGTACAGCGCCATGTTGTTTTTCCGGAGGGAGCTTTCTTTTCCGGTTTCGGCTTAATGTTGGACTGATAATATGCATAGGTGGCAGAAGGTACTGCTGACAGTACATCCATATCTTCTACAGCTGCAATAAACAGAGTATGGCTGCCCAGATCAATGGTCTGTTCCACGCTTGCACTGATGTAGGCATTCGTTCCTTCCGTAAGGTAAAACAGTCCGTTTTCACTGCGTCTGCAGAACGGGTAATCCGCAAATTTATCCGTGGTTCTTCCGGACTGAAATCCAAAATGCCGGAAAATCTCAAAATCTGCCTTTTCACTCAAAATGGAAAGATTGAATTTTCTGCTGGCCATGATCACATCATGTGTCAGGTTGTCTTTGTTTACGGCAATACTGATTCTGTTCGGACTGGAGGTCACCTGTCCGGCCGTATTAATAATACAGCCGTGATCCTTCACTCCGATACGGGATGTCAGTACAAATAATCCGTATGTCAGCTGATACATTGCTTTTTTATTCATATTCATCACACTCCTGTCAAGTCATCGCAGCGCCGTCAACACGCAGGGTAATTCCGGTTACATAGCTTGCCAGATCACTTGCCAGATAGAGATAAGCGTTGGCAATATCCAGAGGCTCTCCCATTCGTCCCAGAGGGATTCCGGCAGAAATTCTTTCTACCATTTCCTTTGGAAGTGCGGCTACCATGTCTGTCCTTGTCACACCCGGAGCCACTGCGTTCACACGGATATGATCCTTTGCCAGTTCTCTCGCCAGTGATTTTGTCAGACCATTTACCGCAAATTTCGTTGCCGGATAACCGCATCCGGAAGGCTGTCCATATTCACCAACCATGGAACTGGTATTGATGATCACTCCGCCGCCCTGATCCTTCATGATTCTGGCAGCAGCCTGTGAACAGATAAATACAGCTGTCAGGTTAATATCAACAATTTTCTGAAATTCCTCCAGTGTATAGTCATACAGACTGGTTCTGGAAGAAATTCCGGCATTATTTGCCAGAATATCAAGACTTCCGAATTTTTCTTTTACGGAAGCAAATGCTTCTGCTACCTCCTCCGGCGAACCCAGATTCGGCCAGATTCCCATTACACGTCCCTGATATTCGCCAAGGTTTTCCATGGCTTTTTCCACAGATTCCTGTCTGGAGCCGGCGATCGCAACATTTGCACCATTTTCCAGATATCTTTTCACAATCGAAAAACCGATTCCTCTGGTTCCACCCGTTACAATGGCAGTTTTTCCTTTTAACATTTTGTATCCCTCCCAATCTCATTGTTTTATATTATGAATAGGTTTTTGCATCTGTAAGGTTCCTATCTGCTGTCTCCTGCTGCTTTTTTCTGCACTCGGGACACACATAGTAAACTTTCAGATCATAATACAGAAATCCATCACCCATCTGTTCACGCAGGGATGCCGTGAGATCCCGAAATTTTGTATCTGCGAGCTTTCCGCAGACTCTGCACACCAGGTGATCATGTTTCTCTGTGCGGTCATATCGATCCGGCATACCTTCCATGGATATTCTGCGGATCAGTTCTGCATCCAGAAGCCTGTTCAGATTATTATATACCGTTGCGAGAACTGCGTTTGGATGGATCTCCCGCAGTTTACGGAAAATCTGCTCTGCGGCCAGATGTTCCTGCGAGGTATTTATGATGGAAAATATCTCTTTCTCGTATTTGGTCATATAAACTCCCTTTTCATGGTCCATTTTAGAATTATTCTAATTTAATTATAATCATTCTAAATAATTTGTCAAGGGAAACTGAAAATTTTCTTTTCGGATAATTTCCTTTGTGATACCGCACACATGACGGGAATGGGATTCTGGATCCATATCTGACAGATATGGCGGATCAGAGGCGTTGCCCAATTGAAAAAATTCAAACAGACATGATGTTGGATTCTTCGCCAGAGAAGCTATGGTATTATGAAAAATATTATCAGAAAAAACATCAACTGCCGCATGCGATTGTAGTAGATGAGAATAAACAACTCAGGGATGGATATATATCTTATCTTCTGGCTAAAAAGTATAATGTCCGTGCAGATGTCTGTGAAATGATATCAGGACAGCCAATGAGAAAAATTATGTTTTTTCCAATAAGTCGGCATACTCCAGGAGATACGTTCTTCCGCTTCCGGTAATGCACTGTGAAGAATCTGACGGACATAACGCAGATCTTCCTGCTTATCCTCATCCTGGTTCAAGATATATTCATCAATCGTCTTTGGCTTTTCACCGCAGTAATGACTCTGCCCTTTTTCTTAAACTCTCTTCCACATTTTGGACATTTCCATATAGGGATTTTCTCACTGTCTCTTTCCTGAAGAACGACTTCAACAATATCACCAAAGCTCTTACCAATTTGCTTACGTATCTGTTTTGAAACGCCGATGATATAACACGGAGTTCCCATTTTTACCACTTGCCCGCGATACGGAATACCATCAAAAGTTGCATTCACCAGCAGCAGCCCTTTGCCAAAAAGTTCTTTGATATCGTAAGGAATCTCTACATAGGCAGCATCCGTATTCTCATTTTGAAGAATTCTTGCGCAAAATTTTAATTCCATGTATTTACCTCTCGTTAAGGGAATACTATCCTCAGCGAAATATCGATTTTCACAATTCTCCAGTAACCTTTTCACTCTTTCTTCCCAGTGTACCTCTTGGCCTTCCTGGTTACAGTCCCATCTGCATGACGCTCGATGTTACTTCTGCTCTCACGCATTTCCTGTACGGCTCTGAACATCTCTCGTGAGATGATAGACGGGTGATGATCTTCCTGGATGTATTTCTGATGCTCTCCGTTGTTTGGTATTCGCTTCTTCTCCGGGAAGTTAGGGGAGAAGGTCTTATAGAGAATGACATCACCGACATATTTCTCATTGGCCAGTATGGTTTCGATGGTACGCTTCGACCAGGTGCTTCTTCCTCTGGAAGTCAAAATTCCCTTTTCTTCCAGATACTTCTTAATCCCGCCGATACTATATCCATCCAGGTACATCTGGAATATCTGCCGTATTACCTCTGCCTCCGGATCGTTGATTACCAGGCTGCCATCTTCGGCATTGCTGTATCCGTAGCATTTTCGATTATAGAGCTGAGCATCCGGGTTCTGGGCAGCCTTATCCAGGCTCCACTTGATATTCTCACTCTTGTTCTCAGACTCGCCCTGGGCAATGGTTCCATGAAGGCTGATTGCAAATTCCGCTTCCTTGTCAAAGGAATACAGCTGCTCATTCTCAAAGTAGACCGGGACATTCATCTTCTTCAGTTCCCGAACAATAGCCAGAACATCTACCGTATTTCTGGCAAATCGGCTGATGGACTTGGTGTACACAAGAGTCACTCTCCCGGTTCTGCAATCGTCCAGGAGCCGCATTAAATTCTTACGGTTATCAGATGTCCTGCCGGACTGAATGTCCAAATAGACGTCATACAGCCGCGCCTGCTGGCTATTAGCCACATCTGCAATAAGACCGGACAGCTGATGAACAGCGCTCACGACTTGTGTTTTACTTGCAGTGCTGACCCGGCAATAGATGCCAACCTCATATCTTGACGGCGGTAATGGCGGATGCTGTTTCAATTTTTTAACGATAGCCATAATGCCCTCCTGCGTTATCGTTATGGAGTACACCCGTATAGGCTGTTCTCATTATAACTCAGATTAGGCTAACTGTATATAAAAATGTAAAAATCATTGAAAATAAAGGAGATTTTGAGTACGGATAACAGCCTACTTTGCATTCATCGTAACCACCATTTTGATACAATGAACGATTGCACCCCCTAATGCACCCCCTAAAAACCATTAGAAAAAGCCCCTTTAAATTTAAAAATGGATTGCTGACCAGTAAACTTGGTCATAAGAAAATGAAATGCTAATCAGAAAAATACAAAAAGCGGACAACTTAGTATTAAATTGCCCGCTCTATTAAGAATGCTATGAATGATTTCTATACCATTCTAAAAGATTATCCCTATCGTCCTCAAACCATTGACTTGAAACGAATATTTCTCTCCCATCAATAATTACTGGATCTTTATAGTATCGAGTAGTTTTACTTTTACCCCGATGTGCATCAACACTGTCTGCAAGCACTGGATAGTAATTTTGAGGAAAAAGTCGTTTTGAGTAATTCTTATCATGTAATAGTGCTATTTCTTCCTCGGTTATTCTCCTGTCGACCAAGGCTTTCCCTATTAGCCTTTTTGCCAATTCTCCAACCTTCAAAACACAATATGTTTTTTCATCAGAAATATCAAACTTCAAAGCTTTAGGAATATCTCGCACTTCAAATATTAAATCTTTTGATTCAAAACCAAAAGCCTCAAACAATCTCTGTATATTTTCCATTTTTGCCTGGGAACTAATATTTGTAGTAATGTAAACTCCATTTGCTACCATGTAAGGACACCGAATATCACCCCCACCAGAAACAGTATTAATTACCCTAAGATACTCGGCCGGATCAAAATCGTACACCGCCGAATGAATTTTTTTGTAGGCATCGGTTACATCAGTGGTAGCAATCTCATCCCCAAATAGAGTCATCTTGATGATTCTTTTGTTAGAGAAATCAAATTCTTCATCATCCCAATATACAAGAAGCTCCTTCCTTACCTTCCTATACTCATTCCTCGTACCATGAACCTTTTCTGTCCGTCTCCTGCCATAAGAGATTTTGCCGCAATAAACCGGATTCTGAATAATTCTTCTGATAAGAGCAGCATCAAATAATGGATTGGTACCATTTTGTCTGGCTATCTTATGGATTCCGTGATTTTCTAAATACTTAGCAATTCCATTCGCTCCCAAATCCGTATTTACATATTGATCAAATATCGTTCTGATGGCAACTGCTTCTTCCTCATTGACTTCCAGTTTGCCATCAATAAGCGAATATCCATACGGTGCAAAGCCACCATTCCATTTGCCTTCCCTGGCTTTCTGCATCCTGCCTTCCATGGTCTGAACACGAATGTTCTCACGCTCAATCTCTGCCACTGCTGACAGCACAGATATCATAAGTTTACCGGCATCTTTAGATGAATCAATTCCATCCTCTACACAGATTAGATTAACTCCAAAGTCCTGCATCACCTGTAGTGTAGCAAGTACATCTGCTGCATTTCTTCCAAATCTGGAAAGCTTGAATACAAGGACATAGGATACTGCATCTTTTCCTGATTTGATATCGTCCATCATCTGATTAAAAGCAATTCTTCCTTCAATGGATTTACCGGATTTTCCTGCGTCTTCATACTCGCCGGCTATTTCATATTCATTATAGTCACAGAATGCTTTCATTTTGGTTTTCTGTGCTTCCAGTGAATAACCATCTATCTGCATAGCTGTTGAGACACGAGTGTAGAGATACACTTTTATCTTCTCTTTAGACATTCTTTTCACCTCATAACATCAATCTTGCAGTCGAAAAATCGGCCGCAAGTTATATTTGTTTATCTGGCAACGAGAGTAATCTATCTATTACCGGATGAATAATTGCGGTTTCTGTAATCTGATTAATAGCACAAAGTTTCTTCCCTGCATCTTTACTTGATGCCCCGCAGTGATAAACCAGTTCTGTCTCCTCACCATAATCAAGTACAATTAACCTGTCATGACAATCGGGATTAGGCTTAATTCGAAGAGAAGGATATTCATTTTGAAAATCTGTTACTAAAGATTTTGTAAGAAATCCTTTACTACCTTTTCCATTCTCTGTAAATAAAATAATCCCCACACCACCAGCTTTTTGAGAAAGATGTTGTAATGACTTTGCATTCATATAATCATCCACAACATAGATTGATTTCTTTGCTTGCTGATAGATTTCTATGTACGCAATGTCAGCCTCTAACTTCTGCCCTTTGTAAATTACAAAATTTTTGACATCCTTTTCCGAAATAAAATTCTCACTTAGCTGTTCAACATTCTTTTGAATCAAATTAACCTTTTGGACTGTTTGTTTCTGTTTATCTATTAACCCAGCTGTCTGCACTGATATTTCAGTAACTTTAGATGATAGTAACTCCATTTCAGATCTTGTTACAAATTGCTGGTTCTGTTTAATATAATGTCGCATTTCTCTAAAGGTACGCATAATAAAAATGCTTTGTTGCTCTGCTAATTCTCCGCGAAGTACTGTAGCAAGCATATAGATTCCTTGCTCTGTAAACGCAAAAGGCATCTTTTTAATATTGGATCCCTGTCTATTACTCTTTTCGTTCAAAGTCGCAAATTGCGACTTTGAAAATCCCTCCGGTATTTCTTCTTTATTTAGTTGAAACATGAAATCCTCTGGAAATCTACTAATGTTCCGCTTCACCTGCTCATTTAATCGTTTGACTTCATATCCATAGATTTCTGCTAAATCTTTATCTAGCATTACCTGCTGTCCGCGAATTATATACACTTTACTACGAATATCATCTGTAGTAATCAATTCCTTTGTATCTTCCATTTTTCCCCCTACCAAACCGGTTATTAGTTCCGTCAGATTGATTTTTCAATTCCATTTCATGAAGTCACAAATTGTGACTTCATGGATTTTTGATTCAAGGTGCAGTTAATTCACCTTGAACGTTAACGCAACTTGAGATTAATCAATCCTCCACAATACTCTCCATCTGTTCCAACTTCTGCAAGGCCTTTATATACGCCATCAGTCGTTTATACTGCTCATCACCTAGACTATGTATCTGTTTTAAAATCTTAATATCTGACCTAGTAACTTCATAATCCATATCTGAATCTTTATATTCCGGTTCAATTCCTTTTCCTGTCAAAAGCTGTTCAGGAGTAATATCTAATGCATCACATATTGAAAGCAAACAATCCGCTTTTGGATTTGTCTTTTTCTTTTTCCAGTCACTGATGTTGCTCGTTGCAATTCCGGTTCTTCTTGAGAGTTCCAACTGCGTTATGTTCTTCTGCTCCATCACATAAAAAATTCTTTCACTGATAATCATGATTTTTCCTCCGTCAGCATTCTATGCATATCCGTATATTATAATTAATATATCCGTCTTTACGGTTATAATATCATGCCGCAACTTTTCTTTCAATAGAGATTTTTGTATTTCTGAATTTTTCAATATTCTTCTCTTTATAAAATTCGACATACAGCTGTTTTATTCTTTTCATGAGAAGATAATGATCCGGATCCGGTAAACTATCCAAATCCATTGCTTCCGCATACTTTGCTACCATCTCTCCGATAAAATTTGCCAAATCACTCCATGCATCTCTTTCTTTTAGAACCACTTTATTCTTAACCATAATTAAAATCCTTTCTGACATTATTCATACTAACTATCATGCTATTTCACAAATCGGCAAGCAGTGCACCGGTATATACCCAGCGCATTTTTGCTTGTTGTGGAGTAGTCTCCGTTCCACTCCGGTCCGCGCAGAACAGACGTCCACCGGACGTCTTGCGCCCCCAATCCCCTTGAACTGCTGGCAAGCCGCAGAGCCACGCTGACGCTTTTTGAAAATAATTAATTTCTCTTCCTTAAATCTACATCATAAAGATGAATAACTGACTTAAGCGTTTTTCTAAGTAACTTAGTTTGCTCAGCATGCATCTCTTTTAATTCAGCAATATCCTCTCTGTAGATATTTCCGGTTTCATTTGCTTTTTTCGAATACTGATTTAGGTTATTGCTAATTCTTGAATGCAAGAACAACACCTTACTCAAATCTGGCCATCGCAAATTGATCAAATATCCATTCAAAGCCATTTTTCTGATAAAGGCGCTCATATTTTGAACTCCGGCCTCCTTCATACGTTCATGAATCATCTCCACCTCCTCCTGTTTAAATTTCACATAAATACCTTTTGAATACTCTTTCATTTTTCTTTTCCTCCATTTTTTTCACATTTGTAATCTTTTAGAAATCATTCTTCCGGGACAGTCGATAATTTCTAAAAATGAGCAACAAAAAAGCAACCGATACTACTCGATTGCCATGTTGTTACCTTTGCGAGACTATACATTCCCCAAAATTTGTTAGTGTTGCACAAACAGTTTTGTGAAAAATTCTGTCCAAAACCTGTCGCAAAGTGTTAATTGACTTTTTTCAAATTGTTGTCCTCAGAATTCTTACAAAACTGGAAAAAGCCCAAACCACACGGGTTTGAGCTTTGTTTGTATATTCACATTTTCTGTTTTTGGGTATAGAATCACCGTTGATAATATAGAATATTTGTTCGTTTTTGTCAAGAATTTTTCAGAGTTTCTATTTAATATCTCGAACATATTAACATATGGTACAAAATAAGGAACTTACCTTACATTTCTATATATGACGCTTCACTTTGCATCTGCAGTCTTTAATATCATTGTAGGAAGTACTACGTTTCGCCCATAGTCATATCTACTCTGTTCCTCATCTGTCCGACCTACCAAAGCGGCTCCTGTAGCAGAATTATCTGATACTACCAGAAGCGCAACTGTCGGTATCTCCAATAAATCTGCCATAAGATAAAGAGACGCTGTTTCCATTTCAATTAAGTCAGTATCGAACTCTTTTATTTCTTCAAGATGATAGTATTCTGCAGCAATTGAAGGTGTGCAAAATACAGATGCTTTCTTTAATTCATAACCGCTTTCTTCCGCGATTCCAACAACATTATTTATAAATTCCATATCAGGTTCTACCCTTTCAAAAGGAACAAAATCTTTGATAGAATCTTTCAGATAGGTATGTGCAAATCCTCCAGCGATTGAAAAAGAAGGCGTGCACAAATCGCCAAGCTCAAACTCCGGTTTTAATGCGCCAACTGCACCTATAAAAATCATTTTGTCAAAAGTCAGCTCTGCACATACTGCCACATGATCAATCAAATTTGAATCTGATGATGCAGTTTTTATCCATGCAATCTTCAGGTCATCTTTTTCAACGAGATATCCCGCAATATATGCGCCTTCCTTTAATGTTGTGACCTTGCAATAGCTATCCATCTTAAGTTTATACGGAGAAAAGCTTGGCGCAACAACCAGCGCATCATAGTGTTCATTCTTATCAAGACCGAAAGCAAGATATGCCATGTTGTCGGAATTGTATTGATGAAATTTGTCCATTATTTCAATCATTCTCTTTTTCATGGTTGATTTTCCTCCTCTGATTTACTTTATTTATGTGTTTCAGTATGTCGCAGCAGGTTCCGAATCCTGTCAAAACATGCATTCAGCATATCGTAATCCACTTCACCGGTTTCCCTGCAAATAGCAGTCGCTTCCACCGTGAAGTCACCTGCATAGTCATATTTTGCAAGCTTATCAAAAAAGCCTATAAAATCAATCTTTCCCGCTCCGACGGGAAGTGTTTTCAAATTGCTCCAGTCCATGTACCCGCCATTATAGTCATTAATGTGCATGTGCGATACCAGACACTCGCGAAGCAACCAGTCCCACTCAGAGGAAAACAGTTCCATGGTCTGATTGTGAAACTCAGACATCTTGGTGTCATAGACAAAAGTGGCGCATCGGTATGCTTCGTGTACTCTTCTTATGTTTTCGAGAGGATTCTTGTGGTTACATACCACATTTTCAATCATCAGTTCTACCCGGGAAGCTCTCGCCAGTTCATTTAACACGCCAAAGCGTTCGATGTTTTTGGAAAGATTCTTATCAGATACAATACCGTTCCAGAGGTGGAGCACCATTTTGTCAGCACCGAAGGCACCTGCAATCTCCAAATTCACTCGAAAGCGTTCTATCCCGTTTTGGAAGGCTGTCCGATCCTCCTCATCCGTCATTCTGTATTCATGATATCCTGTCTCGTCAAACCAAGCTTTCATACCACATAAAGATTCCCCCAGCGATTTCTGACAGTGCACCACCGGAATCCATAACTTCAGTGGCTTAACGATTTGAATTAGCTTGTGCACATTTTCATACATCGTACTGTCCACCATGAACTCAAATCCATTGCAGTTTAGTTTGTCTGCCATATCACCAAGCGCAATATACTTTTCGGGCGTTGTTCGCGGAAACAATGCCCCTGTCGAACATAGTATTTTTCTCATAAGATGCTCCTATATTTAATGTGTTGTAATACGAATATCGGTCCTCTGATTCTTGATGGCAATCTGAAAATCATCCTCGTAGATGATTTCCCCGGGAATCTCATCACACTCAGACATATATAGCTGCGTCCCATATTTTCTTGCCATCTCCCTGTAAATGTCATTTCAGAATAAATCTGACTTCCCTCAGGAGTATCTTTAAACCAAGTGATAGCCTTGTCCGGATTACCTTCTTCATAAAAGGGAGGCACCGGCAATACCTTTTCGAAATAGGCACGATTCTTCCAGTATTCTGCAGTTTCCTCCTCGGATAGAATACCTGCTTCAACCAATTATCCAATTGCAGTAAAAATTCCTCTCGGCTGTTGCGTGATATATGCTATATCAGCAGTGTGAATACGATAGTATCTCATCCCTCTTCACCTACTTTCGTTAAGTCAATCCAATATCTTTTTATAATAGTTCCTTCAACTTCAATACTTTTTTCAAAAATACCGCCGTTTGAAATAATAGTCTGTTCGCTGGCTTTATTGGTTTCATCACAAGTAACAAGCATTTTTTTGATACCCAAATTCCTTGCATTTCTGATGTTCAAACGAAGCATCTCTTTCGCATATCCTTTTCTTCTTTCTGAAGGGCGAACCGAATAGCCAGTATGGCCGCCCCATGTTCCAAGAATAGGGGGATCAATGTGGTGTCTCAAATCAATAATCCCTACAATTCTGTCATCGCTTTTTCGTACTGCAAGATACATATCTGAAGGTACCGTTGTTCCTCCGTCGTTACATGTTTCCTCGCTATTTCTCAATTTACATATACGAATCCATTCCTCTGCAGAATTACATTTATCAAGACAACCGCATCCTGCAAATTGATTTTCACTATCTGCATCATTATCAATAATCTCCTGACGGAAATTCCATATATCTTCAGCATATTTTATTTGAAGTTCTACCAACTCAATACTCTCAAGGGTACCTTCGTACTCCATAGAGCGCATCCTACAGCTACCATCCAGTTTTTGAAATTGACCATAATTAACAAAATGTAGTCCACATTTTTCCATTACATGACCTGATGCTTTATTTTCTTCAACATGGCTTGAAGAAAACTTACTAACACCAAATTTTTCGTTTGCAAATTGCATCATTGCCTTTGTTGCTTCAGTTGCAAATCCATAGCCCCAGCAGTCTTTCCTAAAATTATAGCCAAAGCCCCAAAAATCTTCGCGCTTACTATCCGGTCCAATGCTTCCACTTCCTATTAGCTCATTGTCTTCTTTTCTCACAAATCCAAAATGATACTCATTCTCTACGCTTTTCAAATAAGTAAGCCATTCTGAAACCTGATCTTTTGATGTGTAAGTGTTGTAGACCATATACTTTGCAACATCCTCATCACTAACCCATTTGAAGATAGCATCTCTATCCTTGTCACATAATGGGCGCAATATCAAGCGCTCTGTCTCTATTACATATTCATGCATGTTTTATCCCTCACTTTCTAATCTGATTGCTTTTATTATCCGGCCAAAATAATAAAAAAACCACCTACCCAGAAAAGATAAGTGGTCAGCGTATACGTATATCGTATATATTCTGAAATCCTATTCTTCTCTGTATCCACTATCTTTACATACACCAACAAAACCATGCACGTGTACCGCATGCTTGGCTACCACATTGACGTATGAAGATTTGGATACAAATCTGCTCATCCGAAGAATTTCCTTTCAAAAAATATTAGATTTAGGTTACTACTGTAATACTCAATTGTCAATCAAATTTTTAAATCATCCGAAAAAATCTCAATGCGTCCACAATCGCATCCTCTTTCTCTTTTGGACACTGTGGATGCTTTGTATCTTCCGACTTAGGCAAATTATAGTTCTCACGCTCTATGATTCCATACTTAGCTTGTACCTGTGCAATATAAAGGTTAGACACCTTCATTCCATCATTATGCACAGCTACATATTTCTTAATCTCCTCATACGTAGCCTTACTCTCCGCACTGGTCAGATCCATCTCATCCATATCCACCGTCACATTCACATGATGCTTCGCTTCATGGAATTTGGACAAAAGACATACCGTCTCCACATGCACCGTCTGCGGGAACATATCTGCTGCCGTCGCCTTCTTTAGCTCATACCCATGCCCGCACAAATACTTCAGATCCCGCGCCAGCGTCGCGGAATCGCAGCTCACATAAACGATCCTCTCCGGATGTGTTACACTAGTTGGTGTCAGGTGTTATGAAATGATATTTAGAAATTTTATCAAGTTTTAATTACACCTGACACCCAGAGCATCAATGTGATTACCAGCCAAGCCGCAAAGGATCCTGTGCACAAAACTTCCTGGAAGGATTTCATGGACTGGTACAGTGTGACGGATACCAGGGTTATAACCAACTGGAAGATGTCATACTGGTATGCTGTCTTGCACATGCAAGACGGAAGTTCTTCGAGGCAGTTCCGGCAGCCATGCGAAAAAGGCTGAAACTATTGGATATCAACTCCGATGTGGCAATCGAAGATATCAATCTTCCAGATGAAGAAGAAGCAAAACAGTTGCTTCCTGCAGAAATCGGACTGCTGTATTGCAATAAACTCTTCTATCTGGAGCGCACACTGAAGGATTTGGATCCCGAAGAACGAAAACAACAAAGAACAGTTTTGGAACAACCTGTATGGGAACAGTTCTGGAACTGGCTGGATACCCTTCATCCAACTGGCGGAAGCAAGCTTGGGAAAGCGGTGATCTATGCCCAAAACCACCATGAGACGCTGATGAATTATCTGTTGGATGGCAGATGTGAGATCTCAAACAATCGAGCTGAGCGAAAGGCCAAAAGCTATGCAATTGGACGGAAAGCTTTCCTGTTCCATACATCAGAGGCCGGAGCCGGAGCAAGTGCGGTGATGTACAGCATCGTAGAAACGGCAAAAGCAAACAATCTGAATATTTTCCAATATCTCTATACGGTACTTCTGTATATGCCGGATTACTTGAATTCGTCCGCAGGTATAGAGCAGTTGATGCCATGGAGTGAATTTATAAAGGAGCAATGCTTAGGGCTAATTGATGTGGAATCTAATGTTCCGGAAAAAAGAATTCCCCTGCCGGATGTGTAGCAGAGGAATTGATAGTAAACGGGAGTCGTTTACTGCTTTTATTAAATTTAGAAGTATGGTAGGCGGTGTATTATTCATCGCTTACAGTATACTAGCGTTTTCTCCTGCCTCCGACAAATACCCAGATCAGAAGTACGATCAGGATCGGTGTTGCGATAAATGGTGCAACCTGCACAGGATCCACCTGGGTTGCATCTGCACTGACACGAATGTCTGTAGCATTCTGATTCTCGATCCGATGTCCACGCACCAAAAGCCGATGTGTATTGATTCCGTATGGTGTACAGGTCACTAATGTACAGTAGTCCTTACCTTCTTCGATCTGCAGATCGGAAAGATCTGTCGGCTCTACGATACGGATCTGATCCACCTCATAAGTCAGTGTCGCATCCAGTGTATGGAGAATAAATATATCTCCCTCAACAAGCTTATCAAGATCGGTAAATAATCTGGCGGAAGGCAGACCACGGTGACCGGAAATCACACAGTGGCTTCCTTCTCCTCCAACCGGGAGTGAAGATCCTTCAATATGTCCAATCGCAACCTGAAGTACGGATTCATCAGTACCGTGGTAGATCGGCAGAGAACAGTCAATCACCGGAATATCGATGTATCCCATGATTCCGGAATCATCCACTGCCAGATACTTATTGTATTCTGCTTTTTCTTCATCGGTCATATTCCACTGGATACCGTTCTTTGCCAGCTTCTTATTATAAGCCACTGCCTCATTCCACAATGCCTCATACTGTTCCGTATCCAGATTTGCTACATTCTCAACGTAGCTTGTCACTGCCTGACTCTGATGAAACGAGTTCCAGTAATCGCTGAAGGTCGGATATGCAAATATCCCCACTCCCAGCAATAAGATACAGACCAGAAGAATTGTTGTCCAATTTTTTTTCATCCAGTTCATAAATTCATGCCCCTGTTAAACAAACTTCTGTGGCAACGGATTCCCACGCAACTATTCTACCATATTAGAACAAGGTTTCCTATACGATAAAAATATACCGATTTATCTCGGTATATCCAAATGCCGCGACAATGGAATCTCCATTCTGCCATGTTCATAATTATTTTTATCTTATGCATCTGTTCGATATGAACATCTCTATCCATTAACAAGAACGAATTATACTAATGGATACAGATCCTCATATAAATCAGACGATCACCCCCGGAGGGCGGCATTAATGCCGCTCCTCCTATGGATGATTCAGATAGACATATTATGAGTTATGATACATTCTTCTGCGGGTTACCAGAACGATTCCGGCACCGATCACAAGGATTGCACCGATTACGTAGAAGATTGTTGTACCGATGCCACCTGTGGATGGAAGCTCAGCACCACGCTGGTTCACGATTTCAACACCACCACTTACATATTTTGTAACATCCTGATCATTTTCTACAGTTGCTGGATTGTCATTATTATTAATTGCTACTTCAACACGACTTGTAAGAATATTATATCCAACTGGAGCTGTTGTCTCTTCAAGATAATATGTCTTTGTTCCATCAAGACCCTGAATTCGTGCTTTACCTGCTTCGATAGCTACTCCTGTTTCAGTTGCTTCTGCTACACGATAAACACCATCAGAAATCTTAACAACAGGAATTTCGTTTCCACCAGTTGCTGCATCATAAAGTTTGAATTCTGCACCTGTTAATACTTCATCTTTATCATTATCTTTTACAATATCAAAATAATATGTTTCTGTAGTTGTTGTTCCGCCATTTAATTCTTCGTCATTATATTTAACTTTTGCAGCATTCGTTGCATAATCTATTGCTTCTCCAGTAACTGTTGCAGAATATGTTATAGTAACCAAAGATGGAGAATCATATAATGCATTGTAGGTACCATCTCCATTGTCTGTCTGCCATGGGATAGTAATAGTTAATTTTCCTGTATCTGTTGCTTTATTAACAGTGTATTTAGATGTTTCTAAAGTAGTATTACCAACTTTAACATCTACACTAGACGCATCAATATCAAGAGCAGTTGGAGTATCTTCAACTTCATACTGTGTAATAGCTTTCGTCAGTTTATCATTTGTTTCAAAGTTTGTTGCATTGAATGTAATCTGATAATTAACAACATCACCGATCGCTGCTGTATTTGAACCACTTAATGCTGTTGTTGTTCCATTTTCTGTTGTTGTCGGAACCAAGTCCGGATCGGGTGTATCACCCGGTTCTTTTTCGTTCCGGTGATGCTAAGGCATCATGTAAGTAGTTGTAACCCCCGGGAGCCCGGCCTGTCGGTCAGGCTCCCTTTTTGATGGGTTAATGTTTTGTTTTGGTGAGGTGCCCTACCGGAAAAGTGGCAGGTGGCCTCAATAGTATTGCTTAGTTCCCCTATCATTCTTCACTCTGATTTCAAAGCTCAAATGCCGAGGTGCCATGTGCGTTGATCAGGTGTTCCAATTACTTGTTAGCATTCATGCGACGGCGAGTTACCAGAACAACGCCAGCACCGATTACAAGGATTGCACCGATGATGTAGAAGATTGTGGTACCGCTGCCACCGGTGGACGGAAGAACTGTACCCTGCTCGTTAATAACAGTGATTTCTGCTGTATTAGTAGCATCTTTAACCACTTCTACAGATTTTCTTACATCGAGCTTATTATATCCATCCGGAGCTACTGTCTCTTCGAACCAGTAAGTACCCGGCTCAAGACCACGGATGTTTACACCAGTACCATCGCCAGCATCGATTTCAGCAGTTCCTTCTGCATCAAGATAATAGCCAGTATTATCTTTTGAGAACGTGAGTGCAGTGCCACCTTTCTCGGATGTGAAGAGGTTGAACTTAGCACCAGCCAGTGCATTCGTTCCGTCAGTTTTCTTAAGATTCACATCATAGGTCTTAATATCGGTGTGATCCACAAAGTGCTGCTTAGAATAATCAATCTCAAATGTGTTCGGGATAGCAGTTGCAATTGCTGCATTCTCATTTACAACAGCGCTATATTCAATCTTAATGACAGTATTCTCTGCCAGTGTAGCAATATAATTGGCAGCAAAAACGATTTCAAATCCACTATCTGTAGCAGTCAGTTCATAGTTTGCAGCCGGAACAGCTGTACCATTTACTTCTACTGTAATCTCACCATCAGTATGGTTCAGTGTAAGGCCAGTAGAAAGGGTATCGGTTGCAGTGATTTCGTAATTTGCACCTTTACCAATCTTGATCTCAGCATCGTAATAAACTGTATCGCCGATGTTGACATCAAGCTGTGCATCCGCATATGTGCCATCTTCCAGGCCCTGTTTTTTATCAGGAGTAGTAACGGTGTTTTTCTCTACTACAGTTGCAATGTCGGTTTCGTCATGCAGAGCAGCGAAGGAACCAGCAGTAGATGTAATAAAGAAATATCCTGTTCCCAGACCAGTAAAATTAGCTTGATGATTTGCACCAGTTACCGGTCCAAACTTGCCAAGAGCGTTACCCAGATCAGTTAAGTGTTCTTTCAGATACGTAGCTGCTCCAGCAACATCAACTAAATCTGCATTACTTACTGTATACTGCGTTCCATCGGAAGAAGCTTTAAATGTGAAACCTGCATCCGTAAGAACAGTACCAATCTGATCATATTCAGCTTTTGTCAGATAGTAAGAAACCGCACGCTCGTCACCAGTCTTACCATTGTCAGAGTAGTTCAAAATCTTATAAGCAGTATACTCTTCTCCATTGATAACTTCTTTGACTTGAACTGTCGCAGCGAATGCGCTCACGCTCATACCAAGTACCATTACCATAGCAATCAGCAGAGCGAAGATCTTTCTTAATTTCTTCATATTATTCATTCCTTTCTTTTCTGTCCCTTTGGGACAATCATATTGTTGTTCGCCCGTGAAGGGCAGGTTATTATTGCTGTTTAACCACAGCTGGTATATTATGGCTGTTTGTCTGATTACTCGACTGACTATCTTCCAGACAGCCATGTATTTAATTATTTATATCTGGTTTCAGATTCGGCGTTTTTTTCGTCGAGATCAGAGGCAATTAATTTAACCTCCTTCCTCTACTCCTCATGATGAAACCGTACATCCAAGCGGCGATGAACATTAATGCCAATCCGCTTAATGTATAAGGTAAGGTACCGGAACCACCGGTGTTCGGGAGTTCAATTCCCGGGTTATTCTGTATTGTAATAACGTAAGTGTTGGTATTTGCGTTTAATACAGCCAGTTCTTTTCCGACGGAGGTGCCCTCCATCGTTGCGGAGATGCTGCCGAGGGCATCTACCACGATTTTTACACGATGTGCAAGCTTATTATATCCCGCCGGTGCGGATGTTTCTACCAGATAATAGGTTCCTTCGGAGAGCTTGTAATTCTGGTCTGGCGTAAAATCTCCATTCTCATCGGATTCCAGATTATCTTCTACGACAGTCGTTCCATCCGCCTGATACAGGGTAAATACCGCTCCCGGTAATGGGTCATTGCCCTCGTTATGCTTCATAAAGGAAACATAATCTTTCTGATAATGGTTTTTGAAGGTAACCGTGTTATCAATAAAGTTATTCTTTGAATCTTCCAGCTTCACTCCCGAAGCAACCGTTCCGTTCCCATTACTGCCGACAGCCACTTCATATTCTGTCTTCTCATAATAGGTTCCGGCTGCTGCTCCGTCTGTGTCCGAGGTGATATTTTCAATAACCTGATATTGTTTTCTCGGGTCAAGCTGACGGAAGGTATACTCTGCATTGGTAAAGCTTGAATAGCTGATGGTGTAAAGTTCATTCCAGGTAGCACCATTGTCAGAGCTTTCTTTCAGGGTATAGGTTGCACCGTTATATTTTTCCGTGGAAGGTGCGGCCTCAACTTCATTTCCTTCTACAAAGAACTTTTTCTTAATTGTCAGGCTTTTCGAGTGCCGCTCTGCATTATTCTTTACCTTAACCGCTACATAACCGGCGGCAGGAACTACGGCAGAACCGCCTTCACTCGAATTAATCAGGTTACCACTGCTGTCTGTAGAGGTATAAGTAACATCATAAATTCTTCCAGTATCCGGTTCCACAACCTGAATCTCAGTTCCGGCTTCAATACCTGCAAATGTGGCAATCTGTCCGGCCTTTATACTGAACTTGCCGTCTGCATCTGTGGTATGAGATACTGACGTTTCATCCGATAAGGTATATTTCTGATTAGCGGCTCCGACATATTCATTGCTTCCGGCAACTTTTTTCTTTAACTGAAGAATATAGGTTTCTTCTGCTGCCTGAGTAGAATCCAGGCCTTCTACTGTTTTGCTGACGGTAATACTTCCATCCGGAATCGGAGGGATGTTTACCTTCATTTTCAGATTTGATGCACCGGCACCACGTTCCTGATAGAAAATCTGAATCTTGTGCTCTGTACCATCGGCAAAGGTGTCTTCATCCCATCTGGTTGTATTCAGGGTTCCAGCCTTTTCAAACATATTTTTAATGGTTGTATAATTCCAGTTCACTGCTTGATTCGTTTTCTGATTGGTATACCCGACAACACCGGTAGCAAAATTGATAAAACCGCTCTGTGCATCATGAATACCACCAAGGTCAAGAACCAGGGTTCCGTCGATGTATACAACCATATCATCGTCACCGGTGAATTCATAAATCATATCACTGCCGTTGACCTGACCGTTTACCGGCTGATAAAAATCTGCCGTTCCATACATGCCGAAGTAGAAATTATTTCCTTCATTAAAATCGTAAAGGGCTTCATTGTATCTTGGGTTTGTATTGGATAATGCGGTACCATTATCATCATATAAATTTCTATTTCGGATAGAACTGGTTTTCAGCGTATTGTACGGCATGAAATTGCCTCGTTTATAGTAGAATTTATTGTCACCACTCGGTGTTCCCAGCTGGTTATACACCGTAAAGTTGCTTCCACTTAAGGATGCAAAGTTATCTGCACTGTTATAATAGAAGTATCCCGTCTCGTCGTATACCGATTTTAAGAACAGGTGCGAAACTTCATTGGACTTTGAAAACAGGGATTCAAGAGAGGTTCCGCCGACAGTTTTCAGGATATCTCCTTCTATCGTGGATGCGTACAAGCCCTGCTTCGTTGAGCCGTCTCCATAGCTTCCGCCAATATTGATATCGTTTCCGGCCTTCGAATAATCTGTCATATAAAGATGGAATCCAAGAGCCTTGTTATCGACGGTACTTACGGTCGTCAGGCTGTTTCCTTTACTGTAGATGGCATAAATCTTATCCTCATCCTCGATTTCAGCGGTATGCGTTGTCTCTTTCGTTTCTCCTACCGGCATCGTAGTATAGGTATACTGCCATTTCACATTGCCATCTGCATCGGCAACAGGTTTCAGCTTATTCCCAATCGTTTCTCCCTTTGGATACACAATATCTTTATGGACAAGCTGTACATTCTGAAATGTATAACCATTGACTGCATATTTACTTAAGTCAAGCTCTGTTACACTCTCTTCGGATGCCGCAACCGTATTTAAGGTAGCATTTGTCGTTATTTCTTTTCCAGCCTGGTCTACAAAGAATACTGTTGCACTGTTTTTATTATTTTCCCATGTAATTGTAAACTTGGAAAAAGAGCCAACCTGAAATTCAGCCACCGCGCCGGATTTGTCAATGGAAACGGTACCGGAGGTCTGATCATTAGTATCTGCGACCTTATATGCAACGGCTTTTCCGGAGCTTTCATCGATATGCTCCACTTCCATCGTGTTTTGTAAGTCCTGCTCATCCACATTTTCCGGCAGGCTCTTTCTTTCAATCTTCACACCAACCGGTGCTGCCGGTTCCATTTCTTTTCCGTCTTTATCCACAATCGAAATGTCTAAAGCATCCAGTCCCATCGATGAAACATCGAAGAACTTGTTTTCTGCTTTTTTCTTCTCTGTTACCAGAGCCTTTGCCTCTGCATATTCCTGCGAACTTTCGTCAAACTCTGTGATTTTAAGGGAAGCTCCTTCCGGTATCTTCGCATCTGCTCCGTATGTAACAGTTACAGTATATGTTTTTCCATCTGCTGTAAGCACGTCACCGGTCAGGGTCTCCGTCCCCACAATCGCATACACGGAAAAGCTGTCAGCATCAAATTTTACTTCATCCATTTTTCCGTTTTTTTCATTTGTCTTGACATCCAGAACTTCTGTCTTATTGCCGAAATGGACAGATTTAACTTTTCCTTTTTCAGGTACTTCTACCTTGTCATCATAAGTAATCTTTACTTCAACCTTAGCTTCCGGCTCGATCTCTTTTCCATCTACCTCGAAGGAGATATCAAAGAATCTTGCGAAGGAGATATCTGTTTCATCACCGCTCGCTACAGCTTTCTGAGCTTTCTCATAGTAGCCGTTATATTCAGCAGTTCCAGTTTTGATCTCACGTACCTTAAGCTTTGCATCCTTCGGGATGTTAGCTTCTGCAGGACAGTCAACCTCTACAGTGTAGTCTGCCTGATCGACTTTCAGTGTACGTGCCTCTGCTTTTTCTGTGTCTTCTGTCTTTTCTTCAGCTTTATCTTCTTGATCCTCGGATTTTACATCCTTATCTTCGGATTTCTCTTCTTCGGTATTGGCTGCAACTTCTTCTTTCTTATCTTCCTCTTTTGGATAACATGCTTCTGAATGAGTATGCTCCTGCTTACCACAGATCAGAACATTTTCATAGCATGCATCTGAATGAGTGTGCGCCTCAACTGATTCCTCACCTTCAGTTTCAGAGCTCTCCGATATACTCTGCTCCTCTTTGTTACAGATCAGCTTTTTCTCGTAGCATTTCTCTGTATGTGTATGTTCCTCCTGGCCGCAGGTTGCTTGACGCGACATTGTGATTGCCGGATGAATCAGCAGGCAACTGGTAAGCAGTGCTACCACCAGAGATAAGGAAATCATAATCTTCTGCCACTGTTTCCGCTTATGTTTTTTCTGCAGAAGATCGGCAGTATTCTTAAGAAACGCTTTTCCCATTTGGATTCCCTCCTTTTCCTGAATTTACTAATGAACCGGGCCAAACTCATTTAACGGCCAGACTCTTAACAACAATTTTCCTACGATCTGTTCATCCGAAACGCACCCTATGCTGGTACTACGGCTGTCTACAGAAACGCTTCTATGATCTCCCATGACAAACACCCTTCCTTCCGGAACCTGATAGGGAAGTGTGATGTCACATTCACCAAGTGCATGATCATCTACATAAGGTTCATCAAGCTTCTCTCCGTCGACATATACGTAACCGTCTTCGTCGATGTCCACCCATTCTCCCGAGCGGGCGATAACCCTTTTTACCAGGATCTTATTGTTATAATAGAATGCGATACAGTCTCCTACTTCATAGCCGGAATTCTTAAGAGATATTACGATATTTCCATCTGTAAGATTCGGCGTCATGGAAGAACCATGGATACGTAGTACCGGGAACACCAGAACCGCGATCAGTACTGCAATCGCCGCCACGATCACCAGTGTGTACACTGTGCTGCGAAGCATTCGCCCGTATCTCTTCTGATATTTTATCCGCTTAAGCTCCTCTTCCAGATCTTCAAGTGGAGGTATCGGCGGTGTCTGTCTGTTTTTCATTCTTCTTCCCTTCCGGATGCCGGTCTTCCTCCGGCCGGTACCCCAATGTTTTCAAGATACTGATCCGCCGCAGCCTGTGCTGCTTCGAAGATACCACTGAGCTTCAGTGCCGCCTCTGCAATGGAACCGGAATTCTCGATCATGATCCTGCGATCACTAAGCTTCTCTTTTGCTTCTTCCAGCTCTTTTTCCAGCTGTTCGACATGCTTTTCCGATTCGATCAGCATCTCCAGAAGATCCTGCCGGCTCAGCTTTTTCAACAGATCCTTTTCTTCTCTATTACTCATGTCTTTTTCTTCCCTTCAGGTAACGATTACCGACAAGAACGAGAATCACTGCAAGTGCTGCTGCAAGGATTCCTATATAGAACACGATCGGTGTGTTATCTCCTGTTTTAACCCCGTTGGACTTCTTATCAGATCCATCGGAATCTTTCTTATCTCCGGAATCACCGGATCCGCCGGATCTTGATTTCTTCGTATTTGTAATTGAAATATCAGTGTTCATCTTACCCTGTTCAACTTTGGCTTTTCCCTCGCCGCTAACAACATAGCCAAAACTGTCTTTGTCGATGAGATTGCCATCTTTGTCCGTCTCATATACATAATAGGTAATTGTTTCATCACCTGATTCTCCGCCGAGAGGAACATTTACTGTTACTGTACCATTCTGAACCAGCTCTATATTCTGATACAGATCTGTTCCTTCTTTGTCTCGGAAGACTCCGGCATAGAATGTATCTGAAACAGTTTTCTGTTTTCCATCAACGATAACTTTCTTTTCAATATTGATGGAACCCTGATAGAAGAATCCGCTTGGAAGGTCGTAATACAGATTGTAAAATGCAACAGATCCTGCCGGTGTCTCTGCCTTACCATCCAATGTAACTTCCTGACTGCTTCCATTCTCAAGCTGGCATACCCATGTGTATGGTGCATCTGCCTGAACTTCATCTACAATATATGCATTGCCATTGCTGTCTGTCTCAAAGATGTAATAAGTTCCTTCCTGAAGATTCTCAAACACTGCTGTACCTGTGCCGACACCCTTCATGTGGATCTCTTTGATGTAATCCGTTCCGTATGGAACCTTTCCTGCCTTATCCTGGAAGATTCCCACGTAATAAACTGCATCTGCCGGAATCAGATCAACCACCTCGAGTGCTTCAGGATCCATATATCCGGTTTTCTTTGTAACCTCAATTCTTCCATCCGCTTCTTTTACAGGAGCCTGGGCTTTTGGCTCTACCGTGAGATCACTCTTGCGGCCGCCATCTGTTACATAAGGAATAGCTGCCAGGAATGGGGAAACCGTTCCGTACTCGCTCTCACCGCTGTTCTGTACCAGCAGGTACATGCCCCATGGAAGTTCTGATAATTTCATTGTGCCGGATTCATCTGTCTTTCCGGATACGGAATCGATTTTTTCAAGTCCTTTTGCGGAAGCAAGCTTCAGTGCTGCGCTGTCCCAATCGGTTGCATATTCCAGTTTATCAAGCTCCACTCCTGTATCCTTAAGACTGTCATCCAGTGCCCATTTTCCTTCTGATCCGCTCCAGTTACCTACGCGGTATGCGATAAATCCAACATCATTCTTTGGAGTGTCCAGATTATTCAGCTTAACTGTGATGCTTCCCTCTTCTGCTGCAAGAACATCCTTTTGCAGTGTCAGTGGAAGTCCCAGAGCCATAATCATCAGAAAAGCCCAAAAGATTGTTCGTAAATGTTTTATCTTTTTCATTGACCCTTCATCCTTCCTTTCTCATTTTCTTTTATATGTTATGTTGAACAATTCCATTTATTTCTGTTTAAAAAATACTTTGTCAGCTTGCTGACTTCTGTTGCATTTCAATCATCACTTCCATGATCTTCAGCATCTCCAGCTCGCTTTTAAACTCCCGGACATGGCTTCTGTCCGGCATACATACCGTTCCCTGCCATCCTGCCTTTCTTCTGGACTCGACGATAATGTCTATCGTACAACATTTTCCCTGCTGTTCCCATATCACATGGTCAGGAACGATTTCTTCAGGAAGTCGGTAACTTGCGCTTGTAGTTTCCTTTTCCCGAAAGCTTCTCGCCTCCATAAATCGCTGTGGATATCCTTTTTCATCGAAGAGCATGTCCGCTTCGAGAAGCATCTTGCTTGTACTTTCAAACTCCATAACGTCGTCTGTCATTTTGCTGTACATCCTGCCTGCCAGCGTCTCGCCCTCCCGATCGATACAGACCCGGATACCGTTCAGCGGATAAAATCTGCTTTTTCTTTTTTCTTCTGTCATTCTGTTGTCACTCACATTCATAGGCCGAAAGCTCCTGCAGCTCTACCTTGAGTTCCAGCCTCATTTTATTTAATGTGTCCCGAAATTGCCTCTCTATGCGCTCCCCAACCTTGATTCCTGATTCATAAGAGCACGCCGGAAGCAATACGATAAACTGTGTAACGCTATACCGGGTCACCACATCTCCGATGCGGAGTGAACTGCGTAGCTGCTTTTCCAGTAAAGACATTCCCTTTTCCAGGACCGGATCAACTGCCGTTCCTTCGAAGATCTTATTTTTTCTTCTTAAGGTCAGGAACATAACATATTCTGCCATCCCAAACCTCTTTAACCTTCTTGATTCCATCCTGTAGATCTGACGGAATACCTGATAGTCAGTGAAGAATGCACCTTTTGTCTCTTCCAGTGTCGATAAATCTTTTTGCAGTTCTTCAGCGTCTGTTATACTGTCACCGTTCTCAGTGAGAAGCTTCTGGAATTCGGCCCGTAGCTTTTCCGGATAATAATTTCCCATGCTCTCATAGAACATTTTGTTGACTTTTTCATAGTGCAGCATAGCCAGATCGTATTTGTTCTGTCCGTATAGGCTTCGAAGGAACATGATCTGTATATCCTCATCGAGTGAATCTACTTTCATGGCCTGACTGCTGTAAGTCTCGATCTCAGCCCAGCGCTTCTGCTGTTCCAGCAGGGCACATAAGACTTTTACAGTGTCAAGGTACTGTGACTGATATCCCATAACTCTTGACAGGATCCACGACTCATTCGCGATACGATTGGAAACATTTCCATTATATGTGGAAACGATCTGTGTACAGAGCTTTTCTTTTTGAATCTCATCTTTTAAACCCCTCAACTCTGACAACTTCTTTTCCCACTGCTCATAATCTGTCTCCACTTCGATTTCCGGATTCCACTGATATGCTTCAGCATGTGTACAGATGTATTCATCATCCCCTAGTACCTTCAGTGTATTCCTCAGTCGATAGACCAGATTTTTCAGTGACCCTTTAGGATTTCTGGAATCATTGTCCCAGAAGATCTCAATCAGTTTCTGATGTGTCTGAACCTTATCACGGTAAATCAACATATATGCCAGCAGTCTGATCAGCTGATTGGAAGAAATCATATCTTCGCTCAACGTCCCTTTGTCTGACTGCAAACAAAAGTTTCCAAACAATTGTAGCTTTATTTTTTTCATATTCCCAATCCCTGTATAAAATATTTAGAAGGTCTTTCTTTCGATAAAACCTTTTTCATTTTCACCTACCACAGAATCTACCAGGCGGAGCAGCTCCATCACACTTCTGAAAGTCTGCTGCTTCTGACCGTTGACCCAGCTCACCCTGCCCTGCCAGGTACTGTCCTGCGTATCAACAACTTCAATAATAAATGTTTGTTTTTTCTTCATCTTGTACTCATCCCCATACGTCAGGTCGCTATATTTAACTAACTTTTCTTTATTATACATACCAGTTGTCACATGGTGGTCATTTTTAGAAAACTTTTCCAACTTTTTTTCATAAAAAATTACTTCTATACCAGATATAGTTTTTTTCTATAATCCCGGTTACCTCTCCGGGACAATTACATCTATTAGGGAATAGTTTCTTCTATATAAAAGGGAAAAGGACAGGAACATCATCTGCCCCTATCCTAAAAATCTAGTCAGTGCCTCCATAAGCTCAGGTATCTCGATTGGCTTCGCAATATGCCCGTTCATACCGGCTGCATAAGCATTTTTCCTGTCTGCCTCAAAGGCGTTGGCTGTCATCGCCACGATAGGAATTTCCGCTTTTTCCCCGCCAAGCTCACGGATCTTTCTAGTTGCATCATATCCATTCATATTGGGCATCTGGATATCCATCAGAATCATATCATAATAATCTGCATCAGCCTCATTAACCATATGGACACAGATGACACCATCTTCCGCCCATGAAATCAACCAGATTTTTAACGATCGCCATTCCGAGACCAGAACCGACGGTTCTACTTTCGGTTGAACTGTTTTCACGGGTGAATGCTTCAAATATATGCGACAGATACTCTTCTGACATTCCGATACCCGTATCCGATACAACACAGCGGTAGAGCCCGAACTCTTGCCTGTCGCATGGAAGCTCGCCCAGCTCCATTGTGACGCTGCCGCCTTCCGGCGTGTATTTGATCGCATTACTTATTATATTAAGGTATACCTGTTTAAGCTTGAGCTCATCACAGATTATATCCGGATGCGTAACATTTTTTTTACTTATAAACTTCAGCTTTTTCTGTCTGATCTGTTCATCAAACACCGAGCTGATCGTATTGTTGAGCTGATCCACACTCCAGAGCGTTTCGTCAAGCTCCATCTTCCCGCTCTCAATACGGGACATCTCCAGCACATTATTTATAAGAGAAAGAAGGAAATCACTTGAATATCTGATCTTCTCTATATAATTCCGCATTTTCTCCTTATTGTCCATATTCATCTCGAGCAGATGCGTATAGCCGGTAATCGCATTAATAGGAGTCCGAATATCGTGGGACATATTAAGTAGGAAGGTTGTCTTCGCTCTATTGGCAGCTTCTGCCATGACCCAGGCTTCGGAAAGTTCTTTTTCCTTTGCATTTCTTTCCCTTGTACTCTCAGTAACATCACGAACAGAAATCAGCATATGATTCTCAAACTGCTTATTATCAGAAATTGTATACTTATTCTGAAGCTTATAGATCTCACCTTCTACAACCGCATCATACTCAATATAATAATCCGTCTGCCGGCCAAGAACCTCTCGAAGCACGGAAAGCCTTGTGGCATTGAGAAAACGCTCACGGTCATATTCAGCGACATAAGCTTTGGAGTATTCTGCAGCGCAGTTCGTATATTCACTGAAATCACTGTCCATCACTCCCTGAAACACTGCGCATGAGCAGATTTACTTTATTATATGCAAGTTCTTCGGATCTTACCTTTGCATCTTTCCTGTATGTAATAATCAAGTAAATAAGAAATACCACAAATATGACTGTAATAATCCAAAAAGTCCTTCTGCTGTCCCTGTTCGCAGACCGCACAATAATATCCGAAACCGTACTTTCTGTCAGAAATCCGATCGTAATTCCGCAGATTTTATTCTCAAAATACACAGGAGCATAGAAACCGATCAGCTTTTCTCCGGTGATCCTTGACTTTAGCACCTCACAGATACCGGATTGCCCATTCATTCCACGCTTAAAGTAATCTCGATCCTTAACATTCGTGACTTTGCCATCACTTGCATAGTCTGTACCATCCAGAGAAATAAACCGGATTATATTAAAGCGGGATTTTTCTTCAAGTCCGGCAAGAAGGTCAAGATCTACATCTGTGTTTTTAATTGATTTTCCATACAGATATGCAACAGATTCAATGGAGGAGCATTTGTCAGCAAGTACATCCGCCACATGGCTCGAAGCATTATCTGATAGCCCGTCTATATATTTATCGATCTGATCAAAATTTCTTATTCCATTACGATAATGTGCATACAGAATCGTCAGCATGATAAAAAGCATCAGTAAAAAACGCTTATCACATACCGGATAGAATTTTTCGTCATTTTCATTTACACATCAGCCTCTGAATTCTGTTCCAATTCCATAAGAGCTTTGGTAACCGCCTCGTAATCTGTCGTTACACGCTCAAACAACTCTCTGCAGCTCTCTTCATCAGGTATCCGGCTTTCTCTGTCTCTTAAGAGCTCTGTCAGTTCACCTGAAGAGATACTCAGCCGTGCAAAGGCTAGATTCGAACTGACACCTTTCAATGAATGTGCTGCAAGAAATGCCCTCTCATAATCTCCGCACTCCAAAGCCTTGTGTAAATCCCCAAAACTTGGATCTGAAAGAAATTTTAATGCAAATTTTTTTACCGTTTCTTCCCGTGGAAGACGCTGCATTATTGTTTCATAGCTTCCTCCAAATGAATCATAACATTCCTTTAATAACATAGAACCTCTCTCCCCTAATAATTTACTTTTTCCAATCAAAATATACTATATCTATGCCAGCTGTTTCAACATAATCCCTTGATTTGTCACAAAAAATGACATATATTTCAAATGACACTTGATATAATAATATCATGAAAGGTGACAGGAAAATGTAATTTAACGATAAACTGGTTTTTCTTATGAATATATCTCAGGCTTCAAATAAGGAACTTGCAAAAAACATCTCTGTGGACCCGTCACTGATCAGCCTTTTACGTACAGGCAAAAGAAAACAGCCACAAAATCGGGACCATATTAAAAATATGGCATCATTTTTTGCAAAGAAATGCTCAGCAGATTATCAACGCAACGCTCTGTCAGAGATGTTGGGACAGAGCTCCATCAGTCCAAATATGCCGGCAGAAATACTGGCAGAACGATTGGACCTATGGCTTACGAAAGATCCCGATATCACGGATCAACTTTTCCAAGGGATGGAAACAGTTCCTTCAAAGCCATAGCAAACATCCGATTCAGGTACTGGTCTCGATACAGAAAAAGGAGACTGCTTTTATTTTGGGGAAAACGGACGCAGATATGTAATGCGAAAAATCATGCAGATAGTTAAGAACACAGAAACACCGGGACACTTATTGATCGAGTGGAGTTAATGGCATTGCAATACATCCCTTCAGATTTGACCATTTTTTCGCATTGCTTTTCCATATGTTTTGCCACTCTTTCTCATTCACTATCGCATCAAACACAGGCTCAAGAAAAATCTGGATTTCTTCAATGACGAATGGAAACTCAAGTGTGTTATCTTTTATGGTTTTCAAAAAGAACTTCCAACGCTTCTGCATATCTTCATCATTGGCAAGTGCAACAACACGCTTAAAACTATCTCTGTCATAGGGAGTACCACGCCGCTGTAAGGTTTCAAATATAGCTGCCTGCAATTTTGCACCCTCAAAATCGAATGTATTTGAAAGATAATAAATGTCATAAAAATCTTTCATTCTGCCTGTCAGCTCGAAGCGTTGCAGTATGGCATCAAACTTTTCGGCAATGGTGCTTTCAAGGGAATAAGTTTTGATTACAGGGGCTTCAAAGTCTGGAAGCTGAGTGTTGATTGTGCGTTCTTCGGCACAGGGGACTATAATATCACCCACACCTATATCAACATTGAACGGCACACGCACATTTTTTATTTGAGCAATAATCTGTGTACTGATACCGTGATATTTTCTTTGCGGAGAAATCTCTTCAAAGCCTTTTGCTCGCATTTCTATATAATCGTTACCAGTCGGCGTGTCGATGATTTTACAAATCAACTCTTTTACATCATCTATTGTATTAGAGTATCCACGGAGCAAGAAATCGACATCAATTGTTGCTCTACTTTCAAAATTAGTTAAAGTATAAATGAACAATCCACCTTTGAGTATTAGCGTATCCTCACACCCAGATTTTGATAGCTTTCTCAAAAATTCTTCCTGCACAAAAAGCTGCAAGCATTGCTGGTAGCTGATACCAGAAGCTTTTGCTTTATTTCTCAGCTTTGCCAGAACGGAAGCTGCAACATCTGCCATTACAACCACACTCCAATCAATTCTTTTACACGCGTTTGAACACGCAAAACTTTCGCATATTCTATAAGATTCGGTATATTCTTTTTCGAGTCTTTAACATAGCCCTGTACTGCTTTATTAAAAACCTCCTTATCCATCTTGTTCATATTTCGCAGCACATCGCAAATAGTACGGTCACGGTCATAAATGCGGACTTTGTGGAAATCAATTTCACCTTCGGTTTCGCCCAGCGTAACCAACTCTGACTCTACACGATATGCCTTTATAAACGGATAATCGATTTTTGTTCGCCGCTTAGAGACATTTTTATCTATTGCAAAGTTCCATTCAGCAGGATTTCTGTCACTGTATCTATAATAGAATAGGGCAGTCTCCATACAGAGCACTGCATCGGGAAACAATCGATTGATAATGACAACTTCGCTTTCGCCATAATCTTGAGTCCAGTGATAGTAACCTCGCCTGACTCTTTCAATCAATCCTTCGTCTAAAAGTTGTTTTATATCTGCATAGTATAACTTTGAAGCTGTAAGTTCAGCAGTAGTCATAACATAATTATGACTGCTAAACAACATTCTCAGTGTCTCAATATCTTTATTCTGAAGCATATCTTCACCTCTATTTAATCGCCCTTAATTAGACCAACGATTGGGCACTTTACTATATCATATTCGATTTTTCTCTTTAAGTCAACAATAGCAAAGTGAACGCTTTTAATTATATCAATCAGGCAGTTTAGTATAAAATCTGCCCTCCGCTTTTTAACCAGATAAAATATTGGTCAGCGAAAAGACAAATATGTAAAAAAATAAGCGTACCACTGTTTTTATGATACGCTCATCATTATTAAATTACCTCAAAATGCTTCAACGCATCCTTTATCGCTTCCACTTTCTCCGCTGTCGGATGCTTCCTCGGCTGTTTCAATTCTTCTACTGCATTAGGAGCATCGTACATTGGCAAGCCTAAATCTCTCTTTACCTCTGCGATGTATGCGGTATGTACTTTGAAGCCGTATTTAGCTTCTATGTACTCCTTTATCATTTTGTAGGTCACTCGCTCTTTGGGCTTGTACTCTTCGGCTCTTTTAGCGATATTATCAAGCGGAACTTTTCCCTCACCTTCGCCAAACTCACCTTTTACGTTGATATGTCCGTCTGACTTTTTGTGGGAAAGCAGTACAACCGTCTCCACATGCACCGTATGAGGAAACTGATCAACCCCCTGCACCTTCTTGACTTCATATCCTTCCCCCCGCAGATATTTCAGATCCCGGGCCAGAGTCGCAGAGTCACAACTTACGTACACGATCCGTTTCGGCTGCATCTTTACCATCGTAGCCAGTACGCTCTCTTCGCATCCTTTCCGTGGCGGATCCACCACGATCACATCCGCATAGATGCCTTCTTTTTCGTATTTTTCCGGCAACACTTCTTCCGCTTTTCCTACAAAGAATTCTGCATTCGTGATATGATTCAGCGTTGCATTTCGTTTTGCATCCTCGATGGCAGCCGGGACAATCTCCACGCCGTAGACCTGTTTGGCTTTCTGGGCTAGGAAGAGGGAGATGGTTCCGATTCCGCAGTAGAGATCCCAGACCGTCTCATTTCCTTCCAGACCTGCGTATTCCAGTGCTTTTTCGTAAAGTTTCTGTGTCTGCACCGGGTTGACCTGATAAAAAGACTGCGGAGAAATCTGATAGGCGATCGGTCCGATGGTATCGGTGATATATTCCTTGCCCCATAAAAGTTTCCCTTTTCTCCCCAGAATCATGTTCGTCTTTTCCCTGTTGATATTCAGAGAAATACTGGTCATCCCCGGAATCTTGCAAAGCCTCGCGATCAGTTCTTCCGCCTCCGGGATGTAGCCGCCGTTGACAACAAGGCAGACCATAATCTCTTTCGACTGGAATCCATAACGGATCAGTACGTGACGCACCAGACCCTTCCCGGTCATCTCATCATAGGCCGGAATATCATACGCTTCCATATGCGCCAGTACCAGATTCAGAATCTGTTCGTTGACCTCCACGCCTAGATAGCACTTCCTGTTGCTGATGATCGAGTGAGTTCTTCCGGCATAGAATCCGGCGATCAGATGCCCTTCTTTGTCGCATCCCACCGGAAACTGCGCTTTGTTTCTGTAATGGTACGGATCTTCCATGCCGATGATAGGCTGCATCGGAATCTCTTCTTTCTGAAAACCGCCGATCCGGATCAGATTATTTTCAATCTTCTGCTGTTTGTATGCCAGCTGTTTTTCATAAGAAAGTGCCTGGATCTGGCAGCCGCCGCACTGACGGGCGTACGCACAGCGTGGCTCGACCCGGTCTTTCGACGGCTCCATGATCTCCACCAGTCTGGCATAACCGTAATTTTTTTTCGCCTTCATGATCTTTGCCTGTACTTTATCGCCGATCACTGTGTCTTTTACAAATACGGTATAACCGTCCACTTTTCCGATTCCTTCCCCGTCATGTCCCATATCCTCGATGGTTACAGTCAGAAGATCATTCTTTTTGTATTCCATGGATCTGCCCTTTCTTTACATACTGGTTTTACGGATATTTGATTCAAACAGCCGGTTGTAGCCAAGCCATTCGTTCGGATCTTTCGCATTGTCGAAAAGCTCGGTAAATGTTTCCATCTTGGCATCCGTGTTGTCTGCCATATTCAGCGCTGCCGCCTCCATCAGTGCCGGTTTCTTCGGGGAACCGTATTCCAGTTCTCCATGGTGCGCCAGGATGCAGTGCTTTAACTCACTCTCCACTTTTGCCGGGAAATCCGGGATCTCACGGATCGCATCGTGGAGCATCTCCGCTCCAATCATAATATGGCCCAGCAACTGTCCGTCATCGGTATAATCATTCATCGGAAATGCAGAAATTTCTTTCGTCTTTCCGATATCATGAAAGATTGCTGCGGTCAGAAGCAGGTCGCGGTTCAGTGCAGGGTAGGCTTTCGTATAAAAATCGCAGAGTTTGGTCACATTTAACGTATGCTCCAGCAGTCCGCCCACAAAACCGTGGTGTACTGTCTTGGCTGCGGAATTGAAGCGGAAGCGTTTGATGAATGCTTCATCCTCCACAAAAAACAGTTCTAACAGACGGGACAGGTATGGATTTTGGATGGTTTTGATAATCGCCATCAGTTCTCCGTACATTTCGTCGATATCACATTTGCTCACCGGAAGATAATCTGTGGGATCGTACTCTCCCTCACGGGCTTTTCTTGCACGCTTGATGTTCAGCTGCAGTGCACCTGCAAAATTGGTGACATCTCCCATGATTTCAATATAATCCAGTGTTTCAAAATCATCAATCCCCAGCGAATTCGGATCCCAGATCTTGGCATCGATTGTCCCGGTCTTGTCCTGCAGAATCACATTTTCATATGGTTTTCCGTTTTTTGTCACTGCTGCCTGTTTATGTTTGCAAAGGTAAATTCCGGACACCCGGCATCCCTCAAAAAATTCCTGAATAAATTTCATATAATCTCCTTCCGTCTTTCTGCCTGATTTTCTGTCAGTGAAAACTCCGCAGAAGTTTTGTGGTATAGAAAGCCATCGCCCCTATACCACATGTTTTATCTCACTATTCTTTTTTACAGATTCTTTTATAGTTTATAACGCATCCAGCGTTACGTCAAACACTATTTCCACATATCCTTCCGCACCTTTTCGCATCGCCGTCACTTTGATCTTCTGATCCTTTTTCGACTGATCCAGGCGTGTTCGCAGTCTCGACAGCGTCTCGACACTTTCATTTCCCACTTTCACGATCACATCTCCGTTCTGGATCCCAGCGTTCATCGCCGGAGAATCTTCCTCCACGGAGTTTACATAAATACCTGTAGGAATTCCGGTTTTCTGTGAGAGACTGCTGCTGATATCCTGTCCCCGGACACCGAGGTATATCAGATCTTCATTATTTGACAGTTGCTCAATCAGTTTCCGGAGATCCGAGATTGGTAATGCCGTCACCACCCCGGTATCCGCCTCCCCGGAAAAAGACTGCGCGATCACACCCACGATCTTTCCGTCCAGATTGACCAGAACCCCGCTTCCCTCGCTGTTTCCCATAATATCCGTCGTAAACAGATGATATTCACTGTCCACCGTACTTTTCACATTTGTTGTGGAAGTCACCCGGCCGCAGACTACTGAATCCGGATAACCGGACGGACTTCCCAGTGCCAGTACCAGATCTCCCTGATTCACCGAAGATGCGCTTCCCAGTTCACCCACTGCAATCACATCTCTTGTCTCTTTGCTGAGATCATTTCTGGAAATCTTGATCACTGCAAGTCCGGTAGCCTCATCCTGTTTGAGAAAATGCCCGTCTACCGTATTGCCATCACAGAAGGTCACAAGAATCCGGTCCACCGTATCCACCACCCGGTATTCTGTCAGCACGTAGTATTCTTTTCCCGTATCTGCCACCAGAAAGCCGGAGGCCTGCTTTTCGTTTTCAAAGGAATTATTCATCCAGTCCACATCGTTGGTAAATCCCTGTACCACAACTACAGAACTTTTCGGCTCACTGGCTGCCTCTGAAATCTGCTGATACAGATCCGAATATTCCTGCAGAGTCAGCGGCTCTTTTTGTGTCTCCGTGTCTGTTGTATCATTTTCATCGGTCGGCGCATCTCCGCTTTCTTCTTCCGGTATCTCCTGCTGAGGAGTATTTTCTTCGCCCCCGTCCGTCGATGCTCCCTCCACGATATTCACTCTCGGCTGTTCTTCCTCCGGTCGGAAATAAGGCACCGACTTTACAAATACAAATGCCGCAATCACACCGAACAATACCGCTCCTGCTGCCACTCCTGCCGCACTCACCGCGATTTTTCGTTTATCCAGAGGCTTCTTTTTCATCACTTCCCGGTAAAAATCGTATTCGTCCTGCTTGTGATCATTCTTTTTATCCATACACTTAGTCTCCTGTCTCTGACTCCAACTGTAACTGCACCGTTTTTCCCTGTGTTTTGAACTCTGCTTTTCCGTAACACAATGGAAAAACGGCTGCTGCCTGAGAATTTCCTTAATATTTTATCAAATATATATGAACATTTTATGACATACCGAAAAAACTTTTTGCTGCCCGGCTTTTTGCCTTTCTTTTCCTTCTCAGATAGAGTAGAATAAGGCGTATAGAAAGGATATAACATTATGAATAACAAAGCTTTAAAAACACTGGAATATACCAAAATCATCGAGATGCTTGCAGCCCATGCTTCTTCCCCTCTCGGAAAGATCCGCTGCGAGGATCTTCTTCCTTCCTGTTCACCAGGAGAGATTGAATATAAGCAGGAACAGACTCAGGATGCCCTGTCCCGTCTGTTTCAGAAAGGAAACATTAACTTCGGCAGTGCCAAAGATATCCGCGGTTCCCTGAAACGCCTTGAGATCGGAAGTACCCTGGGGATCACAGAACTGTTGCAGATCTGTGCCCTTCTGGATAATACCTCCCGGGTAAAATCTTACGGCCGCCGTGAAAAAGAAAATGAACAGAGGGACTCTCTGGATGATCTTTTCGATGCCCTGGAACCTCTGCCGCTGTTAAATACAGAGATTCGTCGATGCATCCTCTCCGAAGACGAGATCGCCGATGATGCAAGCGCAACCTTAAAACAGATCCGCCGTTCGATGAAAGTGACCGGAGAACGCATTCATACACAGCTTGCCGGTATGGTCAACGGCTCCGCAAGAACATATCTGCAGGACGCTGTGATCACCATGCGAAACGGCCGCTACTGTATCCCGGTCAAAGCCGAATACAAAAGCCAGGTACCTGGTATGATCCATGATCAGTCTTCCACCGGTTCCACCCTCTTTATCGAACCGATGGCGATCGTAAAACTGAACAATGAGATCCGTGATCTGGAGATGAAAGAAGCGGCAGAGATTGAAGTCATCCTGGCTTCTTTAAGTAACATGGCTGCCCAAGAACGTGAAAATCTCCGCTATAACCTGGAAAATCTGGTAGAACTGGACTTTATCTTTGCCCGCGCTGCCCTTGCCATGGATATGAATGCCACACGACCGATCTTTAATACCAAAGGCTATATCAACATCCGCAAAGGCCGTCACCCACTGATCGACAAGAAAAAGGTTGTTCCGATCGATATCCATCTTGGAAAAGAATTTCATCTGCTCATCGTTACCGGTCCGAATACCGGTGGAAAAACTGTTTCCTTAAAAACCGTCGGGCTTCTGACTCTGATGGGTCAGGCAGGTCTTCATATTCCTGCACTGGATCGTTCTGAATTATCTGTTTTTGAGGAGGTATATGCGGATATCGGAGATGAACAGAGTATCGAACAGTCACTCAGTACCTTCTCCTCCCATATGACCAATGTGGTTTCCTTTATCGAAAAGGCCGATCCGAAGTCCCTCGTTCTCTTCGATGAATTGGGTGCCGGTACCGACCCGACGGAAGGTGCCGCACTGGCAATCTCGATTCTGAACTATCTGCAAAAACAGGGCATCCGTGCTATGGCAACCACGCATTACAGTGAGTTGAAAGTGTACGCACTCTCCACACCGGGTGTGGAAAATGCTTCCTGTGAATTTGATGTGGAAACGCTTCGTCCTACCTACCGCTTACTGATCGGTGTTCCCGGAAAGAGTAATGCCTTTGCCATTTCCAGTAAGCTGGGACTGCCATCGTATATTATCGATGATGCAAAAAAACAGATCAGCCAGGAAGACGAGTCCTTCGAGGATGTGATCTCCACCCTGGAAGAAAACCGTATCACCATCGAAAAAGAACGCATGGAGATTGCCCGCTACAAGATCGAAGTCGAAGATCTGAAAAAACAGCTGGAGACCAAGCAGGAAAAACTGAATCAGCAGCGTGACCGGATCCTCCGGGAAGCCAACGAGCAGGCACATACAATCCTCCGTGATGCAAAAGAATATGCGGATCAGACGATCAAAGACTTTAACAAATTCGGAAAAGCCAATATTTCCATCAAAGAAATGGAAAATAAACGACAGAATCTCCGTAAGAAGATGAACAAAGTCGAAAGCAATATGTCCAGGAAAGAAAAGAAGGTCACAGGTAATCTGAAGCCTTCCGATCTGCATCTGGGCGATGGTGTGAAAGTACTGAGTCTGAATCTCAAAGGAACGGTAAGCACCCTCCCGGATGCCAAAGGTTATCTTCTGGTACAGATGGGTATCATGCGATCCAAGATCCATATCTCCGATCTGGTACTGTTACAGGAAGAAACCGTGATCTCCGCACCGAATATGCAGCGCACCAGCGCCGGGAAGATCAAGATGTCAAAATCTTCATCCGTCGGCATCGAGATCAACCTGCTTGGCCGCACCGTCGACGAAGCCATCGCGGAACTGGATAAGTATCTGGATGATGCATATCTGGCACATATTCCAAGTGTCCGTGTCGTTCACGGAAAAGGTACCGGAGCCCTGCGGAAGGGCATCCATAACTATCTGCGCCGGGTAAAATATGTCTCTTCCTTCCATCTTGCAGAATTTGGCGAGGGAGATGCCGGTGTTACGATTGTAAATTTCAAGAAATAAAATAACTATTCAGTAGGTAATATCCCGCTACAACAAGGAGTTTTTATGGTATCCAAACAGAAAATAATGATTGTAGACGATGACAACAACATCGCCGAACTGATATCTCTTTATCTTACCAAAGAATGTTTTGAGTGTAAGATTGTCAACGACGGGGAGGAAGCTTTGAGTGCATTTCCTTCCTTTCAGCCGAACCTGATCCTCCTGGATCTGATGCTTCCCGGTATGGACGGCTATCAGGTCTGCAGAGAGATTCGCCACAAATCCAATGTACCGATCATCATGCTCTCTGCAAAAGGAGAAGTTTTTGATAAGGTGCTCGGCCTGGAACTGGGTGCTGACGATTATATGATCAAACCTTTCGATTCCAAAGAACTGGTAGCCAGGGTCAAAGCGGTTCTCCGCCGTTTCCAGCCTGCCCCTTCCGCTCCGTCGGCACCTGCCGGAAAATACGTGGAATATCCGGATCTGATCATCAATCTGACCAACTATTCCGTTATCTATCAGGGGATGACCATCGACATGCCGCCAAAGGAACTGGAACTTCTGTATTTTCTCGCTTCCTCACCTAATCAGGTATTTACCAGAGAACAGCTTCTGGATCATATCTGGGGATATGAATACATCGGCGATACCCGTACCGTAGACGTACATATCAAGAGACTGCGTGAAAAGATCAAAGATCATCCGTCCTGGTCGATCAGTACTGTATGGGGCATCGGTTACAAATTTGAGGTTAAATCCTGATGAAACAAACACTGTATTCCAAATTTATCACAGCCTATATTTTTCTCGGTATTCTCGGAACGGTGTTAATCTCTACGCTTGGATCTTCCCTGATCCAGAAACATATTCTGGAAGACACCGGAGCCGCCCTGTACAAAGAAGCGATTTCTCTCGCCTCCTATCAGGCAAATACGGATTATTCAGACAATGCAGATGTGGAAGCTGCCTATAATCAGCTAAAGACCCTCTCTGCTTTTCAGGATTCCCGGATCCTGATTCTGAACCCGTCCGGACAGCCATTGATTGATACCGGCAAACCATACACTGCAATGGCACAAAGCTCGCTTAAAGACTTTGATCCTGCGATCATGGGATCAGACAATTATATTACAGGTACTTTTCATGGATATTTTAAGGAAAATATGGTCAGCACACTGGTTCCTATCACGAAAAACCTGACCACCAAAGGGTATGTATCGATTCATCTTCCGATGACCGTGATCATTGATCAGAAAGAATCCGTTCTCGGTCCGGTCCATATCGTGTTTGCGATCCTGCTACTTTGTTCTCTCATGATTCTTGGTCTGTTTTCTCATTCCGTATACCGGTCGCTGAAGAAAATCACCGCAGGAGCCAACGAATATGCAGCAGGAAATCTGGATTATAACATTCCTGTCACAACCAATGATGAAATGGGCTACCTGGCCGATACCCTGAACTATATGTCCGGAGAACTGAGCAAATCGCGAGAATATCAGCACAAATTCGTAGCCAATGTCTCCCATGATTTTCGCTCCCCCCTTACTTCAATCAAGGGTTTTGTGGAAGCGATCATGGACGGAACGATTCCACCTGAGATGCAAGATCGTTATCTGAAAATCGTGGTTGATGAGACCGAGCGTCTGGAAAAGCTGACCCAGAGTCTTCTGACCCTGGATAAACTGGACTCCAAAGGGCGTCCTTTGCATATGAACGACTTTGATATCAACCGTACGATCAAAAATACAGTAGCCACTTTTGAGGGGATCTGCCGTAAAAAGATGATTACCATTGAACTGCATCTGGAATCAGAAACTCTGATGGTACACGCCGATATGGAACAGATCCAGCAGGTACTGTACAATCTGATCGATAACGCCATCAAATTCAGTTCAGACAGCTCCATCATCAAGGCAGAAACTTCCGAACGTCATGGTACAGTTTTCGTATCCATAAAAGACTCCGGTGTGGGTATACCCAGAGAAAAACAAAATAAAATCTGGGATCGTTTTTATAAGATTGATTCTTCCCGTGGCAAAGACCGCAAAGGTACCGGGCTCGGACTATCTATTGTCCGCGAGATCGTTGCCGCACACAATCAGAATATCAATGTTATCAGTACTGAAGGGGTCGGTACCGAATTCATCTTTACATTAGAAAAAAGCAGGGGAACGAGCTGATTCCCCTGCCTTTTTTATCCTGTCTTTCTTTATTTCCACTCATATCTGGTCAGATGACCACCCAGCTGCATATGATCAAAATTGTGCTGTCTCAGCGCCTCGTAGAGTACGATCGCTACGGAATTACTCAGATTCAGCGAACGGATATCGTTCATCATCGGGATACGGATCGCAGTCTCCTGGTTTTCCAGTAAAATCTCCTCCGGAATCCCGCCGCTTTCTTTTCCAAACATAATGTAGGCATCTTCCTCATACTGCACTTCTGTATAGGTCTGCGGTGCTTTTGTCGATGCCATATAGATCTTGGCACCGGGATTTTTCTCCAGAAAATCCTGATAATCGATATACCGGGTGACATCCAGGTCATCCCAGTAATCCATCCCTGCACGTTTGATTGATTTTTCATTTAACCGGAAGCCCAGCGGCTCGATCAGATGCAGCCTCGTACCTGTCGCCACACAGGTACGTCCGATATTTCCTGTATTGGACGGGATCTCCGGCTCATAAAGAACAATATTTAACTTTGCCATATTCTCTTACCCCATTACTTTGTATAACTCATCCGGCTGCGGTTTGTCCAGATATCGGACATCCTCACCATTTCGAAGGATTCGGTCGTTCCCGTTGTTGGTACGACCTACCACAACGGCATGGATGCCTGCCTGTTCCAGTTTTCTCACCAGTTCGTGACCATCATCTGCCGCGATCATCATGGAACCGCTGGACATGATCTGGTAGGGGTTGACCCCAAAATAGTTACAGATCTCCACGGTCTCCTGGCGGATCGGGATCTTCTTCAGATCCACTTCCAGACCGACACCGGCTCCGTTCGCCATCTCCCAGAACGCACCGAAGACCCCGCCCTCGGTGATATCATGCATAGAGGATACACCATGTTCCACGGCGATCCGTGACTCCGGTACCACGGACAGATACTGGTCAAAATCTTTTGCTGTATCAATCAGAACAGCCGGAAATCTTTTTTTGAGTTCATCTTCTTTTTCTTTTGCGAGAATCGTCGTTGCTTCCAGACCGATCCATTTGGTCACGATGATATCCTGATCCGGACGGATCTGGGATACCGTGCGCAGATTCTTTTTTTTCATCTTGCCAACACCGGTTACGGAGATCAACGGCTGCTCTACCACGTTGGTGATCTCCGTATGCCCGCCCAGGATCTCCATATGCAGTTTTTCACAGGTTTCTTCCGCATCCTGCATCATTTTCCGGATCTCTGGCTCTTCAACGGTATCCGGGAGCATTACAGTCAGCATCACTCCCACCGGATCTGCACCGGCTGCCGCAAGATCATTTGCCGTGATATGGATGCTGTGATGTCCCAGATCCTTTGCGGTTCCCGTAATCGGATCCGTGGACATCACCAGAACTTCATCTTCACCTACCTCAAGAGCGGCGCAGTCCTGCCCTACCGCCGGACCGACCAGTACTTCCTCTCTTCTGTGTTTTACCTGTTTTAATACCGAACGGATCAATACCGGTTCCGGCAGTTTTCCTATCTTCATGATTTTCTCCTCCGCATCTGTCAGCCGCCATACTGGTTCAGTACCACATAGACCTGATTCAGATCGTTGTTTGCAATTGCTGTATACATGGCGCTGGACGCTTCCGCATTGCTGGTTTTTACACCGACTTTGTATTTATTTGGCGTCATCTGATAATAACTGTTATTTACTTCTTCTTTGCTGACCTGTTCCCCATTCTCCGTGACAATTTTCCACAGTTTTGCCTTGTATCCGGTATGGGCACTCTGGATCTGTTCCATACTTCCAAAGGCTTTCTCCGGATCTGCAGTCAGTTCGGTCGTCGGATCAATAGTCTCCAGCGTTTCACTTTCATAGGTCACTTTTCGGTCTGCAGGACGATATTCCTCTCCATACAGAGTAAAATAAATCTTTCCTCCGTAGGTATATCCTTCAATATAAATCGGTGCTTCCGTATTATTCACAAACCGGAAATCCTTTGCACCTTCTGCAATTGCCGCATCCATGGACGGTTCTACATATTTTACGATCATGGAATGATTATGTCGCTCTGTCACTTCCAGTTCTGCCTGTAATACTGCCTGATATAAGGTTGTAGATACCTGGCAGATACCTCCTCCAAAAGATTCCACTACCGTACCATTCGCATATGATGCGGCCGGTTCATATCCATTTTCTTCAGTAAACGGTACCATATTGTCACAGACGGAAATCTCCTCTCCAGGATAGAGAACTTTCCCGTTCAGTTTGGAAGTACCGTTTTTTACATTCGTCGCTCTGGCTGCGCTGCTGGCGGAATAATCGGTGACTCCCTGTCCCAGTACATCCTTTACTTTCGCCAGTTCTTCCTGGGATCCTTTCGGCTCTGTGATCTCCACATCCAGATCCACACTTCCCGGACCATCTTTCCACACATGCTCCAGATAATCCATCACTTTATCCACAGAACCATCCTCATTCAAGGTAACTCCACGCGCACCGTTGGTGATCTTGAACTCACCATTTTCTCTGGTCAGCTCATAATTCACCACTTCACGGTTCAACGCTACACAATAGGTCTCCAGTGCCTTCCTCACACTCTCCTCATCTACCTGATAAGAAAGATCCAGCTGCAGATTTTCCTGTTCCAGTGCTTTTTTCACCTTATATCGTTTGATGACATTGCCGACCTGTCCCACATCCATCGCCTGCCGGATCGTGCCGTCATTATCCCCGGTAACACCCAGTTCTTTTGCTGTCACACCGGTGGACATATCATCCATATGAAGAACGATCTGATAACCTGTAATCTCATCCACTCGGGTCTGCAGCGCTTCCTGTGCCTCTTCTTGCGTCATACCGGACAGATCCACACTTTCCGCGTAAATATGATCCAGAATCTTCCGCTGTCCCTCGGGCGCATTGTCCGAGGTACCGGTATCGAGTGTGACTTCATCCGTCTCTGCCTGCAGTGTCGGCACATCTTCGCTGTCTTCTTCCTGACTGTTTTCTCCGTCATCTGCAGCAGCTGTTCCGGTAGCCTCTTTGTCATCCTCACTTCCGTCAGCCGTATCTTCACTGCTTTCACTCTCCTGCCTCGCCTCTGACTTCTGTGTGAGCTCTGTATTCTGTGCGCACCATCCGCTGACAGGCTGCTGTAACAGCATGACTCCCGCCAGCAGGGCCGCCATTATTTTCTTCTTCATCTGTATGTCAATCCCTTATAACATTACTTCCAAAACCATCGGAACCACCATCGCAAGTACCAGTATAACTGCGATAATTCCCGCTACAATCTGCCTTCTGTTTTTCTTCCACATATTCATTTTTCATTCACCTCTTCATGCGCCCGTACCGGGCAATAATCGTATCGATTTTCCTGGATGCCTCATTTTTCGTTAAGCTGTCAACAGACACATCCAGTTCTATTTTATGATATTTCACCAGATCATTCAAGTATGCTTTTTGTGCCGGTGTGATCGGACCGCGTCGTTTTACCTTATACTGTAACTGTTTCGGCTGAAAGATCCGCTCCTGCCCTTCTCCTGCGATCCGTATCAGATGTTGATACAGTTCATGGGTTGCCAGTGCGTCGTGATACGCCCGGTGTGCATGTGCCCGGTCGATCTGAAAATACCCGCACAGATTCGTCAGGCTCCTGCTCTCCAGATCCGGAAGCAGCGTTCTTGCGATCTTCAGAGTATCAATTCCATTTTTTTCAAAAGGAATCTTCTGATCCGCCGCCTGATGCTTCAGAAAGCTGTAATCAAAGATCAGGTTGTGTCCCATCAGATCCAGTTCCCCGCAGAAATCCAGAAAGGCACGCACTGCTTCTGCCGGTGTCGGCTGTCCTGCTACCATCTCCTGTGTAATTCCCGTTAATTCCCGGATCTTCTCCGGAATCTTCATCTGCGGATCTGCAAACATACAAAAGGTATCTGCCACCTCTCCGTCCAGAACCTTGACCGCTCCGATCTCCAGGATCCGGTCCTGAGACGGATACAACCCAGTGGTCTCCAGATCCACAACCACATAGCTGGACGGACATGCTGTTTTTTCCATCGTATTTTCTTTTCCTTTCTCTCTTACCCTTCGTCTTCTCCTACTAACTGCTCCCTGTACCGGAAAACATACTTCTGCTCATCTGTCATCCGTTTTTCCCTGCCAGTCAACAGGTAATTATTTTTGCATTATGTCAACCAATGATAATTTTACCATTTTCGCATCGTACGTCAGTACATCCCTGCTCCGGTAATCAAACAGGATCCAGCACGGCTCGCTCACTCCGGTATCCGGATCGTAGTCCATCCGCTCCAGATGGGTCATACGCGCCAGCTGTTTCTCATCATATCCTTCATACTCCGGCAGATACTCATGTGTCTCTTCTTCCTTCAGATAAAACTCCCGGATGTCTCTCTTATACGCTTTCAGATCCTTTGCCCATGCCGGTCTGGTTTTCATATTTTCTCTCGCATACAGATCACAGATCATCAGCTGCCGGTAATATTCCATCTGCTCCTCATCTACATATTCCTGCAGGAATTCCTGTAAAATCTCGTATCGGCGGATCCTGGTATGCGGAATATCCATATACCCCTTCTTATCATAAAATGCTCCCAGAGCCTCATACAGTGCAAATGGATTGTCAAATAATTTTTCTATCGCACGCAGGGTTTTTCCGAACTGATTACTATTATAATAGACTTCCACCATCTCTTCCACCAGTTTCAGTCGCAGAACGTCATCATATGGCAGCCACCTAGTATACAGCACCTCGTAAGGCTCCCGGCTCTGACATACACAACCGTACTCCGGCGCCGCCTGATACATAAAGGATCCCTTTAACACTTTCAGAAATCCCAGCTGCAGCTGCTGCGGCCGCAGCTGATAGACATCACAGAATGATTTTCCAAACGAATCATAGTCTTCATATGGAAGACCCGCGATCAGATCCAGGTGCTGATGTACGTTATGTCCTTCCTGCACCCGTGTCACCACCTCGGATACCTGAGAAAAATCCATTTTCCGGTGGATCTCCCGGATCGTATCCGGATTCGTCGACTGCACACCGATCTCCAGCTGGATCATTCCCGGACGCATCGTGCGAATCAGTGCGATCTCTTCCTCATTTAACAGATCCGCTGCCACCTCAAAATGAAAATTCGTGATCCCGTTGTCGTGAGCGATCAGGTACTTCCAGATCGCCATCGCATGATCGTGTTTACAGTTAAAAGTCCGATCCACGAATTTTACCTGTGGCACGTTATGATCCAGGAAAAACTGTAATTCCTCTTTGACCAGTTCAAGATCCCGGAACCGCAGTTTCTTGTCGATCGAGGAGAGACAGTAGCTGCAGGAGAACGGACAGCCCCTGCTCGACTCGTAATAAATGATACGGTTTTCGAATTTTTTCAGATCTTTGTAGACAAACGGAATCGTACTCAGATCCGTGATTCCTCTCCAGGGATTCTCCTGGATCTGATCCCCGTCCCTGTAGGTAATTCCCTCAATCTTCGCCAGTTCTGAGATGCCTTCCAGATAAAAGCCCGCCAGCTCCAGGAAAGTCACTTCCCCTTCCCCTTTCATCACACCTGTCACTTCCGGATGCTCCTCCAGCACCTTCCGCGCATCATAGGACACTTCCGGTCCTCCCAGCCAGATGGCTGTGTCAGGAAGCACCTTATGCACTTCCCGGATCAGATTCCTCACATAGGAAATATTCCAGATATAGCAGGAAATGCACAGGACCTCCGGATGATCGCGATAAATCCCCTTTAAAATATCATCCGGGTTCTGATTGATCGTATACTCCGCCAGGCCAATCTGGTTCTGATATTTTTTCGCATACGCCTTTAAGCTGTATACCGCCAGATTGGAATGGATATATTTTGCATTGATTGCTGCCAGCAATATATGTTTTCTTTCTGCCATTGCATTATAACCTCCGAATGGCTCTTATTATACTGTATCTTTCCGGTTATCTCAATAGTCACTCGCCGTTCCCTGTTTACAAATATATGAATTTTCTGTTCTTGTATTTTTTTACAAAATTTGGATTTTATATCTTGCACTTTCAAAAAAAGTATGCTAATATATATCTCGAGCTTGCCCAGATAGCTCAGTTGGTAGAGCAGAGGACTGAAAATCCTCGTGTCACTGGTTCGATTCCGGTTCTGGGCATTATCGGTTCATCCGATGCCAGGAACAAAAAACTTTTCAAAAAAAGTTAAAAAAGTTCTTGACAATCTCGACTGGATAATATATACTACATTATGTTGTCAGCGACAAACACTTGCGGGTGTAGTTCAATGGTAGAACACCAGCCTTCCAAGCTGGATACGTGGGTTCGATTCCCATCACCCGCTTTTAACTGAATATCAGTTATTTATGCACGAGTGGCTCAGTGGTGGAGTATCGCCTTGCCAAGGCGAGGGTCGCGGGTTCGAATCCCGTCTCGTGCTTTTTTGCTATCTAAAATCGGGAGCAACAAATTCGTTGCTCCCGATTTTAGATTTCAAGTCTGTCAATAATCTCCACTATCTCATTATAATTCACAAATTCATTTACTATTTGATAATCCTTTATTCCTGCTAAAACAGTTATCGCTAATAATACAAGAAATATCTTTTTAAACTTTTTCTTCTTAAATCTTATAACACCAAATATAATCGTCAGTACTACCAGCACAAAAAGAAATATATTAAACACTATAAACAGTATTCCCAAAATTCCTATGAAAGGTATTACACTTAAACTTCCCATATATGCTCCCATCAACCATTTGCTGCATACCCATCTGATCCCTGCCTCAATATCGACAATAGCACTTTGTCATTTCCTTTTCAAGCTTTTGGCAGAGTATTTTTAATTTGCAGAAAAGCAATTTCCTGTAAATTAAAAAAGAGAAACGCTGTATCTTCAACGTTTCTCTTATCTTCAACTACTGCCGCAGACCGGAATCGAACCGGTACGGGTATCACTACCCACGGGATTTTAAGTCCCGGGCGTCTGCCAGTTCCGCCACTGCGGCATATACATATGAATACGGCTTCAATCGTGGGCATACGTGCAAGCACTGTCCCAGCTAGCTAACTTTCATACGCACTAATGGATGGAGGTGGATTTGAGCCTTTTTGCTATCATTTCAGCAATCTTAACTCTGAACTACCTTTATCCGATGGATGGAGGTGGATTCGAGCCTTTTTGCTATCATTTCAGCAATTTCAACTCTGAACTACCTTTATCCTAATGGATGGAGGTGGATTCGAGCCTTTTTGCTATCATTTCAGCAATTTCAACTCTGAACTACCTTTATCCTAATGGATGGAGGTGGATTCGAACCTTTTTGCTATCATTTCAGCAATTTCAACTCTGAACTACCTTTATCCTAATGGATGGAGGTGGATTCGAACCTTTTTGCTATCATTTCAGCAATTTCAACTCTGAACTACCTTTATCCTAATGGATGGAGGTGGATTCGAACCACCGAAGCAATTTGCAGCAGATTTACAGTCTGTCCCCTTTGGCCACTCGGGAATCCATCCATATCTTGTCAAAGCATTCACACGCTCTGACAAGATAGAATTATAACGCAATCTTTTTTAAATTGCAAGTCTTTTCTAACTGATTTGCAAGATATTTTTAGTTTTTTAATTATTGAGAACTGTGGATGCATCTCCCTCTTTCTCAGCAGCTTCTTCGTCCTTCTTCTGTGGAAGTTCACATCCCCTGCACAGGACAATTGCTTCCAGCGGGGACATCTCCAGTTCCAGGTAGCCTGCCACTACCGGGTATTCTTTCTGTTCCATATCGTAGGCGATGGCGTTGCTGTCAAGAATTCTGGTCATGGTAGTATCGACACTTCTGCTGATACCGGTCTCCCATACCGGAATCTCTACTTTCTTGTTTTCGTTGTTGTTATTGATGACAACGACAACCTGCTCGTTTTCATTGAAACGCCCAAAGGAAATCAGATTATAGTCTTCTTTCAGCATCTTTACAGATCCGTATTTTAATACCGGCAGTTCTCTGTGCATCCGGATCGCATCCCGGTAGAACTGTACCAGATACTGATCCTCATGTCCCCACGGATACGTTCTCCGGTTATCCGGATCGGTGAAACCACAGACACCGGCTTCATCTCCATAATAAACAGTAGGAGCACCCGGCCAGGTCATCTGAATGGCAACTGCTTCTCTTAAAATAGCCTTGTTGATTCCTTCCTCGGCTGCTCTCGCGCCAACTGTATTGATACGTCCTACACGGCTGTTGGTTCTCGTAAGAAATCTGGAATGATCGTGATTATCCAGCTCGTTCATCGCAGTCAGAAGAGACGGTGCATAGAATCGTGAACCGTTATAGCGCATGGAATCACGGAAACACTCTGCATTCCCTTTCAGATCCTGCCGGTACTGATCACTGTGCTTTTCAAGTCCGGTCAAAAACCAGGAAATCGGCTCCATAAACGCATCATAGTTCATAACGGTATCCCACTGATCTCCCTGCAGCCACGGACTGGCATCTCCGTAGTGTTCTGCGATAATGATCGCCTCCGGATTGGCCTCTTTTACCACCTTTCGGAACTGCCTCCAGAACTTATGATTGTACTCTGCACTGTGCCCCAGATCCGCTGCCACATCCAGACGCCAGCCATCCACGTAAAACGGTGCAGAAACCCATTTTTTCGCGATGCGCAGGATATCCTCGTATAGTTTTTCAGAATCTTCATAATTCAGCTTTGGAAGTGTATTATGTCCCCACCAGCCGTCATAGAATTCATTGTAAGGCCAGCAGTGTTCATTATGGAACTTAAAAAAGCTGTGATACGGGCTGTCTCCACTGATAAATGCGCCTTTTTCGTAGCCCGACTGATTTTCATAGATCCGTTCCCGGTCCAGCCATTTGTTAAAGGATCCACAATGGTTAAATACACCGTCCAGGATCACTTTCATGCCTCTTTTGTGGATCTCTTCCACCAGCTCGATGAACAGCTGATTGCTGGCTTCCAGATTTTCTTTGTTGGTCACACGGTCAATATATCGTTTGGCATGGGTATTGTCTTTGTCCCAGTCTGCCAGCAGATTACCCTCGTCGTGAACGATCTTTCCAAAATGCGGATCCACATAGTCATAATCCTGAATGTCATACTTGTGGTTCGACGGTGATACAAAGATCGGATTCAGATAGATGACTTCCACACCGAGATCCTGCAGATAGTCCAGTTTATCCATAACACCCTGCAGATCGCCACCGTAGAAATTGTTCACGTCCATATTGTCCGGGATCTTGCTCCAGTCTTCGATCCGTCTGCTGTGACCGGAAATATAAAAATATTCATTGGTCAGCACATCGTTGGAGCTATCCCCGTTATAAAAACGATCCACAAAAATCTGGTACATTACCGCACCTTTTGCCCAGTCCGGTGTATGGAATCCCGGGATAATACCAAAAGAATACTGTTCCTGCAGCTGACGGGTCACACCAAGTTCATTGTAATAACAGACAATTTTTCCTGCCCGGATCTCAAAATAATAATGGATCGGTTCACTTCCCACCGGAATCTGAATCGCATAATAATCAAATCCTTCCCGGCTCTTCTCCACTTTCATCTCTTTGCGGATCGTACCGCTGATAAAATAAACAGCATCTACATTGTTTTTCAGTGTCCGGAATCGAACCGTGACGATATCTCCCGGTTCCGGTTCCATCGGTGTTCTGTACTGTGCTGTCTCATCGCTGTATAAGGCCCGTTTATTAAATACCGGTCGCATTTTATTGATATATTCCTGTGCACGGAGTACATTATTCAAATCTTCCATGTTTTCCCTTCCCTTCTCGCAGTCGCTTATATGTAACCGTTCAGTACCCGCGCAGGATACCGCCTGCTAAATAGTTACACTTATATTCTATTTTATTCTCATCCTTCTCCTGTCAGTGCAGGAAAATGCTTTTTCATGATATCACCAAGCCACTGGATCACAGGCCCCAGAGCCAGGATCATAATGACAGTCATCGCTCCAATCTTTCCGCCAAAGGAAAACCCGATCATAGTTACCGAAAAATCAAAGGCGATCCGTATCACCTTAAACGGTACTTTTGGCAAATGTCCGGAAATAATAATTGGAATGGCATCATACGGAGCTGTTCCCATATCCACATCCACATATAAAGCAACTGTCAGAATGAACAGTATCACCGATGGAATCAGTACTGCGATCCGAACCGGCAACGTGGTAAAAAAATCTGCCGGCAGTACCCGGTTCCAGATCCATGTGAAGAAGTCTACAAAGTATCCGATGAGAAACATATTCGCCAGTGTTCCAAAGCCAAGATTTCTTCCTCCGAAGATTACAACCAGTACCAGAAGCACCGTGTTCATCAGTGCCTGCCAGTTTCCAAAACTCATACCGATCTTTGCGGAAATCGCTTTGTTCATCATACTGCACGGATCTGTTCCCATATCCACCAGCAGTAACAACGACAATGCAAATCCCATTCCGAATACTGCCAGCAGTACCACGCCAAGTCTCCGCCAGAAATGTTCTTTCTGATAAAATCCCTGCAAAATCGCTTTCATATATCGCAAACTCCTTTATTTTCTGCTAATACTTTTCCATTTTATCATAGCTTCCTGTGAATTGCAAATATTATTTTCCCGTATAAGCCACGATTTTTCCGTTATTGATAGCAGGGCACCGGACTTGAGCCGGCGAACCGGTTATTGATATGCAAGAAAGAAAAAAAGACAGCCAAAGCTGTCTTTTTTGGAGAAGGTATTTCTCTTATGGGGTGTAGCAAAAACTATATAATGTATTGGGGGGTTTTTACAGTTATTATAATAGCATGTAGCCAGGGAAAAGTGTGCACAAACATGGATTTTTTTTGTACAGTTTTTTATTCATTTTTTTACAGATAAAAAATCTCTTATTTTTTCTCTTCGGAATTTTGTACAATTTCCCCGGAAGCTGCCGCATTTTTTTCCTCTTCGAATAATTTTTCGAATTCTGTTCTTCCAATCTTCTCTTTTTCCAGAAGAAGCTGTGCACAGTGTTCCAGAACATATCTGTGTGCCTGGATACTTGCTTTCGCTTTTACATAACACTCATCGATAATTTCTTTTACTTCCCGATCAATCGCTGCCGCTGTCGTCTCGCTGAATCCACGGCTGTGCGCCAAATCTCTGCCGATAAAGACTTCGTCCTGCTCATCACCGTAGGTCACCATACCCATATTGGCAGACATACCGTATTTTGTCACCATTGCTTTGGCGATGCCTGTGGCACGGCGGATATCTTCGGATGCACCGGTGGTGATATCGTCAAAGATCAGTTCCTCTGCGATTCTTCCACCAAGGCATACTTCAATATTTTCCAGCATCTTTCCTCTGGTATTAAACATCTCATCCCGGTTCGGAAGCGGCATCGTATAACCCGCTGCACCGGCTCCCGTCGGAATAATGGAGATTGTATACACCGGATCCATCTTTTCGAGCACATGGAACAGGATTGCGTGACCTGCTTCATGGTACGCTGTGATCTTTTTCTCTTTTTCCGAGATCACGCGGCTGTGTTTTTCCGTTCCGATACCGACTTTGATAAATGCTTTCTGGATATCTTTCTGGCAAAGGAACTGACGATCCTCTTTTGCTGCCAGGATGGCCGCTTCATTCAGCAGATTCTCCAGTTCCGCTCCTGTAAATCCTGCGGTGGTCTGTGCGATCTGTGCCAGATCCACATCATCTCCCAGGGGTTTGCCCTTTGCATGAACCTTCAGGATCTCCTCTCTTCCGCGGACATCCGGTGCACCTACCGCGATGGTACGGTCAAATCGTCCCGGACGAAGAATGGCCGGATCCAGGATATCCACACGGTTGGTTGCTGCCATCACGATGATTCCCTCATTAACCCCGAAACCATCCATCTCTACCAGTAACTGGTTCAGCGTCTGTTCTCTTTCGTCATGACCGCCGCCCATGCCGGTTCCTCTTCGTCTTGCCACAGCATCGATCTCATCAATAAAGATAATACACGGGCTGTGACGTTTTCCTTCCTCAAAAAGATCACGGACACGGGAAGCACCAACACCGACAAACATTTCCACAAAATCAGATCCTGAGATAGAAAAGAACGGAACGCCCGCTTCCCCTGCAACTGCTTTTGCCATCAGTGTCTTACCGGTACCCGGAGGGCCTACCAGAAGTACACCTTTCGGGATTCTTGCACCTACTTTGTTATATTTATCCGGGCTTTTCAGGAAATCAACGATCTCTTTCAGATCTTCTTTTTCCTCCTGCAGACCGGCAACATCACGGAAAGTAAATCGTTTGCCGGATGGTTGCGTCAGCTGTGCACGGCTTTTGCCAAAATTCATCATTTTGCTTCCGCCGCCACCGCTTCCGGCGTTTCTTCCCATCAGCATAAACAGCAGGATCACCATCACACCAAGAGAGGCGATCGGAACACCCACGCTGAGCAGTTTACTTTCCTTCGGTACATCTGTCATCTGATAAGATACATTTGCATCTTCCAGCATCTGACGTACTTCTTTGACATCGTCAATATACATATCTTTACTTCTTCCGTTCATAAGAACCGCAATCAGCTGGCCGGTAGGCGTCTGCTGGTTCTGATGAATCACTGCCTCTGCCACCCGATGATTTTCCAGATCCTCTTCCAGTTCTTTATAGGAATAGTTATTCTGCGTCTGCAGCTTCTCGCCAAGATAGGACAATCCGACAATCATCAGCACCATTACAATCAGCCAGACTCCTACCCCTTTCAGTTGTTTTGACACGTTGTTTCTCCTTTCGGGTCTGAGGTACGCAGGAAATCTCTACGAAATATTTTCCGGAAGATACCCTGCGTACACTCTATATTTTTTTCAGTCTGTGACTGTTTTTATTCATTTATAGTAACTGTTCAGTACCTTCACAGTTACGGTTTCCCAGGTTATTATTCTTCTCCTGCACCCGGTTCTACCACGCCGATAAACGGCAGATTTCTGTAACGCTGTGCGTAATCCAGACCATAACCTACAACAAATTCATCCGGAATATTAAAACAGGTATAATCTACATGTACTTCTTTCACACGACGTTCCGGTTTGTCCAGCAGTGTACACAGTTTCAGGCTTGCCGGATTTCTCTTTTTCAGAATCTCGATCAGATAACTTAAAGTACGTCCGGAATCAATGATATCCTCCACGATCAGAACATCTCTTCCTTCCAGCGGCTGATCCAGATCTTTCACAATTTTTACAACACCGCTTGATTTCGTGTCATCTCCATAGCTGGATACGGACATAAAGTCCATGGTTACCGGTACACTGATTCTTTTTGCAAGTTCGCATGCAAAAAATACGCCACCTTTTAATACACAGATCAGATGTACGCATTTTCCTTCGTATTCTTTGCTGATTGCCGATCCTATCTCCTGAATCCTCTTTTCTACATCCTCTTCGCTGATCAATACACTGATTTTATCACTCATGAGTACTTCCTCCTTTAATCTCTGCCTGTAAGATTCGACTGCTTTGCTCCTTCACTTTATACGCTGCGCTGATTCTGTCTCCTATGATCCACAGGATCTCAGAACCGTCTGCCAGAAGCCACAGCTGATCCCGTTCTTCCACCGGGATCTTTCGGTCGATCAGGTAATCTTTCAGTTTCTTACTGCCTCCTCCGTCAAAAAGACAGATCCGATCTCCCGGCTGTCTGTGTCGGATCACCAGTTTCTGTTCTATTCTATCATAATCAAACCATTTCGTATACTTCTTTTCCTGTATTTTCCCAAAATCACGGGAAATCAGACTTACTGTAAGAATCAGATCTCCTGCCTGAAAAGATTCTGACTGCGAACTCTGTACCGTTACCGGAATTGCTTCATTTTTTCCGGTATTGCTGGTTTTTTCTTTTTTCTGTCCCAGCAGAATCCCATCATAGGTTCGCCTTGCCTGCATCTCATAAGGAAGATCTCTTCTTGCCCCTACCTTCTGTTTCCATAACTGCTGCACCGCTTCTATATGGATTCTGGTAAAATTCTTCTGTTTCCCTGAAATCTCTTTTAAAAGTGTGTGTATGATCTGCCGGCTGATCAGATCCGGTTCTTTTTTCAGTGCTTCTAAAAGTATAGCACCATCTGCATCTTCTTTTACATATTGTTTTCTCTCTTTCTCTGCCACCCGGGCAAGCACTTCTCTGGCTTCTTCCAGTTCTTCGCTCAGCTGTGCCATATGCCTCACTGCCTGTGGATTAACCTCTGTTTTCAGTTCTTCCAGCACATGATGCCGGATCCGGTTTCTGGTATAATCATCTTCCAGATTACTGCTGTCTGTTCTCCAGGACTGTCCTGCCTCTTCCAGATATGCCAGAATCTCCTCTTTTCCCAGACAGAGTAATGGCCGGATCCGATTGCCGGATACCGGTTTCAGGCTGCAAAGACCCGCTATGCCTGTTCCTCTCACCAGGTGATGAAGCATCGTTTCCGCAAGATCATCCTGATGATGGGCAAGAGCAATCTTTCCTCCGCCGGCCTCTTCACAGACTTTTGTAAAACACCGATACCTTGCAAGCCTTCCCGCCTCCTCAAGACCTGTTTTTTCCCGGTTGGCAATTCCCTGTACATCCTCATGAAACACCTGGCAGACAATTCCTTCTCCTTCACAGAGTCGTCGAACAAAGGCCTCGTCATCATCTGCCTCCTTCCCCCGCAGCTGATGATGTACATGAACCGCCTTCAGCGAAATTCCCCATGATTCTTTCCACTTTGAAAGGAGCTTCAGCAGGCACACCGAATCTGCCCCACCGGAAATCCCCAGTACAATGGTGTCACCCGGTTCGATCATGTGGAATTTTTCCACATATGTTTTCACTTTCTGTTCTGTTTTCCACATCGTTTTATCAGTTTGTCCACTTCTGCCTTTTGTAGTCATTTATTTTCTCCATATTCCCGCAACCAGGACTGTCATGTCATCTTTTGCCCGGTAGTCTGCATACTGTAATGTTTTTTCCAACAGATGCCTCCCCAGTTCTTTTGGCATCTGTTCCTGTGCCTGCAGAATCCACTCCTTTAAGATTTCTTCTCCGGGCTCTTCCCCAAAAGCATCCAGTACACCATCCGTGACCATTACCAGATAATCACCGTCATATAATTTTTTTGTTGTTTTTTCAAATTCCAGTTTCTGTACCAGTCCTGCTGCCATACTGGTAGAAGTGATCGTCTCCACCCAGTTGCCTCTCCGTATAAACGTTGTAGCAGCCCCTGCCTTTAAAAATTCGCAGATGCCCGTATACAGATCCAGCGAACACACATCCAGGCTGGAAAACATCCCACCTTTTCGCTGTAAGATCAATGCCGAATTCACCATTCGTACCGCTGTCTCTCTGGAGAACCCCGAAGTTACGAACTGTTCCAGTAATTCTACCACAGTTTCACTTTCCTTACTCGCCTCCATACCGGACCCCATCCCATCCGAAAGACACATCGTAAATTGTTCATCTGTGGCTGCACAGGCATAATTATCCCCGGAAATCGTCTCCCGTTCTTTCGTGACTCTGGCCACACCGTAAAGCACTTTATAGTTCACATCCTCACAGAACAGTACCGTACGCCACTCGCTGTTCAGTACGGCCTTACTGTCCTGTGACGGAACCATCCGACAGCCACACACATGTGAAAGATGCTTCGCGACTTCTTTCATGGTCAGACATTGTCCTCCCCGTGTGCGCATCGTGAGGGAAATCCGTTTCTTTTCGTCCTGTCGATCAAGAAACCAGATCTGTTTTACCAGGATTCTCTGTTTATGCATATATTTTCGCATCCGCTCTTCTTCCTCATCCGGCAGGATACACACCGCACTGACATCAGACGAAATTTTCCGGATCGTCCGCGCCACCTCCTGTAGCTGTTCCGCCACAGCAATCCTGTTTTCAATCAGCCGATTGCGATACAACAATTCTTCTCTGGTTTCAAAAAAGATGCGCTGCAGCTCCTCTGTAAACCTGAAAGCCTGGTGGCACTGCCCAAGCCATTCACTCTGTGCACGTAAAAAGCGGTCGGGATTGCCCTCTTCTATGATCTGCAACAGTTCAAATACCTGCTGGCTGGTTCGCGGATCAAGATCTGACCAGCAGTTTTCTCTTCCGGAGCACTCCATGCACACCCGCTGTTGCACCTGCACAAACATATCCTGTACTTCTGCCTGGCTCAGCTGTTCCTGCCTGCTGGGCATCTCATAGAACGTATGAGCAAGTTTCTGTAAAGACCGTGCATACCGGTCAATTTTTTCTTTCTGTGGATAAACATCGTATACCGGACGACCCTTTTTTCTCCCCGTGAAAACAAGTTTTGCCATGTCCCGTAGTATCAGCACTGCACTGACTGCGAGCATGGCAACCATCCATATCTGCATGCATCCATAACCCCCTTACGGCATCTTACGCTGATAACTGCTTCCTCTTTTCACAGTTACTCCTGAAAACTTATTATAGATGACATGCTGCAAAAAACTTGTCAAACAGACAGGCTGTCCGGTCAGAAATTTTTGACACGAACAGCCATTTTTTGCTTATTTATTTTCTTTAAAGATAATCTCGTTGTCCTTTACCAGACCGATCTTCTCTTTTGCAATCTTTTCCGCATATTCGTCGCTCTGCATATATTCCTGCATATCTTCAATATCTTTGGTACGGGCCTCTTCTGTCGTTATCTCTTCTTCAAGCTGAGCCTTTCTGTTTTCATTTGTCTGATATTTCACCTGCAACGAATGCTCTTTGAAAGCAAGCAATACCACCAGCATACAGACTACCATACTGATAGAAATCATCGCGACTCTATTCTGAACCTTTATCCGTCGTGCTCCTGCGTTTTTTCCTCGCGAAGCACTTTTCCTTTTTTTCATTCCACACTCCCTTACTTTTATCTATCCCCGGGCCTTTACGTATTTTTAAACAGAATTTACGCATTTTTACAAGTAAAAAAATTGTAACTCTTTGTAAACAAAAATGCAACCTTTTTGCCAAAATAAATGCAAATTCTCTATAAAAATGCCCGATTCCCCAATACCAGACACCTGCTCCCAGCAAAATTCCGCAAAGCAGATAACACCGCACGCTTCCCCCGTTCTCTCTCAGACACATAAAAAATAAAAAAAGCCCGGCTGCGCTCCAAAACAAAATATCCACCGCAGTATCCAGACTTTTCACCCGTTTTCCTATTATCCGAAAGATTCGGATCCCATCATAAACCAGAACAAGAAGAGCACCGCAGATCATACTTTGTACCAGCAGTTCCAGCTCTCTCCCCATATAGGTGCTCATCTACTGAAACAGCCTTTTTAACAGGCTTCCTTTCTTTTTTTCTTTTCTCCCCTGTGTATAGATCAGACTGTCTACTTTTCCCTCAATCTCTGCCTCTCCCTTCTCAAGCTCCAGACGGCATACATGGAGGCTGCTTCCCCTGATCGCCAGTGTACCCTGGCTCGTTTCCATAAAAATGTTTTCTTCATCAAATGATTTCATCTCAGTGACCCCGGTGATCAATCCATGCCCTCTCTGTTCCAGATGGAGGCTGTGCGTTACTTCTTTCTTTTCTTCCATATAAAAATCCCTCCATACAATGTACTGATACATTATATGAAGGGATCCTACTTCTCATGTTATTTCCTTCGCTGTTCCTCTGTGCCCTCTCAAAAGGCTTATGCCGGACTGTCCTTTTTGCTCTACAGATAACGATACAGTTCCTGAGCCTCTTCTTTCTTCACAGTCTCCTGTACATTCAGCACTTCCACTCTGACAGCTTTGCTGCCGAACTGGATCTCCAGAACATCTCCTTCCTTCACCTGTGCAGACGCTTTCGCCGGGCGGTCATTGATCAGGACTCTTCCTGCATCACAAGCCTCATTTGCCACAGTTCTTCGTTTGATCAGGCGGGAAACTTTCAAATATTTATCTAATCTCATAAGTAAATTATTCGTTTACCAGATCTTTCAGAGCTTTTCCAGCTTTAAATTTTGGAGCTTTGGAAGCTTTGATCACCATGGATTCACCGGTAGCCGGGTTTCTTCCTTCTCTTGCTGCTCTTTCAGATACTTCGAAAGTACCGAAACCTACCAGCTGTACTTTTTCTCCTTTTTTCATTTCTTCAGATACTACATCGATAAAAGCTTTTAAAGCAGCTTCTGCATCCTTTTTAGATAACTGTGTCTGTTCAGCCATAGCTGCAACTAATTCTGTTTTGTTCATGATATTCCTCCTGTTTCGTAAATTAGTAATTACATACCTTATAGCTTTTTCGTACCTTCCCAGGCTTTTCCTGCTGAATGGTTTACAACGCTACACCTATTTATATACTGCCTCTCTTGTTTTGTCAAGGTTTTTAGGTGTTTTCGCCCTTTTTCACAGCTATTTTTCAGCAGAAACTCTGTAAAAAACGTTGCCACGGCTGCCAGAGTGCTGTTGCCTGTTCTATTTTTTCAATGTTTTTTCTGGATATCCATACCTTCTGACTGGATGCATAATAGTTTACCAGTTTCCAATACCTCCACGGATAAGAAAGGCACAGTTTCAGATGTTTCCACTCTTCCACAGACAGCGATCGCTTTCGATTATACTGTTCTGCCATTCTTCTTCCAAGCTCAGGATCCCAGTTATGTTTTTCCAGGATTTTTCTCATAAACAGACACAGATCTTCTGTCTGTGATCCACAATGCCAGTAATCAAAATTCATAAAACCTATGCCTTCCCGCGTAAAAATAATGTTATGCTGGTTACAGTCCCCGTGACATACCTCCTGCCTGTGTTCTTTACAGAATCTTTCATAATCGGAGTCTTCCAGTTCTTTTACCATTCCCTCCCCTGCTTCCAGAAAAGCAGTGATGCTCTGCGCCAGCCGCTCTTCAAACGGGTTTTTCGCCTTCTTTTTCTGTACAAATTTTCTGGTTCTGCGAAGTTCCCGGTTGTGTCTGCGGCACTCTTCCAGAAGATCTGCCCCGGGCATATCTTCGTCCTGCTCTGCCTGCATTACCGTATGTAGTTTTGCCATCGCTTCCATACTGCTTAAAATATCTTCCCCGGATCTGGGGTTACATTCCGTTCCCTGAAACCATTCTTTCACTACATAGGGAATCCCGTCTTCTCCCGTAGTGACCACCTGTCCTTCCAGATTTTCCTCCACCTGATCCACCAGTAAGAACCCGGTCTCCTTGCAGCGTTTCTGTATTTTTCTCTGCTGCTCCAGCCTCCCGGGGGAGCCCCAATATTCGCGGATACTTTTCCATCCTTTCTCCGTCTGACAGATCAGCGCTCCCCTGCCCCGCAATACCGTCTCCGCGGTCAGACCATACTGTTCCAACACCCCCAAACCACGATCGTACAATCTTGTTCCCCCTTTACTTCTCGCCGTTCTGTCTATTCTATGTAAAGGCGGAAGGGATTATGTCCATCTGTGCTTTTCCTTCTCTCCGGTTTTCCTGACGGATGTTTTCTGTTTTGTTTTTCTCTTTTTCGTTTTGTATCTTTACTCTCCAAGATGCAGATACTTCTCCCTGGTCGCCATTCCTCCCCGGATATGGCGTTCCTGCTTGTTGACATCCAGCACATTCCGGACCGCCCGTGCCAGGGATGGGTTGATCTGCTGAAGACGATCGGTACAGTCTTTATGTACCGTAGACTTACTGATCCCGAATTGCTTCGCCGTCTGCCGCACCGTAGCTTTTGTTTCTATGATATAGCCCGCAATTTCTACTGCACGCTCCTCAATATAATCCTTCACGATAAAATCCCCTGCGTACATTATTTTTACAATGTATGCGGGGGATTGGGGTGGTATGTCTGCGGAACACCTCGATATAATAGATATAATACAGTCTCCGCTTTTTCTTTTTTAAATTTCCTTTGCCAAAACATCTTTTTACCGATATATTTATTACTGGTTATATTTATTTCAAGATGTCAGAGTTAAATTACAAGCACAAAGGAGTGTTTTCTATGTCTGATCAATTCAATTTATCTTCCGTTCCTTCCTTTTCCATCTCCCGGATATCCCCGGAGGATCTCCCCACGGTACTTGACTGTATGAACGAAATCTACCGTGAACTCCCCGAAAAAAGCTGGTTCAGTATGGATGAACGGGAAGATCTGATTCGTTATATGACAGTCTCCGGGTTTGGGTTGAAAGCGGAGGCAGTTGCTGCGGATGGCAGAAAGGAACTGGCGGCAGTTTTTGTGGCACGGACTTCCGATCTCGGTGATGAAAACCTGGGAAGTTATCTGGAACCGGATGATTTACAGCTTTCTCTGGTGGCACATATGGAGATTGTCATGGTGCGCAGTTCCTATCGTGGCAATGGATTGCAAAAGAAACTAATGGAAGCCGCAGAAGAGCAGCTTCGTTCTGCCGGTTTTCGCTGGCTGATGGGAACCGCACATCCGGATAATGTGTACAGTGTACATAATTTTGAGCAGCTGGGGTATAAACTTGTAACAAAAGCCCTCAAATACGGTGGGCTTGCGCGGTATATTTTCTGTAAGAAAATCTGACTATTTTTAAACGATTTTCACTAACTTTCTCTTTACTTTCTTACCGTTTGCTGTACAATAATATTATTGAGAATATTTCTCGGTAACATTACTGATAAAGCGGAGGATACGATACTATGAAGAAACTGAAAGTAAAAAAAGGCAGTACCTGTATGGCATGTCTGGCATGTGTCAGAGCCTGTTCCGAGTCTTTCTATAAAGAATTCGACCCGGACAAATCCTGCATCCAGATCGTAGAGAAAAAATCTGTTCGTCCAATGGCCTGCCCACAGTGCGGCAAATGTGCGGAAGCCTGTCCGGAAGGTGCAATCACACAGAATCCAAAGGGTGTTTATATGATCAACAAGAAAAAATGTACCGGCTGTGGCAAATGTGCAGAAGCCTGTCCATTTGGTCTGATTGTAAAAACAGAGGGCAACCCGGCATCCAAATGTATTGCCTGCGGCATCTGTGCAAAAGCATGTCCGATGGATGTACTGGAAGTTGTTGATGAGTAATTTTCTGTAAACACGGATTTTAGTCCGTTATTTATGTAAATCAAAAGTAACTATTCAGTAGACACTGTCCCGCGAGGTGTTTTGACATGAATATGTCAAAATCCCGAGACATACAAGCCAAAATGCCATCACCGAAGGTGATTTACGCGAGCAACGAGTCAAAGTCCGTGCTTGCACGGAACCTTGAGGAGTGCCGCGATAACGATAAAAACTCGCAAAGCGTGTTTTTATCGTTTAAATGCATTTTGGCTCGTAACTGTGAAGGTACTGAACAGTTACAATCAAAAACAGATTCGACTCAAACCGGATACTTTCTGAGAAATATCCACTTTGAATCGAATCTGTTTTTTTGTAACTATACACTTCTTACTTCTCCAAAGCCTCTGTCCGCTGCAAAAATACCTGCTTTAGATTTATCCCGGAATCGCCATATCCGGCCAGCTTAAGATCAGTTCGCTGATCTCTTTTTCGTAATCTCCGGTAATATCCTCACTTTTTCCGGCGTGATATACATTTGTCTCCACGCCCCAGATGTCACCGTCCACAAATTCCCAGATATGATACCGCAGTCCACGGAACTGAAAATCAAGACTTCCGCAATTGTCCTCTTCTGTATAGGTAAATATAATATTCTTTGTTTTCAGCGCTTCCTGTATTTTTTTCAGACGCATGTTATTCCTCCGTTTTTCCAAGATCCGGATGCGGTTTTACGGTCGCCCAGATCCCTTTTTTTCTTTTCCATACTACTGCAAAGCAGATCAGATGAACACTCAATGTGATGATCCAGGTAATCGGATACGACAGGTACAGGACAAACAGTGAATGTTTCCATACAAAGACAGTAAAGATCCACACGATTCGCAGTCCACAGGCGCCTGCAAGAGATACCAGCATCGGCATGATGGAATATCCCATACCTCGCAGAATACCTACCGCCACGTCCATCATTCCGCAGAGAAAATAAATCTGGCAGATAACCTTCATACGATCCAGACCATATGCGATCACTTCCGGATCGGACGAATAGATGCCAAGCAAGGTACCTCCGCAACGATATGCCAGTGTACCAAGCGCAAGTCCGACAGTAAATACAATTGCCATACAGTATATGGAAATTTTGGGAATCCGCTTCTGCTGACCGGCTCCCACATTCTGACTGACAAAGCTCAGTGCCGTCTGGTAAATAGCATTCATGGAAACATAAACAAATCCCTCTATGTTACCGGCTGCCGTATTGCCCGCCATAGCAATCGCTCCGAAAGAGTTGATGGATGACTGGATCAACACGTTAGAGATTGAAAAAATCGCTCCCTGCAACCCGGCAGGAAGTCCGATCTGGATAATACGGATCATCTTCTCTTTGTGAATCCGGATCCGTTTCAGATACAACCGGTACATTCCCTCACTTTTCATCAGACAACGTACGATAAGTGCCGCTGATATACACTGTGAAACTACGGTCGCGATAGCGACACCTGCAACTCCCATCTGAAATCCGATCACGAAAATCAGATTCAGAATCACATTGACCACACCTGCCTCCAGCAGATAATACAGCGGTCTTCTGGTGTCTCCGATGGCACGCAGCACCGCCGCCCCAAAGTTATAGATCAGCATCGCCGGCATACCGATAAAATATATCCGGATATATAATGCAGCCTGTCCCAGCACTTCCTCCGGTGTTGCCATCAGTTCCAGCATCATCGGTGCAAAAATCATACCTGCCACAATCAGAAAAATTCCGCCGATGATGCCAATCGCCATCGAGGTATGTACGGTATCCTGGATGTTCTGTTCATCTTTTGCCCCAAAATACTGGGCAACCAGTACATTAGTACCAATGGAAAAACCGATAAACACATTGGTAAACAGGTTGATCAGCGCACCTGTAGATCCCACTGCGGCAAGTGCATGACTTCCCGCAAATTTTCCCACTACTACAATATCTGCAGCATTAAACAACAGCTGCAGTACCCCGGACAAGATCAAAGGAACCGCAAAGATCAGCAGTTTCTTCAATAATGGACCGGTACACATGTCCATCTCATATGACTTTTTCATCTTCCCAAAAACCTCCCATAGTTTTGCTGTGTAAAAAGCGGACAGATGAAGTCCTGCACAGTCCCCGCTGTACATACTCCTCTCTGCCCGTTTCATTCTTTCTACTTTCCGCTCTCAGCAGCCTGATACTCCCGATACGCTTCCTGATATACCTTCCAGGTACCTTCACCGTGACACACCATGGTCACTTCTTCCACTACCTGTGTCCATTTCAGAAAATCACAGATTGTCCGCACCGCGATCTTCGCTGCCTCTTCCACCGGATAGCCGTACACCCCTGTACTGATCGATGGAAATGCAATTGTCTTGAGACCATACTGTTCTCCCAGTTTCAGGCAGTACTCATAACACCCCTGCAGCAGCACATCCTCATAATTATATCCACCATGCCAGATAGGTCCCGGCGTATGAAGCACATAATGTGCCGGCAGATTGTACCCTTTGGTAATCTTGGCCTTACCGGTATCACATCCGCCTAACGTCTTGCATTCCTCCAGCAATTCCGGTCCTGCTGCCCGGTGAATCGCACCGTCTACCCCGCCTCCTCCAAGAAGCGTTGTGTTGGCAGCATTCACAATTCCGTCTACCGCATAGGTGGTAATATCGCCCATTTCAATCTTAAATTTTCCCATAATAACAAATCCTCCCGCCTTATTCGGTTATTTACACAGTTCCCCCACTACCTGGTTAATAACCTTACCGTCAGCTTTGCCTTTCAGTTCTCCCATGACAGCTTTCATGATCTGTCCTTTATTTTTCGTTGCCAGAACCTCTGCAAATTTTTCCTGCAGACAGATTTTCACCTCTTCTGCAGACATCAGCTGCGGAGCATATTCATTAATAATATTGTAACGAGTCCGGTACTCTTCGATCAGATCGGTACGTTCTGCAGGGCAGGTGTCGATCTGTTCTTTTACTGTTTTCAGTTCTTTTAAAATTACCTGATCTACCAGTTCCGGTTTTATATCATCTCTGTGACCTTCATCGATCGCTACTTTTTTTACTGCGGAAATCAAAGAAGAAATAGCCTCTTTTCTTACTTTGTCTTTCGCTTTCATAGCTGTCACCATGTCTTTTTGTAATACTGCTAATTCCATTGTCTTCTCCTCCTGTATATACAATTATCGCTGTGTCTTATTTTACCTCGAATCGACATTTACTTCAAGCCCGGGATATCATCAAAATCAGTTCAGCGGCCCGATTATTGATATGCACATGCAAAAAAAAGAGAAAAAGCAACCGGGCTTTCTCTCTTTTTCTGTAATCTATGCTTATTCTTAATGCAAAACATTAGTTCCCACTGTCATCTGAGGAGCTGTCCGCACTGCTGTCAGCCTGTACTTCTGTCACATTTGCATTTTCCAGGATCAGATTACTGACACGGTTCAGCATGATGCTCTGTTCTACATTATCCTGACCATAAGTCTGGATCAGTTCGTCTTCGGTACATCCATATTCTGTCAGCATATCCTGCAGAGCTTTCTGATAATCGTCATCACCGATGGCAAATCCTTCTTTGTCACAGATTGCCTGGCATACCAGTGCCTGCGCTGCTACGTTCTTACCGTACTCTTCCATATTGGACTGATATTCTTCCTGTGTCAGTCCGGAGGACTCAATATAAGCATCCAGTTCCATTCCTGCATACTTTGCATAAGTCTCCACCTGCTGCTCATACAGTTTTTTTCCGACTTCAACCAGTGTCTCCGGATATTCATTGATGGTACAATTGTCGATCACCTGTGTCCATGCGGCATAACGAACCTGATTCTCTGCTGTCTGTTCATTGCTCTCTTCCTGTTCTGAACGGATACCTGCTTTATAGTCTGCTAGATTGTCATATCCTTCGATATTGTCTGCCACCCACTGATCCGTAGGCTCGCTTAACGGCTCTTTCACCGCATTGACTGTAACGGTAAATTCTACAGCCTTTCCGGCAAGATCCTGTGTATAATCTTCCGGGAAAGTCAGATTCAGCGTACGGGTCTCCCCTTTTCTTGCACCGATCAATCCGTCTTCAAAACCATCGATGAACTTTCCGGAACCCAGTTTCAGATCTGCTCCCTGATCACTTCCTCCGTCAAATTCTTCTCCGTCGATCTTACCTACATAGTCGATATTTACTGTGTCACCTTCTTTTGCAGCCTGGTCTACTTCCACCGGATAGTTTGCCAGCGCGTTATCGATCTCATTCTGTACATCTTCGTCCGTTACAGACTGGATGGTCTTTTCTACGGTCACACCTTTATAGTCACCGAGTGTCACACATTTTTCCACATCGATACCTGCCATCAGCTCTGCGGTTGTTGGTGTATCTTCGGAAGTATCCTCCGTGTTGTCGGACTCTGTCTCTTCCGCGTCATCTGTCTTGGCTGTCTCTTCTGTTTTTGTATCCTTATCTTTTGTAGCTGTCTTCTGACTGCATCCGGTTACGGAAAGTGCCATTACCAGAAGCATGCTGATCATTATCGCTCTTTTCTTCATAAATCCTCCATTTTCATCCCATTAACAGGCACAATACCTTTTGTTTATATCATATTTTTCTTTAAATGAAAAGTATATCTGCCAGATTTCACATTTTTTTCAGGCTTTTTCATCTTCTCCGCCTGTAGCCTGTGTATCTGTTTCATTCGCTGCCATCGGTCGTTTGCTGTCATAGATTTCCTGAAAATCCAGAATCCCCGTAAAACGCCCGGCATCCTTATACAGATCCTGATACATCCGGTAACCATCCACATTCATATAGCTGCATCGGAGATACTGCTCCGTCAACTGTGTTTTTGTTCCGCTGATATCCATGCTGCCATAATACAGAAATCCCTGTTTTTTCAGTATCTGATATACCGGATCCGACTCATCATATGCTTTCCATCCACGGCTGTCTGTACCGGACGGAAACAACAGAATCGTGGTGTTTCCCACAAGTGTTCCCACACTTTCGTTCCATTTTGTAAGATCCGCAGATACGGCCTCTTCATCACTGCCATAATTGGTTCCATCATATCCATTACAGGCAAACTCCCATCCGGCACTTTTCAGAGCTTCGATCACAGGCGCTGCCGCCTCTTTTTCTGCTGCTGTATCAAATACTCCATATTTCGCCGCATAACGGTTATCCGTTGATGTTGCCAGAGCATCATCCGTCCGATAACCAAGAATTCCGTTATATCCGGTAAGTCCCAGGATCCCTCTGGCTCCATTATTGGAAAAGTCCGGGTGTTCCTGAATAAATGCCTCCACACACGGAACCACATCAAAGGCTCCTGTCACAGTACTGCCATCTGAAGCCTGACGTTCACAGGTAAGTGCTCCGTTGCCATCCAGTACCAGCCTGGATGCCAGACCCTGTCCGGACAGTTCCAGATCATAATTCACATTCGTCTCTGATAACAGCAACGGTTTTTTCCCGGATGGCAGCATCAGCTTTTTGGCCTCCATCGCCCCATCTTCATTGACCGCTGCAAGATCAGAAAACCGCACCAGCACATATCCTTCTTCATACAACTGCCCCAGCATGGCGTTGAACTCATCCACCGTCACGCGGGTCTGATCCAGTGTCGTTGCGGCACTGCTGTCTTCCTGTCCGAAAGCCTGATCGGTATCCGCGATCAGACTTTCGAAAGACAGATGGAGAACCTTCTTAAGATCCACCGCTTCCATCTGCACAGTTTCTTCTGTCACCTGGGTTTCCTGTTTTTTTGAATCTTTTTTCCCGGCTGCTGACTGCCTGTACTTTTTTACTCCGCAGGAAACGGCGGAGCCGATCCCCACAAGTATCAGTACAAAGATCAACACAAGGATTCCCCTCAGAATCAGTGCTTTTCTCCGGTGTCTGCGGCGCCGTTCCTGAATCATACGCTGTCTGCGTATCCGGCGTTTGCGCTCCTCAGGCGATTCTTTTACTTTCTGTCGTGTTGTATCATTCATGTTCTTTCCTTATATGTAACGGTTTCATTCCCGCACCGTTCATCTTATCCTTGTATCCTTTTATAATGACGGCATATCCGTACGCGCCGGATCCAGAATCTGTGTCGCATCAAACAGATCACTGGTTCGGTTTTTCTCTCCGTGGACATCGTTCCACAGACGGTAACCATCCAGGTTTCGTCTTCCCTGACGCACATAATTATCACGGATCTGTAAGAAATACTGTGAAGAATCCACATTGCAGAAGAAATTAAATCCCTGGCTCTTCAGATATGTGAACTTTTCATTATCACTGGAATAATCATGCCAGTCTGCAAGATCCTGTCCATGAGCAAAAATAATCGTATCTGTGCCGCCGACTAACGGTGCTACATAGCTGAGCCATTTCTCTGTATCTTTCTGGATACTCTCAAGACTTGCATCACCGATCCGGATATGTCCCCAGGTATGACTGGCGAACTTCCATCCGTCTGCTTTGATAGCATCTGCTACTTTTTTTGCTTCTTCACATTCTTTGTCATAATCAAAATCCGGATGGGCATCCAGCCATGCCTGCTGATCTGCTGTCAGATTCTCTCTTGTCTTATAAGCAATATCGGTACGATATCCCAGAATACCATTGTATCCTGTCAGTGCGATCGTTCCCCTTGCTCCATGGTATGCACCGTCCGGATGTTCTTCCAGAAACTGATCCAGCAGAGGAATACAGTCGTATGCACCGGTTACGGTAGTTCCGTCAGCCTGGATATACTCACAGGTCGGTTTCCCGTTCTCGTCCAGTACTATTTTTGAAGCGACACCGCGACCGTCATAACTGTGATAGTAAGACAGGTCATCCAGCGATAATACAAACGGTTTTTTTCCTTCCGGAAGCATAATTTGATTCGTGGTAAAATGAACCGTTCCGTTCTCATCTGTCGTCTCTGTTACCATATCATGAAGATCGATCAGCACATAGCCATTGTCATACATCGCCTGTGTGATTTTGTTAAATTCGTCTACCGTTGTCATCCACTGCTTGAATCCGGCTGCTGCACTGTCATTGCCGGCAAACCCCCGCTCCGGATCTACAACCAGTGAATGATAGAAAACATGAGTGATCTCGTTCATGTTGACCGCTACCAGCGTAGATTTGTCCGCTTCATAGCCTGCGATCTTCGCCACGATATCCGCATCTTTGTCATAATTATCCAGAGATTTTAACAGTTCAATCGCACCGTCATAATCATATCCCTGTGCCATAACATCTGCCTGATCGATGGATTCCTTACGCTGTTTGTTTTTTGCCTCTTCCTCCTGGATCAGTTTCTCCTGTTTCGCTTTTTCTTCCGCTTTTTTCGCTTTTGAACGGCGCGCCTGAGCAGATACCAGTGCGATGGATCCGATCAGGATCAGGATCAGCACACCAAGAACTGCGGCACGCATGATCATCGCCTGCTGACGTCTTTTTCTTCTGCGTTCTCTCCGAAGCCGTTCGATTCGCCTCTGTCTTTCTTCTTCCGTCATGGGTGGTCTTTTCTTTTGTTCCTGACTCATTTTTTTACTCCTTTATTTAGACTTTTGTATGGTTCTTCCGGCGGTCTCTGTGGTTTCCTGATTCCATCCGGTTATTTCTCCATCCAGGTCAGTTCTTATCTCTTTAAAAAAAAGCTGATACCTACCAGATATTATAGCATGAATCCGTTTGAAAGCCATAGCAAAATCGGATTTTCCTGAGATTTTCCCCGATTCTGATTGCCTTTTGCCCATATCAGTGATAAAATAGACAGGCATGGAATGATGGATTCGTGCTTGTATCACAGGACAGGAGGAAAAGTATGAAAGTCTGGCAGGTATTATTAATTATTTTAGTGATTTTGATTGCCGTACTGGTTGTCCTTTATTTTCTTGGCAAACGTGCACAGAAAAAGCAGGAGGAAAATCAGGCACAGATTGAGGCTGCAAAACAGACCGTCAATATGTTGATCATTGATAAGAAGAGACTTCGGATCAAAGAATCCGGACTCCCGCAGATGGTAATCGATCAGACGCCGAAGCTGATGCGCAGAACAAAACTTCCCATCGTAAAAGCAAAGATCGGTCCGAGAATTATGACGATGGTTGCTGACGAGAAGATTTTCGATCTGATCCCATTGAAAAAAGAAGTGAAAGCTACAATCAGTGGTATCTATATCACAGATGTCCGCGGTGTCAGAGGTCCTCTGGAACAGCCAAAACAGAAGGAAAAGTTCTTCCGGAGAATGAAAAACAAAATCGCAAAAAAAGACAAATAAAATTCAAAAACGGAGCTTATTTTCCAGTGATGGATGATAAGCTCCGTTTTTTGTTGCATTGCATATCAATCAATAATTGGTCCGGTGGACCAATTTTGATTATGCTCTGAAAAATGTAGTCTCTTTGCTGCCCTTCGGGGTTACACGGATATGCATCTGACAGTCCGCTACTTTCTGACCATTCATCCCCAGAACATATTCTGTCTTTATCTCCAGAAGTTCCTCTTCTTCCCCTAAATTTACTCCGGTCGTTGTGATATCCATCTGGATCGGACCATATGGTGTCTGATAGCAGGCCATGTTCTGTTTTTCTGTCTCAAAGACCATATTGGTCTGTACCGGTCCTTTTTTTCGCACTTCCATATGACCGGGACGGATCTTGACCAGGTTATGTATCGGTTCGTCAAGTCCTTCCATCTGTTCCTCATACAACAGATAGTGGGTATTGTTCCGGTAATAATATTCTCCGACAGTGATCAGCTCCAGAGGTTCATCAGAACCATGGGGGTCATCCGTGGTCTGCATACCTTTCAGATGGATCAATACTTCTTTTGTCATCTTTTTATTCCTCCAGATTTACCTGTTTTGTCATCTCCACATCATAGGGGAGAATGGAGTTGGCAAAGCTTTTGAACTTTTCTGCCGCATCACTTACATAGAAACGGTATGGAAATTCTTCTTCTACCGATCCCTGATTCAGCAGGTCCTGTTCGATCAGTAATTGTTTTAATGCCAGTGAGGTTTCGTACGCCGGGTTTACCAGCTGTACTTGATCACCCATAATAGATCCGATCACCCCGCGGAGTAGTGGATAATGGGTACAGCCAAGGATCAGGGTGTCTACTTTTTCGTCCTGCATCTCTTTCAGGTATCTGCGGGCCACGATCTCTGTGACCGGATCTTTTCGCCAGCCCTCTTCTACCAGTGGCACGAATAACGGGCAGGGTTTTCCAACTACCGTGATTTCAGGATCAATCTGCTGGATCAGTTCTCTGTACAGGTGGCTGTTGATGGTCGCTTCGGTTGCGATAACACCAACTCTTTTTTTTGTAGTCTCTCTTGCCGCTACCCTGGCTCCCGGTTTTACCACACCGATGATCGGGATATCGATTTCTTTTTCAAGGGTATCAAGTGCCAGCGCACTTGCTGTATTGCAGGCGATCACAATTGCTTTTACGCCCTGTTTTTGCAGGAATCGGACGATCTGTCTGGAGTACCGGATAACGGTTTCTTTGGATTTGCTTCCATAAGGAACGCGGGCGGTATCTCCGAAGTATACGATTTTTTCCATGGGCAGGTTTCTCATGATTTCTCTGGCTACCGTGAGCCCGCCGACACCGGAATCAAATACACCTATCGGTGCGTTACGATCTGTTTTCATGTCTCTTCTCCCATTCAGGTTTCCTGTTTTTACAGTTACATTTTTCTTCTGTCACTGCTTACATACTTATCATATTCTACCTGTTTCGTAAGAAGAATTCAAGTCTAAACCGGATTTTCAGCTTCTGTGGATGCAGAAGGAGGTCATAAGCATCTTCATCGAGTACCTGTTGCAGTTTTTCTTCGCCCTCTTCGGTCATGGAAGGCTCCAGCGCATCCGCAAAACACAGGGAGGGGTAGAGGACGCACCACCAGTTATGGCCTTTTGCCTGTCCGATATCTACGCGAAGGGCATCATAGATTCCTTCCGGGAAAGTACAGGTTCCATAGGTTTTTTCAGGGAACCATTCTTTCTGAAGAGTTACGGTGACGGGTTCCGGGGCGGCCATACGGGTGGCTTCTTTTCGGATGTCCGGGAGATTTTTCCTGATGCACTGTATGGTTTCTGATTTACTGGTGTTTTCGGAGAGGATGGGTATCAGCCATTCCAGGAGGGATTGTTTTATCCGGAGTTTTTTTTGCTGGTCGGCAACGGTATCACTGTTGGCTCTTATGTGAAAGCGCAGTACTTGTGTTGCGATTTGTTGCTGAAGAGTGGAAGTGGACTTGTCTTGGAGATAGCGGGGGGATTCTGTCACGAGAAGTAATGAGAGGAACAGGAGGGCTGTTAGGGTTGCGTGGGATTGGTGTTTCATTTTTTATGGCTCCTTTTGTTTTTTTTAGAGGATTGACGGGGGTGGGGGATGTTATTCATTCTTGGGGTGGAATATTGTTGGTGGCGTGAAATCATAGTCAAATGCGGATAAAACAATGTCCCTGCCCCGGAATGTGAGATATTTCTCTTGCTCAGCCTTATTGCCAACCGACGCGGACGAAACAATGCCCCTGCCCCGGAATGTGAGATATTTCTCTTGCTCAGCCTTATTGCCAACCGACACGGACGAAACAATGCCCCTGCCCCGGAGCGTGAGACAACCGCCGGCAACGCAAATCTGAGCTAAGCATTAACTTCGGCTATGTTCACGAGGGTCAGCGGACCCTCGCGAAAGCCTGCGTAAATGCTGGATCTCATATTTGCTAAAGGCGCCGGCAAAAGGCTGTCTCACGCTCCGGGGCAGGGGCATTGTTTCTGGGTATTAGAAAGCGGCAGGTATGTATAGTGTGGATAGTGTTGAGTTTCGGATATTGCAGGCAATTATTGTGTTTTTCTGGGGTACCAGGCACATAGACAATCAGGAGGACAGAGGGTTATGAACTCCTGTTCTCCTGATTTTTTATGTATCGCTTATACACTTGTCTGCGAATCCCAGTTTGTGGGAGATTTTATCCGAATGAGGGCGGCGTAGCGGGCTACGCTGAGGCTTTTTAAACTGTGCAATCGGATTCGTAGACAAGTGAATGATACAGTTATTTCGAAAACGATGTACTAGTTCTGACGGATGTCGATAATGCCGTTTGCAAGGATTTCGTCATCGAACTGGTAGGAGGCGCCTGTGCCGTTGAGGTTCAGGTACATTTCTTTCAGGTCGCTTTCGTTGACGATCCATGCCATGGATATCTGGATGCTTTCGCCCGGTTTGAGGGACGGGATATAGTTTCCGCCATTACCATAGTTCTCGGTTACACTGCAGTATTTCACTTCACCGGTTCGGGCTGCTCCGTCCCAGGTGCAGCGATCGTAGCCGTCTCCGGCTTCTTCGCCCGGTGTATACACTTTGTATGTACTTCCATCGTTGTGGCACATCATCAGGGAACCAAGGTAGAGTATATGGTCTGCTTCCTGGTCTGATGTATTAGTGTATGTGACGGTAGTATATACCAGTTTTTGCTGTTCGGTCTTTGTTTTTACGACTTCATCCAGCGTATTAACTCCGTCTCCTTCCCGGATGTAGGAGATTGTGTTTTCTTTTAATTTTCCGTCTTCTCCGACAGCATCTTCCCATTCCTCCGGAATCTGGCCGTTCAGAAGCTGAAGGTCATCTGTGATCTGAACAGAATCTACCGTTGCCTGTATCGGAATATTGTCTGCGTAATTTCCATCTTTATCTTCACCGCTGGCTGTCAGATCAACTTTCTCTCCGACTTCGGCAACCGGAAGCCGGTCAGCAGATATACTGGTTACAGCTTCGTCCCCCTGTACCTCTTCCGGTGAGACAATATCACTCCAGGTATACATACCGGCAGTTTCTATCATGGTATCTTTTTCTGTGATCTGAAGATTATCTGCTACCTTCAGGGCGTCCTCTTTGGATACATCATCGCCCACATAGATGGTGATCACACGGTATTCTTCCGGACAAAACAGGTAGATACGCTGGTTAAAGAAGCCGTCCTGTATCACTTCATGATATCTCAGATAGACACCTTCGTACTTGCCAAAAGTATGTTCCTCACTCTCTACGATATTTTTATCTTCTTTTGCTTTCTCAAAATCATCACTGTCAAGCAGTACAGAACTAAATGTAAAGCCACCGTTTTGTGCTGTATATTGCAGATGATCTTCATCTGTCCATGTCATGCCATCCGGAATATAGTTCGTTGAGATTGCCACATCATGAATCTGTTCCGGGAGCTGCACGGATGTTCCGGCATCTGCCTGAATCCCAGTCTCCACACGGTAATTTCCCTGTTTTTCCACATACATATGGTACAGTCTGTTGCCGGCATACGCCACAGTGGAAGTAGCAAGCAGACACAGGGCGGCAGCGGCGGCTGCCTGCACTTTGTTCCATTTTCTTTTCTTCATGGGTACCACTTTGGTGTCCTGCAGCTGTCTGCTGACTTCTTCCTGTACCATCTTATGAATAAAATCGGGAGTTTCCGGGATATTGTTTTTCATCTCTTCTAATCTCATGTCCACGCCTCACTTTCCTGCAGATCCTGTCGTAATTTTCCTCTTGCTCTGGCCAGTCTCTTCTGTACGGCTCCTTCGCTGATATCCATAATCTGCGCAATCTCTCTGATGTTAAAATTCTCAATATAATACAGAATCACCGGCATCCGCAGATCTTCTTTCAGAGAACCTACTGCTTTGTACAGATCGCTGTAGTCACTCTTTTCATCCGCTGCAAGCTCCGTCGTCTCACACATCTCGTCCAGAGAAATCACCTTACTTGTCTTTCTCAGGATGGTATAACACTCATTGATCAGGATCCGCATCAGCCATGTTTTTGCATATTTGTCATTTCGCAGTGTATGCACTCCGGAAAATGCCTTTACAATCGTCTCCTGTATGGCATCCGCACAGTCCTGATCGCTGTATAACATGGATTTTGCAGTAGAATACATCTGCCTCTCGGAATCCAGGATCAAGGTTCCTAATTGTTCTTTTGTCACTTTTGCACCACCTTTTCTGGTTGGTTTGCCGGCCGGCTTTTTTTGTTTACATAGATTAGACGGAAAACTCCGGAAAATATCCCTCTCTGATTTCTTTTTTATCGCAACTGTTCAGTACCCTCACAGTTATCTATTGAATAGTTACTTTTTATCTTATCACATTTCTTCCCTGACTGTATGAAAATTATCTTTCTATTATGCACAGAGCCGCACTTACCTTGCACAAATAACAGGAGCCTGAGAATCCTTCTACTGATCCTTAGACTCCTGCTGTTTATATCTGCAATATGTAATTAGCTTTTTTATTCCCGCATTTCCTTCTGATACTCTTTATTTACTTTCCATAATTCTCCGCTCTTTTCCATCTGCGATCTTCAGGAAGATGAATCCGAGGAAGAAAAAGATTGCCTGTGATGCCACTGCAATATTAATGGTTCCTCCAGCCAGTTTTACTCCTGCGATCACAGCCGATCCAAGGAAAGATGCTCCTTTTGAAAAAATATCATACAGACCAAAATATTCTCCCGAGTTATCCGGTGGAATGATCTTGGAAAAGTACGATCTCGACAGGGACTGGATGGATCCCTGGAAGCATCCCACACCGAATGCCAGAAAACTGAAACCTATCAGGTTCTTTAAGGTCAGCGCATACAGGCAGACGATAAAATACCCTGCAATGCATACCAGGATCAGCTGTACGGTATCGTACTTCTTCGACAATTTTGCAAATACCAGTGAACCGCCAAAGGCAACAACCTGTGTCGCCAGCAGACAGATCACCTGGCCCACAGTGCTCAGGTTCAGGTCCGTTCCGATATTGATACAGTTATCAATAATCGTTCCCACGCCATCGATGTAGAGAAAGAATGCGATCAGAAAGAAAAATACTTTTTTATCTTTTGTTGCGATAAACCTGATGGTTTCAAAGATCCTGCGGAACGCACTTCTCACTGCATGTTCTTTCTTTTCCACGTAATTGATCTGTTTATAATTCTTTATCAGCGGAACCGTCACCAGAAGCCACCAGAGCCCCGTAACCGCAAACCCGATCGCCATGGATAACTTACCGGAAATAATACCCGCCATATCCGGTCCGAGTACATAAGCCACCAGCGCGATCAAAAACGGAATACACGATCCAAGATATCCCCATGCATAACCATAAGAAGAAACTTCGTCCATCCGCTCTTCCGTGGTGATATCGTTTAACATCGAGTCATAAAACATCAGGGACATATTGTAAAAGATCTTGGTTGCTGCAAACAGGAGCAAAAATACGATCCACTGACAGGCAAATCCATTCAGGATGCACCCACAGACACCCACTGCAACGGTACTGGTAAAAAAGATCTTTTTCATGCCTTTATAATCAGAAATCGCTCCACACACCGGACCCAGCAACGCAACCACGATCGTGATCACCGCAATCGCCATCGAGTAATAAGCCGTTGCCCGATCCGATGTCAGCTGCCCCGGCTTTGTCCCTATCGCCATCGCCTTAAACCAGATAGGTATCAGCGCACACGCCAGCATCGTATACGCCGAATTACCCACATCATAAAGCACCCAGGCGAACTCTTTGTCGTTCAGATTGCGGAATATTCTTCTCTTCTTCATACAGCGTCCTCCATCCCCATATACATTTTCTGAAAATTCCCTTTTTCGGACATATTATATATTTTATTATATATGAAAATGGTTAATTTCACAATCTTCGCCATGTAAAATGTCAGTTAATTCTTTCTTCCACCCCAGTTCTATCTTCTCCATCTGTCTAAGAATTGCATCCTCTACCGTTCCACCAAGATAAGCCTCATTCAACTTCTTTTTGGCATATGCCAGATAGCTATCCCTGGTGTTCTCAATTAACACAGATGTGAAAAATCGTTCCCAGCTAAAATACTCCCTGCTTTCTATATATTCTGCCGGCTCATCCAATATCTGGTCTATCTGATTATTTTTCAATACCCCAGACTTTAAAATCAGCCATTCAAAGGATTCCGGCAGATACAGAGCTGCTGTTTCATTTTCCCGGATCAGTTTCAATACTCTGTCAATTTCCGAGCCGAACGCCGCACCGTCTGCTATTACAAGGATTTTCTGATCTTTATGTTCATTGATATAGTGGAAAACATTCGATTTTCCATTCATAGACTCGCATTTCAACCCATTCGCCTGGCATATGTGAGAAAAAAACTGATAACCCGAATTACTGTCCTCTGTGAGAACCATCTCCGGTTTTACCGGGTTAGTACAGGTATCTGTTCCATATATTCTGTAAAACTCATGATAACTCTGTTTCAATGTCCCATATTTTCCAGATGTTCGGATACCATAAATTTCCTCTGCACTGTATGGCAGTGCAGGTAAAGATTCCCTTGTTACAATTACATAATAATTATCTGTTTTCTGAATAGTTCCCGCGAACTCTTCTGTTTTGATAAATTCATTTCCTTCATCTATGAATACGATACCATCTGAAATCTCCGATAACTGTGCTTTCCATAAGTTTCCCTCCAGCACATAGCATGTTTTATCACAAACCAGCTCCACCGGTGTGCCTGACGGGTTATTGATATGATCCCGGATCATATCTACCAGCGTGGTTTTTCCGGTTGCACTGTCTCCACGAATGATAGTCAGATTGCGGTGCAGTTCAAACTCATATTTTAAGCGTTTTGTTGAAACAACAATTTTATGTTTTCCCTTCATTCTCCCTATCTCCTGTCAGACAAATTCACCGGCTATCGATATCAGTTCTCTCATGGAACACACCACCTGATCCGTATTCAGAATACGGATCTGAAATGGTTCTTCCCCAAATTCCATCAAATGATGCAGATTAATTGTGCGATCCTCTGATGCAGCAATTTTCAACAACCATTTTGCGCAATTGTCACCGCATGTCGAAGCATTAAAAATCTTATCTTTTTCAAATTTAACAAGAATCAGTGTTTTCACTCCACCGGATAGTCCTGTTGGTGGTATCTTCCCAAGGACCGGGCTGTCGATGACTCCACTGTCTAAGACCGTCGACCGATCGACACCCTGAATCATTTCTTTTACAAACGGATCTATGATCCAACTGTCCTCGTAATCATATTTAAAATAAGCTGCCGTATTATACACAGCTTCTTTCATATCACCATAAAAAATATTCAGCATACGATTGTCTCCTTTTTCTGCATGTAAACCTTTCCTGCAACGTAACTGTTCAGTACCTTCACAGTTACGAGCCAAAATGCATTTAAACGATAAAAACACGCTTTGCGAGTTTTTATCGTTATCGCGGCACTCCTCAAGGTTCCGTGCAAGCACGGACTTTGACTCGTTGCTCGCGTAAATCACCTTCGGTGATGGCATTTTGGCTTGTATGTCTCGGGATTTT
>NZ_VUMS01000069.1 GCF_009696065.1 Oliverpabstia intestinalis | reverse complement strand
AAAAGAGACATCCGAGGAGTTATCTTTTAAGGATAACGAATCAAAACAATAACTACTCATTACATTGTAAACACGATGAAATGAAACTGCGAGAGAACCGCCAGTTTTAAACGCTAGTAAAACTGGAAGGTCAAACAAGAAAGAGCGCAGGGTGGATGCCTTGGCACTAAGAGCCGATGAAGGACGTGATAAGCTGCGAAAAGCTGCGGGGAGGAGCAAATATCCATTGATCCGCAGGTATCCGAATGGGGAAACCCACCTGGATAGACTCCAGGTATCCATACGCCAATCCATAACGTATGGAAGGGAACCCGGTGAACTGAAACATCTAAGTAGCCGGAGGAAAAGAAAGAAAACTCGATTCCCAGAGTAGCGGCGAGCGAAATGGGAGGAGCCTAAACCAGCGTGCGTGCATGCTGGGGTTATGGACTGCATAAGTTACCGGAAAGGATAGTGGAATGGTTTTGGGAAAGCCAGCCAGAGAGGGTGAAAGCCCCGTACACGGAATCCGGACCGGGACGGCAGGATCCAGAGTACCACGAGACACGTGGAACCTTGTGGGAAGTCGGGGGGACCACCCCCCAAGGCTAAATACTCCTTAGTGACCGATAGCGCATAGTACTGTGAAGGAAAGGTGAAAAGGACCCCGGGAGGGGAGTGAAAGAGAACCTGAAACCCTGTGTTTACAAGCTGTGGGAGCACCTTATGAGTGCGACCGCGTACTTTTTGTAGAACGGTCCGGCGAGTTACGCTGGCTGGCGAGGTTAAACGGTAGAGCCGTGGAGCCGAAGGGAAACCAAGTCTTAAGAGGGCGGATAAGTCAGTCAGAGTAGACCCGAAACCGGGTGATCTATCCATGTCCAGGTTGAAGTTGCCGTAAAAGGCAATGGAGGACCGAACCCACATCCGTTGAAAAGGGTGGGGATGAGGTGTGGATAGGGGAGAAATTCCAATCGAACCCGGAGATAGCTGGTTCTCCTCGAAATAGCTTTAGGGCTAGCCTCGATAGAGTCTTGCGGAGGTAGAGCACTGAATTTCCTAGGGGGCGTCAAAGCTTACCGAAGAATATCAAACTCCGAATGCCGTGTAGATGCTTATCGGGAGTCAGACTATACGAGATAAGTTGGATAGTCAAAAGGGAAAGAGCCCAGACCTCCAGCTAAGGTCCCAAAGTACGTGTTAAGTGGAAAAGGATGTGGGATTTCGAAGACAACCAGGATGTTGGCTCAGAAGCAGCCATACATTCAAAGAGTGCGTAATAGCTCACTGGTCGAGAGGTCCTGCGCCGAAAATGTCCGGGGCTGAAACACGACACCGAAGCTGAGGAATGTCTGAAGACATTGGTAGAGGAGCATTGGATACGCAACGAAGCAGTATCGGAAGGAGCTGTGGAGTGTATCGAAGAGAGAATGCCGGAATGAGTAGCGAGAGAGAGGTGGGAATCCTCTCGGCCGAATATCTAAGGTTTCCAGGGTAAAGCTGATCTGCCCTGGGTAAGTCGGGGCCTAAGGCGAGGACGAGAGTCGTAGCCGATGGACAACAGGTTGAGATTCCTGTACTGCAGTAAGACAGAACTGTGGGGACACGTGTGGAGAGCATAGGCGCGGAATGGAAAGCCGCGTGCAAGCGGGGTAGGAGTCCTGTAGGAAAAACCGCAGGGCAATCCGAAGGCGTGATGCGGACCGAAATATAGTAGGGAAGTATGTGAGCCATGCGTCAAGAAAAGCCGCTATTGTTCTTATTGTACCCGTACCGTAAACCGACACAGGTGGATGAGGAGAGAATCCTAAGGCCGACGGAAGAAGCATTGTTAAGGAACTCGGCAAAATGACCCCGTAACTTCGGGAGAAGGGGTGCCACAGAAATGTGGCCGCAGAGAATAGGCTCAAGCAACTGTTTAGCAAAAACACAGGTCTATGCAAAACCGAAAGGTGAGGTATATGGGCTGACGCCTGCCCGGTGCTGGAAGGTTAAGAGGAGAGGTTAGCGCAAGCGAAGCTTTGAATTGAAGCCCCAGTAAACGGCGGCCGTAACTATAACGGTCCTAAGGTAGCGAAATTCCTTGTCGGGTAAGTTCCGACCCGCACGAAAGGCGTAATGATTTGAGCGCTGTCTCGACAATGCATCCGGTGAAATTGAAGTACCAGTGAAGATGCTGGTTACCTGCGCCAGGACGGAAAGACCCCATGGAGCTTTACTCCAGCTTGATACTGGGATTCGGTATTGCATGTACAGGATAGGTGGGAGGCTGAGAAATGGTAACGCCAGTTGCCATGGAGCCGTTGTTGGGATACCACCCTTGCAGTACTGGGTTTCTAACCAGCAGCCGTGACCCGGCTGGGGGACAATGTCAGGTGGGGAGTTTGACTGGGGCGGTCGCCTCCGAAAGGGTATCGGAGGCGCTCAAAGGTTCCCTCAGAATGGTTGGAAACCATTCGAAGAGTGCAAAGGCAGAAGGGAGCTTGACTGCGACACCGACGGGTGGAGCAGGTACGAAAGTAGGACTTAGTGATCCGGTGGTATTAAGTGGGAATGCCATCGCTCAACGGATAAAAGCTACCCTGGGGATAACAGGCTTATCACTCCCAAGAGTTCACATCGACGGAGTGGTTTGGCACCTCGATGTCGGCTCATCGCATCCTGGGGCTGTAGTAGGTCCCAAGGGTTGGGCTGTTCGCCCATTAAAGCGGTACGCGAGCTGGGTTCAGAACGTCGTGAGACAGTTCGGTCCCTATCCGGCGTGGGCGTAGGATATCTGAGAGGAGCTGTCCTTAGTACGAGAGGACCGGGATGGACGGACCGCTGGTGTACCTGTTGCAGTGCCAGCTGCATGGCAGGGTAGCCAAGTCCGGAAGGGATAAACGCTGAAGGCATCTAAGCGTGAAGCCCCCCTCAAGATGAGATATCCCATTCGAAAGAAGTAAGACCCCTTGAAGACGACGAGGTAGATAGGGCAGAGGTGGAAGTGCAGTAATGTATGGAGCTGACTGTTACTAATCGGTCGAGGGTTTGACCTG
>NZ_VUMS01000068.1 GCF_009696065.1 Oliverpabstia intestinalis | reverse complement strand
ACTGCTCACACGAATTGTCATCAGATTGCTTAACTGCCTGTCATAGATAATGGTGGATTCGCCGCCCGAAAACGGGCGGCTGACTTTTACTTAGTTGTGACCGTGAGCATTTCATGCTCTACTACAAACTTGATCATATAGTCATCGACCAGACGTCTCTGCTGTTGGAAGGCATACATCAGTGCCTTTTCGCAGATCCGGTTGATCATACGGGGAATTCCGGCAGATGCCTTGTGGATCTCATCCACTGCTTTTTCAGTAAAAACCTCCTGAGAACATCCAGAATACGCCATATGACTTCCGATGTACTGTTCTGTTTCCGATCTGTCCAGATGTGGAAGCGTACAATACATATCGATTCTCTGGCGAATAGCAGCGTAACGCTGTAACTTCAGTTTGTTTTCCCAAAGTTCTGTCTGCCCGACAAGGACTACTGCCATGGGACTGACAGAATCAAATTTGTAATTCAAAAGAAATCGGAATTCTTCCAGCGTTTCTTTTTCCAATAGATGAGCTTCATCAAGGATACAGACAACTTTCTTGTGCTGTACTCCACGGATGATTTCAATTTCCTGCTGTAGCTGGCGTTTGGAATCTCCCCGATAAAACCTTGATTCCAGACCGAGCTGATCCAGCAGCCCCTTATAAAACCATCTTGGAGTCAGCTTTGAGTCTGAAAGATAAAGAACGATGTAATCCTCTTTAGGAAGCTCTGAGTAAAACCGGCGGATCAGCGTTGATTTCCCACATCCGGAATCAGCGGTTACAACCGCAAACATCTGGCGGTCTGCCACATAGGATAAACGCCCTAATGTCTCGCGAAAAGCAGATGATTCATACAGCTTTTCAGGCGGAACATCACGGACAAAGGGTGTGTGTTCCATACCGAAGAATGCCTCATACATTGTCATTCGCCTCCTTCCGATAGGATGCAAATGAAATCGCGTCAGCCATCTGACGCTGTGTCTGTGCATGGCGGTTTTCTAAAGCATCAAGAAAACGGGATGTGCTCGGTTTCTGTTCCTGCATGGATGCCGGTAATACGGGACGTTTGTCACAGTATGAGCTGATTTTTATAGGCTGTGCTGTAAAAGGTTCATAGCCTGGATAAGAAACCGTGATCGTTTCAGGCGCGGCAGGGTCATAAGAAATTTCAACTTTATGCCCAATCAGTGATGGTTTTGTCTCGTATTTTATTCCGCGGAAACTGATACATCCGCCTTTGTCAACTTTGCGTTCTTCGTGATGAAGGAAAGCTTCCGCTACGACTGAAACATCCAGGAAAGTGAGCGGGCGGCTGTCGCGGTTCCATTCCTGAAGAGGTGTGATCCCTTCTTCCGGGACCGCAGCTCCAAGACTTTCATAGTACTCACTGATCCCTTCATGAGATTTCTTGTGATAATACTCGTCTGCGAAGATCTCCCAGAGACGGTTTAATTCATCCAGGCTTTTGATACCCTTCAGCTTCGATTCGCGGATAAAATCATCCACGACCTGGTGGAACTTTTCGATCTTGCCTTTGCTTTTTCCGCTTCTCGGCTTTGCATGAATGACACGGATGCCGAGTTTGGAAAGGGAAAAACGGATTTGCTTTGCGATATACTGTGATCCGTTATCAAAGTAACAGGCATCAAAAGTTCCGTGACGCAGGATCGCCTGGTGAAAGGTATCCTCGATGATCGCTTCTTCCTGATTATCATAGAACCGGGAGAATAGCAGCCGTCTGGAATGGTCATCAATAGCCGAGGACAGATAGGTCTGTACTTTGGCACCGTTTTTTCCAATAGGAAGTTTGGGACCATACTTGATATCTCCCTGGATCAGCATCATGCGGTGTGGTTTGCAGAAGCGTTTCGATGAACTCTCACGGGCTTCTCTGTACATCTGCATATGTTCACGGCCAAACCCTGCTTTATAAAGATGTCTTTCCAGGGTTGGGCGTTTTAATACCCCCGGTGCTACAAAGCCTTCTGCTTCCAGAATGAAGATGATCTGTGCAACAGACCGTTCCGGGACCTCTTTCCTGAGCTGGATTGCCTGTTCCAGAAGAAAATCGAAATTGTCCGGAAGTCTCTGGGATCTGTGTTTTTGCCGGTCTGCCGGTTTGAGTCCAGAGAACTGGCTTTCTGCATATGCTTTCTCGTAACGATAAAGAGAGCGGACGGAGATGTTATTCTCCTGTGCAATCTGCCTGCGCAGCTGCAGACGTTTTGCGTCATCCATATCTTCCCTGAGAAGGGGAGATATAAGCTGAAAGCGTTTGAGTGCTTCCTGTTCCTGCCACTGTTGTTTCATAAGATTTTTGCTTGTATTCATAGTATAGCGACCTCCTTTGAGACCACTATACAGAAGCAGCCGGTGACAGACGAACCAAAGTAGGTGCACAGTGCTACCAGGGGATCGGCACCAGGAATCCCCCGCTGTTATAGATCAGGCGGAGAATGATCTCCAGCCAGCTTTGATATTTTTTTCGTATAGCTTCGAGCAGTGAACCTTTGGAGAAGAGGACTCCTTCCCCAAGTCTGAAGATACTGTAGCCGGCACTTCTAAGGTAGCCTTCTATGTTGGTCAGATTGACCTGCAACCACAGGAGCCAGCGCTGCATGGTCTGCATGGACGGATAGTCCTCGGAATCAGCATCTTCAGGAGTGACAACTCCATCAAGAACTCCTGATATAACCTCAGTTTCATAATGCTTATACGGGGAGAGGCAATCCGGAAGTTCATTATGATAGGAATGGCAGTTTTTACATCTGAAACGTCGTATCATCAGACGCTCCTTACGTCCGCCTTCTTTCCTTCGGATACGTACGCGTGAATCCCGGTAGGCAAGAATCCCCTGACATCTGGGACATATATGGCTGGTCACACTGCTCTCAACAAAAAACACCTGAATTCCCCTTGAGGGTTAACGTATAGTCTGATATAATAACCATGGTTTTAGCGACCAGGTCTCAGAGTACACGACTTTCCAGGGAAGGTGCTCTGAGACTTTTTTCTTTCTGTAAACTGATGACAGTATACAGAACAATCCAGAGACACGCAAGCTAATCATTATTACGCTATTTTAAGAGGTCAATAACA
>NZ_VUMS01000067.1 GCF_009696065.1 Oliverpabstia intestinalis | reverse complement strand
CGCCTGCTCTTGACATGCGTTTTTGTAACTGTTATATATAAACAAAGGGCGAAAAGCTAATATATCAAGCCTTTCGCCCATCATTATCATAGAAGAATCTTATTTACAGACTTTTCTTCATAGTCTCAAAGAAAAAGCACTGTAAAACCAATAATCCAACGGTTTTCAGTGCTTTTTTCATGTTTTAACTATTGAATTTCCCTCAGACACCTACATAAGTGAAACTTAGCGAAACTTAAATTATGCCCAATATGGAATATACTTTTTATATCTTGGTGCAGTATCCGGATCCATTACTTTAATATAGCCTCCGTCAACTGCACTGGTAAGAAGTCGAGATGCTTTCGCTTTCTCTTTTTCTCCCAATCCAAATATTTTTCGAATATCTGAGTTAGAAATCCCCTCAAAATTGACATATGCCAGACATGCCTGCATATAACAAGTACGCATCCGATCTTCTTTCGTGGTTAATTCAAACGGTACTTTCGCAAACAATATTGCTTTTGTAAATTGATTGTTTTGATTTTCAATCCTCGGTGCAAGTAATTCATTTTTGCCGGTTGCTTCAACAATTTTATCATATCCACTGCCACGTTCCTCACAGATACCACATTTATGCATAAATCCGGCAATATTTTCATTTCTGGACACCGGCACCGAATCTACAATTCTTTCAATTGCTACCAGTGGTGCACCGGCATTTGAAAATTCAATTCGATTTTTAAACACTTCTACCATCGGATTTGTACCTCTTTGCTGCAGATCCTGATGTATCATAGCATTTGCTAACAACTCACGGATAGCAATTTCCGGGAAACTGACAACAGATTTCCTTGTTGCCTCTACAATAACCTCTTCCTGCGGAATAATTGTCATAATATACTGCACGATTTCTTCATGCGAAAATGCATAGCCCGCACAGAACTCTTTTTCTCTGATAGCATCCAGTCTGGAATTCTCCTTATACCAAATCACCCTCACAGTTCTTCTATGCAAAGATTCAAATTTCTTCAAATCCTTTGCGATCATCAATGCTCCCATATTCGTGATATCCCATGTACCGGCATCATTTCTCTTTATGAACTTTTCATGCTGTAAATCTTCCAATACTTTATCCCGATTTCTCGGAATTGGCATTTCCAGTTTATCATAATACTTTGAGTAATCCAATAATAACACCATTTTATCTTCATCTAAATTTCCCATCGCAATTCGGAGTTCATATGGTGTAGAATCGAATGTTCTCCATAATTCTCTTTCTTTGTCAGGATACTCTTTTAAATTCTTTTTGTTCGTTCCAATTCTTATAAATTCCCCACCAGCGAACTGTACCGGCTGTTTTTCTGCACAAGGAATTTCCATCAGCACAACCATTCCTTCATCCATCGGAACCTCAAAAAATCGGAAATTAATTCTTGGTGAAAGCATTCTGGAAAGCCATGCTTCCAATTTCTCATTCCCTTTTTTCATTTTACGATACTGAAATTCAGTTCCAACAATTTTATGTGTTGTGTCATCCACGCCCCAAACTAAATATGCTTTCGGTCGTTCGCACAACGCAGCTGAATTACTGAGAGCAGAAATATATTCGCCAATCATCTGCGGTTGCTTGTTATTACATTTAAATTCTACCCACTCCGTCTCGTCCGGAAGCTTTGCAAGCTCTCGCACAAGACTTTGCAGATACTCTACTGATCGTATTGCCATGACATCACCTTCCTATTAAACCACGTCTAAGTTCCACCCAAAATTTTCTAATTCTTTTCGTACTTGATCACTCACACTTTTTCTCGGTATTGCCAAGCAAAGCAATCCTTTCGCACGTGTCATTGCCACATAATGACATTTTAATCTCTTTTTATTCCGCACACCTAATTTAGGACGTTTTCCCGAAAGCCATGGTAATATAGATGAAAGATTATCTTCGTAATACTTTGTCTCCACTACTAATGTTGCCAAATGTGTTCTACCCTTTGATGAATGTATACTTCCAAACTTTATGTTTATTTTATCTCCAGATTCATTCTCATATTCTTTTTCATTCACTCTATTTCTATTTTTCGTATATTCTTCTGGTTTCTCGCTGCCATTCCAGAACAAAAATTCATCTTTTCTTGCATCAGTATATTTTATAACATCTGACAAAAGATGTAAAATTTGATCAATAACATTCTCCCATTCATTCTTTGTTTTCCAATTCATGCACATAATTTCCAGCAATCCACTTCTTATTTCTTCTCTATTCTCTGGTCGCACTGTTTTAATAATAGAATTAAATGCTGAAGAAGATTTTTCAATTTCTTTCAACGGATATTTCCTCATTATCTTACATATTCCTTTTGATATCCATTCAACTTTTAAAGACAGTTCTCCTTTTTTTTCCATCTGTTCTTCGGCGATCCAAAAATAATCTATCAGATGGTTGGGCGTTTGTTTTTTTACTTCTGGATTATACTCTTCAAAATAGTTTTTTACACTCATTTCTTTATCTATTTTGTGAACCATCCCTAATACGTGACACCCATATTTCTGGTATTCTTCTAATTCATCATGTGAAAAAGTTCTGAATATTAGTTCTGCAAATTTATCTACTACGATATTCTCTTGACCATTTTCAAATAAAAATATTGTGTTTTGTATATTATTATTCGAAAATGGCCGCCCTTCTCCTATCATATTACTCTTATCCAGTGCTACTCCATTAGCTAACTTTGCTATTTCTGCTCCAAATCTTTTGCTATTCAGCATCTGCAGTGCATTTGCTCTTGGAAAATATTCGACATCCTCCATTTTTTCATAAGAATTATAAATTGCTTGATTACTATCACCGTATGCCTGATAAAAACTATTATAGAGCGGTTTTTCATAGATTTTATTTAGCAATTCCCATATTTCTTTTTTCGTATCTTGTGCCTCATCTATAAAAATAACAGGAAATCTCATCTGAATCAGCTCAGCAAGTGTTGAAATGCTATCTATTCCTTTTGCTGCATACAATTCCATTTCATTAAAAGTAAATTCTCCTCTGCGCCTTGATTCAGTAACAGCTTTTACGACATTTATAGTGGCTCAGTTGTCAAGACAAAAATCTAAGATTTTTATAATGAACTGATATGGTGGACAAGTTACAAGGAACATGGAGAGAACAGTGGAGCACTCCCCAGATCCAATATATGCTAAGCTACAT
>NZ_VUMS01000066.1 GCF_009696065.1 Oliverpabstia intestinalis | reverse complement strand
CGCCTGCTCTTGACATGCGTTTTTGTAACTGTTATATATAAACAAAGGGCGAAAAGCTAATATATCAAGCCTTTCGCCCATCATTATCATAGAAGAATCTTATTTACAGACTTTTCTTCATAGTCTCAAAGATAAATTCGACAACAACATAATCATAAATTCGACAGCAAAACCTTACATATCTATTTCTTATCAGAAAGATTCACTTTCCAAAGACACAAGATTTTTTACAGCCTCAAAAGAAATGTTGATTTATTCTTATATTGCTTATTTAAATTTTCTCAAGAAATCCCTCTAGAGAATTCGATTTTGCTGCTATTTTATGCCATTTTGTGAGCGGTGAGATATTTCTTTCATTCATAATATTATTACGAATATCATCTGGAATTTTTCCTAACTCAAATAACAATTCTAGTACAAACTCAGCCTTGCCTTCAGCTTTACCTTCATATCGTTCATCCCTAAACATTTCTTCGAAGATCGTATAACGCTCCTCCATCTCCCGATCGCTTTTAATCTGATGAATTGTTTTTTTGAAGTATTTTTCCTCCGATGTACAGAGGAATTCTATATAGGGATTATAGCATGGAGCGTTAATTTTGAAAAGCCACCGTACCAAACTAATGATACAATGGCTTTCTTTTTCATTCATAAATGATTTTTATTCAACTACCATGCCTTCCCGGGTGCTTGGTAGTTGAGGTATGTTGTGATAATCCGGACAGAGAACCGTCCCCTTGTCCTTCTATCCCATAATAGTTCTGGAAATAATATCCATAACCTTATCGTAGCAGCCTCCACATCCTGTAGAGCACCGTGTTGTGTCTTTTACATCTTCAAAAACTTTAAGAAGCTCTTCCATGTTGCTGTGTTTATGTACCTCATCAATAATATCATAGTAGCTAACGTGGTTACATTTACATACTATGTAATCGCCATCCGGCATCTTCTCCTCCTGTTTTTTCTCCTCCACTTCTTTTTTCCAGAGACTGTGCAGATTGCAGTACGCATATGCGGCAACCACTTCATCACCTTCACAAATAGCAAAGGATGCCTGCGGTTTATCACCAGGCTTTAAAACCTTTCTTTGATTTCCCTGTTTTGTCTCAAGAGAAATCCATTCAATATAGTGTTCCGGAAGCATTGGATGAGAAACCTCACCTACTGTCACCGTCACCTGATTATTCTTTACTACACAAACAGGAATATGTTTTTCTGCTGCTGCCTCTGTGACACCCGGAATCAACTCTTTCATTTTTTCCCCGCAGCACATCAGCGGAACGCCGCTTTCCTTAACAATCGCTGCAATTTTTCCACAATGTTCACAAACATAAAATTTTTGTTCCATAATTCATCATCCTTTTTTGTATTTTCTGTTTTTTATCTTACCATATACATGTTGATATCGCAAGTCAGGAGTTGAGGACAGTAACGGAAAATAACGTTCTTTTATTCTTCCTCCTGTTCAGCCAGTTCTTTACTATAAGCATACAAGTCATCATTAATTAATAAAGCAATGCTCATATCCATCAAACCATCGCTTTCTATCCTCACTCTAAAAAGAGGATAATAACGACCAAAAGATTCTTTATTTTCTTCAATATCTGCAAAAATCTTTTCCCAATCTTTATCACGCATTAAGAAATATCGATTCTGTTCAATCAACCATTCGCATCTTCTGCGGGAATCCTCTTCCATAAGTTCAGAAAACTCTTCTTCTTCAAGAGCCGTATCTAAGAACTTTCTTGACCCACCAAGGGATTTCATTAATACCGGACGCATGGTATCACCTTTTTCGTAAAATATCATATCATCATAGTCATTTATATCATACTTCTCGAGTTTTTCCAGTCCATTTTCACGAGTTTTTTCCATCACCTGATGAAATGCATCAGCAGGATCCTGCCTGATAGCCATGTCAAAATCTTCATCTGATACATCTTCATCCATTATATTGATTTTCATCTGCTCAGCTTCCTTAGCTAAATATGCATCTATGATTTCGTCCACATTGCATTTATCACCAATTCCTGCGTTCAATGCACTGCGAATCTCTTTTATTGGAATATATCGATTAACCTTTTTATTTTTTGCACCTGAAAATGCGAACTGTGCCATCAGTGTCCAAATACCATATGGATGTTCTTCTTCCTGATCAATTTTCAGTGCATCTTCACAGTTCTTATCCACCAGATGAAACTTGGCATCCATCACGCACTTGATAAATATATCATATTTGAGATTTCCTTCACCATCCTGAAATGATACATAGCCACACAGCCTTTCCAAATCAAAACCCCATAACATGTAGTTATAAAAACAGTCATTGAATCCTATTGTTCCTAATTTATACCCGGCAAATTCTTGCTTCCAGAAGGCTTCTATTGCCTCATTTGAAAAGCTTTGACGTATATATGCCCCAAACGCAGCATCCTTAGTGCCAAGATAGAATTTCTCAAAAACATCTAACTGTTCATTTTCTGATAGCGGAAGCTGAGATACTCTTTTTAAGAATCTCTTCACATCACAGCGATCCGGCATTTCAATCGGACTTTCAAGATACTCATTTGCAATCTCAACAGCCTTCTTACATTGCCCACGTGTAATATCTCCGTAGGTGAAGGCCTTAGTTCCTAAACGAGCCTCTATCAGGCATGCTATTGCCAGCAGATACATATGATATGGCTCTCCCTGAGTCTTCGCTCCCCATTCTTGATACACATGGTTGAATTTTTCATCATTCCAATCATACGGTAAATACGCCGGCAATGCTCCAAATATGGCATCACCTGCTTCGGGTTCAACCTTGTTATCACCTACCAGATTCCTTGGCAGATAATAATTCTCAGCCGTCCTCATATAAGTGTAATCTCCTACTGTATTCCATCCAATTTGAGTCTTTTCCCTATTCCATCTATATGTTGTTTCACGTTCTTCTGTTGGGACAAGACAGATTGTGTCAACATCATGAATCTTGATTTTTCTCTTCTCCGCAAAAGGAAATTTCTTTACCAGCAGAAGAGTTTCCTCATACACTTTCTCCCATTCTTCTCTGGTAACCGACTTTGATATTATCATGTTAATAAAAATACCCATGCTTAACCTCCTGAATATATACTATGCTTATGCTATATCATATATTTTATTTGCACGCAATTACATTGCATTATTTTTATTCCGGCTGAATTGGAAAACTGACTTCCAGTTTGCAAAAGTAAACCCCTGTTCCTAAAAGTTCTTGCAAGACTAAATTCCGGCATATCAAGAAATCATGATTTTAGCGGAATTTACGTTTCCAAACTGGAA
>NZ_VUMS01000065.1 GCF_009696065.1 Oliverpabstia intestinalis | reverse complement strand
TGTTCGCAACGGACTTTGTGAGTGATTTTATCCATAAGATGTTCCTCCCTAAAAAACCTTAGATTTTTTAGAGTAATTATCTCACAAAAACTAGCAAGCGACACGGTACCGGCTATTCACCGTTTACGATTCAATTTGGGTATCCCATGTATTTTGAGGATTATAGGGATGATCCGCAGAAACTTCAGAAGCTGGTGGTCGATTACAGGCCACAGCCGGGATTTAAGGCGGGCGTGTCGCTGGTGGAAACAGAGCATTCGGAATATCCGGGATTTATAGCCAGGACAATGACGATTTATTTTGCCCCGGAGTGGTATCTTTCCATATACATGGATGGAAAGATGCTACTCCGGGGCAAAAGACAGAGCGAAAAGAAATTGGCGTTGATACGGCATGCTACCTGATTGAGGTCGATGGACGATATGAGGATATTAAGACAGGCGGCGATGGTTATTGAGGAGATTACCAGGAACTCTACCGTGAAATAAATGGGAAAAAATATATAGATGCCGTGATTATTTCGATAGCCATGCCTGATGAACAGTCCTTTGAGGGGATGAAGCGTCTGGCAGAGTATTTTTTTGAGGATATGAGCCAGGAGATGGTGACGAAAAAAGCAGGCAGGAAAAAGAGCAGGAAAGATCGTGAGGTTTATCCACAAGTATAATGAGGGAGGCTTGATATGGGCAGAAAAATAACGGAAATAAATAAAGAAACTTTCTGGCAGCTCATTGAAGAAACGAAAAATCAATGCGGGCAGGATATGGACGCATCTATTTCCTAGATCACAAAAGAACTGCTTAGTATGCCACCGGAACAATCCCTGCAATTTCATGCGATTATACACGGGTACCGGGATGCAGCCGATAAATACGGGCTTTGGACAGTAGCCACCCTTATAAAAGAGTATGGCTGATCGGATGACGGATTTATGGATTTCAGGGCATGGCTGATCGCGCAGGGGAAAGAAATCTATATGGCGGCGTTGGAGAATCCGGATCCCCTGACAAAAGTAGATTTCCTAGTCGGGTACTATAACGTCTTATTCTACTTAATGTTTAGAGTTGGATTAGACGAATACAAGAAAAATATTCTTATTGATCGGATAAATAGTGGAGAAAAAATGATGATGAAAGATATTTATAGATGGTGCAAAAGTCATCAAGTGCCATTTTGGACGAAGTTTATTTATCGCAGAGACTTTTCGGTCACAGCTAATATATGGAATTTGTATTCATATTGTAGATTTAAATGGGAGATGGCAGGATAAGAAATAGTTTCTAAGAGTATTGCTTGTGGCGGTATTTGTAAATATATGGTAAAATATAATATCATATTTTGTCGATGTTGGGAGGCGAAAGGATGCCGTCATTAAGTCAGTCAATTATTACGAATATTGGAGCAGACTATATAGAAACATATCTGAAAAAGAAAGGATTTTCCCGGACGGATGAAGAAAAGGGGCAGGAATTAAAATATTGGGTAGATAACTTATTGAAAGAGAAAAAAATAGATATTGATGAGTTCGAAGAATTTCTATTTAGTGAATTATTTTGGGGCAAGAGAAAAACAATTCAAATATATAAGCTTGATAAGACAAAAGATTATAGATATCCTCGTGATTGGGAACTCCCACTAGAGGAAAAGTATAATATTGACTCATTAAATTTTTTTAATATTTTAGGATCAATTCCCAATAGTGAAGAACCGAGAAAAATTGCATCTGTATGTTCAGAAGAAAATCTGAAGGGCGAATTGGTAAGAATACGATTATTGTTTGCATGTTATATACAGGTAAACGGGGATAGGGGATATAAAGATTCAGTAGCTTATATACCGGTTGAGGTTGACTTTAGCAGAAAAATTATGCTGATTAAAGCATGGACAAGGCAGCAAATTGCACATGAGGAACATAAAGCGTACAGTCTTATGGACCATATAAAAAGATTAATGGGAATTGAGTTTAAGGTTGCGACAAGAAATTATATGTCAGAACATAAAAAAATTCTCTTTCTTATGAGTAAAAGCCTTATATATGAAGCATATTCTCATGTCCCGACCTATAATGAAATTGAGAACATAGATGGAGTTATAAAAAATTTTATTGAGGAAACTTTGAGTGGATTATCTCTAAGAAATGTAGAAGTTAATGAACAAGGAAAGCCTGTCTTAGCGGAGGGTGTAATGGACTTTGAGGCTGAGGTAAGAAATGTACTTGAGGGTTTGGCAATTAGCGATTATTTCTTTGATAGAGATTTTGACGAAATTTGGAAAATGGGACTAGAAGCAGTTGTAGCAAGGGTAAAGTTTAATGATGAAGAAAGAGTGCTTACTTCATTAAGCGGAGAGAATACTTCAGCACCTATTTTTTGCACTAAGACATTTATGTCATTGAAGAATAGAATGGAAGAAGCTGAGAGAATAGAGACTTTGTGGATTACAATGGATCGAAAGAAAGGAAATTTAAATCTGAAATTCGATGCCTCAAATATGGAATACTTGGAAATCTTAATAAAATATGGTATTCGGTTTAACGAGACAGATATGAATTCAGCTTTAGAAATATATGAAAAGTATGAGACAAAACTTAATCAAAAGATTGCAGAACAAAGTAAAATCGCAATCGGTCAATAGTCTTAAAAATATATATCCAGATAAGATTGTTGAGTGGTTGGAAATACCTGATAGAGAAGTCTATGACTTGATAAAGTACTTGCATGATCAAAGAGTCATTGTGTTTAAGTACAGATTAAAATGTAGTTGTGGAGAAATATGTACAGTTTATGAAAACAAATTAATTCACGACAAGCAAATTAATTGTGAAATATGCGGTAAGGAGTTTACTATAAGTGATATAGAGGAAAAATCGGATATTATTTATGAGATAGACAAAGAAGAATTGCTAGAGTTAGAAAATGGAAATGTTGATTTTAAGATATTACCGGATATTAAAGGAAAAGTTGTTTCAATCACAAAAAAACAGGAAGAAAGGCAGGAGCAAAAAGTTATGGAAATCTTTATGGGAAGCTCGTCAGAGGCAAAGGATTATATGGAGGAAATTGCAGCAAAGATAGAAGAACTTGAGGAAAAGCCGTTATTATGGAATGCATCAGGGAAAGGAATATTTATTCCCGGAACAAATACAATAGATTCCCTAATAGCAATATCAAAGAGAGTACAGGCTGCTGTGTTTATTTTTAATGCGGATGATAAAATATGGAATGATAAATCTGCATTGGAATCTTCAGATACGGTAAGAGATAATGTATTGTTTGAATATGGGTTATTTATGGGAGCATTGAGTAAAGAGAATGTGTGTTTTGTTTGTAAAGGAAAACCGAAATTGGCTTCTGATTTGAAAGGGATTACATATATTGATGGAGACTTAGGTGATATCCAAGTAAAACTTAAATTAAAGGATTGGATTAATGAAATGAAAAAGTAAAAAGAGTTATGAGAAACTGTTCAAAGATGGACGATTTCGCAACAAAAGGTGGCAAAACGATACTATGAAGTAGATGAAAATGTGTCAATTTATAAAAGATAAAAAGCCGATTTCTTAAAAACGCAGAGATGTGGACTGGCATCTACTGCGTTTTTTGCATATAAGATGAAGTATAGGTTAAATAAAGAAGTAAACGCTCCATAGTGTGTACCTTGGAAAATTCCTGATCTTTGAGATAATCAGAGTAAAGACTTTTACTCTGTCAAAAAAGTTAAGCCTTAACTTTTTTGACATCTCAAGGGAGGATGACTATGAGTACAAAAACATCTTTAGTTGCACGTCAGTACAGGCTCCAGGAATGGGCCACACAGATACAGGACTGCAAAAACCGGCCATCTGACATG
>NZ_VUMS01000064.1 GCF_009696065.1 Oliverpabstia intestinalis | reverse complement strand
AATTTTCCATACATAATTCTTTTTCTGTACTTTGGTATAAACACAACATGGTACTGGCATTTGTACCTTGAATGTGATAAGCTGTAACTGTCCACTTTGGACCGCCTCCTATTCTCTTTAGTATTGGCTTGAGACACCTTTACTATCGTATCATAGGAGGCTTTACTTTTCACCATACAACGTCACTACTACACGATTCGCCCCAGCATAGCTGGGGGATTAGCATTTTCATTTACAACCTGAAAAGTCAAGTCTTGACCTGCTATTGAAAGCTGTCTGTTTATTAAAACTGTTTATTGAAAGCTGTCTTAGAGTCGGCCGACGGCACTTTGTGACCGCCTTTAGTCTTTTTGCAGCACAGCCACTTTCATGCTGCGTACATACTCTCCGATCGGCCCTGCTGCCTCCCGTCCGTACTTCTCACACAGACGAACAATGGCACTGCCCACAATAGCACCATCCGATACAGCTGCCATTTTTTCAGCCTGCGCCGGTGTTGAAATACCGAATCCAACGGCGCATGGGATGTCCGGATTAGCCTCTTTGACAAGGCGCACCATGGCACCGATATCTGTTGTAATCTCACTTCTGACACCGGTAACTCCCAGTGACGAAACGCAATACACAAATCCTTTTGCCTCTGCAGCGATCATTTTGATGCGGTCATGGGATGTCGGTGCGATCATAGAAATCAAATCCAATCCTGCCGCTTCACACAGCGGTGCAAATTCTTCCTTTTCTTCATACGGCACATCCGGAAGGATCAATCCATCAACCCCAACCTCCGCCGCTTTGTCCAGAAACCTTGCAGTGCCATAAGAAAATACAACATTGGCATAAGTCATAAAAACCATCGGAAGTGTCACTTTCTGCCGTACACGTCGAACAATGTCAAATACTTTATCCGTCGTCACACCGCCGGATAAAGCACGCAAATTGCCTTCCTGGATCACAGATCCCTCTGCTGTCGAATCTGAAAAAGGAATACCCAGCTCAATCAGATCCGCACCGGCCGCTGCCATGGCCTCTATAATTTTTTCTGTTGTTTCTAAATCCGGATCACCGCAGGTGATAAACGGAATAAATGCTTTTTCTTTTGCAAATGCTTCTTTAATCTTACTCATGGATATCCTCCCCTCTGTATCTTGCAATGGCTGCGCAGTCTTTGTCACCGCGGCCGGAAATATTGATCACAATAATCTGATTTTTCGTCATGGTCGGTGCCAGTTTCATGGCATAGCTGACGGCATGGGCCGATTCAATGGCCGGAATAATACCTTCTGTACGGCTCATATATTCAAAAGCCTCCACCGCTTCATCATCGGTAACAGCAACATATTCCGCACGTCCGCTGTCATAAAGCATAGCATGTTCCGGTCCGATTCCCGGATAATCCAGACCGGCGGAAATAGAATAAATCGGTGCAATCTGACCAAATTCATCCTGACAGAAATAAGATTTCATACCGTGGAAAATGCCCAGCCGCCCTGTTGCAATCGTTGCTGCCGTTTCCGCTGTATTCATCACAAGGACAGTGACAAGGAACATCCTCTCATTCCTGGACTGCAGGTCTTCCAGAAGGTTCTTCGCTTCTTCCCCATAGGTCACAAGGTCAGACGGCAGCACATCCATGTCGTAACCGGAACGCACCGCCCGCTTCTGCTCCTCAATCTTCATCTTGTCCAGGTCAGAGATTTTACTCTTGATCATCTTGATGGCAGAGGTCTGGTCAATGGACTGGATATGGATATTCACATTGATACTCTCATCCACATCCAGAAAATCTGCCAGCATACGGTCGGTCAGTTCCGGTGCGAGGATCTGCAGGTAACTGACGCTTCCCAGTGTCTTTCCCATCATAAATGAAGTGTTTTTCGAGAAGTTAAACGATGTCGGTGCGATAAAATCCTTTGTCTTAAGCCCCGTCTGTGGAAGCATCTTGTAATTGAACCGGAACGGCTCGATCCGGTCCTGGTTGAACACATGGTACATGATCTCAAGACGCTCCACCCCGTTCAATGGATGAGCCTGTGCCCCAAGCACTTTAAAGTTGTTGAGGATATCCGCCTCAATCCGCTCAAGCCTCGGTCTTGCCACCTTTAAACTCTCCGCTTCAATCCCGAACGTAATATACTTTGATTTCACCAGACCGTTATTCCCTTTGGAAAGCTGGTTCTTTAACATCGTCCGGTATTCTTCCCGGATCTCATTAAAATCATCGTTCTGGTCCGGGATATCAATGCTCTTTTCAAACTCTGCCACATCCACCTGCTGGTTGATAAAAGACAGCTGCACACTGATGGACGAGTCAAAGTAATTCAGGAAATCACAGTAATTCTCAAAGATCGTGGTCTTATCCTCATTCAGGGCAAGCTGGTAATTGATATCGTAAAACTGTACGGTTTTGGAAAAAAAGTTTTTCGATACCTGGCAGATGCCATCCGCAAACATCCGCTGATAAGGGATGCTCTGCTGGGCAGTATGGGGAATGTTCTTCTGCCGTTTTCTTTCCTTCTCCTGTTTCTTCCTACGCTTTTCCTTTTCCCTTTCCTTTTTGTCGTTTCTTTTTCTTCTTTCCTGACGGTTTTTTCTTGCCGCCGCTTCCAGGCACTGCTGCTGTACCTGTTTCTTCTTTTTTGCCATCCGGCACACCCTCCTTCTTTACGAGGGAATCCACCGCCTGATAGAAGTTCTCCGTCTGGTACGGACGTTTCGCCGGACAGAGGAATTTCTGGCGGATGATATTTCCCATCACTTTTTCAAAAGGGAGACCGTCTTTTTCATACATTGCCATAAAGAAAAATGGCAGCATGACAGTTACCATAAGGATCGCTGACACACTGGAACCAAGGGGTTTCTTTGCCAGCAGGTATAACGGGACTCCCACTACTGCGGCAAGCGAAAAAAAGATCAGCTGCCGCTTTGTCAGGTTCAATGCTACTTTTGTCTTGACCTTGGTAAGGTCTTTTGGTACTGGTACATACGCCATAGGTAGTACTCCTTTCTTTTCCTGCCCGTCAGTGGGCATTGAATATTGATTTACTGAGGCTTCCGGTCTTAAACAGTGAAAATGCCAGTACGACCGTATATGCCGCCACTGAAAACATTGCCCCATGCAGGTTTGTGGATATGGTCATCGCATTGACCAGTACGGAATAAATGCCAACACAGACCAGCATGAAGAATCCCTGAAATGCCAGGGCGAACAAGCCTTTCAGATAGTTGTTCCCGATATTGCCCCACTCCTTATTGGTCATGGTGGCAAACGGGATCGGTGCCACGGAAGTATAAAGGTAGATCTCAATCATCCTGCCATACATGATCACCGTGATAATCACGGAAAGGATGCTCATGGTAAGGCTGATGAGAAGTGTTTCCATTGCCAGTAAAAACAGTTCCCCGATCTCCATATCTTCCAGAGATTCGGTCAGGGTAGCAATGGCGGCAGAAGCATCCACCGCCGTACTTCCGGAGATCACACCGGCTGCACCATTTACAATGTGCTGCCCCACATCAAATACCGCCATTGTGATATTGAATGTGTTCGTCACAAGGTAAATCGCCACATACGCCTTAAAGATCCAGAGAAAAATGTTGTAAGTTTCAAACTCATGGAAGTTATTCTTCTGTGTGACCATTGTGATCAGCTCATAACAAAGCACGAACGTGATGATCAGACCGGCGATGGGCACGATCACCGTCTGGGACAGGTTTTGGATGAGGTTAAAAACCCCTGCATTCCATCCCTGCGGTGTCTGCCCGACCTGACTGGCAATCGTTCCCACCTTATCATTGACCTCCACAAACATCCCTTCCAGACCATTCTGGATCATCCTGATGTTGTATAAATAAAGTTGACACCTTATTCTCAAAGAATTCATGTATAATAAAGAGAATAAGGAGGAACTCTCAATGTCACGTACCCAACGTAAATACGACCACGAATATAAGGTCCAGGCTGT
>NZ_VUMS01000063.1 GCF_009696065.1 Oliverpabstia intestinalis | reverse complement strand
ATTTTGATGTATTTGTCAAGTGATTTTTATGTTTTGAAACATAGAAAAACAATGTTATGAATTGTGCATTATTACCATTACTTTAGGATACCTACTATTTTATTCCAATTTTAGCTAACTGGCATTAAGTGATTGCTGCCCCCCTTAAGTTAATCTGTTTTATTTGTTGTAATTTCTTTCTCAGATTTTGAAGTTTCACTCTCTTCGTCCTCTGTATTTATAGTCGCCTTATTTCCCTCAATATGTTGTTCTGCTTCTGTACTTATTGATGCTCTCGGCGAAACATCCAGCCAATGATTTTTATAAGATAAAAATGTCAGTAATAAACCAAGCAGAAGAACTACATCTGTTATAGCTATTAACCACCATTTTCTTATACTCTTTCCATTGATATCTCGCAAAAAATCTATCAAAAGCCAAATCAAATTTGACAATACTAGTCCGAGTATCAATACAATAGTAATCATGCGATAAATTGAGGCTTTATCTATATTTTCTAATACAGAACTGGAAAATGTCATACCACCTGTGAATGCAAGTACAATAGCTGCAAATATTCCCAAAATGGTAATATATTCATTCTGCATCTTCTTTTGCCCATCCCGAACCTCTTCCTTTAGTTTTGAAGACTCTGTATTAAGATGATTAACAGCTTCAGCTCTAGCAACATCAGATTCAGCAAGTTTATTTTTTAAATCTTCGATAAGAACTTTCGCACGAGCCAACTCTGATTGAGTTTCTCCTGCCATTCGTTTTGTATAGTTAATTCGACTTATGTCCAAATTTGTATGATCATACAACTTGATAATTTCTTTACGAATGTCTATAAGCTCATTATTATGTGCCTCATCGCGATTTATAGGAATATACCCCTCCTTGATAGATTCCATATTTTGAGCAAGAATATCAAGATTGCCCAAAGAATCATCAGCATCTATTAACGAAAGACAAGCAAAAATATCTGAATAAAAATGCCTGTAATTATCCGAGTCAGTATTATAGTATATAGCTTCCAATCTAAGATAATAGTCTCTTCGATCTTTCCTATCTTTTAAGACATCTTGAGATTTACTTAAATCCATCAATAATTGTCTTAATGAATCTCTTTTTTCTTGTTCGTTAAGTATTTGCATCTGTTATCCCTTCTGACGAATCAACTCTTTTGGAATAACACAATGATTTCCCAAACCGTCTTTATAAATTTCGGCCCATGCTTTTCCTGCTTTATGGGTGTCTTCAACCATATCCCACGGATTAAGATTTCTCTTATTTTCTACAATAGGATCAATTATGCAACTATAACTTGAAGAAATATCAGTAGTATACTTCATGCGAATAGCAATTGCTCCAAATCCGCAATACTGATAATATACCTCTGGTACAACAGGACCAAACTGCCAAGCTTCAATCTCATCATCAAATGCAACCATATTTTTTTCTAAAAATGTCTTTTGAACATAATATAAAATCTTCTGAAGTTGCAGATTGGAAATCGGATGCTGGTCAATGGTACATTTATTAATTATATATTTTGCAATATCGATTGCCTTATAAGACATAAACATCCCCCTTCCCGACTTTGGTTTGATATAATATTGTACTATTTTTCTTTCCAAATGTATATAGTTTTTCGTCATTATGTTGATTTTCAGCAAGATACACAATTTTCTCTTGACTTTTACGGAATAATCATTTTATTTTTCCTCATACTCCTGAAATGAAGGTTTATATCTCTTGTTCGCTGACTGTGGCACTACAATCTCAAAAAAATAGTAGCCCAGATATCTCAGTGCTGCCTTCTTCTTTCTGTAAAATGTCGCTCTGCTCATGCCAAGCTCGATCATGATATCAACATCCGCAGCCTTTCTGCTTCTGCAGTAGCATCCGTAAAGCACATCATAATACTCTTCTCCGAAATTTGGAGTAAAATACTTCACCAGTGTCATAGCGCGATGAACCATATCACATAATCCATAGATCAGGATCACGTTATTCATTTCCTTTTTCAGATGTCCAATGTGCATACGATAATCATAAACATCTATATACTGAAGAGCATATGCCATATTTTCATTGATCTTGTCCTGACATTCCTGCTCCAGTTCTTCTAAAACCATCTGATTCTCCAGAATCAAATCCTGGTAATCACTCATCAGTGTTTTTATCTTTTCATAATAGAGATCCATACGCTGTTCGGTATGCCTCTTTGCATTCAATGTAATCTCTTTAAAAGACTTAATTGCATAGTCTCTTTCTGTCATCTATCAAAATCTCCTTTATCGTTTTGAACCGATACTTCCGGTCCTACTCCTACTTCCCCCTGATTTTGAATGGGAAGCACTGTAAAGCTTCGTTGCAGGCACTGGCATATTCAGGACAAAAGTGGGATATGTCTGTCCTGTGCTGACTCATATGCAAACGTACCTTATGTCAATCTGCGGGTCGCAAAAGGGAAAGGGTCAGCTTCCCTGCAGATATACTTTTTTAAATCACGCAAATTTACGCTCCATAAACCATTTATCAAATTCAAAATATAAGTGGCATTCTTTACCGGCTACCACTACCGTATACATGATGCCTGTTCCACCCGCTTTACGGCTGGCGCATCTCTCTTTCGATTTCACCTTATCGATTTCATATTTTCTGCCGTCTTCCCAGACAAAAGCCATCTGCATCATGACTCCGTCCTTATCGAATCTGGCAACTACATCTACATAAACCTTGCTTGATTCCATTCATAACCTCCATCCTTGAGCCATGGCTCAAAGCTAACGCACAAAGTAACCTACCGGATAAACGGTGTGGGATCCCTGTGCATCCAGCTTTGATAATATCTTGTCTTGATACATAAACGCCCGCTGTATACTGAAATATCCAAACCGTCGCCTGATCTCATCTGCAGCTTTATCCATCTTCTCCTGTTTGGCCCGTTTCTCTTCATTCATGAACAGACTCATCTGCACCGGAATGTCTGCCGTAACCAGGTCTGCACCTCTGACACCAAGACTGCGTATCGGATGCGGCCAGTCATAATTGTCACGAAACAATTCCATGGCTGCTTCCATAATCTCATCGGTAATATCCGTCGGCTCCCGCAAGTGCATCTGCCTTGAGAAATGGAAAAGTCCATTATCCCTGATAGATATTGCCACAGTGTTACATTTAAATCCATGCTTTCTGAGTCTGGCCGATACACTCTCTGCCAATGCCATAAAGATAATCTGAACATCCAGATCATTTTCCAGATCACGAGGCGTGGTCGTGCTGTTTCCAATAGACTTAATTGGAGCCGAATAACCCTCCGGAGCCACCGGTGACTCATCCCATCCATTTGCAAATGAATGGATCACAAGCCCCATCTTACCAAGCTGCTTCATCTGGAAATCAGGATCCATACATGCCAGATCACCAATGGTATGAATACCATACTTCGACAAAGTCCTGTTGGTAGATCTTCCGACATAGAGAAGATCCGATGCAGGCAGCTTCCAGATCAGACTCTTATAATTCTCACGATTGAATTCTGTAATCGCATCCGGCTTCTTGTAGTCACTGCCAAGCTTTGCATAAATCTTATTCCAGGAAATGCCTTCGCTGACCGTAATACCAAGTTCTTTTTTGACTCTTGCGCTGATCTCATTTGCGATCTTACGTCCATCGCCCTTCAAGGAACTACTGTCGGAAACATCCAGCCATGCTTCATCACAGCCATACGGTTCAATCTTATCCGTATACTCGCCGTAGATTTCCCGAAGCATCGAAGAGAACTTCAGATACAAATCCATTCTGGGAGGCACAAAGATCACATCAGGACATGCCTGCCTGGCCTGCCATAAAGCCATACTGCAGATTGCCGGCCGAAACGGACATTTGTGCCATATTCGGCGGACACCTAAAGACATAATCAGCGGACAGCCGAGGACATATTAACCGGCCAAAAATCTCCAGATATAATAGAAATATCTCCTGTA
>NZ_VUMS01000062.1 GCF_009696065.1 Oliverpabstia intestinalis | reverse complement strand
TAGCCAGCTTATCCTAACATTCGGATAAACAGGCTTATCCTCAGAGTATTTTTATCCTCATCTTTTCTGGATATAGCGATATTTACTCTCTTCTTCGCAAAAAAGATGAGGATAACATATTTTATGTGATAATGGAATCGCATTAAAATCGAAAGGATGTGATTTCATGAATTATGCTGATACCGTCGAAAAGGTAATGTCACTACTTAAAGAAAAGAAGGTGTGTTCAAGCAGTAGAAAGTCGCATAGGGACTGTTATGAATCTCTTGGATCGTATCTCGACCAAAATAGTACCGAGTATACGGTCAAAGCGCGTGATGAATGGTTTGCTGAGATTAAGAAAAGCCTTCCTTCACAGCGATGTGTCATATGGATCCGGTATGTATACCAGTTAGAGGAAATGGATTCTTCAGGAACAGTATCTGACCGCAGGCTATATCTAAATCAATCAGTATACGATAAACTTCCAGTTTCATGGAAAGATGATCTTGATTTCTATCTTGAAGACTGTTGTAAACGTTATACAAAACGCACATTAGAATTAACACGTACCTATTTTTCCGAAGGGTTGCTCATTTTTGATGAAATTGGAGTTGTCAATATATCAGATATCTCATACGAAGCGGTACTGATACTTGTAAACACAAAAATGTATCAATCAGCTGAAACCAGAAACGTGATCCTTAATTACACGGCTCGGATGATACAGTTCTATGAAAAGATCGGGAAATGCACAAAGCCATACAGTCTTCTCTTTAACAGTCAGATTTATCCTCATATCGGATTGATCGATGCGTTTTCTTCAGAGAATAAAGCAGCTTTACAGAAAACGATAGATGTAATTATGTCAGCCGCAGACTTTAAAGGAAAGATTGAGCCTTTTATCGAATGCCTGCAAGCCCATGGATATATCGGTACTACTTTGAAACTGGCAAAACATGCATTAACAGCTTTTTATCTGTTTCTGGATATACATGATCTTGGTTATCATCCGGATATCGTTTGGATATGGTTCTCTGAGGTAAAAAATACACTGGGAACTTCCTGGCTTCACTGGAGAAGAGTTCTGAGTTTTTGTAATGAATATCTTCTTAGCGGCGATATCCACCCGGGTGGGAAATATAAATACATTCCTACCATATATGATGAACTCCCTGAATGGTGTAAGGAAGCCGTCGCAGGTCTTTTAGAACAGAAAAAACGTGAATATCGCGAAAGCGGTACACTTAAATCTTATCGATGTTCCTGTGCAAGCTTTTGTCTGTTTTTGATCGATCATGGGTATGACAGTTTCAAACAGATTTCTCCAGAGATAATCAAAGAATTCTCAATCCAGGATGAACATTCCACATTTAAAGGCCGTGCCACCCGCTTTGTAATCGTAAGAGCCTTCCTACGCTATCTTGAGGAACATCGATATACAGAAAGACATGGTCTGGATCAATGTCTTATATCAGGAAGTGCACCCGTAGATAAGATCATTGATGTTTTGTCCGATGAACAGATTCAGAGGATCCAGGAGTACCGGCTGACCCATAATGCCCCTGTAGAACTTCGCGACATTGCCATTGTTTTGCTTGGCCTAAAAACAGGACTGAGGGCCTATGATATCCTGGCACTCCGTTTTCAGGATATCGACTGGAAGAAATGCCAGATCTCAATCATCATGAAAAAAACGAAAACACAGATCACTCTTCCAATGCCTGTTGAAGTGGGAAATGCTATATATTCATACCTGAAATACGGCAGACCTGATGCAGAAAGCGATTTTATTTTTGTAAGATCCAAAGCCCCGTATGGAAGATTGACTGGTAAAGTATGTACCAGAGCACTTTACCGTATCCTGCCCGAAAGAAATGATGTAAAGGGCGGCGGTTTTCATGTGACACGCAGGACTTTTGCTACAAATCTGCTGAAAAATCATGCCGGCATCGATGATGTAATGGATGCACTTGGTCATCGTGATCCGACAAGCGTAATGAAATACCTTCTTCTGGATGATGAAAGAAGCAGAAAATGTGGATTATCATTGTCAGACATCGGACTGATGCTGGAAGGAGGTCTGTAATGAAGATTCTCGGATATGAATATCAAAGCTGTTTTGCTCCGTATATTAAACAGTTTCTACAGGAAAAGCGGTCTGTTGGATTCACTTATGAAACTGAAGAATGGAAACTGAAACATTTTGACGATTTTTGTGTAAAAGAATCCGTTATACAGCCATATCTCAGCAGGGAACTGGTCAAAAAATGGGGGACATTGCGTGAAGGAGAATCATTATCTACCTGTTCAGCACGTACTTCTATCATCCGTCAGTTTGCGTTATTCATGATCTCCCTCGGTGAGGAAGCATATATTCCGTCGAATTTTTATAAATGTGAAAAAAGACTGGTGCATGTCTTGTCAGATGATGAAATATCAGCATTCTTTCATGAAATCGACAGTTATTCTCCAGAGATAAAAGTGCCCTCGTTTTTGCGTCTGTCTACAGAGTATAAAGTGATCTTCAGATTGATCTATTGTTGTGGCCTGCGTATTTCAGAAGCGAGAAAACTGAAGTGGAGTGATGCAGATCTTGAAGCGGGAACATTAAAAATCATGCAGTCAAAAGGTCATAAAGACAGGCTAATATATATGTCAGATGATCTTGCTGTGTTAATGAAGGAATATAAGACGATACTGAATGATCATCATGGATGCGTATCAGAATGGGTTTTCCCTGCAAGAGAACCGGGCAACTGCCTGTGTTCTGTCACTATAAACGCAGCATTTCGCAGGGCATGGAATGCAACACCATATGCAGAAGGCTGTGACAAAACTCCTACTGTTCACTGCCTCAGACATAGCTTTGTAGTAAAAAGGATGAATCTCTGGATGGAAGAAGGTATCGCACTTAAGGAGATGCTTCCATTTCTGAGCCGGTATCTGGGACATCAGAGTACGGATGATACTTTTTATTATTACCATCAGGTCAGCGAAGCTTTCCGGATCATCAGAGACAGGGACAAGACTTCAGGTTTCGTTATCCCGGAGGTGATTGACCATGAGTAGAAAAAAAGTGGAAAAGATAATGTTTTTCTCAAAAACACTGGATTTTCTTGAGCATTACCTGCCTGATCAGTCATTGAAAAGCCGGAATACAATAGAAACCTACCGGGATGCTTTGACCGTGTTCAGAAGATATATAACCGATACTATGAATTTATCACTTCGTACCTTTGGCTTTGAGGATTGTACACATGATTTTCTGTTATCATACATTGAGTTCCTGCATAAAAACGGTAACAGCGAAACCACTTGTAATAACAGGCTTGCTGCGATCAGAGCTTATCTCTGGTATGCTGCTGATTGTGATATATCGTTACAGTCAGTAGCGCTCACAGCTTCCAGAGTTCCTTTTCTTAAAGTACCAAAGCTGACACGTGAAGTCATCCCTGATGATGCCCTTAAGGCACTGCTCTCTGCTCCGCCGGATACTAAGATAGGCCGAAGGGACAGACTGATCCTGATATTGCTTTATGACTCTGCTGTCAGGGTTTCCGAATTATTGTCTATGAATGTATCTTCTGTAAATCTGGAGGCCGACATACCGTATCTTCGGATTTATGGAAAAGGTGATAAAGAAAGGATCGTTGCGATCACAGATAAGACCGCTGATCATCTGAAGAACTATTTAAAAGTTTACCATGAAGTGATAGATCCTGATGCTCCGCTGATCTATACAGTGATCAAGGGTCACAAAGACAGGATGTCAGTTGGAAATGTTGAGCGTATCATCAAAAAATATGCAGCTCAGATCCGCTCAAAGTATCCGAATTTCCCGGAACGATGCTATCCCCATATGTTCCGCAGGACCAGGGCAACCAATCTGTATCAGGATGGAACAGAACTTGAACTTGTTTCCCGTATACTGGGGCATTCCTCAACTGAAACAACACGTATTTACGCAGTCCCTTCAGTTGATATGATGCGTAAAGTGATGGAATCAGGTGATCTGGAAAGTTATGAGAAGCCATTATGGCCAGATGATGAAGCTGAAATGGCACGTATCTGTGGTTTAAGATAAATAATGTTATCCTC
>NZ_VUMS01000061.1 GCF_009696065.1 Oliverpabstia intestinalis | reverse complement strand
TTCCGAGTGATACAGCACTACTGAAAGCCCTGTATCTGGCAACCTTTGAAGCAACCAAAAAGTGGACTTCCACAATCCGAAACTGGGGAGCGGTCTATGGAGAACTAAGTATTATGTACGAAGGACGCCTTCCAGAATAGGCAATATTCCATCGCAAAACAGGCGGCAGAACCGCCTGCTCTTGACATGCGTTTTTGTAACTGTTATATATAAACAAAGGGCGAAAAGCTAATATATCAAGCCTTTCGCCCATCATTATCATAGAAGAATCTTATTTACAGACTTTTCTTCATAGTCTCCTTCCTTTCTATTCCGTCGGCATCTGTATTATTGCCAGAATTTCCCTACTCTATTCCAGAGGTCGGGTGTGGGCAGCGCCCACGAAAAAAGCAATCAATACAATGTCTTATTTGTTATGCAAAAAAATCAAAACGGATGTATAAAATCTTATCAGATGGTTATACTATAAATAGAAAGATAAATTCGACAACAACATAATCATAAATTCGACAGCAAAACCTTACATATCTATTTCTTATCAGAAAGATTCACTTTCCAAAGACACAAGATTTTTTACAGCCTCGGGTAAGTTGTTACTGTATTGCTTTTGGCGTTAATGCTTAGTTAGAATCTGGTATCTTTTGGAGGACAAGGATCATTTCCATAGCTATCCTTATCACGAATACGTCCATGACGATCATGGATAACTAATTCTGATTCTTGATGAATTGCGATATTTCTACCATATGCAATGGCTTCTTTTTGAGTGTCAAAGGTTTTTGTAGCACGAGTTGCGTTCTCGCGCTTTACTTGCCATTGACCATTATTTGGAACTATATGTTGATTTGCCATAATAATTATCCTTTCTATGAGAGTGTATAATGTTTCCAGGGAATTCTAGATGGATGAATATGAGAGAGAAATTTTACAAGATCTCTTCGACCATCATAGGTGGGAATACCTTTGCTGTTTTGTGCCATAAGTACTGTTGGAACGAATCCAAAGTAGTGAGAAAATGTTTGACGAATAGACTCCTTATTGGGGCTGGTCAGGACACTTGGCTTAACAACGGCTATTGCAAAGGTGACACCTTGTTCTTTGATAAGAGCTCCATCAAATGACATAAGAGAGTTCCTCCTTTCTCAAAAACTGGGAAAGGTAAAATGCTATAAAAATTAACACATTCTTATTGAACAATCTGTTGATATATGCTATGATTCAAGTGCTTATGTTGAATTTGTATATCGCAGATTCAGAATGAAAGGTGGCCTTAGAGCCATCTTTTTTTACCTTTATTATTAGCACTTATAAAAAAAGAGTGCTAACTCCTGTGCTTACACGATAGCATAAGATGAAAAAGAAGTCAATACAAAAAGAGAAAAAATCACATGTGAGTCAATAAAATACGATAATAAGCAGTAAAATTTGTTGACATAAGAGAATAAATCACTTTATAATAGATATAATATAATAAAAATGAAAGAGAGTAGAGAGATGTTTATAGGATTTTCTGTAAGTAATTTTTTATCATTTAAAAGTCCACAAACCATGTCTATGATGGCATCAAAAGTTGCTAGGCATAAAGAACATATACTGAATGGAAATGGAAAAAAGATTTTAAAAACAGGACTTATTTATGGTGCTAATGCAGGTGGTAAAAGTAATTTTATTAAAGCAATTGATTTTTCTAGAGATATTATTCTAGATGGTCTCGAAGAAGTAGACTTAAATAGAAAGTATTTTAGAATTAATAAAGAGGGGTATAGACAGCCTGGTGTATTTGAATATAGATTGATCACGCAATCAAAAAAGGAATATTCTTATGGAATTGCGATTTCGTATGCAGCAAAAGAGATTATTTCAGAATGGTTGGTGCGTATTGAAAAAAATGGTTCAGAAACTTGTATTTTTAACAGAGATATTGATGAAAGCGGAGAAAACTTTACTTTTAGTGAAGTGACACATAAGAATGAAGCAGAAAAGATAAAATGGGAAATATTTTTAGATGTGTTTGGAAAAAATATTTCACCAGCAATGAAGAAAAAGAGTATTTTAAGTGATGTCGCAGAAAGAAGTAATGAAAAAAGTGGAGTTCTCAAGGAAATAATGGATGTCTATGAATGGTTTCAGAGCATAATAATTTTATTTCCTACAAGCCAATATAGCGGATTGAATCAATTAGTTGAAAAAGAAGAAGTAAGAAAATTTTTCTCAGGTATATTGAAATATTTTGATACAGGTATAGAGTCTGTTGAATCAAAACAGGGAGAAATGAATTTTGACAGAATCTTTGAAGGTATTCCAAAGGAACATGCAGAGAAGTTAAAGATTAGAATTTCTAATGATATAGAAAATGACCCGGTTATGTTTAAGGTGAACAATCAGGTATATTCGTTGAGAAAAGATGAAGAGGGTAATATTATAACAACAAAAATGATGCAAAATCACGGGAATCCGCAAGAGCTCTTTGAATATTCAGATGAATCAGATGGAACACAAAGATTATTCGATTTGATTCCATTATTTTATGAACATCAAAATAACAGAGTAATTTTTATAGATGAAATTGATAGAAGTCTTCATACGAATCTTACAAGAAGATTTTTAGAACTTTTTTATTCTCTTACAGAGAAATCGGATTGTCAGATAATTGCAACAACACATGATTCTAATTTGTTAGATTTGGATTTAGTTAGACAAGATGAAATCTGGTTTATCAAACGTTTAGAAGATCATAGCTCTAAAATGTATTCATTAAATCGTTATAAGGAACGGTATGACAAAAAAATTGATAAAGAATATCTATTAGGTAGATATGATGCAATACCGATATTTGACGAGGAAATTTTGGAGGATATGAATGATTAATCGCTATAGACTTACCTCTACAGTATATGAGCGAGAAGATGAGGCACAAAAAATTTTTCCAGAAAAGAGGATCTTTTTGTCGGTAGAGGGGAATGCAACGGAAAAGGAATATTTTGTTGGAGTATCAAAAAATAGAGAAAAGATGGGAATAAACGCCGAGGTTGATGTTGAAGTTTTGAGAAGGGGAAAAAAGGATACTAATAGTGCACCACAGCAGGTTATTGAACTTTTAGAAGAATACATCCGACTCCGTGAACAAAATGAAGATGATATTTTGGAAGAAATATCCGAACATTTCAAAGAACAATATGATGTGGAATTTATAAAAAAGTATTTAGAAGATTCAAAACAAATTCCTAAAAAGCAACGTAATTTATTTATTACCGAGCTAAAAAAGATTGGTTATGATATTAATTACAGAAAATATTTACGAAAGTATAATAAAGATTTGGATGAATTTGCAGTGCTGATAGATAGAGATATGCAAACTCATTCAGAAGAGAATATGCGTGAGTGTATAAAACATTGCAAAGATAATGGATATAAATGCTATATTGCTAATCCATGTTTTGAATTTTGGCTTTTAATGCATTTGGCGGATATAGATAGGGAATTTGGAAATCAATTAGAAAAAATAAAAGAAAATCCTAAAATTTCAGAGCATCATACATTTGTAAGTAAAGAGGTGTCAGAGAGAGGTCATCATGGAAAAAGTGGTATTAGATTTGCTGAACAATATATGCCTAAAATTTCCAAAGCTATTGATCAGGGAAAAAAATTTGCATCAAGTGAAGAGGAACTAGTCGATAATATTGGTTGCAACCTTTGGAAATTGATGGAAGAACTGAAACAATATGGAAAAGACAAGGGTGCGTGATGATTATTTATAGCACTGACGTAACATCCTCCCCACAAACTGTGTGACAATTATATAACGTCCTCTATACAGAAACATGCGGTTTTAAGCCATTTTCGTGGCAAAGAAGCCGCATATTTTTTGTAGCAATGACGTAACATCCTCGGGGCATTCTGTACAGCACAAAGTCTCCCTGAAATATAAAAAACCCGATCCCCCGGACCAGTAAAGACAAAGCTCCGGGGGATCGGGTTACTATATCAGGGAAGCTGTTGGCTGGCTTTCTTTGCACTTTTCCGGTTCAGCCAGAGGAAGAAACCGATGTTCAGACAGATACCGACTGCTGTGGACACCGGAGCTGCAAGGCCGATTTTGGTCAGGCTGGCATTCGGCTGGATACTCATATAATAGGACAGGGGAAGTCGGATCAGAAGAGTCTGGATCAATCCCTGGCACATCACCCAGAAGGTTTTGTCATTTCCATTAATGAATAATCTGTGCTCCAATGAGCCACCTGTCCGGCAAGCTTGAGCCACTGTTAATGATTTCATGAGCTGTCACCAGACTGCTCACACGAATTGTCATCAGATTGCTTAACTGCCTGTCATAGATAATGGTGGATTCGCCGCCCGAAAACGGGCGGCTGACTTTTACTTAGTTGTGACCGTGAGCATTTCATGCTCTACTACAA
>NZ_VUMS01000060.1 GCF_009696065.1 Oliverpabstia intestinalis | reverse complement strand
ATGTAGCTTAGCATATATTGGATCTGGGGAGTGCTCCACTGTTCTCTCCATGTTCCTTGTAACTTGTCCACCATATCAGTTCATTATAAAAATCTTAGATTTTTGTCTTGACAACTGAGCCACTATAGTAGGACGGATCCTTCATCATCTGAGAGAAGCCTTCTATATCCAGGGTGTTGTGGTACTCTCCATTAATATGTAAAGAATATCCTATTTGCGGAGTATTAAATTGAGCCACTTTTCCTCACCCCTTCCTAGTCTGACATCACCGGTGATCCACTGGTCTTCTATCGTAAGTTCCGGAATCTCTGCTATGAATTCCTTAAAGGAATCCTCAGTAAAATCTGTAAAATACCGACCATTACGCACACCTTCAAAATCACTGTATTTGAAGGAAGTGTAGATTACACCGGTACTTTTAAGCGCATCACACATTTTTCGAATCACCAAAAACAGCTCATTCTTTGGCAAATGCAAAATAGAGGAGCATGCCCAGATACCATCATATGTATCAATCTCATCCAGTTCCCCAAACATCATTTCTTTTACTTCGATACCTGTAAAATCACTGGCCCATCTACAAAGTTCAGCTGATCCATCGGTCGCTGTAACCTGATAACCCCGATCCAAGAAGTATTTCGTGTCACGGCCAGAACCACAACCGAAATCAAGGATATCGACTCCCTCATTCAACAAATGAAGAAATTTATCCTGGGCCAGATGCATATCAACATTCCGCGTATTCTCTATGAAATTTTCTGCATTGAGATTGTAATAATCAATTATCTGGTCCATACAAATCTCCTTTTAAGTTACAAACTGCTCCAATATAAAGAGGCTAAATTCTCTTGATAATTCTTGAATATACTTCTTTCTTTGGTCTTGAATGTAATATTTCTTAAAAAGTCTCTTTTTTCCATATCCCATTCAAAAAATTGAATTGGATTATTTCTTAGGTAGTCAACAAATAAATTTCCAATAGTTTCACCAGGTGTATTATTGATACCGATTTTTAATATACTAAGCAAACCATCAATCCTAGCTTGCTCCGCCACTGTGATATGCGGAGACTTATTGAACACAATAACCCACCAAAATTCACGGTAGGTATAAACACTGTCTTTTTGAACAATTCCTTCCAACCGTTCGATTAGTTTATTTCCAATAATGCTTCGTATTTCTGTATAATATTTTTTACTGTATTGGCTATACAATAGATATGATGCCCATAAGATGGGATCATCTTTTTCATGAAGTCTTCTAACAATATTAATTTCTTGTTTATACGGCACAGCAATGTTAGCCTGTCGGCAAAACATAATCAAATTTACAATATCGTTCACATTTGCTTTATCAAACACAAACGCATACCTATTCAATAAATTTTGAAGCTTATCCTGATACGCAAAAATATCAAACTCGTCTCTTACATAACTGATTATAGAAAGTAGTTTCTGCGTATTGTTATAATTCGGGAAAAAAGAATATCCATAAAAAGCTAGATCTAAAAAATTAAAAACAGTATGTTCCGAAACATCCTTCTTGAACAAAGACACCTTATCCTTATTACGAGAGACTTTATTTAGCAGCATTCCTAAAAAATAAGCTGTTATCGTTTTCATTTGAGACTCATATTTACAAATCAATTCATTTAATTGATTCATAATTGTTCTCTTGCTTGTTGCCAATCCACTTCCCTTAATTAAACATGGATTAACTTGTTCCTGTCCATCAGAAACTGCTTCCATGTAGGCTTTTCTTTCTTCACGATTATAGAATAACAATGCCGTCACTCTGTTAGTAAAAATATTAGTCTCATTTAACCAATCATCTAATACAAACGGCACTTTGCTCTTAAAAAGTTTGGCATCATTTAGTCTTAATAAATATTTTCTGGCCGCCTCTGCGTAAAGTTCAACAATATGATTTGCTATCCCCTCGGTCTCAGCAAAAATGAAAATGTCATCTACGTACCGGTACACATTATAGTGTTCTCCAGCATCATAACACTCGTTGAGTAGCATATTATACACATCTTTGTCTATTGCCTGAAGCAAAAGCTCTGCAACCATCCTTGAGTATTCTGGACCTACTACTATTCCATTCGAAGTTCTTGCATTGATATTCATTAATACTCTATCTATAGCTGTGTAGAGACTTCCATTTTTGAATTCTTTGGTATCATTGACATCTTTTCCAATAATCCAGTTGAACGTATGCGTATAAATACTATCAAAGCATGCTTTGTAATCTGTTCTAATAAAGAATTTGTATTTACTATTCAATATGAGCCATTCCTCTGAGGAGGTAAATGCTGCAATTGATTTATAAGGACCTATTTTGAAAAACATGCCCGTCTGTTCTATTATCTCTTTCCCCGTTTCTTCACTTAAATCACTAAAATATTTAATAACTGATCTATTCTTTGATTTATAAATCAAATCATTGTTCTTATTATGGAATCGGAGCGAAAATACTGAATTCTTATCTAATAAGGCCAACAGTTCTTTTTGATACACACTTACAAACAAGAATAATTCCATCGCCGCCATTGGCTGCAATAAACTAATCTCTCTCTCACTATGTAATTGCTTCATAATAGTGTATTTAAGTGGTGCCGTCACCCAATTGCTGCTTCCATTAAAGAGAACTTCCTTACCATTTTTGTTCTTTAATCGTATTAGTTCCCTTACGATATGGTTAATGTCCTTACTTCTATCTATCAAATATTCATAAAAGTATGCATATGTAAATCGGTCTGACAACTCCGTTGGCAGAACATCTGTCAGCATGTAATCCAATTGATTTCTTTTTATATTTGTAAGATCCATTGACTTCACCTCTAATTCGAATTATAATTTCAATGAATGATATATCGTTCAAGTAAAATCTTTGGAACTTTGGTTTCATAGACTTTACACACGTAAGCAGTACAAAGTACTTTCCGTAAGGTTATACGTTGTATAGGAGTAGCATCATCCTTGGGATGATGCTACTCTACTTTTATCAGTGCCAAATAATCAATCACCATTCTATAATAATCTTTGTCTTCGTTGCAGTACTCAGGGTTTAATTTTCGTATCCATTTTAAAAGTGTACTTTCTGACACTCCAATATTCTTCTCAAACATTATAGATCGGTTTCTTTTCATGTTTGATTCCAAATTATAAATGCTCTCTTCAGTTAAAGATTGCTTTAAGAAATACGGCATAACACATCCGTGTTTTCTTAATAACTTCACATATAAATTTTTCAAAAAGTCTTTCGTTTGCGGCTCTAATGCATCCATATGAAATTGTAATTCATTATAATTTGCAACGACACCCTTTGTGAGCCAATCATATGAACTGCTACCTATTGTTCTGGCAATCACAACACGCGATGAATAAATTTTCAACCTTTGTCGCAAAAGTTCAATATCTCCATCCTTTTTAAACTGAATAAAAGCTCTTTCAATTATCCCTGTATATTTTTTACGTTTTTTTTCTGCAATTCCGTATTTGAAACATATTGGATTTTTCCCTGTCACTTTTCGTATCTCAAATTCATAACCCAAAAAGTTAAATTTCTGCGATGTCGAAAGATTTCTTCTTGTAATATAAGAAAACTTTCCTGGTGACATATTAATTTTTACCGGAGAATCACCAAATACTTCTTGAATTGTATGCTGTATAACATTACAAAATTGATTTTGCGAAATATATTTATTAGTAATAAGAAGTATATCATCGACATATCGTTCATAAAAAAACATTCCATACTTAGATAAATGGGCTCTTATTCGTGAATCAAATTCCCTGCATACAATCTCTGTCAATCCATTAGACAAACATAACCCCGCATAGCAATACTTAAACTCTTCAATATACTGTTCTAAAATTTCTTTGTCCCATCTAGACATAAGGGATTCTTTGATATACCTGTCATATACATGCCGTGACAAAACACTATCGAAAAAAGATTTAAAATCTGCTCGAATAATCACAAAATCATTCATATCTTTGATGACTGGCAAAACATTAAAGAATACATTCATTATCCGATTTCTTGACGCATAACGAATACGAAAATTTCTATCAATCTGTTTTTTTAGATATTGACACATAACAGCTTCTGTAGATAAATTCGGATAACTATATACAATTCTTTTTTTCCCTTGCTGGGTAAAAATATCTTTTCTATAGAGCGAAAAATCATACAATTGATTGTCAATATTATCTTTGATATTATCAGTCAAAAGATCAATCTCTATTTCTGATTTCGAATAATCCATTTGACGAACAATATTTCTAATTTGATTTTTATCCATTATTTCCACTTCTATTTGCAAGCATTATTTGACGGATAGGGCAAAAGCGCTATACAATCGTCCTATCCCCAATTTGTCACTCAATTCCCAGTGCCTTAAACACCGCATCTTCTGCACTCTGATATGGAATAAGCTGGAATGCGCTCATCAGCTCTGGCGGAACAGTTGCAAAATCAACAAATGAGGGACTTGGAATGCAGTCTTGCTATACATGCCTTACAAATACCTTTTTAATCGTTTTTTCTGTTGGATAATGGAATAAGTTTTCATTAAAAACCTTTTCCATTATCTCTGTATTATTAACTCCTTCTTCTATCAGCTTTGCTGTGGTTCTCATTTCATAAAATAAGAACTGCTCACGAGTCAAAGATGCGGATCCTTTATAAGGACTGTTTAATTGTAAATTGGCCATCCCTGTTCCTCCTACTCTTTTGAAGAAGACTCTTCTGGCTCTTCTATAAATTCGACTATATCGCCTACATCACAATGCAAAGCTTTACAGATTTTCATCAGCACTTCCATGCTGACAGGTTCTCCTTTTGACAATTTCGTCACAGAAGCCCAACTCAAACCAGTCTCGGCCTGTAAATCTTTTTTCATCATGTCTTTATCAATAAGAAGCTTCCATAACTTTTTGTAACTTACATTCATATATTGACACCTCACGCATAATATGACGCATAGTAACACCTCTATTTGAAGTATATCATTGCTTCATCACATTCACAAGATTCATCTTCACAAACGCAAGAATGCATCCATATAAATGTAAAGATAATTCAGATGGGAAGAACCCTGGCTGAATTGGAAAACTGACTTCCAGTTTGCAAAAGTAAACCCCTGTTCCTAAAAGTTCTTGCAAGACTAAATTCCGGCATATCAAGAAATCATGATTTTAGCGGAATTTACGTTTCCAAACTGGAA
>NZ_VUMS01000006.1 GCF_009696065.1 Oliverpabstia intestinalis | reverse complement strand
CACCTGGGAAAAACATATCTAATTTCAACGAATCATTCATTATCATATACCGCCTTTATTTGATACCAACATTTTATCACAGAAATAATTTCATTGGAAGCAAAAAACGGGCAATTGCGGAAGAACCGTTTTTTTAATCATCAATTACGCGTTTTCTTTCCTAAGATACGGCACATGCAAATAACAGTAAACCAGCTGCGCAGTCATGAAACACCAGATCAGTGGTTCACAGATGATGACGCCCCAGTAACCCATCACCGGTATGATAAACAGGGCGAAGATGATCTTTCCGGCACATTCGATAAAGCTGGAAATCAGTGGTTTTGTTTTTTCACCCAGTGCCTGCAAAGAATTTCTCATATTGAAGAGGATACCGAGCACCGCATAGAACGGAGCGGTAAACCGCAGGTACAGGGCCGAGTTATCCAGAATCACATCCTGTGTGGAGCCGAACAGTGTAACTAGATTTCGAGCGAAGGAAAAGAGAATGATTATCGCTGTAACACCCCAGCAGACGTCCATGATACAGGCAGTGCTTATACCCTTGCGGATCCGGTCTTTGTTTCCGGCACCACGGTTCTGGGAAACAAAGGTGGACATGGAAGCTCCGATGGTGCTGACCGGCATCAGACAGAAGGAATTTAACTTTCTTGCCGTTGCATGGCAGGCGATATACACTTCGCCAAGACCGTTGATCGCACTCTGTAAGATAACGGTTCCGGAGGAAACCACTGCGTTCATAAAGCCCATGGAAAGTCCCTGGGTGGTAAGCTCGCGATAAAGCTTTTTGCCAACCGCAAAATGCTGCTGTTCCGGAACCAGAATCGGTGTTTTCCGGATGATATAGATCAGACAGAGAATAACGGAAAATCCCTGCGCGATGACTGTGGCAACAGCAGCACCGCGGATACCCATCTGAAATCGTGTGATAAATAAAAGATCCAGCAAGATGTTGGTTAGGGAAGAAATAATCAGGAAAACCAGCGGCATAAAGCTGTTTCCGATTCCCCGTAAAAGTCCTGCCAGCAAATTGTAGGCAAACATGACACCGATAAAAGTCGTCAGGGTAGATACATAGGAATGTGATTCTGCCAGAAGATTTTCCGGTGTCTTCAAGGCACGCATCAGTGGATAAAGTCCCAGGGAAGAAGCGGTCATCAGGATGGCTGTCAGGATGAGAGCAATGATGATGGATCCGGCAACAGATTTTTTCAGCAGAGTTTTATCGCCCTGTCCAAAATAACGGGAGACAACGATGCTCAGTCCGTTTCCAACACCAAAGCAGAAGCCAAGCAACAGTTCGTAGATTGAGGAAGAAGCGCCGATAGCGGCAAGAGAACTGTCACCAAGGAAGTTACCGACAATCATAATATCGATCGTATTGTATAGCTGCTGAAAAATGTTGGAAAACAAAATAGGGAGCGCAAAAATCACCAGGGATTTTACAATGGGGTCTTTGGTCATATTAACCTGTAGATTAGACATGGCAGAAATTCCTTTCTCAAAAAAGATGAGCTTTGAAAAAACAGGTCGGTCATATAAGTGCATGCTCATAACGTATAAAAATTATATAGTGGGAGTTAAATGATTTACCGTATCAGTTTTGATATATATGTAAAAAAAAGAAACGCCAATAACGTTTCTTTAAAGTAGCGAGAGGGGGATTCGAACCCTCGACACCACGGGTATGAACCGTGTGCTCTAGCCAACTGAGCTATCTCGCCATATGAAATTGTCTTCCAAAGAAGAAGTGGAACCTACAGGGCTCGAACCTGTGACCCTCTGCTTGTAAGGCAGATGCTCTCCCAGCTGAGCTAAGATTCCAGGGTCAACACTGATATACAGTTGTTGAAGTAGCGAGAGGGGGATTCGAACCCTCGACACCACGGGTATGAACCGTGTGCTCTAGCCAACTGAGCTATCTCGCCATTTTTCGTGGTTGCCAACCGCAACCTGCTCTACGATTATATAAAACTGTTATGAAAAAGTCAAGCACTTTTTTGAAAAAAATTAAAAAATTTCGAAAAGAGGAAAAATAACAACGATTCGAAAGCGTATAAGGAATGAAAAAACAGTTTGAATAATGAAAGGTTTGCAGGTGAAAGTAAGGATGCACAAAAATCCGGTTGTTGCATAAAATAGCAGGAGAGAAATTTCCGGGAGAGAAATATCAATATGGGACGGGATCTGACCAAATGTCATCCACATTTACAGAAACTGGCGAAAGAACTGGTGACTGTCTGCGAAAAACAGGGATGTCCGATCGGAATCGGAGAGTGTTTTCGGACGGTACAGGAACAAAACCGACTGTATGACCAGGGAAGAACCAAGCCGGGTCCGGTGGTAACCAATGCACCGGGGAGTACCTATCGCTCCATGCATCAGTGGGGAGTGGCTTTTGATGTCTATCGAAAGGACGGAAAAGGAGCCTATAACGAGTCGGGAAATTATTTTCAGAGAGTCGGAGCTATCGGAAAATCGTTGGGTCTGGAATGGGGTGGAGACTGGAAATCCATTGTGGATAAACTACATTTTCAGCTGCCGGACTGGGGAAGTACCTCGGAAAGACTGCGAAAAGAGTATGGAAATATCTATGCTTTTCAGGCAACCTGGCCGGAATCGGATACATCGACAGGAAAAACCATATCTTCCGGAAAGGATAATCCGCATATAGAAGTGAAGGCACTGACAGCGGACAGTACACAGAGAGAATGGATCCTGGCACTGCAAATAGAACTGATCCGGCAGGGATATCAGCCGGGAGCCGTTGATGGGATTTTCGGTTCGCGGACACTGCTGGGCTGTCCAACGGTTCGGAAAGGTGCGAAAGGAGAACTCACGCGGTGGATCCAGAAAAGGCTGTCTCTCTATCTGAATGTGTGGAGCGAAGGAGGGCAGGCGGACGGAGTTTTCGGAGAAAAAACAGAACAGAATATCCGAAATTTTCAGAAAACCAAAGGACTGCCGGCAGATGGCATTGTAGGGAAAAAGACCTGGAGTGCCCTGTTGCAAAGCAGGGGAAAATAAGGTATCATGACAGACAGAGAATACAATTCGGATAAAGGATATATAAATAATAAGAAGAAAGTAAGTTGAGATGACGGGAATAACTGTAAAAGTACTGAACAGATACGGAAAAAGAAAGAGAGGAAAAAATATGGTACGGGTAGGAATGGGATATGATGTACATAAACTGACGGAAGGACGTGACCTGATCCTTGGCGGTGTGAAGATACCGTGGGAGCTGGGACTTCTTGGACACTCGGATGCGGATGTAGTTGTTCATGCGATCATGGATGCACTTCTTGGTGCAGCTGCACTCCGGGATATCGGAAGACATTTCCCGGATACAGATCCGCAGTATAAAGGAATCTCAAGCATCCTGTTATTGCAGAAAGTGGGAGCTTTATTAAAAGAAAAGGGCTATCAGATTGTAAATATTGATGCCACGATCATTGCACAGAAACCGAAGTTACTGCCTCACATCGATCAGATGATCAAAAATGTGGCAGATGCACTGGAACTTTCCGAAAACCAGGTCAATATCAAAGCAACCACAGAAGAGGGACTTGGATTTACCGGTACACTGCAGGGCATTTCATCCCAGGCGATCTGCTGCATACAAACGGCACAGGATTGACAAAAAAGCAGGAATCGTATAAAATAACACAGACAAAGAGGTCACAGGTACTGTGGCCTTTCTTTTTTTATACGGAAAGTTGCAAAGAACATTTCACTTATGAAAAAAAGAGGGCTATTGGTTAATTGTGCTGCTTTTTTGGATTCCAAGGACAATTCCGCTGTCTACAAAGACAAATTCCCAAAAATCGTGAGATTCCCCGTCATATACATAGTCTTTCATATATTCAAAATAGTGAATGGAATAGATCTTACGAATATGAAGATCTTCCCTCAGAGTAATACTTTCGTAATTTGGCATTCTTGTCACCTCAGAAGTTATGAATACTAACAATACTTGTAACTGTTCAATATCTTTATAATTACAAGACAAAACAATTTCCATTATTATAGCATAAATAAAACAAAAGACAAAAGAAATTAGAATCAAAATCCAGGCGGTAGGAGTTGACAAAACTACTTTTTTTTCATAAACTATAAGGCAGAAAGCATGAGAAAAGCGAAGAACGGAAAGAGTATCTGAAAGAGGAACCACAGAGAGGGACAGTCACTGGCTGGAAGCAGTCCCGGGGAATCGTCGGTGAAGTGCATCCGGGAGTTGATACGGTGAAAGAGAGTAGCCGGATCCGCAGGCAGGCGTTAAGGGCAGAAAGTGGAAGACGGATCCGGAAGATACGTCTTCAAAAAGAGTGGAACCACGGATGACTTCGTCTCTTATTGAGACAGTCATCCTTTTTCTGTTTACAGAAAATAAAATGGAGGGGAACAATGAGTTTTATCAGTCATATCAAAGAAGAATTCCAGGTGATTCAGGAACGAGACCCGGCAATCAAGACACCTTTGGAAGTGCTGTTATATCCGAGCTTTCGGGTGATGATCAAATACAGACGGGCACACAAATTATATCTGAAAGGTCATTACTTTCTGGCACGGTGGATCTCTCAGCGTGCAGCCAGAAAGACCGGGATTGAGATTCATCCGGGCGCTACGATTGGGAAAGGACTGTTCATTGACCATGGAAGCGGTGTGATCATTGGAGAAACTACGATCATTGGCGATAATGTAACCTTATATCAGGGTGTTACCCTGGGGGGAAACGGGAAAGAAACCGGCAAGCGTCATCCGACTCTGGAAGACAACGTTATGGTAAGCGCAGGAGCAAAAATCATCGGTTCTTTCACTGTCGGAGCCAACTCCAAGATCGGAGCCGGATCTGTTGTGATCGAGGAGGTGCCACCGAACTGTACCGTAGTAGGTATTCCGGGACGTGTGGTTCGTCAGAAAAATATGAAAGTACCGAGAACCAGTATGGATCACTGTCATCTGCCGGATCCGGTGCTGGATGATCTGAAAACGTTGCAGAAGGAATACACGGAAGTGACCAACCGACTGCTGGAAGTGGAAAAAGAACTTCGTTTTATCAAAAATAAAAAAGGAGAATAACAAGATGAAACTGTATAATACACTGACAAAGAAAAAAGAAGAATTCGTACCATTACAGGAAGGTAAAGTTACCATGTATGTCTGTGGACCTACGGTATATAACTTTATCCATATCGGTAACGCCCGTCCGATGATTGTTTTCGACACCGTGCGCCGTTATATGGAATATAAGGGATATGAAGTAAATTTCGTATCTAATTTTACTGATGTAGACGATAAAATCATCAAAAAATCCATCGAAGAAGGTGTAAGTGCAGAAGAAGTTTCAGAACGTTATATCAAAGAATGTAAAAAAGATATGGCGGATATGAATGTAAAACCGGCCACTACCCACCCGCAGGCAACGCAGGAGATCGATGGTATGATTGCCATGATCGAAACACTGATGGAAAAAGGATATGCGTATGATGTAAACGGAACGGTATACTTCCGTACCAGAAAGTTTGAAGAATATGGAAAATTATCTCACAAAAATCTGGATGATCTGAGATCCGGTAATCGTTCTCTTCTGGTGTCCGGCGAAGATCAGAAAGAAGATCCGATGGATTTCGTCCTGTGGAAACCGAAAAAAGAAGGAGAACCTTTCTGGGTATCTCCATGGGGTGAAGGACGTCCGGGATGGCACATCGAGTGTTCTGTGATGGCAAAAAAATATCTGGGTGAGGAAATCGATATTCATGCCGGTGGGGAGGATCTGATTTTCCCGCACCATGAAAATGAGATCGCGCAGAGTGAGTGCTGTAACGGAAAGACTTTTGCTCATTACTGGCTGCATAATGGTTTCCTGAATATTGATAACCGCAAAATGTCCAAATCCCTGGGCAACTTTTTTACCGTAAGAGAAATCGGTGAACAGTATGATCTCCAGGTGCTGCGATTCTTCATGTTAAGTGCACATTACAGAAGCCCGATCAACTTCAGCAGAGAGATCATGGAATCTTCTAAGAATGCTCTGGAACGTATTGTGACTGCAGTTTCCAATCTGACACATCTTGCACAGGAAGCAGCTGTGGATGTTCTGTCAGATGCAGAGGAAAAACTGCTTGCAGAGATTCCTGTGTACCGCAAAAAATTAGAAGATGCCATGGATGATGATCTGAATACCGCAGATGCAATCTCTGCAATCTTTGAACTGGTTAAATTTGCCAATACCAATGCAAATGATGCTTCTTCCGGAGCATTTGTCACAGCGCTGAAAAAGGAGATTGTTGCATTAAGTGATGTATTGGGTCTTCAGGTAGAAAAGAAAGAAGAAAATCTGGACGCTGAGATCGAAAAAATGATCGAAGAACGTCAGGCAGCAAGAAAAGCCAGAGACTTCAAACGTGCCGATGAGATCCGTGATGAACTGCTGGCACAGGGAATTATTCTGGAAGATACCAGAGAGGGCGTAAAATGGAAACGAGCATAACATATCTGAAAGAACAGTTTCAGCTGAAGGATCCGGATATCCGTTCTTACTCTCCGCTGGCACTTGCCTATATCGGAGACGGGATCTATGAGTTATATATCCGCACCATCCTGATCAAACAGGGCAACTGCCAGGTGAATAAGCTGCATAAACAGGCAAGCCGGTTGGTAAAAGCTCAGGCACAGTCGGAGATGGTGCAGGTGCTGGAGCCACATTTTACCCAGGAAGAAGAAGCAGTCTACAAGAGAGGTCGAAATGCAAAGTCCTACACTACAGCGAAGAATGCCACTACAGGGGATTATCGCCGTGCGACGGGATTTGAGGCGGTTATGGGGTATCTGTATCTGACGGATCAGTACTGCAGAATGATTGATCTGATCAAAATGGGATTGGAGGCACTGAAAGATGGAAAATAAAATCGAAGGAAGAAACGCGGTTTTAGAAGCATTACGTGCGGGAAAACCGATTGACAAATTATATGTTCTGGATGGATGTCCGGACGGACCGGTGAGAACCATTATCCGGGAAGCAAAAAAAGGTGATACGATCATCAATTATGTAAAAAAAGAACGCCTGGATCAGTTATCTGAAACGGGTCATCACCAGGGTGTTATTGCAATGGCGGCTTCGTATGAGTATGCTACAGTGGAAGATATTCTGGAAAAAGCCAGGGAAAAAGGGGAAGCTCCTTTTATTTTCGTACTGGATAATATCGAAGATCCGCATAATCTGGGAGCTATGATCCGAACAGCGAATCTGGCAGGTGCACACGGTGTGATCATTCCAAAACGAAGAGCAGTGGGGCTTACCCCGACTGTTGCCCGTACTTCAGCAGGGGCAATCAATTATACACCGGTTGCAAAAGTAACCAATTTAAAACAGACCATGGAACAACTGAAAAAAGAAGGCATGTGGTTCGTATGTGCAGATATGGACGGTACGCCGTATTATCAGATGGATCTGAAAGGACCGATGGGTCTGGTAATCGGAAACGAAGGAGAAGGAGTCAGCAGATTAATCAAAGAAACCTGTGATTTTGTAGCCTCGATTCCGATGAAAGGAGATATTGATTCCCTGAATGCTTCTGTGGCAGCAGGGGTTCTGGCTTTTGAAATCGCCCGTCAGCGTGGATAACAGTGAGGAAAACAGGATGAAGGAATATACAGAGTACACAGACGAGGAACTGTTGGAACTGCTTCGGCAGGGGGATACAGAGGTTATGGATTATCTGCTGGAAAAATACAAGTTTATTGTACGCCAGAAAGCCCGTGTTCTCTATCTTGCAGGAGGAGAAGCGGATGATCTGATTCAGGAAGGAATGATCGGACTCTTCAAAGCGATCCGGGATTATCGCGGGGATAAAGAGGCTTCTTTTTATACGTTTGCCCAACTGTGTGTGGACCGGCAGATGTATAATGCCATCCAGTCATCCACCAGGCAGAAACATCAGCCACTGAATTCTTATATTTCTATGAATGGAGAAGAATGGGAAACACAGCTGGGCAGTAAAACAGAACAGAGTCCTGAGACAATCATTATTGCACAGGAAAATGCCGTGCAGATGGAAGAAAAAATCAGAAAACAGCTAAGTACTTTTGAAAATGAAGTCCTGACACTTTATCTGGATGGAAATAATTATCAGCAGATTGGTGAAAAAATGAACAAATCATCCAAGTCCATTGACAATGCTCTGCAACGAATCAAGGGTAAAGTCCGGGAGAGTCTTGGCAGGAAAAAATAAAATATTTAAAAAAATCTGAAAAATACGAAAATTATGCTTGACTTTTTCCGGAGCTTTTGCTAAACTATCTAACTGTAGCGGACAGATAAAAACGCTGCAGATGCTGATGTGGCTCAGAGGTAGAGCACTTCCTTGGTAAGGAAGGGGTCACGGGTTCAATTCCCGTCATCAGCTTACAAAGCTCCTTGAAGTGATTCATGGAGCTTTTTTGACTTTCAGGAATTGTTTTCTGTAAAGCAAAAATGTTTTTATGAAGATCCGGTAAAGGATATAACGGGGAAAGAAAGGAGAAGATATTTTATGGTAAGAAAAACAAAGGTAGCAGTCGTAGAACATCCGCGTGGAGGAGAAGGCAGTGTGGAATTTCACCACATTGTATCTGAAGAAGAACTGAACGGACACGGTTCCATGTATGCCATGGCAGTACTTCGTCCGCACAGCAGCGTTGGCTGGCATCAGCATGTGGGAAATACAGAACCTTATTTCATTTTAAAGGGGAAAGGGGTATTTGTGGACAATGATGGTACAAGAACAGAGGTAGGGCCTGGAGATGTATGTGTGATCGAAGTGGGACAGAGCCATTCTCTGGAGAATCCAAATGACGAAGAACTGGTATTTATGGCGTTAGTTTACAATGCATAAACAGACATACCGGTACGAGGCAATCAAATATCCGTCTAACGAAGATGTGTTTTTCAATGTCCTGTGGCACAACAGGGATTACACTGCACCTCACTGGCATAACGGGCTTGAGATTCTGTATCTGCTGGAGGGAAGTGAAGACTGTTATCTGGGAGAGGAAGAATGCATCCGGATGAAAAAAGGAGACTTTCTGGTAATTAATTCCCGGGTGGTACACAGTGTTCAGTGTCCACGACAGTGTAAGGAGATGCTGATACAGATCCCTTATCCGATGATGAAACGGTTTATTCCTCAGATCGACGGGCTGGAATTTGTCTGTGAAAAGATCACCGGAAGAAAGCACCGGATGGATACGTTTATGGTGGAGAGAGCACTGAGTGCTCTTGTAGAACTGCATCCTTTTCGGTCGCCGGAAGAAACTCTGGAGTTTTACAGCCGGATGTATCATCTGCTGGCTGTACTGGTAAAAGACTTCAGCGTATCGGTTACTTCTGATAAGATGGAAATATCAGAAAAATATATGGAACGACTGGGAATGATCACTTCATATGTGAAGGAACATTATACGGAAGAAATTTCGCTGCAGGAGATTGCGCGGCTGGTTTCTCTGAATCCGGATTATTTCACGCGATTTTTTAAGAAATATATGGGCATGACATTTCTGGATTATGTTAATTCGGTGAGAATGGAACATGTTGTCAGAGATTTGCAGAGAACAGATCTGAGTGTCCAGAAGCTGCTGGAGATTCATGGTTTCACTAATTATAAATTATTTATGAAAATGTACAAATCTAGGTTTGAGAGTACACCGGGAAAGATGCGAAGATACCGGAAAGAACAGAAGATAGAAGATTAACAGACGAAAGAGATCTGCCGGCAAAGAACCGGAAGATCTCTTTTAAAGTTGCGTTGCATATCAATAATTGATCCGGTGGATCAATTTTGATTTCCTCCGGGAAGATAGGACGGTTGTAGTTGTATGGGGATGTGGTTACTGTGGGGAAACTTTGCTCTGGTCGACTTTACGTTGTGGGTAAGTTCGATTATAATGGAAAAAGGTAACTGTTCAGTAACTTTACAGTTACGAGCAAAAATGCATTTAAAATCACCTTCGGTGATGGCATTTTTGCTTGTATGTCTCGGGATTTTGGCATATTTATGCCAAAACACCTCGCGGGATAATGGCTACTGAAGAGTTACGGAAAAAGATCAAAGGGAAATATGTGGGGAAAGAAAAGGGGAGAAAGAAATCATGAGTGAAATAACAGAACAAAATCAGGATCGGCTGATCATCGTGATTCCGGCATATAACGAGGAAGAAAACATAGAAAATGTAGTAGCACAGTGGCATCCCATCGTGGAAATAACAGGAGAGGACAGTCGATTGTTTGTCATCAATGACGGAAGTACAGATCGGACGCAGGAGGAACTGGATCATCTGCAGGGAAAATATCCGCAGCTTCGCACGGTAAAAAAAGAAAACCAGGGACACGGTGCCACTATTTTATATGGCTACCGCTGTGCGATTGCGGAAGGGGCAGACTATATTTTTCAGACAGATTCTGATGGACAGACTCTGCCGGAAGAATTCTGGAAGCTGTGGAAAGACAGGAAAAAGTGTGGGCTTTTGATTGGAAGCAGAAAAAAAAGACAGGACGGCTGGCAGCGGATCTTTGTGACACGGGTTCTTCGACTGGTGATCCTTGTGACATTTCACTGCTGGGTGGAAGATGCCAATACACCGTTCCGGCTGATGCGGGCTGCAGAACTGGAAGAAGTTTTAAAAGAGATTCCACCACAGTATTTTCTGGCAAATGTACTGATGACGGTGCGATATACAAAAGAAGGACGGCGGGTAATGTATTATCCAATTACATTCCGTCCGCGACAGGGTGGAGTCAATTCCATCAATATGATAAAAATTGTAAAAATCGGTAAAACAACACTAAAAGACTTCCGGAAGTGGGGAGGTGCGAAACAGTGAATGAGAAAAGAAAGGGAATATGGAAAGCTGTTGTACTGACGGTGCTTTTTATGAGTGCACAGGTTCTGTTAAAAGAGGACGGAAAAGTATTTGCTGTCTGGTGGCTGACCATACTGGTGCTTGGATGGTGCAGTTTTCCGCTTTGCCAGTATCTTTTTTCCGGATTCCGTGACAGAGGATATCTGGTGGCAAAGATATTCGGTATTGCCGGTGCGGGATTTTTGATGTGGCTGGGAGCAAGTACGGGAATTGTACCGTTTACGCATGTGGGCTGTCTTGTAAGCACAGGTGTACTGGCAGCTGTCTGCTGGGGTGTCTGGATTGCGTTAAAGAAACAAAAGATAAAGGACAAAACGTCCTGGAAATTTACAACAGAATGGTACCAGACAGTGCTGGATGATGAACTGGTATTTATCTTATTCTTTCTTCTATGGACTTATGTGGCGGGATTTCGCCCGGCAGCGTACGGAACAGAAAAGTTCATGGACTATGGGTTTATGATGGCGATGATGCGCAGTACCACACTCCCGGCGAAGGATCTGTGGTATGCGGGAGCAAAAATCAACTATTATTATGGCGGACAGTATTTTGCTGTATTTTTAACGAAACTGACCAATACGCAGGTGGCACAGACGTACAATCTGATGCGGACACTGGTGGCAGGGTTTTGTTTTTCCGTTCCGTTTGCTCTGGTACGCCAGATGGTACTTGACAGCTGGAAAAGAGAAAAACCGGCACTGCTTGGCGGTGCCCTTGCGGGGGCAGGGGTATCTCTTGCCGGAAATATGCATTATGTGGTGATCGGAAAACTTCTTCCGTGGATCCGGGAGATCTTTCATCTGCCAAAAGGGGATTATACTTACTGGTTTCCGAATTCCACCCGTTATATCGGATATTATCCGGCGGGAAATGATAAAACGATTCATGAATTCCCTTCCTACTCCTTTGTTTTGGGTGACTTACATGCCCATGTGGTCAATCTGATGTTTGTGGTGGCACTGACCAGTCTGGTTTATGCGATGATGCAACATTACAGCGGAAAAAATGCGCTGCAGGCGGAGGTGACAGGAAACAGGAATTTTTATAAAAACCAGGTAGCGGCAGCTCTGACAGATCCCTACGTGCTGGTGTTTGCTTTTCTGATCGGTATGTTTCACTGGACGAATTACTGGGATTTTGTCATCTACTATGTGATGGGTGGCATGGGAGTGATCTGGTGCAACTGCCAGAACTATAAAGAACTGGAAAAACCGCATCGTATGAGAATGACGATGGGGATCAGCCTGCTTCATGCGGTATGGGTATTCTTACTGGCAAACATAGCTGCACTGCCGTTTACTTTGCAGTTTCAGAGCATGGTCAGTGAAGTGGCACTTGCACAGAACCATTCCAGACCATATCAGTACTGGCTGATCTGGGGACTTCCGGCCATCGGGACAGTGCTTTTTTTCTGGTGCGTGAAACGGGAAGGTGCGAAAAAAGCGGATGCTTTCGGTGTGTTGCTGGGGATCTCGGCTCTGGGGCTGATCGTGATCCCGGAGATCGTTTATGTAAGAGATATCTATGAAAAAGAATACGCCAGATCCAACACAATGTTCAAATTGACCTATCAGGCATTTGCGATGTTTGGAATCTTATTTGGGTATGCACTGATCCGTCTGTGGATGGAGAAGAGGCATGTGATACGGAAAATTCTGACCAGCGTGGTGTTTGCCTGTTTTGTGGGCTGTTGTTTTTATACGGTAACTGCTGTGCATGCATGGTTTGGTCAGGTATGGAACCCGGCGCAGTATCAGGGACTGGATGCCACCGCATATCTTGAGACAACTTTTCCGGAAGACGCTGCGGCGATCCGCTGGCTCAATGAACATGTTACCGGCGATCCGGTGGTTCTTGAGGCAAATGGAGACAGTTACAGTGACTATGAACGGGTGTCCGCGATGACGGGACTTCCCACAGTGCTTGGCTGGTATGTCCATGAATGGCTGTGGCGAGGCGATACCGGGGCGCTGAATGAGCGTGCACAGGAGGTAGAGGCTATCTATACCTCGACGAACCAGGAAGAAGTAAAAAAACTGCTGAAAAAATATCAGGTCAGGTATATTTTTGTGGGTGCGAGAGAACGGGAAAAATATGCGGCACTGAACGAATCCATGCTGCAGTCGCTGGGAAATATTGTATTTTCCGACGAACAAAGCCAGACTTATGTGCTACAGGTTGCATTTTCGGGGCAGTAGGCTATAATAAAAAGGATGCAAAATACGCGGTACACCTGACAGGGAGGACCAGCGGATGAGAAGAAAGGACGGACAACCTATGTTGAAAGGAAAAACAGTGGTTCTGGCGGTAAGCGGAAGTATTGCAGCATATAAGATCGCTTCTCTGGCGAGTGCCCTTGGCAAACTTCACGCTGATGTGCAGGTGCTGATGACACAAAATGCCACGAATTTTATCAATCCCATCACCTTCGGGACCTTAACAGGAAATAAGTGTCTGGTGGATACGTTCGACCGGAATTTTCAGTATTCGGTAGAACATGTGGCGCTGGCAAAGCGGGCGGACGTGGTTCTGGTAGCACCGGCTTCTGCCAATGTGATCGGAAAAATTGCGAATGGAATTGCAGATGATATGCTGACAACAACAGTGATGGCATGTAAATGCAAAAAAATCATTTCTCCTGCGATGAATACACAGATGTTTGAAAATCCAATCGTGCAGGATAATCTGAAAAAGCTGGAACACTATGGATATGAAGTGATTCAGCCGGCAGTCGGACTTCTGGCATGTAAAGACGTGGGCCAAGGAAAGATGCCTGAGCCTGAGACCCTGCTCGAATACATTTTACAGGAAGTGGCTTATGAAAAAGATCTGAAAGGCAAAAAAATCCTTGTGACGGCAGGACCGACCCAGGAACCGATCGATCCGGTGCGGTATCTGACGAATCACTCCAGCGGAAAAATGGGGTATGCGATTGCAAAAGTCTGCAGCATGCGAGGTGCGGAGGTGACACTGGTCAGTGGAAAAACTGCCATAAAACCACCACTCTTTGTGGATGTGGTGCCGGTTACAACAGCGAGAGAGATGTATGAAGCGGTGACCGGCAGATCTGACCGGCAGGATATCGTGATCAAGGCGGCGGCTGTGGCAGATTATCGTCCGAAAACGATCAGTGAGCAGAAAGTGAAGAAAACGGACGAAGAACTCTCTATTGAGATGGAACGGACAGATGATATTCTGAAATATCTGGGTGAACATAAGAGGGCGAATCAGTTTCTGTGCGGATTTTCCATGGAGACGGAACATATGCTGGAAAATTCCAGAAAGAAATTGAAGAAAAAGAATCTGGATATGATCGTGGCAAATAATGTGAAAGTGGAAGGTGCCGGATTTGCCGGAGATACTAATATTGTAACACTGATCACCGCAGACGATGAAACACAGCTTCCGTTGTTAAGCAAGGAAGAAACGGCAGTGGAGATTATGAATAAGATTCTGGAACAGACAGAGAAACAGTTATAAGGGAGAGAATTATGATATTAGCTATTGATATCGGAAATACCAACATCGTAGTGGGATGTATCGATGAACAGAAAACCTATTTTATCGAGCGGGTTTCCACAGACAGAAGTAAGACAGAACTGGAATATGCCATTGTGATCAAAAATGTACTGGATATTTTCAAGATGTCTCCGAAAGAACTTGAGGGTGGTATCGTGTGTTCTGTTGTACCACAGATTACACAGATCGTAAAACTGGCAGCTGAAAAAATACTGAAAAAAGAAGTCATGGTGCTTGGCCCCGGAATTAAAACCGGCATGAATATTCTGATGGACAACCCGGCGCAGGTGGGAAGTGATCTGATTGCAGATGCGGTGGGAGCTATCAGAGAATACAAACCACCGATGATCATCTTTGATATGGGAACTGCGACGACGGTTTGTGTAGTCGACAGAAAGAAAAACTATATCGGCGGCATGATTCTTCCCGGTGTGCGGACTTCTCTGGATGCACTGACGGCGAGAGCTGCGCAGCTTTCTGGCATCGATCTGGAAGCACCGAAACGGGTGATCGGGAAAAATACCATTGAATGTATGAAGAGCGGCATCGTCTACAGCAATGCGGCACTGATCGATGGTGTGATCCTTCGGATGGAAGAAGAACTGGGTGAAAAAGCAACTGTGATCGCTACCGGAGGTCTGGCAAAGAGTATTGTTCCATATTGCAAAGAAGACGTGATCCTGGATGATGATCTGCTGTTAAAGGGACTTCTTTGGGTGTATAAGAAAAACAGCTGAAATTATATAATTCAGTGCGGGATATTATCATTGAACAGTAAAATAATTCAAGCAAAGGATAGAAAGAAAAAGGGGAAATGGTTGCATTTCCCCTTTTTATCGTCTACAATAAAACCATAAAACCCTAAGGAAAAGAGGAATTATTATATGAAACTGAAAAAAGATACTATTTGTGTCCAGGGAGGATGGCAGCCCAAGAACGGAGAACCGAGAGTACTGCCGATTTATCAGAGCACTACGTTCCGCTATGAGACAAGCGAAGAGATGGGAAAACTGTTTGATCTGGAGAAAGAAGGTTACTTTTATTCCCGTTTGCAGAATCCGACCTGCGATATTGTAGCACAGAAAATCTGTGATCTTGAGGGGGGCGTGGCAGCTATGCTTACTTCTTCCGGTCAGGCAGCTACGATGCTTGCGGTGACTAATATCTGTGAGGCAGGAGATCATATCATCTGTGCGGCAAAAATCTATGGCGGAACTTCTAATCTGTTAGCCGTTACCCTGCATCGTTTCGGAGTGGAAGTAGATCTGGTGGATCAGGATCTGCCGGAAGAAGAACTGGAAAAATACTTTAAACCGAATACAAAAGCAGTATTTGCCGAGACAATTTCCAACCCGGCAGGTGTTGTACTTGATATTGCAAAATTCGTGAATCTGGCACACAGCCATGGAGTACCGATGATCTGTGATAATACCTTTGCAACACCGATCAACTGCCAGCCATTTCAATTTGGTGTGGATATCGTCACGCATTCCACGACAAAATATATGGATGGACATGCCATGGCACTGGGTGGCTGTATCGTGGACAGTGGAAACTTTGACTGGGAAGCTCACAAAGAAAAATTTCCGGGTCTGACCACACCGGATGAATCGTATCATGGTGTTATTTACACACAGAAATTCGGGAAAAAAGCCTATATTCAGAAAGCGGTAGCACAGCTGATGCGAGATATGGGTTCCTGCCAGTCTCCGATGAATGCATTTCTGACCAATGTAGGCCTGGAAACATTGCACCTGAGAGTACCGCGACACTGTGAGAATGCATTAAAGATCGCGAAATTTCTGGAAAATCATGAAAAAGTGGCATGGGTGGAATATGCAGGGCTGGAAAGCAGCAAATACCATCAGCTGGCAGAAAAATATATGCCGAATGGTGTCTGTGGTGTACTTTGTTTCGGTCCTAAAGGAGGAAAAGAAGGTGCAATGCGATTCACCAATGCACTGAAACTGATCGCAATTGTAACTCATGTGGCAGATGCCCGTACCTGCGTTCTGCATCCGGCAAGCCATACCCACAGACAGCTGAACGAAGAACAGCTGATTGAGGCAGGTGTCCTTCCGGATCTGATCCGTCTCTCAGTTGGTATTGAAGATGTGGATGATTTGATTGCAGACCTTGCGCAGGCACTCGAAGCGGTGTAAAATAGAATCAGGATACTCCGGTACAGGGAAGATGACCGGGGACAGAAAAGGAGAAAGGCATCATGAGTAAAGCACAGGAGCTTATTAAAAAAGAAGGACTGGTGGGAATGATCATCACCGATCCCTATAACATGAGACACATCAGTGGTTTCCGCGGAGGAGAGGGTGCACTGTACATATCTGCCACCCAGCAGGTCCTGATTACAGATTCCCGTTATACGGAACAGGCAGAAAAAGAAAGTGATTTTACCATTGTTCAGGAACATCGCGGACATACCAGAGAGCAGATTTTTGCAGAATGTCTGGAAAAAGAAGAAGGCACACTGGCAATCGGATACGAAGATCAGTCGCTGCTTTGCAGCCAGTTCGACAAGATGAAAAAAGCACTTCCGGTTAAAGAGTGGGTGCCGATGGGGGGGAAAGTGGATGTACTTCGCAGAATCAAAACTGCAGAAGAAATCGAATATCTGGCACAGGCAGAGCATATCGGTGATGTTGCATTTTCCAGGATCCTGGATTTTCTGAAACCGGGAGTCAGTGAACTGGAAGTGGCAGCAGAACTGGAATATCAGATGAAAAAAGCAGGAGCAGAAGATCTCGGATTTAATACCATTATTGCTTCCGGATTGAACTCCTCTATGCCACATGCGATTCCGGGCAGAAAGAAACTGGAAGCCGGAGACTTTGTAACGATGGATTTCGGGTGCAAGTATGAGGGATACTGCTCTGATATGACAAGAACTGTAGTAATCGGAAAAGCCAATGATAAACAGAAAGAGATCTACAACGTGGTTCTGGAAGCACAACTGGCTGGCCTTGCTGCTGTAAAAGCCGGAAAAACAGGTAAGGAAGTGGATAAGGCCGCCAGAGATATCATTACAAAAGCTGGTTACGGTGACTGTTTTGGTCACAGTCTTGGTCACAGTGTGGGTCTGTTTATTCATGAGAAACCAGGACTTGCTCCGTCTGATGAAACCGTGCTGCAGGCAGGTATGATCGAAACTGTGGAACCGGGTATCTATGTACCGGGATTCGGCGGCGTTCGTATTGAAGATATGGTACTGGTTACCGAAACAGGTTGCAGAAACCTGGCGGGTTCTCGGAAGGAACTGATTGAACTGTAAAGCCCAGCCTGGTCACAGGAAAGCAGAGGATCAGTAGTCAGATAATAAGAATATATGCATAAAAAGGAAGAGATATCTGTGAAAACAGATACCTCTTCTCTTTTTATGCGAGCAACGAACCAAAGTCCTGCTTGCACGAGACCTTGGCGATTGCCGCGAAAACGTTTAAATAATTATGCAGCTGTGCGGAAAATAGCAACTCTGTGTTTATCAAGAATTGTATACACAATCATGCCCAGGATTCCACAGGAAATCACTTCTCCGATACCGACCGTACCCATCAGAAACGGAATCGGAAGCGGTACCTGATAGCCGTAGTGCAGAACAAAGGGAACGATCAGGATATTGGAAATGATCGGTGGCAGTGGAGCCAGGAATTTGTTCCGGTTGCGGAGCAGATAGGTGAAGCAGGCGCCCAGTAAGGTGGCGATACTGCCGAAGATAATATCCGGAAGGATACATCCGCCAAGAATATTACTGATCAGGCATCCCACGAACAGACCGGGGATAGCTGCAGGCGTAAATACCGGAAGGATGGTCAGTGCCTCTGAGACACGCACCTGTACCTCTCCATAGGAAAACGGTGCCAGAATCACGGTCAGAACCACATAGATTGCCGCGATCATCGCAGATTGTGCGAGGAACAATGTGTTACTTTGTTTTTTCATATTCAGTTTCTCCTTTAGTTTTGTTTTACGAGTGGAAGGTCACGAACACTCGATTCATTTTCACGCGGCTTTTGAGTCAGACAGACATGGGTACATGGATATCTGGCGAATGCCGTGGAGGCATATACTGAAAGTATATGACCTACGCCGGAAATCGGCGGTCAGCCCTGTAAGACCTTGTTTTTATGGGCTTTGCGACAGGTCAGAATATAGCATATCAGCTGACAAAAAGCAAGAGGATTTTATAAAAAAATAAAATTGAGAAATACAACTTGTAAAGTTGTGCATACAAGTTATAAGATAGAGGAAAGAATACAGGCAGGAGGTGTGTATTACGGAGAAAGGGAAAAAATATATGTCCCTGATGGAAGAATTGAAAAGTAAGATTCTTTCCGGTGAGATCCGACCCGGCGCGAAGCTGCCATCGGAAAATGAACTGGCGCAGGAATATGAGATCAGCCGCCATACAGTGCGAAAAGCACTGGCGATTCTGGTAACAGACGGATATATTACAACAAAACATGGCAAAGGAACTTTCTGTTCCGACAGGATGGCACACCGGAAGAATTCGAAAAATATTGCAGTGGTTACGACTTATATTTCCGATTACATTTTTCCACGTCTGATCCAGGGGATGGATCGGGTACTGACAGAACAGGGGTACAGTATCATGCTGAAAAATACCGGAAACAGCCGGCAGAAAGAAGCACAGTGCCTCGAAGACATCCTAACCAAGGATGTGGACGGACTGATCATCGAACCGAGCAAAAGCCAGATTTTGTGCAGAAATATGCCTCTGTATGAGCAGCTTGACCGTATGGGCATCCCGTATGTCTTTATCCAGGGAAGCTACCTGCAGATGAAAAATAAACCGACGATTCTCCTGGATGATGCGAAAGGTGCGTACCTGCTGACAAAATATCTGATCGATACAGGACATCGACAGATCGCCGGTGTTTTCAAAGCAGATGACAGCCAGGGGGCAGAACGTCACAAAGGATATGTCAAAGCACTGCAGGAAGCAGGAATGTCTTATCAGCCGGAACTGGTGGTGTGGTTTCATACCGAAGACCGAAAGGTAAAACCAGCGGTGATGGTACAGATGATGCTGGAGGCGGAACTTCCGATTGATGCAGTGGTCTGCTACAACGACCAGATTGCGGTGGAAGTGATCCGGATGCTGGAACGGATCGGGAAAAAAGTACCGGAGGATCTGTCCGTGACAGGCTACGATGATTCGGTGATCGCAAGAACCGGTCCGGTGGAATTGACGACGGTGTCTCATCCACAGGAAAAACTTGGTGAGATGGCAGCAGAACTTCTGCTGGAACTGCTTCATGGGATACCACCCGAAGAATCCAGAGTACTTCGCCTGATTGAACCGGAGCTGGTGATCCGAAAGTCTTGTATGGAACGCCGGTGAGAGGAGAATAATAGAAAACGCTGGCAGCAGGCATCCGGAGTTTTTCGGAAAAAGGAAATAGAAAACATCAGTAACAGATAAAAATCGAACAAAAAACCTGTTTGATAAAAAAATAAAAACGAGCAAAATAAGGAGGAATTTTTCACATGAAAACAGCAAAAAATTATAAGTTCTGGTTTGCAACCGGCTCACAGGATCTGTATGGAGATGAGTGTCTGCAGAAAGTAGCAGAACATTCAAAAATCATTGTAAACGAACTGAACAAATCCGGGATTCTTCCATATGAAGTGGTATGGAAACCAACCCTGATCACAAATGAAGTCATCCGTAAAACATTTAATGATGCAAATGCAGATGAAGAATGTGCGGGTGTGATCACCTGGATGCATACGTTCTCCCCGGCAAAATCCTGGATTCTGGGATTGCAGGAATACCGGAAACCACTGTTGCATCTGCATACGCAGTTCAATGAAGAAATTCCATATGATACGATTGATATGGACTTTATGAATGAAAATCAGTCTGCTCATGGCGACCGTGAATATGGACATATCGTATCCCGTATGGGAATTGTCCGTAAAGTTGTTGTCGGACACTGGGCAGCGAAAGAAGTGCAGGAAAAGATCGCTTCCTGGATGCGCACTGCAGTCGGTGTCATGGAAAGCAGCCATATCCGTGTGATGCGTATTGCGGATAATATGAGAAATGTAGCGGTTACCGAGGGCGATAAAGTAGAAGCGCAGATCAGATTCGGCTGGGAAATAGACGCTTATCCGGTTAATGAAATCGCAGAAGCTGTACAGGCAGTTGGAAAAGGTGATGTGGATGCGCTGGTAGAAGAATATTACAGTAAATACCAGATTCTGTTAGAGGGACGCGATCCGGAAGAATTCAAAAAACATGTAGCCGTACAGGCACAGATCGAGATCGGTTTTGAGAGATTCCTGGAAGAGAAGAATTATCAGGCGATTGTTACTCATTTCGGTGATCTTGGCGCACTGCAGCAGCTGCCGGGTCTGGCCATCCAGCGACTGATGGAAAAAGGTTATGGATTCGGTGGTGAAGGTGACTGGAAGACCGCAGCCATGGTACGTCTGATGAAGATCATGACTACAGGTAAAAAAGACGCAAAGGGAACTTCCTTTATGGAAGACTATACATACAATCTGGTTCCGGGAAAAGAAGGTATTCTGGAAGCACATATGTTGGAAGTATGCCCAACCATCGCAGACGGTCCGATTTCCATCAAAGTGAATCCGTTGTCTATGGGTGACAGAGAAGATCCTGCAAGACTGGTATTTACCTCGAAAACCGGTCCGGCTATTGCAACATCTCTGATTGATCTTGGCGATCGTTTCCGTCTGATCATCAACGATGTAGATTGCAAGAAGACAGAAAAAGAGATGCCGAAACTGCCGGTAGCAACCGCATTCTGGACTCCACAGCCAGATCTTGCCACAGGTGCAGAAGCATGGATTCTTGCAGGAGGAGCTCACCATACCGCATTCTCCTACGATATCACCGCAGAACAGATGGGCGACTGGGCAGAAGCGATGGGTATCGAAGCAGTTTACATTGATAAAGATACGCAGATCAGAAATTTCAAGAACGAACTGAAATGGAATTCTATGTATTATAAACTGAACAAATAATCGTTCCAATAACAGGATGGAGAAAAAAATGACAGATAAAAATCAGATTATAAAAGAGATCCGGGCTGGGGAAACCAGCCTGGGAATCGAATTCGGTTCCACCAGAATCAAAGCGGTTCTGGTAGGCAAAGAGCATGCACCGATCGCTTCCGGAAGCTATGAGTGGGAAAACCAGCTGGTAGACGGCATCTGGACCTACAGCCTGGAAGATATCTGGAAAGGATTGCAGACCAGTTATCAGGAACTGGCAAAAGATGTAAAAGAACAGTACGGAGAGATCCTGACAAAGATCGGATCCATGGGATTCAGTGCCATGATGCACGGCTATATGCCATTTGACGAAGAGGACAATCTTCTGGTACCGTTCCGTACCTGGAGAAATAATATCACCGAGCAGGCGACCGATGTACTGACCCCGCTATTTGGTCAGCAGATTCCACAGAGATGGAGCATCGCACATCTGTATCAGGCCATCTTAAACGGTGAAGAACATGTAAAAGATATCACATTTTTCACTACACTGGCCGGTTATATCCACTGGAAACTGACCGGGAAGAAAGTTCTGGGTGTCGGCGACGCTTCCGGTATGTTCCCGATCGATTCGGAAACCGTAGATTATAACCAGAAGATGGTAGAACAGTTCGATGAACTGATAAAAGAAAAAGGATATCCATGGAAACTGCGAGAGATCCTGCCACAGGTTCTGTCTGCAGGAGAAGACGCAGGTACGCTGACCGAAGAAGGTGCAAAACTTCTGGATGTAAGCGGTAACTTGCAGCCGGGCAGTCTGGTGTGCCCGCCGGAAGGTGATGCAGGAACCGGTATGGCAGCGACTAACAGCGTAGCCGTACGCACCGGTAACGTATCCGCAGGTACTTCTGTATTTGCCATGATCGTTCTGGAAAAACCACTGTCAAAGGTATACGGAGAAATTGATATGGTGACAACACCGGACGGTATGCCGGTAGCTATGGTACATTCTCAGAACTGTACCTCAGATCTGAACGCATGGGTGAACCTGTTCCGGGAGAATCTGGAAAGTTTCGGCGTGAAAGTAGATACTAATACACTGTACGGTACTTTATATAACAAAGCCTTAGAGGGAGATGCAGACTGCGGCGGACTGCTTCCATACTGCTATTTTTCCGGAGAACATATTACACACTTTGAAGAGGGACGTCCGTTATTTGCGCGTACACCGGACAGCAAATTTACCCTGGCGAACTTTATGCGAAGCCACCTGTTTACAAGTGTGGGTGCGCTGAAACTGGGTATGGATATCCTGTTAAAAGAAGAAGGTGTGGTTGTAGATAAGCTTCTTGGGCACGGTGGTTTCTTCAAGACAAAAGGTGTGGGACAGAAAGTGATGGCGGCAGCGGTCAATGCGCCGGTATCCGTGATGGAAACAGCAGGAGAAGGCGGTGCCTGGGGAATCGCTCTTCTGGCTGCTTACCGTAAAAATAAAACAGAAGGCGAGAGCCTTGCTTCTTATCTGGAAGAACAGGTATTTGCAAAAGAAGAAAGTGTACAGATTGCACCGGATCCGAAAGATGTGGAAGGATTTGAAGCTTTTATGGACAGATATAAAGAGGGACTGGAGATTGAGCGTGCAGCAGTAGTACATCTGCACTAGGCAGGAGGAAACTATGTTAGAAGAATTAAAAAAAGCGGTATATGAAGCCAATATGCTGCTTCCAAAATACAATCTGGTAACCTTTACCTGGGGAAATGTCAGCCAGATTGACCGGGAAACCGGATATTTTGCCATCAAACCCAGTGGTGTTGACTATGACAAACTGACACCGGATGATATGGTGATCATGGATCTCGAGGGAAATAAGATTGAGGGAAGATACAATCCATCCTCTGATACACCTACTCATCTGGAATTGTATCGTGCATTTCCAAAGATCGGCGGTGTGGTACATACGCACTCTCCATGGGCAACCAGCTGGGCACAGGCAGGAAGAGGAATCCCGTGTTACGGAACCACCCATGCAGATTACATGTACGGAGAAATCCCGTGCGTGCGTTGCCTGACAAAAGAAGAGATCGATACGGCGTATGAGAAAAATACAGGACTTCTGATCGTAGATTACTTCAAAGATAAAGATTATGAAGCAGTACCTGCAGTTCTGTGCAAAAATCATGGACCATTCACCTGGGGAAAAGACGGACACGAAGCGGTTCATAATGCGGTCGTACTCGAAGAAGTTGCAAAGATGGCGGCACGCTGTGAGATGATCAATCCGCAGGTGAAACCGGCACCGCAGGAATTGCAGGATAAACATTATTACCGGAAACACGGAGCAAATGCATATTACGGACAGAAATGAAAAAGAGACAGCAGACATCGCCAGTAATTGACAAAAAATAATGCAAATGGTATCATTTACCAGTAATAAGCAAATCAATAAAAAGGAGGCTGTCGGGCGTGTCAGCAGACGATAAAGAGCAGGAAGAGGCAACGCGGGAAAAAAAGCCGAAAATGTCTAAAAAGAAGAAAGGTGCGATTGTTGCCGGGATTTTTTTGACGCTGATTGTGATCATTGCCGGAGTTGTATATTATATGGGACATCGATATTATACAAAAACCAACTATATGACGGATGATGAAGTTCAGGCATTGATTGAAAAACAGAAAGAAGAGCAACAGGAGAAAGAAACAGAGGAAGAAACGACGGTAGAGGAAGAAGTGGATCCGGAATTGCTGGAGGCACAGCAGAACATGGCACAATATGCATCTGCGGAGCCAATCACTACGGATGGAAATGTATACAATATTATGCTGGTTGGTCTGGATACGACAGATAAAGGCTGGATTGGGAACTCAGACTCTATGATTCTGATCTCTGTTAACTATCGTCTGGAACAGATTTCCATGATTTCCCTGATGCGTGATACCCATGTAATGATTCCGGGAATCGGATACCGTAAGTTGAATGCCACGTATCCCAATGGTGGAGGACCATTGCTTACCAAGACCGTAGAAGAGAATTACAAGATTGATGTAGACCGATATGTCACGGTGGATTTTGGTTCGATGATTGATATTATCGATGAAATCGGTACTATTGAAATTACTTTTACCCCAAAAGAAGCAGAAAATGCAAACAAAAGTATCAAACAGCAGTGCAGGATACTGGGATTAAAATCTAAAAAATATCTGATTCCGGGTGAGGGAACCTATGAATGTAATGGTATGCAGGCGGTGGCTTATGCACGTATACGAAAAGTAGGTAATTCCGATTATCAGCGCACAGAACGTCAGAGAGAGGTACTGTTAAAACTCCTTGATAAAGTAAAGACTATGAGCTTTGAAGATCTGGATCGTTTGGCAACCCGTCTGCTTCCGTTACTGACACATAACGTACCGGAAAGTGAATTCTGGGGTTTACTGGCAAAAGCGCCGACATTGATGAAGTATAAAATTATTTCCGATCGCATTCCTTATGATGGTATGTATCATGGCTACAACGGGGATCTCGTTCCGGACTGGGAGCCTACCGTACGAAAATTGAAAGAGACGATTTATGGTGCGGATGTACTGGATGAGGAAGGAAATGTGGTGACACCGACGCAGGAGACAGAAACAGCAGATACCACAACCGGAAGTGAAACAGATATACAGAATACAGAAGCAACAGGCGAATCCGGTCAGATTACCATGGAAGCAGAAATCGGAACAGGAGATTCGTCCGCACAGATTATCCGTGGAAATGATGCAGATGGGCAGGTAGAGGAAAGCCTGCAGAATAACAGTGGGAAAAAAGCTGCTGTGATAGCGGATAATACAGGTACCGCGGAGAGTACAGGCGGAACGATGAATGAAAAAAAACTGAAGAATCCGTATACTGATCCGGTCTTTGTCCTGCGGGTTCCACAGGCACCGGAGGAAGAGGATAGCAAACTGGTCGACGGTGATTATCAATGGCAGAAACCTAAAGTGAGCAAGGGAATCCAATAATAAAAAGAGCAGAAAATTTTATGGAGCACATAAAGTTTTCTGCTCTTTTTGTGGGAAATGAGTTAAAATCCGTGGGTGTATAAGATCCTGGCTTCTGCGACAACAGCAAAATCCGGTGTGGTATGTTTTGTCTGGTTTGTAGTTGAAAATCAGACAACAATCTGTCATACTAAGGGAAGTGAAGAAATGTATTTCTGAAATATCAGATACCGAATTTTCAGGGATACAGGAAAGAAGGGCTAATAATGAAGGTATTTGCACATCGAGGATTCAGCGGAAAATATCCGGAAAATACTATGCTGGCATTTAAAAAAGCGGAAGAAGTTGGCTGTTATGGCATCGAGTTGGATGTACAGCTGACGAAAGACGATGAGATCGTGATCATGCATGATGAGACCATTGACCGAACGACCAGTGGAACAGGAAATATTCGTGATTATACGTATCAGGAATTGTGTCTTGTTGACTGCTACGGAAAGTTTGAAGGAAAATATGACTTTCAGCGGATTCCAACGCTGCGGGAGTATCTGACCTGGGTAAAGGATACGGGACTGGTTACCAATATTGAACTGAAAAACAGTGTGTATTACTACGAACACCTGGAAGAAAAAGTAATCGATATGGTGCGGGAATTCCAGATGGAAGACCGCGTGATTTTTTCTTCCTTTAATCTGGTATCCATCAACAAATGCAAGAAAATGCTGCCGGAAGTTCCGATGGGATATCTGATGGAAGCACGGATGGATAATATGGGATTTTTCACAGAAGAAAATGGTGTGGAATATTATCATCCGGATAAGAACTTTCTGACAGAAGAGATGGTGCGGGATTGTCATGCGCATGGGATTGGTGTCAATGTGTGGACTGTCAACAAAAAAGAACTCATGGAACAGTTAAACAACTGGAACGTCGATGGTATTTTCACAAATTTCCCGGATCGGGCCAAAGAACTGGGACTTGAAAATAAAAAATCGTAACTGTCCGTATCTTTCACAACGGCTGTTGAATAGTAAAAAAACTAATGTCCTGTTCTAAAAAAGGCATAAAAGTTTCATATTTTTTTAAGAATTCAATTATTGCGGTGAAAAGCATTCGTCTGTATAATAGTCATAACTGATACTCTCTACAGAAAACAGCAAAACAGACATAAAAAAAGCAGAGTAATAAAAGAAAAATCAGATAATATGAAAAATAAGCAACGTAATTATCGAAAAGTCTGACAGTTACGAATAAAAGGACAGGAGGAAAGAATATGGCGGGATTTAAATTAAAAGTAACACCGGAGATGGAAAGCTTAACACAGGTATGTGTGGAAAACAGTAAGATGGATCCGTCCCTGTATGGGAAATACGATGTAAAACGTGGGCTGCGTGATGTTAACGGAAAAGGTGTGCTGGCAGGTCTGACACAGATTTCATCCATTTGTTCCACAGATGTGGTGGATGGGAAAACGGTGCCCTGTGAAGGAAGATTATATTATCGAGGGTATGATATCCATGAACTGACGCAGGGATTTTTAAGAGAACAGCGTTTTGGATTTGAAGAAGTTACTTATCTGCTGTTATTCGGAAAACTGCCAAACGAAAAAGAACTGGCAGACTTTAAGGTTCTGCTGGCGGGCCAGCGATCTCTGCCTAAGAACTTTGTCCGCGATGTTATCATGAAAGCGCCGACCAAGGATATGATGAATACGTTATCCAGAAGTGTGCTGACGTTATATGCCTATGATCATAATGCGGATGATACTTCTCTGCCGAATGTCCTCCGTCAGTGTCTGAATCTTATCAGCGTTTTTCCGATGTTGTCGGTCTACAGTTATCAGGCATACAATCATTATATTAAAGGGAAAAGCCTGTATATCCATAATCCGGATCCGAAACTTTCTGTTGCGGAAAATATTTTGCTGATGCTTCGTCCGGATATGCAGTATACGCAGTTAGAGGCAACGATTCTGGATCTGGCACTGGTGTTGCATATGGAGCATGGTGGTGGTAATAACTCAACATTTACCACTCATGTGGTGACTTCTTCAGGAACAGATACGTATTCGGCAATAGCAGCCGCCCTGGGTTCCCTGAAAGGACCGAAGCACGGTGGTGCCAATATCAAAGTAGTCCAGATGTTCAAAGACATGAAAAAACAGGTGAAAGACTGGACAGATGAGGAAGAGGTAGGAGCTTACCTTCGGGCGCTGCTTCATAAAGAAGCCTTTGATAAAAAAGGCCTGATCTATGGAATGGGGCACGCAGTATATTCCATTTCCGATCCGAGAGCAGAAATCTTCAAAGGGTTCGTACAGAAACTGGCCCACGAAAAGGGCAAAGATAAAGATTTTGCACTTTACAGTATGGTAGAACAGCTGGCACCGAAGATCATTGGAGAAGAGCGTCATATTTATAAGGGTGTAAGTGCCAATGTGGACTTCTACAGCGGATTTGTATACAGCATGCTGGATCTTCCCACCGAGCTGTTCACACCAATGTTTGCCATTGCACGTATCGTTGGCTGGAGTGCACACCGGATGGAAGAACTGATCAATATGGATAAGATTATCCGTCCGGCTTATAAAACAGTAAAAGAAGAAGAGATTTACCGTCCTCTGGAAGAACGGTAAACAAAGAAGAAAGGAAGCGTTACAAACATGAAACGAGCAGGTCTGGTACTGGAAGGTGGAGCAAACAGGGGTGTTTTTACCAGCGGAGCACTGGACTATCTGATGGAACAGGATTTTTATATCCCGTATGTGGTTGGAACTTCTGCAGGTGCGTGCAATGCGGTGGATTATGTGTCAAGACAGCCACTGCGCACAAAAAACTGTAACATTATTACGGATAAGAAGAAGCGTTATGTAACAATAAAAAATACACTGAAGACGGGAACACTGCTGGATATGGATCTGATCTTTGAAAAATATCCGAATGAAATCTTTCCGTTTGATTTTGATACTTTCCTGAATTCGGACATGCAGTGCGAGATGGTGGTGACCAACTGCCTTACAGGAAAAGCGGAATATCTGAGCGAACACTCCAGTGCAAAACGGATGATGGATATCTGCAGAGCGTCGTGCAGTATGCCGCTGGCGACGAAAACAGTATTTGTGGACGGCATTCCGTATGTGGATGGTGGAGTGGCCGATTCCATCCCCATCATCCATTCCCTGAAGACAGGACATCAGAGAAATGTAATCATTCTGACCAGAAATAAAGGCTATCGGAAACATTCCAGCGGAAAACAGGACCGTCTGTTTGAACTCGCTTACGGAAAGAAATATCCGAAACTGGTCGAAGTACTCGAACAGCGTGCAAAAGTCTATAACAAGACGTTGTATTATATTGACAAATGGGAAAAAGAAGGAAAAGTATTTGTTCTCAGACCGGAGATCGAGCCGGTAGCCCGTCTGGAGCGGGATACACAGAAGCTGGAGAACTTTTATCAGCATGGTTATGATCTGATGGAAGAGAAATTTGAGGAAATGAAATGGTTTTTAAACCGTTGATTAGAGGGAGAACAAAAGATGCTGTTTGAAACATTTTATCCGGATACCTGGGTGGATTCCACCTATCAGATTGATTTTGATGAACTGTATAAAAAAGGATACCGTGGCCTTATCTTTGATATCGACAATACTCTGGTACCTCATGGAGAACCGGCAGATGAGCGGGCGAAAGCGTTGTTTGCGCATCTGAAAGAGCTTGGTTTTTCCTGCTGTCTGTTGTCGAACAATCAGCTGGAGCGTGTGCAGATGTTCAACAGAGATGTGCAGGTGCATTATATCGAGGATGCACATAAGCCTTCCCGCAAAAATTATCTGAAAGCGATGGAACTGATGGGCACGGATTTGTCTGATACTGTGTTTATCGGTGATCAGCTGTTTACTGATGTGTATGGGGCAAAGAGGACAGGAATGGCGAACATCCTTGTGAAACCGATCCATCCGAAAGAAGAGATTCAGATTATACTGAAACGGTATCTGGAGAAAATTGTTTTGCATTTTTATCAGAAAAACAGGAAATCTGGTCGTATTTGAAAAAATTAGTTGAAAAATCCCTGTAGTTATTATAGAATATGAGTAGCCAAGCTCAAATATATTAAGAAGGCAGATACCCGGAAATCACCGGGTATTGTGAGTTATAAGGAGGAATATCATATGATTTCAGCAGGAGATTTCAGAAACGGTGTAACATTGGAAATCGATGGAAACGTTGTTCAGATTCTCGAGTTTCAGCATGTAAAACCTGGTAAAGGTGCAGCTTTTGTAAGAACAAAATTAAAAAATGTCATCAACGGTGGTGTGGTAGAAAAAACTTTCAGACCTACTGAAAAATTCCCACAGGCTCGTATCGACAGAGTAGATATGCAGTATCTGTATGCAGATGGGGATCTGTTCAACTTTATGAATATGGAAACTTATGATCAGATGGCAGTTGATAAAGATACTGTTGGCGATTCTCTGAAATTTGTAAAAGAGAACGAAACTGTTAAAGTATGTTCTTATAACGGAAGTGTATTCGCTATCGAGCCGCCTCTGTTTGTAGAACTGGAGATCACTGAAACAGAACCTGGATTCAAAGGTGATACCGCTCAGGGTGCTACAAAACCTGCAACTGTTGAAACAGGCGCACAGGTAAACGTACCTCTGTTTGTAAATCAGGGAGATAAAATCAAAATCGATACCAGAACAGGTGAATATCTGTCCAGAGTATAAGATTTAACAGTCGAAATTGATAACAGATCGTAAAGCCCCGGAAAATACAGGATTTTCCGGGGCTTTGTTTTTGAAGCATTGCATAGCAGCAATTGGCAGTGGATCAGTTTAGAGTATGCGGTATGTCTCGGGGTTTCTGTGGCCTTTGCTCACAAAAAACACATCACAGGATATTACCGGTGAACAATAATTGTTGATGGTAACAATGCAGACAGATACAAGAAATTGCTTGCATTTTTAAGAGAAAACATGTATGATATAAAAGTAATTTACATTTCTATTTCAGTGATGTTTCGTCACATTTTCCCCATATGAACATCTGAAATTCATAAAAATCAAAGGAGAACAATTTGAATTATCAGGAATTTCGATGTGAATTTTTAGAACGAATGAAAGAAGTTATGGAAGAGGGGGTGAGTATTACCACCGAAAAAATCAACAAAAATAACGGGGTCGTTATGGAAGGTCTTGTATTAAAAAGTGAGAATGCCCGGGTTGCTTCGATCTTTTATATGGAAGATTATTTTTCTTACTGGGAAAAAGGAGTTCCGCTAGAACAGCTGGTTCGGAAAGTGATGTGGCAATTTGAACATTGCAAACCTCAGATGGATGTGGAAACGGATTTTTTTCAAAATTATCAGGAAATCAAAGAAAACATCTGTTTTAAACTGATTAATTACGAGAGAAACCGGGAACTGTTAAAAAAAGTCCCGCATAAGCGAATCCTGGATCTGGCGATGGTATTTTATTATCGGATCCAGAAAGATGAGACAATGCAGGCAACCATTCTGATAGAGTATGCTCATCTGAACGCATGGAAAATTACGCAGGAAGAACTGATCGAAAATGCAAAACGATATACATATCTAAAACTGCCGGCAGAATTTATTAATATGAAGGGTCTGCTGGGTCTGGTACAGGGAAAAGAAAAGCAAATGTATGTTTTGACTAATAAAGAACGGTCACTGGGAGCAGGAACATTCTTATATCCGGGCGTGTTAAAACAGGCTGAAGAACTTCTGGGAGAGCGATTCTATGTGTTGCCAAGCAGTATTCATGAATGTATTCTGATCCCTGAGGAGGAAGGAATGTATCAGGAAGCACTGACAGAAATTGTAACGGAAATCAATGAAAGTCAGGTCGATCCGAAGGAGGTTCTGTCGGATCAGGCGTATTTTTACAGTGCGGAAGATAAAAGAGTTCATTTGTGAAAGCAGCAGATGACGGATAAGTTTTAGGTTACTGGGAACGGAGTGAACAGTAACAGTTTTAGCGAACAAGACTCTTTACAAACGAGAGCAGATGTGTTATTATTTATAAATGTGAGTAAGGTAAAAGTCTCACGGATACGCATCTGTAGCTCAGGGGATAGAGCAATGGTTTCCGGTACCATGTGTCGGGGGTTCGAATCCCTCCAGATGCGTTTCTTTTTACATTTTTCCAGAAGAACGGAAGAAAAATCAGGATCGTACCCAATCATAAGGAGGCATACGATATGGATGATTTCAGAGAATGGCTGTCAGATAATCTTAGATATTTCATGTTGGGATTTGGCATTCTGGCAGTGGTATTGATTTTATTTTTCGGTGTTCGTTTTATTTCCTCAAAATTTGGAAATCAGAAAACAACCGAACCGAAACAGGAGACACAGCAGGAGACAGAAACACCGACTCCGACGCAGGAAGCAGAAGAAACACCGGCAACAACCGCGGAACCGGAAACAACACCGGCAGCAGGAGAGCTGGAACTGAATGCCTATCCGCAGGTCAATGCACTGATAGAAAAATATTATGCAGCACTGACAGGCAAAGACGTGCAGAGTTTAAAAGAACTGGTGGATGAACTGGATCCGTCAGATGAAAGTGCGATCACGAATTCTCAGTATATTGAAGGATACAGTAACGTACAGGTATATACAAAAAAAGGCATGACAGATACCAGTTATGTGGTATTTGCAGCTTATGATCATAAGTATGTGGGTTATGATACACTTCTGCCAGGAATCAGTTATCTATATGTGGATACAAAAGAAGATGGAAGTTTGTATATTGTGGCAGATCCGAACAAGGAACAGCTTGCATATATCAGTGAACAGCTTGAAGATGCCAAGGTACAGGAACTGCTGAACAGTACACAGGCATCTTATGATGAAAAACTGGCTTCTGATGAAGCTTTGTCAAAATATCTGTCAGAGCTTGGAGTGGAAGGATCTGCGGCCATGGAAGCAGCAGAAGGGGCGCAGATTACCGTAAAATCCAATTGCAATATCAGAAAAGAACCATCGCAGGATGCAGAATCCATCGGCAAACTGGTGGGTGGACAGACTGTGACCAAGACCGGTGAGGATGGAGATTGGATTAAAATTGAATTTGAAGGACAAACTGGCTATGTAAGGGGCGATATGTTCCAGTAGACAGGAGAAAAAGGACTGTTGCCTTGATCGATTTCAGAAGCTATTCTGAAAAGGTTAAAGTAACAGCCTTTTGCTTTACAGGGAAAAAGAACCCGAACACCGGAGGAGTAAAAGAATGGAAAGTATTCGGCTGAATAAATATTTGAGTGATGCAGGAATCTGTTCCAGGAGACAGGCAGATCGCTGGATAGAAGAAAAAAGAATAACAGTGAACGGAGAAATTGCCGGAATGGGAATGAAAGTTGCACCGGACAGCGAGGTATGCCTGGATGGAAAACCGATTAAAAAAGAAGAGAAAAAAGTTCTTCTGGCGATGAATAAACCTGCGGGGATTGTCTGTACTGCGGAGAAGAGAGAAAGAAATAATATTGTGGATTACATGAAGTATCCGAAACGAATCTATCCGGTGGGAAGACTGGATAAAGATTCTACCGGGCTGTTACTGCTGACGAATGACGGAGAACTGGTTAACAAGATCATGCGTGCCGGCAATTATCATGAAAAAGAATATCTGGTATCGGTAAATAAACCGGTAACGGAGGAATTCTGCAGAAAAATGAGTCGCGGAGTGGCGATTCTTGATACAGTGACCCGTCCCTGTAAAGTGGAAAAAACAGGAGAAAAAAGTTTCCGGATCATTTTGACACAGGGATTAAACCGGCAGATTCGGCGGATGTGTGAGACACTGGGATATCGGGTGATGACTCTGCAAAGAGTCAGGATCATGAATATTCGACTGGGAAGTTTAAAGGAAGGAACCTGGAGGAACATCGAGGGAGAAGAACGAAAAGAACTGGATGCCCTGTTGTCTGATTCCAGTTCTTTGTCCGTGAAAGAACGAAATGAAAAACAGAGAGAAAGAAGAGGTGGCATATGAACGCAGAAAAAAGACAACAGGCGATCCGACGGATGAAAGAACTGTCGGGAATACTGAAAGAAGCATCCCGCGCATATTATGCTGAGGACAGGGAAATCATGAGCAATCTGGAATATGATGCACTGTATGATGAACTGGTAAAACTGGAAGAAGAGACACAGATGGTCCTGGCAGGAAGTGCTACGACTACAGTGGGATATGAGGCGGTGGATGAACTGCCGAAAGAGGCACATGAAAGTCCGATGCTTTCTCTGGATAAAACAAAAGACAGGGAAGTGTTACGAGGATTCATAGGGGATCACAAAACATTGCTCTCCTGGAAAATGGATGGCCTGACGGTGGTTCTCACTTATTATCAGGGAAAATTGCAAAAAGCAGTAACACGTGGGAATGGAGTAGTTGGTGAGGTGATCACCAATAATGTACGGGTATTTGATAATATTCCGTTAAAGATTCCATATCAGGGAGAACTGACTCTTCGCGGAGAGGCAATTATAACATATTCTGAGTTTGAAAAAATCAACAGTCAAATTGAGGATGTGGATGCAAAATATAAGAATCCAAGAAATTTATGCAGCGGTTCGGTACGCCAGTTAAACAATGAGATCACAGCAAAACGGCATGTACGTTTTTATGCATTTTCGTTGGTAAAAGCAGATGGAGTAGATTTTGAAAATTCCAGACAAAAACAGATGGAATGGTTGAAAGATCAGGGGTTTGAAGTGGTGGAGTATCGTGTGGTGACAGGAGCTGAACTGGATGATGCGATGGAATATTTTGCAACACGGATTGAACAAAACGATTTTCCATCGGATGGACTGGTGGCGCTGTATGATGATATTGCCTATGGTGAGTCCCTGGGAAGAACAGCCAAATTTCCACGGAATGCTTTTGCGTTTAAATGGGCAGATGAGATGGTGGAGACTACACTTGAGCAAATCGAATGGAGCCCGTCTAGAACCGGTCTGATCAATCCGGTGGCAATTTTCACGCCGGTGGAGCTGGAAGGATCTACAGTGAGTCGGGCAAGTGTGCATAATATCAGCATTATGCGAAAACTGGAACTTGGCATTGGTGACCGGATCAGAGTTTACAAAGCCAATATGATCATTCCACAGATTGGCGAAAATCTCACGAAAAGCGGTGTAAAAGATATTCCTTCCACCTGCCCGGCATGCGGAGGAAAAACTGTGATCGAAAAGGTGAATGATGTGGAAGCCTTATATTGCAGGAATCCGGAATGTCCGGCAAAGGCAATTAAAGGGTTTACATTATTTGTCAGTCGGGATGCGATGAATATCGATGGCCTGTCGGAGGCAACACTGGAGAAATTCATTGCCAGAGGCTTTATCAAGAATTTTGGGGATATTTTTGAAATCGGCAAACATAAAGATGAGATCATCCGGATGGAGGGATTTGGAGAAAAATCATATGAAAATCTGATAGAAAGTCTGAAACGGGCGAAAAAGACAGAACTTCCAAGGGTGCTATATGCACTGGGTATTCCCAATATCGGTCTTGCCAATGCAAAGATGATCTGCAAAGAACTGAATTATGATATGGAAAAGATTCGTTATGCATCGGAAGAAGAACTGGCGGCGATTGACGGTATTGGCCCTGTTATAGCAAAGAGTTTTGTGAACTACTTTAAAAAAGAAGGAACACAGGAAAAACTAGATCATCTGCTGTCGCATCTCGAAATCGAATCGGCACCAAAGCAGCTAGAAACGCAGATTTTTGAGAACATGAATTTTGTGATCACCGGAAGTGTGGAACATTTTGCCAATCGAAAAGAAGTGAAAGAGGAGATTGAGAAGAGGGGCGGAAAAGTAACGGGAAGCGTGACTTCGAAGACTTCATATCTGATCAATAATGATACCCGGTCGGCCTCTTCAAAAAATCGAAAAGCAAAAGAACTGGGAATTCCAATCATTTCGGAAGAGATGTTTCTCAAGATGATAGAAGAGGGAGTATAAGTTCGCTGCATTGACTTTCAGAGGCAGATTGAGTAGAATGTACAGTAACAATGGAGAAAAGAACGAAAGAAAATATGAAAAAAAGACAGAAGATACCATGGTGGAACAGAAAGAATCAGGTGCATATAATGGGAAAAATTCAGAGAATTCGGGAATCGAAAACGGGAAAGACAATAGTAAAAAAAGGAAAGAGTGGCATTGGCCGGATTCTGTTTGGGCGAACCGGAATCATCCTTCTGTTACTGCTTTTGCAGCTGGGGATTCTTTTTATTGTGTTCAGCAGACTGCAACAGCATATAATTTATGCTTACTGGCTGTTTGTCCTGCTCTCCGCGCTGACAGCGATACTGATTATCAATCGACCGGGAAATCCGGCGTTTAAGCTGGCGTGGATGGTTCCGATTACATTCTTTCCGGTTTTCGGTATGCTGCTGTATCTGTTTGTGGAATTTCAGGCGGGAACAGTGTGGCTGAATCATCGTCTTCAAAATGTGGAACAGCAGATGCGAAAATATGTTTTGCAAGATCCTGATGTTTTTGAAGAACTGGAAAAGATAGATAAACGGGTTGCCAATTTATCCAGATATGTGACAGAAAAAGGTGGTTTTCCGACGTATAAAAATTATCATACGACATATTACCCATGGGGGAAAGACAAATTCGAAGCATTAATTGAAGAACTGAATAAAGCGGAGAAATTCATTTTCATGGAGTACTTCATTGTTGCGGAAGGAAAAATGTGGAACACTGTGCTGGAGATTTTGAAAAAGAAGGTACAGGAGGGCGTGGAAGTCCGGTTTATGTATGACGGTACCTGTAGTATTTCACTGCTCCCGTATAATTATCCGAAAAAACTGGAGGAATACGGAATCAGATGTAAGATATTCAATCCCATCAAACCGGCACTATCTACGGTGCAGAATAACCGTGACCACAGAAAAATTGTAGTGATTGATGGAAAGACAGCTTTTACCGGTGGTGTTAATCTTGCAGACGAATATATCGGAGAACTGGAAAGGTTTGGAACCTGGAAAGATACTGCGATTATGGTTCAGGGAGAGGCGGTAAGAAACTTTACTCTGATGTTTCTGGAAATATGGAACGTAGATGAACCGCAGGAGGATTATGAAAAATATCTGGATGCATCTTATTGTTATGGCATGACGGAAGGGGAAGGCTATGTGATTCCTTACGGTGACAGTCCGCTGGATCATGAGAATGTGGGCGAGCTTGTCTATATGGATATTCTGAACAGTGCAAAAGATTATGTGCATATTATGACGCCATATCTGATTCTGGATCATGAGATGCTCACGGCACTTACATATGCGGCAAAACGTGGTGTGGATGTAAAGATTATTATGCCGGGGATTCCGGATAAAGCGTATGCGTTTGCACTGGCAAAGACTTACTATCCTGAACTTTTGCGGGCAGGTGTGAAGATTTATCAGTATAAACCTGGTTTTGTCCATGCAAAATCTTTCACTTCAGATGACTGTAAAGGGGTAGTGGGAACTATCAATCTGGATTACCGGAGTCTGTTTCTGCATTTTGAATGTGCAGTATATTTGTACCAGGTACCACAGATTGCAGATGTGGAGGCAGATTTTCAGGAGACGTTGAAAGACTGTCGGGAAATCAGCATGGAAGACTGGAAAAATGAGAAATTTATTACGAAATTGACGGGAAGAGTACTTCGACTGATTGCCCCGTTGATGTAAATTAAAAAGTAGACAGGAGATGTGTAACAATGCCGATTAAGATACAAAGCGATTTACCGGTAAAAGAGATTCTGGAACAGGAAAATATATTTGTCATGGATGATACCCGTGCGATGCACCAGGATATTCGTCCGATTCAGATCCTGATTCTGAATCTGATGCCATTAAAGGAAGAGACAGAACTTCAGCTGCTCCGATCTCTGTCCAACACACCGTTGCAGATTGATGTGACCTTTATGGCAGTGGCGAGTCATGAAGCAAAGAATACTTCCCGAAGCCATTTGAATAAGTTTTATATAAGCTTTGAACAGGTGAAAGAACAGAAATTTGACGGTATGATCATTACCGGAGCACCGGTAGAACAGATGGAGTTTGAAGAAGTGGATTATTGGGAAGAACTGACAGAGATCATGGAGTGGAGCAAAAGTCATGTGACATCCACTATTCATCTTTGCTGGGGCGCGCAGGCGGGACTGTATTACCACTACGGACTGAAAAAACGTCATCTGTCAAAGAAAATGTTCGGTCTGTTCTGGCATGAAGTGCAGAACAGAAAGATTCCCCTGGTGCGTGGTTTTGATGATCTGTTTCTGGCACCCCATTCCCGTCATACAGAAGTTTCAGCAGAAGATATTCACAATTGTAAAGCGCTGACCGTACTGGCAGAATCCAGAGAAGCAGGAGTTTTTCTATGTATGGCAATGGGTGGACGTCAGATTTTTGTTATGGGACATCCGGAATATGACCGGGTGACACTGGACGGAGAATATAAGAGAGATAAAGGTAAAGGACTGGAAATTGAAATTCCGGCTAATTATTACCCGGGGAATGATCCGGAGCTTCGCCCGAGACTTCTGTGGAGAGCACATGCAAATAATCTGTATACCAACTGGTTAAATTACTATGTATATCAGTGTACGCCATATGATCTTGAAGGAACGCCGTTCTAAAGAGAAAAATCTGTCGAAACCTGTCAGAAAATCAGGAACGAATCTTTGGATTTTCAAAGAAAGTACGTTGCTAAAAAAATATCCGCCATCTATAATAAAAGCATGAAGCACAGAGCACGTTAAAAAACAATGTGTGGATGTTACAAAAAATAAAAATATGTACGTGACAAAGATGGCGTACAGGAAAGGATGCGTATGTGAGATACGAAAGTGAAGAAAAGAAAAATCTGATTTTCGACCTGATGAACGGAAGTCTGGTCCTGGATGAAGTAAAAGATCTGTGGAAAGACCAGGTAGTAGATGAATTCGCCAAAGGGTCTTACTGCAGTGAACTTTACGAAGAAGTGTATCAGGCAAAAGTGTCATTATGTAATCGTCTCGGAGTACAGGAAGACAGTGATATTGAGACAGTTATTTCCAATTTGCTGCTGATCGGAAAACATCTTTCGATGAAGATGTTTGATTACGGAATGGAAGAAGAACGAAAACAAGAGAAAAAACACATTTGATGAAATTTCCTCTTGCAAATCTGGAGATTTCCTGTAAAATAGTATAGGATTATATGGAAAGCCGGTGGTCTGTAAAGATCTCCGGCTTCGTATATGAGCAACCAGAAACTTTCATAGAGGAAAGGAAACGAATATGATTGCAGCAAATAATGTAACATTGCGAATTGGAAAAAAAGCTTTATTTGAAGATGTAAATATTAAATTCACTGAAGGAAACTGTTATGGACTGATTGGTGCCAATGGTGCCGGAAAGTCTACCTTTCTGAAGATTCTCTCCGGACAGTTAGAAACTACGAATGGTGATATCACTATCACACCAGGACAGAGACTTTCTTTCCTGCAGCAGGATCATTTCAAATATGATGCGTATCAGGTGCTGGATACCGTAATTATGGGAAATGCCCGTCTGTATGAAATTATGAAAGAAAAAGAACAAATTTATGCAAAAGAAGACTTTACCGAAGAAGATGGTATCCGTGCCAGTGAACTGGAAGCAGAATTTGCAGAGATGGATGGTTGGAATGCAGAATCCGATGCCGAGCAGCTGTTAAATGGTCTTGGAATTCCGACCGAGCTGCATTATGCACAGATGGCAGACCTGAATGGTTCTGAAAAAGTGAAAGTTCTGCTTGCACAGGCGCTGTTCGGTAATCCGGATATCCTGTTGCTTGATGAGCCGACAAACCATTTGGACCTGGATGCGATCGCATGGCTTGAAGAGTTTTTGATTAACTTTGAAAACACGGTTATTGTGGTGTCCCACGACCGTTATTTCCTGAATAAAGTGTGTACTCATACTGCTGATATTGATTATGGTAAGATTCAGCTGTATGCAGGTAACTACGATTTCTGGTTTGAGTCCAGTCAGTTGCTGGTAAAACAGATGAAGGAAGCAAACAAGAAGAAAGAAGAAAAGATCAAAGAACTGCAGGAGTTCATCTCCCGGTTCAGTGCAAATGCTTCCAAATCAAAACAGGCGACTTCCCGTAAGAAAGCCCTGGAAAAGATTCAGCTGGATGAGATCCGGCCTTCCAGCAGAAAATATCCATATATTGATTTCCGTCCGAACCGTGAGATCGGTAATGAGGTGTTGATGGTAGAAAATCTTTCTAAGACCATTGACGGCGTGAAGATTCTGGACAATATTTCCTTTACACTGGGAAGAGAAGACAAAGTTGCATTGGTTGGTGGCAATGAGCAGGCAAAAACTGTTTTGTTCAAGATCCTGATGGGTGAGATGGAACCGGATTCCGGTAATTACAAATGGGGTGTAACAACTTCCCAGGCATATTTCCCGAAGGACAATACAAAAGATTTTGATAATGATCTGACGATCGCAGACTGGCTGACGCAGTATTCTGAGATCAAGGATGCCACTTATGTACGTGGATTTCTTGGAAGAATGCTATTTGCCGGTGAGGATGGTGTGAAGAAAGTGAAAGTACTTTCCGGAGGTGAGAAAGTACGCTGCCTATTATCTAAGATGATGATTTCCGGTGCGAACATCCTGATTCTGGATGAACCGACCAACCACCTGGATATGGAATCCATCACTGCATTGAACAACGGGCTGATCAAGTTTCCGGGAGTTCTGTTATTTGCATCCCATGATCATCAGTTCGTGCAGACAACAGCAAACCGTATTATGGAAATCATGCCAAACGGATCTATGATCGATAAAATTACAACCTATGATGAATATCTGGCAAGTGATGAGATGGCAAGAAAACGTCAGGTTTATCTGATGCAGGAAGAAGATAATTAAATAATAATAAGAGCGGTTTTATTTATCGAAACAGCTTTATGAGACAAGGAGCACTGCCCGTGAAGTCGGGCAGGCTCCTTGTCTGCGTTTTCGGGGAAATGAAGAAACGTTCATATGTTCAAACGTAATGGTTCCGTACTCTGGTATCCTGACGGAAAGGGAATGCACAGATACATGAAAATCAAAAGAAAAGAGGAGTAATTATGACACATTGTTTAAATACATTAGCAAATTTAATTCAGCAGTATATTTGGCTGGCACCGGTTCTGGCACTGCTGGGAGGTCTTGTGACTTCTTTTACCCCATGCTCGTTATCCAGTGTTCCGATGGTCATTGCCTATATTGGCGGATCAGCAAAAAATGATACAAAAAAGGCATTTCGCCTGTCCCTGACCATGGCGGGCGGTCTTGCACTGACGTTTTTGATCTTTGGTTCACTGGCATCTGTGCTGGGACATTATCTTCATGAGATAGGAGCCTGGTGGTACGGTATCCTTGGGGCAATCATGGTACTGATGGCATTGCAGATCTGGGGTGTGATAAGAATTTTACCGAATCATCCACATGATCACGGAACAGGAGAAGGCCACAGGGAACATGGCTGTGAATGCCATGATCATCACCATCACCATGAAGAAGAACATCATCATCCGGTGGATTGTCAGGAGGGGGACGGACAATGCCACTGCGGTCCAAAAGTAACAAAAAAAGGGTATCTTGGTGCGCTGCTTGCGGGAATGGTGAGTGGAGCGGTGGCTTCTCATTGTTCTACACCGGTGATGATCGCGTTGCTTGCGATGGCGGCTCAGGCCGGGAAGACGGTCTGGGGGATTTTCCTGATGGTAATGTTTGCGATTGGGCACAGTGTTTTACTGGTTACGGCGGGAACGAGTTACAGTGTTGTGGAGAGATGGATGTATGATCCGAAGTATGAAAAGATCAGTAAGACTTTGCGGACAGTGATGGGAGTTTTGATTTTGCTGATCGGGGTGGCTATGATTTATTTGGCAATGGTGCATGAAGGGTAGGAACGAAAAACTACTCGTCATGCAACGGACGAAAGCCCACGCTTGCCAGGTAAGGGCAGACAACCGCTGGCAACGCCAAGCTGAGCTAAGTCCTAAGAAGAACTATGTGCCAGTTCGCGGAGAGCCGCTCACTGTCAAGTTCTTCTAAGGACTGGATCTCATCTTGGCTAAGGGCGCCAGCATAAGGCTGTCTGTCCTTACCTGGCAAGCGTGGGCTTTCTGGTGGTTAGTGACGGCAGGAAAAGATAAGTAAGTGAAGAAAATTGTACAGATATGGAATAAGCTATAGAACTCCCGGTGGTATTAGGAGACAGACTCAAATTTGACTTCGATTACCGGGAGTTCTGTATAGTATCATATTTGTACAGCACTTTTAGTCTAAAGTAAACAAGATAAGGTCTGTTTCATGGATTTTATCTCGTTTTCTCGGCAGATATTAAAGTGTTGTGCAAGCATGGTTTTGGTTCGTTGCCCATGCAAAATAGAGTTTACAGAATGTTTTGTTCATCAGAATTCTCTGCAGCAGTCTTCCAGCAGGTGGAAGAATTGTTCTGCGTGGTAGCCGTCGTTGACGGCGTGGTGGAATTCGGTAGTGATCGGGATTTTTACCCGGCCGTCAACTTCATGATATTTTCCAATCATGACGAAGGGGACGTAACTGACGGTAGGAGTGTTGTAGTGGGTGAAAGAATCTGGTTTGGAGTAACTCAGTGCCGTATAAGTGGTGTTGGGCATAATGGAAATATGTACGTTGTTCAGGTCATCTTCTTTTGGATAGTACAGAGTTTCGCAGGCTTCCCCAAGGGCTTTATCTTCCAGAAATTGTTTATGGAATGCAGCAAAATCCTCGCTATAATCAGTCCACTGATGGGTGAAGAGATGGTTGGAATTTGTGCGAAGCAGAGTGTAATGCGGGTTGACCTGATCGAAGTAACCTACCTGGCCGTTGATTTTGGCATAGCGATAATCCTGATGTCCATTTACGGTTTTGGCGATGCAGTAGCACATGGATGGATAGAATTTCCAGTGATTTTCGTGAATTTTTTTGAGAAACTCCGTGATATCCAGTTCTACAGTCATACAGTACAAATATCCGTGAAAGGCATCGTAGATTTCTTTCCGATCCCATTGTTCATAATCAATTGGAATAAACATAGAAGTAATACCTCCTTTAAAAACAGAAAATGATTTGAAAAAAAGGAACAGTTCTCATACTGTTCCTTTTTAAGATACAATAGAATTACAGGCAGGAAGCCGCCTCTTCATCCAGAACAACGGTTACGTCCGGGTGAAGCTGAAGGATGGAAGCCGGTACCTGAGGACGAACCGGTCCGAAGAGAGCTTCTTTTACAATGGCTGATTTGTCTTTTCCACTGGCAATCAACAGAATCCGTTTTGCACGCATAATGGTGCCGATTCCCATAGTATAAGCCTGTGTAGGAACATCTTCCGGTTTGTCGAAGAAACGGGCATTTGCCTGGATGGTACTCTCGGTCAGATCCACACAGTGAGTGAATTTAGGGAAATCTTCTGCAGGCTCATTAAAGCCGATATGCCCGTTATGACCAAGACCCAGAAGCTGCAGATCGGTGCCGCCACAGTTCTTTACGATTGCTTCAAAGTCATCGCAGGCTTTCTGCGCATCCGGTTCAGTACCATCTGGAATATGAGTGTGAGCCGGGTCGATATTTACGTGAGAGAACAGATTATCATTCATAAAGTAATAATAGCTCTGATCGTTGCTATGTGTCAGTCCGCGGTATTCGTCTAAATTGACGGTAGTAACTTCAGAAAAATCCAGATCCCCTTTTTTGTACCAGTCTACCAGTGTCTTATAAGCACCGACCGGTGAAGAACCGGTAGCAAGACCCAGAACGCAGTCCGGTTTAGTAATGATCTGTGCGGAAATAATATTGGCAGCTTTTCTGCTCATGTCGTTATAATCTTTTGTTACAATGATTCTCATAAAAACCCTCCTTAGAGATCTTACATATTAAAAAGCGCTGTTCAAATAATGCAGCTGCATCTAAAAATACGTTATCCCATTTACCGCAAAAAAGCAAGGGAAAAGAAAAAACAGAAAGTAGTTACTGAGCACGGAGTGGACAGCAACACCGCCACAAATCAGTGCAGGGCGTTCGCGGCGTCTTCCTCCGATAATGCTTTGATAGAAAGTGCATATTCTGATGGAGACATTCCGGTAAAGGTTTTAAACTGCCTGGAAAAATAATGGATGGAAGTATAGCCGAGAGCATCCGAGATCTCTGTAAAATTTGACTGTTCCTGGCGGATCATCTGTTTGGCTTCCTCGATTTTCAGATAAGAAAAATAATGGATCACGCCGCAGTGCTGTTCTTTCTGGAAAAGTTTTTGCAACTGAGACTTTCCAACCAGATTCGCCTGACAGATCTGATCCAGGGTCAGCTGGCTGTGTAGATGATCCTTCATATATAGCAGGATTCGCTGATAGAGAATGGTATCGTTTTCTTTTTTGGTGGATTTTTCGGAAGGATCCGGTTTCTCTTTTCGATTTAAGCGACGAAGCATCGATAGAAGAAGCAGTTCAAGGTAAAGCTGGATCATCTGCTCTGAGGCAAAAGGAGAATCGGTTCGCCGTTCCATTTTCTTGGTAAACGGATTATCCAGTGGTGTTGCGATACAGTGTCGAGCTTCGCGGATAATCTGGGCAAGAAAGGTCTTTTCGGTTTCACTGATGGTGGTGATGAGATTACGAAACTGCTTCATACAGGAAGAATCACAGGAAAAAGAAATGACTACGAGGTTTGGAGCAATTTTCCCGTTTGCCTGTACATTATGGAATTCATTGGGTTCATGAAAGATGATCTGTCCCTGTTGTAAGGTCAGTTTTTTTTCGCCGGCAGTAACAGTAACTTCCCCCTTGTCTACGCATAATAACTCCCAGAAATCATGGGATTCTCCGTGAAAGTGATACGTGTTGGTATATTCAAAATAGTGAATGGTGATAATCTGTGTAATGTGCAGTTCTTCGGTTAAGAGAAACGGCTGGTAGGTCATAGTCAAGCACTCCTTTCGGGAAAAAAGTATCAGATATGTATTTTATGAAAAGAAGTATAAAATAAAAACTGTATAAAAGCAAGTTTTGTGCAAATAAAAGCAAATTTTGTGCAAATCAATAAAAGAGAAAACATGGTAATCTATAGGAAACAGATAACATGAAAGAAATGAAACAGTGGCTACTGAAAAGTTACTAAAAATCATAATAAAAGAAAAGAGGAAGATAACATGAAAAAACCGGTATTGGTAATTATGGCAGCAGGTATGGGAAGTCGTTATGGAGGATTAAAACAGATCGATCCGGTCGATCCGGAAGGCCATATCATTATGGATTTCTCTCTGTATGATGCAAAGAAAGCAGGATTTGAAGAAGTTATTTTCATTATTAAAAAAGAAAATGAAAAAGATTTTAAAGAAACCATAGGAAATCGAATCAGTAAAATCATGAAAGTTTCTTATGTATTCCAGGAACTGACCAATCTTCCGGAAGGCTACCGTGTACCGGAAGGCAGAGTAAAACCATGGGGAACCGGTCATGCAGTGCTGAGCTGTCTGGGAACTCTGGATGCACCGTTTGCAGTTATCAATGCGGATGATTACTACGGAAGTCATGCATTTCAGATGATATATGATTTCCTGACCACCCATGAGGACGATGAAAAATATCACTATCTGATGGTAGGATATATTCTGGAAAATACACTGACCGAGAATGGTCATGTAGCCCGTGGTGTATGCGAGACGGATGCAGACGGTTATCTGATGGGTATTCAGGAACGAACCCATATCGAAAAAAGACCTGATGGTACAACTGCGTATACCGAAGACGATGGCGCGACTTGGACCGTGATTCCGGAAGGAAGCACCGTTTCCATGAATATGTGGGGATTCAGTGCAAGCCTTTTAAAAGAACTGAAAGAACGCTTCCCGGCATTTCTGGATGAAGCAATGAAAACAAACCCGTTAAAGGGAGAGTATTTTCTTCCGTCTGTTGTAAGCGAGCTGCTTGCAGAAGACAAGGCTGATGTAAAAGTCCTGAAATCTCTGGACAAATGGTATGGCGTAACATACAAAGAAGATAAGCCGGTTGTTGTAAATGCTATCTGCAAACTGAAAGCAGAAGGAAAATATCCGGAAAAACTGTGGGAGGAATAAGATCGTGGAGCAGATAACAAAAGAAGAACTTCTGGATGTGACCGGAAAATTCGAACTGGGAAATCATATAGAAGTAGTCAGCGTGGAACCCTATGGAAGCGGACATATCAACGATACGTTCCGCCTTGAAGTAAAGGAAGACGGTAAGGAGAAACTGTATATTCTGCAGAGAATGAATAAAGATATTTTTAAAAATCAGAAAGAGCTGATGGACAATATTTTACAGGTTACCAGTTTTCTGACAGAAAAGATCAAAGAGCAGGGTGGCGATCCGAACCGGGAAACATTGCAGGTTATCCCTACCAAAGAGGGAAAAGCCTATCTGACAGAGGAAAATGGTGATGGATGGAGAGTGTATCCGTTTATTACAGATTCCCTGAGCTTTGATAAGGCAGATACACCGGAAGCAATGAAAAAGAGTGGTTATGCCTTCGGTAATTTCCAGTACCTCTTATCCGATTTCCCGGCGGAAAAGCTTCATGAGACGATACCGGATTTTCATAACACAGTTGATCGTTATGCAAAATTTGAACAGGCGGTACAGAAAGATGTAATGGGAAGAGTAAAAGAAGTGGAAGCAGAGATCAGCTTTATCAAAGAAAGAGAAAAAGACTGTCACTACTTCGGAGATCTGTTGGCAGCAGGGAAGATTCCGCTGCGGGTTACCCATAATGATACCAAATTAAACAACGTGCTGTTTGATAAAGCAAGCGGCAATGCCATCTGCGTCATCGACCTTGATACTGTAATGCCTGGATTTGCAGCCCATGATTTTGGTGATGCGATTCGCTTTGGTGCAAGTACAGCAGCGGAGGATGAAAAAGATCTGAACAAAGTATCCTGTGATATGACTCTTTTCGAAGCGTACTTTAATGGCTTTATGGAAGGATGTCGTGGCAGCCTGACTGACAAAGAAGTGGAAGCACTTCCGATGGGCGCAAAAATCATGACCTTTGAGTGCGGGATGCGTTTCCTGACGGATTATCTGCAGGGAGATACCTATTTCAAAATCCATTATCCGGAACAGAACCTGGATCGTACCAGAACCCAGTTAAAACTGGTTAAAGATATGGAAGAAAAATGGGATATCATGGCACGGATCGTAAGAAACTAAACGATTTTATACATTTTGCCGAATAAAAAAGAAGAGAAAAATCATGAAATGTTTTTTTATAAGAACATTTCATGATTTTTTTGTAAAAAATGGACAGGCTCAACAAAGAGTGATATAATAAAAATAAGGTTGAAATTATGTAAAAACAACTTTATTTTTTATTCAAATAAGGAGGAATTTGAAATGGCAAGAAAAATGAAAACCATGGATGGTAATCATGCTGCAGCACATGCTTCCTACGCATTTTCCGATGTGGCAGCCATTTACCCGATTACACCTTCATCTGTTATGGCAGAAGCTACTGATGAATGGGCAACTCAGGGAAGAAAAAATATGTTCGGACAGGAAGTTCAGGTTACAGAGATGCAGTCTGAAGCCGGTGCAGCCGGTGCAGTTCACGGTTCTCTGGCAGCAGGTGCTCTGACAACAACCTATACTGCTTCTCAGGGTCTTCTGCTGATGATCCCGAATCTGTACAAAATTGCCGGTGAGCAGTTGCCAGGTGTATTCAACGTATCCGCACGTGCTCTGGCTAGCCATGCATTATCTATCTTTGGTGATCATTCCGATGTTTACGCCTGTCGTCAGACTGGTGTTGCAATGTTGTGTGAATCTTCCGTACAGGAAGTTATGGATCTGACTCCGGTTGCTCATCTGGCAGCAATTAAAGGAAAAGTTCCGTTCATCAACTTCTTCGATGGATTCCGTACATCTCACGAGATCCAGAAAATCGAAACATGGGATTATGAAGATCTGAAGGATATGGCAGATATGGATGCTATCGATGCATTCCGTAAACATGCACTGAATCCAAATCATCCATGTCAGAGAGGTTCTGCACAGAACCCGGATATCTTCTTCCAGGCAAGAGAAGCATGTAACCCGTACTACGATGCTCTGCCGGCTATCGTACAGGAATACATGGACAAAGTAAACGAAAAGATCGGAACAGACTACAAACTGTTCAACTACTATGGTGCAGCTGATGCAGAACATGTTATCATCGCTATGGGATCTGTAAATGATACCATCGAAGAAACTATCGATTATCTGCTGGCAGCAGGACACAAAGTTGGTGTTGTAAAAGTTCGTCTGTACAGACCATTCTGCGCACAGGCTCTGGTTGATGCTATTCCGGAAACTGTAAAACAGATCTCTGTTCTGGACAGAACAAAAGAGCCGGGAGCACTGGGCGAGCCTCTGTACCTGGACGTTGTTGCAGCACTGAAAGGAACAAAATTCAATGATACACCTATCTTTACCGGACGTTACGGATTAGGTTCCAAAGATACAACACCGGCACAGATCGTTGCTGTATATGAAAATACAACAAAACAGAAATTCACAATCGGTATCGTAGATGATGTTACCAATCTGTCGCTGGAAACAGGCGCTCCTCTGGTTACCACACCGGAAGGAACTATCAACTGTAAGTTCTGGGGTCTGGGTGCAGACGGTACTGTAGGTGCTAACAAGAACTCCATCAAGATCATTGGTGACAATACTGATATGTACGCTCAGGCATACTTTGATTATGATTCCAAAAAATCCGGTGGTGTTACAATGTCTCACCTGCGTTTTGGTAAAAAACCGATCAAATCTACATACCTGATCCACAAAGCTAACTTTGTTGCCTGCCACAATCCGTCCTATGTAAGAAAATACAACATGGTACAGGAACTGGTAGACGGTGGTACATTCCTGCTGAACTGCCCATGGGATATGGAAGGTCTGGAAAAACATCTGCCGGGACAGGTAAAAGCATTTATCGCTAACCACAACATCAAATTCTACATCATTGATGGTGTTAAGATCGGTATCGAGACAGGTATGGGACCAACCCGTATCAACACAATTCTGCAGTCTGCATTCTTCAAACTGGCTGACATCATTCCGGAAGCTCAGGCAATCGAACTGATGAAAGCAGCAGCAAAAGCTACTTACGGACGTAAGGGTGATGACGTAGTTGCTAAAAACTGGGCAGCTATCGATGAAGGTGCAAAACAGGTTGTAGAAGTAACTGTTCCGGAAAGCTGGAAAGATGCAGCTGACGAAGGATTGACTATGACTCATGCAACAAGCGGAAGACAGGATGCTATTGATTTCGTTAACAACATTCAGGCAAAAGTATCCGCTCAGGAAGGAAACAGCCTGCCTGTATCTGCATTTACAGAGTATGTAGACGGAACAACTCCATCCGGAACATCTGCATATGAAAAACGTGGTATCGCTGTTAATGTACCTGTATGGAATCCGGAAAACTGTATCCAGTGTAACCGCTGTGCATATGTATGTCCACATGCAGCAATCCGTCCGGTTGCCATGACAGAAGCTGAAGCTGCTGAGGCACCAGCTGTTTTGGATATGACAGGTATGAAAGAATACAAATTTGCTATCGCAGTTTCCGCTCTGGATTGTACCGGATGTGGTTCCTGTGCTAACGTTTGCCCAGGCAAGAAAGGTGCAAAAGCACTGGCTATGGAAAACATGGAAGCAAATGTTGCATCTCAGAAATTCTTCGATTATGCAGTAACTCTGCCGGAGAAAGAAGATGTTATCGCAAAATTCAAAGAAAATACAGTAAAAGGATCTCAGTTCAAACAGCCACTGCTTGAGTTCTCCGGAGCTTGTGCAGGTTGTGGAGAGACACCTTACGCAAAACTGATCACCCAGCTGTTTGGTGACAGAATGTACATCGCTAACGCAACAGGATGTTCTTCTATCTGGGGTAACTCCTCACCATCCACACCATATACAGTAAATGCAAAAGGCCAGGGTCCTGCATGGTCCAACTCTCTGTTCGAAGATAACGCAGAGTTTGGTTATGGTATGCTGTTAGCTCAGAAAGCAATCCGTGATGGTCTGAAAACAAAAGTAGAAGCTGTTATGGAAAGTGAAAAAGCTTCTGATGAAGTAAAAGCAGCTTGTAAAGAATGGATCGATACCTTCAGTGTAGGTGCTACCAACGGTGCTGCAACAGATAAACTGGTTGCTGCTCTGGAAGGATGCGAATGCGATACATGCAAAGAAATCGTTAAGAACAAAGACTTCCTGGCTAAAAAATCCCAGTGGATCTTCGGTGGTGACGGATGGGCTTACGATATCGGTTTCGGTGGCGTAGACCACGTACTGGCAAGTGGTAAAGACATCAACATCATGGTATTCGATACAGAAGTTTACTCCAACACAGGTGGACAGTCTTCCAAATCCACACCTACAGGTGCAATCGCACAGTTCGCAGCAGGTGGTAAAGAGACTAAGAAGAAAGATATGGCATCTATCGCTATGTCCTATGGCTATGTATATGTAGCACAGATCTCCATGGGTGCAGACTTCAACCAGACTGTAAAAGCTATTGCAGAAGCAGAAGCATATCCGGGACCATCTCTGATCATCGCTTATGCTCCATGTATCAACCATGGTATCAAGAAAGGTATGAGTAAAGCTCAGACTGAAGAAGAACTGGCAGTTAAATGTGGATACTGGCATAACTTCCGCTTCAACCCGGCTGCAGAGAACAAGTTCACACTGGATTCCAAAGCACCGGCTTCTGAAGATTATCAGGCATTCCTGGACGGCGAAGTTCGTTACAACTCTCTGAAACGTTCTAACCCGGAAAAAGCAGCAAGACTGTTTGCTAAGAATGAAAATGAAGCAAAAGAAAGATACACATATCTGAACAAACTGGTCACTCTGTATGGAAAAGAAGATTAATTCCTGAATTAAGATTTTTCTGTGAGAATGAATCAAAATTGGTTCACCGGATCAATTTTGATATGCAATGAAATGAAAGGGCTGTCGCGCATGCGGCAGTCCTTTTTGCAGGTTATGAACCAAAGTCCTTGTCTGCATGAAACTTTGTCCGGTGCCGTAACGAGTGAAACAAGTTTTGCATGTTTCACTCGTTGTTCTTAAGAGTGTTTTATGTTATACTTAATGATAAACGACGTGAATGAAAGCAGTCGAAGGAAGACGAAAGGATAGATAGAAAAATGACAGTAGATCAGGTGTTTATTATTAAAAAATTGCAGAATCTGGACGAGATGCTGGTAGCATATTCCGCAGTGACACGAATGCCCTTTGCCATCTGCGATGATGAGAGTTTTAACGATCAGGTATGGATTTTTACCGATCAGGATAAATTGAAAACATTTGCGGAAAAATATAAAGAAGAAAAGAAACTTATTCTTCCGGTAAAAGTGCAGAAAAAGGATGCATCGATGTTCTACATGAATCTGTTTGCCATGGGAATCAATGAAGTAGTATTTTGCGATGGCGATCAGGAAAACAAGATTGAACTGACAAAAATTGTCAGAATGCCGGATGTGGATGCTTTGCCGGAAAATCGGAAACCGATCCTGAACCCGCAGTTACAGCTGTCTGCGGCTTATTTTCTGCAGGAGTTACGAAAACCGGGAGTGGAGCCTGACAGAGAAGCATTAAAAGATCTGGAAGAGGAGATGTCAGCGAATCTTGCAAGATCCACTTATCTGATGCCGGTAGATGTGGAAAAAGATGAAGAAGGCAAAGAAAATGTCCGCCTGCTCTATGTACAGAATAAAAAGGGAGAACGTTATCAGCCAATCTTTTCAGATACCGGAGAACTGGTGAAACATTATCGTGGAAAAGAAGTACAGAACCGTCTGATCCAGGTGCGTTTCGATCAGCTGTCGCGTTATATGATCAAAGATGTGCAGGGTTATGTTCTGAATCCGGAAGGAATCAATCTGATTTTGAGAACGCAGCAGATTGAACTGCTGAATAGTTATTACAATGGAAAGAAAGAGACACAGAAACCGGAAGAAAACTAGCCGGATGTGTGAGATGGGAGGCAGGAATGCAGATTACAGATTGCAGTGCTTATGAAATTTTACAGAAAGAAAGAATCGAAGACGTCCATGCCGACGGATATCTGCTGCGTCATAAAAAAAGCGGAGCAAGAGTGATGCTTCTGGCAAATCAGGACGAGAATAAAGTATTTAACATTATTTTCCGGACGCCACCGGCTGACAGTACCGGTGTTGCACATATTCTGGAACACAGTGTTTTGTGCGGATCCCGGGAATTTCCATTGAAAGACCCCTTTGTAGAACTGGTGAAAGGATCTTTGAATACTTTTCTGAATGCAATGACGTACCCGGATAAAACAATGTATCCGGTAGCAAGCTGCAACGACCAGGATTTCAAAAATCTGATGCACGTGTATATGGATGCAGTATTTTATCCGAATATTTATGAAAAGGAAGAGATTTTCCGTCAGGAAGGCTGGCACTACCAGCTGGAGCAGGTGGACGATCCGTTAAAATACAACGGTGTTGTATACAACGAGATGAAGGGGGCATTTTCTTCTTCCGAAGAGGTGCTTGAACGTGAGATTTTTAATGTACTCTTTCCGGATACGCCATATGGCGTGGAATCTGGCGGAGATCCGAAATGTATCCCGGATCTTACGTATGAAAATTTCCTGGCATTCCATGGAAAATATTATCATCCATCCAACAGTTATATTTTTCTGTATGGAAATATGGATATGGCAGAACGCCTGGAATGGATGGACAAAGAGTATCTGAGCAAATTTGATAAAATTACTGTAGATTCCCAGATCGCAAAACAGAAACCGTTTGAAAAACCGGTGGAGCATAAGATCTTTTATCCGGTAGGAGAAAATGATTCCGAAAAAGAAAATACGTATCTGACATACAGTATGGTAGTAGGGGACGGACTGGATGTAAAACGCTGTACCGCTTTTGAAGTCCTGGATTATGTTCTGCTTTCGGCTCCGGGAGCACCGCTTCGTCAGGCACTTTTAGATGCCGGAATCGGTAAAGATGTTGATGGGGGTTATAACGACGGTATTTATCAGCCGTTTTTCACTGTGGAAGTTAAGAGCGCAGAAGAAAAGGATAAAGAAAAATTCCTGCAGGTGATCCGGGAAACACTGGAAAAGCTGGTAAAAGAAGGAATTGATCAGAAGGCGATTGCTGCCGGTATCAACTATTTGGAATTCCGTTTCCGTGAGTCAGATTATGGTTCCTATCCGCGTGGACTGATGTATAGCATTGATGTATGTGAAAGCTGGCTGTACGATGATAATAAACCATTTGTTCATCTGGAAAAACTGAAAGCCTTTGATGAATTAAAGAAGGAAGCAGGTGAAGGACTTTTTGAACAGCTGATTCAGGAAACCATGCTGGATAACCCGCACAGTGCTGTGGTATTGGGAATGCCGAAAAAAGGACTTACAACAGAGGAGGAGAAGAAGACAGAAGAGAAGCTGGCTGCCTATAAAGCCTCTCTGTCTCGGGAACAGCTGGAAAAACTGGTGGAGAAAACCAGAAAACTGAAAGAATTTCAGGACAGCGAGGACAGCGCAGAGGCAAAAGCCAAAATTCCGATGCTGAAACGTAGTGATATCGGAAAAGAAGCGCTGAAAATCCATAATACACCACACCATGTAACGGGGAATACCGTTTTGCATCATAATCTGGATACTAACGGTATTACGTATCTGACGCTGTTATTTGATACCAAACAGGTGCCGGATGAACTGATTTCTTATATGGGAATCCTAAAATCTGTTCTCGGATACGTGGATACAGCCCACTTTACTTATGGTGAACTTTTCCATGAGATCAATGCACAGAGTGGTGGAATTAGCTGCGGGCTGCAGGTATTCCAGGGAAAAGACCAGAAAGATGACTGTATACGGATGTTTGGTGTAAAGACAAAATATTTGGTACAAAAAGAAGAATTTGTATTTTCCATGATCCGCGAGATTCTGTTTACTTCCAGACTGGATGATGACAAACGTCTGTATGAGATTCTTTCTCAGCAGAAAGCACGACTGCAATCCTCCCTGGCAGCGGCAGGACACTCCACCGCGGTGATGCGTGCAGCGTCCTATTATTCTCCGGTATCCAATTTTCAGGATCGGATCGCGGGAATCGGATATTTCCGTTTGGTTGAAGAACTGGAAAAACATTTTGAAGAGAAAAAAGAGATACTGAAAGAAAATCTGAAGAAACTGATGCTTTTGATCTTCCGCCCGGAGAATCTGTTTGTCAGTGTGACGACGGATGAAAAAGGTTATCAGGGTGTGGAAGGAAGAGTTTCCACCCTGCGTCATCTGCTGTATCAGACTCCGATACAGACAGGAAAGATCAATTACGATCTGCAGCAAAGAAACGAAGGATTTTCTACCGCAGGTCAGGTACAGTATGTAGCAGTCAGTGGAAACTTCAAAGAAGCCGGATATGAGTATACCGGAGCACTTCGTATCCTGAAAGTGATTTTAAGTTATGATTATCTGTGGATGAATATCCGTGTCAAAGGTGGAGCTTATGGATGTATGAGCAACTTCAGAAAATCCGGAGACAGTTTCCTGGTGTCTTACCGTGACCCGCATCTGAAAAATACACTGAAAATATTTGAAAATACACCGGAATATCTGCATACATTCACGGCAGATGAGAGAGAAATGACAAAATATATCATCGGTACGATCAGCGACCTGGATGTGCCGTTAAACCCATATGCCAAAGGAGAACTGTCGCTTGGGGCATGGTTTGCAGGAATCACTGAGGAAGAACTGCAGGAGGAGAGAAATCAGATCCTTACCGCACAGCCGGAAGATATTCAGGCACTGGGTGATCTGGTAGAAGCAGTGTTGAAACAGAGGAACATCTGTGTCGTTGGAAGTGAATCTGCACTGGAGAAAAACCGTGAAATCTTAAAACAGATCGAACCTCTGGTACAATAAAGGAGAACATATGAAGGAAAATTTTAAATCCGGATTCGTGGCAATCATCGGAAGACCGAACGTGGGAAAATCCACTCTGATGAACCATCTGATCGGACAAAAGATTGCTATCACATCCAAAAAACCACAGACCACCAGAAATAAAATCCAGACCGTGTATACCTGTCAAGACGGACAGATCATCTTTCTGGATACACCGGGGATCCACAAAGCCAAGAACAAACTGGGCGAATATATGGTAAATGTGGCAGAACAGACACTGAAAGATGTGGATGTGATCCTGTGGCTGGTAGAACCGACTACTTATATTGGTGCCGGTGAAAAGCATATTGCCGAGCAGTTACAGAAGACAAGTCTGCCGGTCATTCTGGTGATCAACAAAGTAGATACAGTGAAAAAAGAAGATATTTTACAGGTAATCGATAATTACCGGAAATTGTATGATTTTGCGGAAATTATTCCGGCATCTGCCCTGCGTGGGCAGAATACGAAAGACATCGTGAACAGCCTGTTTAAATATATGCCGTATGGTCCGATGTTTTACGATGAAGATACGGTAACCGATCAGCCACAGAGACAGATTGTTGCGGAGATCATCCGTGAGAAAGCACTGCATGCGCTGGATGAGGAGATCCCTCATGGTATTGCTGTAACCATCGAGAAGATGCGGGAGAGAAAGGGTCAGCATATTGTAGATATCGAGGCAACAATTATCTGTGAAAGAGATTCTCATAAAGGAATCATCATAGGAAAACAGGGTTCCATGTTAAAAAAAATCGGAAGTAATGCCCGGTTTGAAATCGAAAAAATGCTCGAAGAAAGAGTGAATCTGAAGATCTGGGTGAAAGTGAAAAAAGACTGGAGAGACAGTGATACTCTGATGAAAAACTTCGGATATAATAAGAAAGAGATCTGATCTGTATGAGTGAGCCTATTACCGTCACCGGCATGGTATTAGCTGCCACGCCGGTAGGGGATTATGATAAGCGCATGGTGATCCTGACCCGTGAGCGTGGGAAAATCACTGCGTTTGCCAGAGGGGCAAGAAAAAGCACAAGCCCCTATCTTGCTATAGCGAACCCGTTTGTGTTTGGAAGTTTTCAGCTTTTTGAGGGAAGAACGGCTTATACACTTTCACAGGCAAATATCCGGGAGTATTTTACAGAACTGGCAGCAAAGCAGCCGGGAGTATATTATGGCTTTTATTTTCTGGAGATTGCGGATTATTACGGAAGAGAGGGAAACCGGGAGACGGATATGCTTAATCTTCTGTATATCACGATGAAAGCACTGATCCGGGGGCGGATTTCCAATCGACTGATCCGTGCAATTTTCGAGATGCGTGCGATGATGATCAACGGAGAGTATCCGCGGCTTTTTGAGTGTGGAATCTGTGGAAGGACGGAGGACCTTACTTTCTTGTCGCTGGAGGCTTCCGGCTGTATCTGCAGTAACTGTCGCAAACAGGTAAAAGACGGAATTTCGGTTTCGACATCGGCATTGTATGCATTGCAATATATGGTGGCAACACCGATGGAAAAAATCTATACATTTACCCTGAAACCGGAGGTGGAATGGGAGGTTACCCGCTGGGTAAAACGTTACATAGACCGTTATACCGATAAACGATTTAAAAGTCTGGAGATTCTTGAAGTGATGGATTCCTGAAAAACGCAACTATAAAAACCTTGAAAATTAACTATCCAGACGGTATAATAGGTCTGACTATCCGGTAATGGAAAGTCAGAGGAGTGATTCGGAGGAAAAAATCATGAAAAAACAAAAGCTGGGACTAGCACTGGCAGCAGTATTGCTACTGACCGGTTGTGGTGGAATAGAAAAAATGACAGAAACTACAGTGACGGTGGATGACAGCGGAACGGTAGAGGAATTGTTATTGGAGGATTTTTCTGACGAGACTTATAAAGAAAAGGAGCTGGCAGCGCAGATTAACGAACTGGTGGAAGCATATAACAAGGAAGCAGGGAGTGAGGCTGTATCGGTAAAAAGTATGCAGGTAAAAGATAAGAAAGCGAAAGTACAGCTGGAATATCAGTCTGTGGCCGATTATCGGGGCTTCAATCAGATAGATTTTTTTGCGGGCACTGTAAAAGAAGCACAGAAAGAAGGATATACTTTTGCTTCTGATTTTACAGATGCAGAGGGAAAAGATGTTTCCAGGGCAGGAATGCCTGACGGATGTGAAAAGCAGCAGGTGATCATTATCCGTGAGCCGATGCAGGTTCTGGTGCCGGGAACGATTCAGTATGTCAGCAAGAATATGAAAGTAGTAAATAAAAGTCAGGCAAGGCTTTCGGCCGATGAAGGTACAGACGATGAAAGCCACGTGACTACACAGGCATATGGTTATGTGATATACACGGATAATAATTAAAAATTTGTGCCGGCAGGATGCTATCTTGTCGACTGCTGTGGGAATTAATACGTTAATACCAGACATATATTTATGTCTCAGGGAATATAAAGGAGATCAATTATGGAAAAAACAATGGAAAAAATCGTTGCACTTGCCAAATCCAGAGGATTCGTATATCCGGGTTCCGAAATATACGGCGGCCTGGCAAACACCTGGGATTATGGTAATCTTGGTGTGGAACTGAAGAACAATGTAAAAAGAGCATGGTGGAAAAAGTTCATCCAGGAAAATCCTTACAATGTAGGTGTGGACTGTGCAATCCTGATGAATCCGCAGACATGGGTAGCTTCCGGTCATCTGGGTGGATTCTCTGATCCGTTGATGGACTGTAAAGAATGCCATGAGCGTTTCCGTGCAGATAAGATCATCGAAGATTTCTGTGCAGAAAAAGGAATCGCACTGGAAGAAAGCGTAGATGCATGGAGCCAGGAAAAGATGACTGCTTTCATTGAAGAGCATCAGGTACCGTGCCCGACCTGTGGAAAACATAACTTTACTGATATCCGTCAGTTTAACCTGATGTTTAAGACTTTCCAGGGTGTTACGGAAGATGCAAAGAATACCGTATATCTGAGACCGGAAACAGCACAAGGTATCTTTGTAAACTTTAAAAACGTACAGAGAACTTCCAGAAAGAAACTGCCGTTTGGTATCGGACAGATCGGTAAATCCTTCCGTAATGAGATTACACCGGGTAATTTTACTTTCCGTACCAGAGAGTTCGAACAGATGGAACTGGAATTCTTCTGCAAACCGGATACGGATCTGGAATGGTTCAATTACTGGAAATCTTTCTGCCTGAACTGGTTACATGAACTGGGACTGAAAGATGAAGAAGTACGGTATCGCGATCATGAAAAAGAAGAACTGAGTTTCTACAGCAAAGCAACAACTGACGTGGAATTCCTGTTCCCGTTTGGCTGGGGTGAACTGTGGGGTATTGCAGACCGTACGGATTACGACCTGACACAGCATCAGAATGTATCAGGGCAGGATCTGACTTACTTCGATGATGAAGAGGGTAAAAAATATATCCCGTATGTTATCGAGCCGTCTCTGGGTGCGGATCGTATGGTACTGGCATTTCTGTGCAGCGCATACGATGAAGAAGTTCTGGATGCTGAGAAAAATGATGTGCGTACGGTACTGCATTTCCATCCGGCACTGGCACCGGTAAAAGTCGGTGTGCTGCCGTTGTCCAAGAAGCTGAATGAGGGCGCTGAGAAAGTTTATGCAATGCTGGCAAAAGAATGGAACTGTGAGTTTGATGACAGAGGAAATATCGGTAAGAGATACCGTCGTCAGGATGAGATCGGTACTCCGTTCTGTGTAACTTATGACTTCGATTCTGAAACAGATGGAGCGGTAACAGTCAGAGATCGTGACACTATGGAGCAGGAAAGAGTGAAGATCGAAGATCTGAGAGCTTATCTTGCCAAGAAGATGGAGTTTTAAAGTCAAAGAAGATTGATTTTGGAAAAAGAAAGAAAAAAATAGAGTTGTGATAAAAAAGAGGAAGTAAGACAATACTGTGGAAAGTTTGCCTTACTTCCTCTTTTTCATAGTCAGGCTTGGTAAAGATTGATTTTTGAAAACAGACAGGGTCAGTAATCAATTTTGAACACAGGGTCTGCAGGATAGCCTCCGCCGAGTTTCTGGATGGCACGCTGGATGCTGTCCTTGGAATTACCCCAGTCTTTGTCGCGGTTCAGGTAGTCCTGTTTGTCACAAAACCAGGTAACTTCTTCTTCAAGACGCTTCATGTTTTCTTCCATCAGAGAAAAAAGAACCGGATAAAACTCCTGTTTTTCTTTGACAGACAGTTTTTTTTCTCCGACTTCCACAAGGTCACGGAAGTGATGCATACAGAATCCTTTGCTGTTTTTGAAAAGTTCTTTGAATTCTTTGCTGTTTTTATACATATAAAAGAAAGTATCCAGATAACGCTGATAGGTTGCATTAAAATGGTCACAGACATAGCAGCTGTGTTCTTTTTCATAGAGCCATTGTCCTAATGGTGTTTCCGGGGCATCCGGGTTCAGGTCTGTCTTTTTCAGACGTCCCATCAGAGTAGATTTGCCGGAAGTAAAGGATTTGATCTGTCTGGTCATCTCTTCATTCAGTTTTTTCAGATGTGTGCTGAGCATCAGTCCACAACCGAGACGATTGCCAAAATCATACATCATTTTATAATGGTGACGACAGAAGCCGATCCGGTCAGTCTCCATGCGGATATCATCCTCCATATAAGAAGACTGTTTGCCAAGTATGAAATCCAGAGCGTGCTGCTCGGCATCCCGTTCTAATCTGCAGAAAGGACATTCATCTTCTGCATGAAAAGCATCGTTTAGTGGAATGGTATAGATTGTTTCTTTCATGTAATTCCCTCGCTGTCTATATGAAATCGTTGTTTTTTCGAATGGAACATCGAAAACTGTGTTCCCTATTTCTGTGAAAGAAGATACTGCATTTCTGCGCGTCCATACGAAGCATAAAGTAATGGTTCCTGGGTGAATACTCTTGAAACATTGCTTGGACGTCCCTGGATTTCACCGGAAAGTACCTGACCCACCAGGTCGATCATATCAGCCAGAACACCGAGACCCAGTGGATTATAAACCGGATGTGCAACAGATTCGAAGGCTTGCATATGATGACCGCCGAAGAACTTCATCCGTCCACCGTTGTCAACCAGCCAATGCATGAGATGAATCAGACTGTCGTAATATGTTTTAAGATCCGTTGATCCTGGAATCTGCATCCAGACTCCACATCCGCTTCCGATCGCATCGCCTGTGAACAGGTAATTCTCCCTGGTTTCCAGAATAACTATACTTCCCGGTGTGTGTCCGGGGACCTGACAGATACGAAGCTCTGTTCCACCAAGAGAAATTACAGAGTCTGTGTGAATATCGTGAATCTCATCCCAGGGTTTCAGTCTTCCAGCAGTCAGGGTGCGCAGCGTCGTTTCCTCTATTTTTTTTTCGTCGTGACACATATAAACTTCTTCAAACTCATCCATATGGTAGATGTGATCCCAATGTACATGAGTTACCACAAGAAGAAGTGGTTTGTCCGTGAGTTCACGGAGCAGTGGCATGATTTTCTTTCCGGTGGTAATCCCGGTATCGATGACTGCCGCTTTTTCATCACCTTCTACCATGTAGAAAGAAGAATTTCCTGCATCCAGAATACAAAAGATATGTTTGCCGATTTTAGTTACTTCAAAACCTTCCATAGATGTTTCCACCTCGATTTGTCGTGGTTCACAAAATATCTGATAATGTTTTATGGATAAATAATGTATAAACATCTTGTATAAGAATAACCTGTATTATACAAAAGGTCAACAAGAAAACACGGGAAAACTATAATAATGGTAAATATATATAAAGAAATATTGAAAATACAATAATAATTTAGTATAATGACGATTATAGTATTATCGTACAAAATATTTATAGGAGGAGATGCCAATGGCCAGCAAAAAAAGAAATGTAATCGTAGGACAGTCCGGAGGTCCGACATCTGTAATTAATTCAAGCTTGGCAGGTGTGTATAAAAATGCAATCGAGAGAGGATTTGACAAAGTATATGGTATGCTGCATGGTGTTCAGGGGCTTTTAGATGAACAGTATGTGGATATGTCCACACAGATCCATTCCGATCTGGATATTGAACTGTTAAAGAGAACCCCGTCCGCTTTTTTGGGATCCTGTCGTTATAAACTCCCGGAAATTCATGAAAATATGGAGATATATGACAGAATTTTTGAGATTTTGGACAAGCTGGAGATTGATTCCTTTATATATATCGGAGGAAACGACTCCATGGATACCATCCGTAAACTTTCCGACTATGCCATCGTAAAAGGACATAAACAAAAATTTCTCGGTGTGCCGAAAACAATTGATAACGATCTGGCTCTGACGGATCATACACCTGGGTTTGGAAGTGCGGCAAAATACATTGCGGCTTCCACAAAAGAAGTAATCCGTGATGCACTTGGGCTGACATACAAAAAAGAAATGATCACCGTTATGGAAATCATGGGAAGAAATGCAGGATGGCTTACAGGAGCTGCAGCGCTTGCTAAAACAGAGGAATGTGAAGGACCGGATCTGATTTATCTTCCGGAGATCGCTTTTGATGTGGACGATTTCCTGGCAAAAGTAAAAGAACTGCTGCAGAAGAAGAGCTCTATTGTAATTGCAGTTTCAGAAGGAATCAAACTGGCTGACGGACGGTATGTGTGCGAACTGTCCGGTGGCGGAGATTATGTAGATGCATTCGGACACAAACAGTTACAGGGTACAGCAGCTTATCTCGCCGGATTCCTGGGTGCAGAGATCGGATGCAAGACTCGTAGCGTAGAATTCTCTACACTGCAAAGAAGTGCTTCTCATATGGCATCCAGAGTAGATATCGAAGAAGCATTTATGGTAGGCGGAGCAGCAGTAAAAGCGGCAGACGAAGGATACAATGGAAATATGGTGGTAATAGACCGTGTATCCGATGATCCGTACATGTCATCTGCGGGAATCTACGATGTGCACCGGATCGCCAATGAGGAAAAACTGGTGCCGAGAGAATGGGTAAACAAAGAAGGCAATTATGTAACAAAAGACTTTATTGACTATGTAAAACCGTTAATTCAGGGTGATTATCAGCCGATTATGGTAAATGGTCTGCCACGTCATCTGGTACTGGATATGAAAAAGAAATAACGTGCCGAAAATCCTGAAAAAAACAGAAGGATTTTTAAGGTATTTTTCCTTTTTTCTTCGGTTTGACTTGACTATAATGTGCTTTTTGATTACAATTATTATATACGAGTGCGAACTGCATGAGTGAAAATGTTTTCCGCTTTTCCTGGTGGGAGATGTTTGGAAATTTAATATACTTTTAGGAGGAATGTTTAAATGGCAACAAAGTGGGTTTATATGTTCACTGAAGGTAATGCTACCATGAGAAACCTTCTGGGTGGAAAAGGTGCTAACCTTGCTGAAATGACAAACTTAGGACTGCCGGTACCGCAGGGCTTCACAATTACAACAGAAGCTTGTACTCAGTACTATGAAGACGGAAGAAAAATTAATGATGAGATCATGGCTCAGATCATGGAATCCATCACAAAAATGGAAGAGATCACCGGAAAGAAATTCGGCGACAAAGAAAATCCTCTTCTGGTTTCCGTTCGTTCTGGTGCAAGAGCATCCATGCCTGGTATGATGGATACTATCCTGAACCTGGGTCTGAATGAAGAAGTAGTAGAAGTTCTGGCAGCTCATTCCGGAAATCCTCGTTGGGCATGGGATTGCTACAGAAGATTTATCCAGATGTACTCTGACGTAGTTATGGAAGTAGGTAAAAAATACTTCGAAGAGCTGATCGACAAAATGAAAGCTGACAGAGGCGTAAAACAGGACGTTGAACTGACAGCAGAAGATCTGAAAGAGCTGGCTAATCAGTTCAAAGCTGAATACAAAGAAAAAATCGGAGCTGAATTCCCGACAGATCCGAAGGAACAGCTGATGGGCGCTATCAAAGCTGTATTCCGTTCTTGGGATAACCCACGTGCTAACGTATATCGTCGTGATAACGATATTCCGTATTCCTGGGGAACAGCAGTTAACGTACAGATGATGGCATTCGGTAACATGGGTGATGACTGTGGTACCGGTGTAGCATTCACACGTGACCCTGCAACAGGTAACAACGGTCTGTTCGGCGAATTCCTGACAAATGCACAGGGTGAAGACGTAGTTGCCGGTGTTCGTACACCTATGCATATTTCCGAGATGGAACAGAAGTTCCCGGAAGCATTCAAACAGTTCAAAGAAGTTTGCAAAACTCTGGAAACTCACTACAGAGATATGCAGGATATGGAGTTTACTGTAGAACATGGTAAACTGTACATGCTGCAGACACGTAACGGTAAGAGAACAGCTCAGGCTGCTCTGAAGATCGCTTGTGATCTGGTAGATGAAGGAATGAGAACAGAAGAAGAAGCAGTAGCAATGATCGATCCTCGTAACCTGGATACTCTGCTTCATCCGCAGTTTGATGCAGCTGCTCTGAAAGCTGCTACTCCAATGGCAAAAGCTCTGGGAGCTTCACCGGGAGCTGCTTGTGGTAAAATCGTATTCACAGCTGATGACGCTGTAGAATGGGCTGCAAGAGGAGAAAAAGTTGTTCTGGTACGTCTGGAGACATCTCCGGAAGATATCACCGGTATGAAATCTGCACAGGGTATCCTGACAGTTCGTGGTGGTATGACATCTCATGCAGCAGTAGTTGCCCGTGGTATGGGAACCTGTTGTGTATCCGGTTGTGGAGATATCACAATGGACGAAGAAAACAAGAGATTTACACTGGCTGGAAAAGAATACCATGAAGGAGATGCAATCTCTCTGGATGGTTCCACAGGTAATATCTATGACGGTATCATCCCGACTGTAGACGCTACAATCGCAGGTGAATTCGGAAGAATCATGGGATGGGCTGACAAATACAGAACTATGAAAGTTCGTACAAACGCAGATACTCCGGCAGATGCTAAAAAAGCTCGTGAGCTGGGTGCAGAAGGTATTGGTCTTTGCCGTACAGAGCATATGTTCTTCGAAGGCAACAGAATCGATGCATTCCGTGAAATGATCTGTGCTGAAACAGTAGAAGAAAGAGAAGCAGCTCTGGCTAAGATCCTTCCGGAACAGCAGGGAGACTTCGAAAAACTGTATGAAGCTCTGGAAGGTAACCCGGTTACTATCCGTTTCCTGGATCCGCCGCTTCATGAGTTCGTTCCTACTGAAGAAGAAGATATCAAGAAACTGGCTGATGCTCAGGGTAAAACTGTTGAGCAGATCAAAGCTATCATCGATTCTCTGCATGAGTTCAACCCGATGATGGGTCATCGTGGATGCCGTCTGGCTGTAACTTATCCGGAAATCGCTAAGATGCAGACAAGCGCAGTTATCCGTGCAGCTATCAACGTTAAGAAAGCTCATCCGGACTGGAATGTAAAACCGGAAATCATGATTCCGCTGGTAGGCGATATCAAAGAGCTGAAATATGTTAAGAAATTTGTTGTTGAGACAGCAGATGCAGAAATCGCAGCAGCTGGCAGCGACCTGACATATGAAGTTGGTACCATGATTGAGATCCCGAGAGCAGCTCTGACTGCAGACGAGATCGCTAAAGAAGCTGACTTCTTCTGCTTCGGTACAAACGACCTGACACAGATGACATACGGCTTCTCTCGTGATGATGCTGGTAAATTCCTGGATGCTTACTATGATGCTAAGATCTTTGAAAACGATCCATTTGCAAAACTGGATCAGGTAGGTGTTGGCAAACTGATGGATATGGCTCTGAAATTAGGAAAACCGGTTAATCCAAGCCTGCATGTAGGTATCTGTGGAGAACACGGTGGAGATCCAAGTTCTGTAGAATTCTGCAACAAACTGGGTCTGGACTATGTTTCCTGCTCACCGTTCCGTGTACCGATCGCAAGACTGGCAGCAGCACAGGCAGCAATCAATCAGAAATAATTTAAAATTATATAAAAGCATGTGAAAACATGAATTGTGTCCAAACGTAAAGATGGACCCCGAGGGTCTGAAGTGATTCAGACCACGGGGTCTTTTTTGATTTACGCGAGCAGCGAGAGAAATCGCATATATGCAGATTTGGCAAGCACTGCGATAATCAAAATCGATCCACTGGATCGATTATTGATATGTAATGCAACGAGTAAAATTCACAAGGCGTACGTCATCTCGTTTACAGAAAACACACAGTGACAATGTGGCAAGAGATACTTTTGCTCTATAATATACGCAAAGGGTTGAAAAAAATAATAACAAGAAAAATAAAGATACACAATAAAAAATATGCAAAATACCGATAAAATGCAAATGAAGAAAGAAAGAGTATTGTGTAAAATAAATAAAAATGCAAAGAGAATCTATTGAAAAATATAAGAAAATATGATAATATGATGATAAATTGGGAAGAAGGTCGGTTCATGAAAATAAAGGCGATTAACAGGGGTGGAAAGAACCTTTATTTGTAAAAAAGTATAAAGCTATTTGGGCAATCGTTACCGGATGAGGCGGTAATTTGCAAAAATATATTTTATGGGGGTGGAGCTTATGGATAGTTCCGTTATATGGTACGCAATGTTAGCTGTCGTAGTAGTTGCTCTCGTTTTTGTCCTTTTTAATTTCAACAAAGTAAAGAAACTGAAAGAGGGAAACGACAAGATGGTAGAGATGGCCGGTATCATTCGGAGTGGTGCGGGTACATTTTTGAAAGCAGAGTTTAAGGTGATCGCAATCATAGGAGTCATTATTGCTCTGGTATTCAGTCTGTTTGTGGAAGCCACAAGTGGAATCACATTTCTGCTAGGCGGGCTGATGAGCAGTCTGGTCTGTATCATTGGTATGAAGAGTGCCACCTATGCCAATGTACGTACAGCAAACAAGGCAAGAGAATCACTTTCTATCGGAGAGACCGTAAAAGTAGCATTGAGCGGTGGAAGTGTCAGTGGCATTGCTGTACAGGCATTTGGTATGCTGGGATTGTTGCTGGTGCTGATCATCTGGGGTGTGGATCCTCACGCAACAAGTCACGGACTGGTGGCAAACCTGGAGTGCAATCCTTCCATCATGAGAATCACTACATACTCTCTGGGATGTTCAATCGTAGCCATGTTCAACAGGGTTGCAGGTGGTAATTACACGAAGGCGGCAGATATTTCATCTGATATTCTTGCCAAGATTCGCCATGATATGCCGGAGGATGACAGTCGTGTGCCAAATGTTATTGCAGACTTTATCGGAGATAATGTCAATGATATCGCAGGTAACTGTTCAGATCTTCTGGAGAGCTTCGTTGCAACCATCGCAGCTTCTATTATGATTGCAGTTACCTTATTTATCAATGGAATCGTGAATGTATCTGATGAAACCTTTATCCGTATGATTATTTTCCCGGTGATTCTTGCCGGTGTCGGCCTGATTGGATGTCTGATCGGCCTGAGTTACGCATTTATACGGAAGATGGGAGATGATCCGTCAAGAGAACTGAATCTTGCCACCTGGATTTCAGCAGGAATTACGGTTATCCTGGGTCTGGCTGCTTCGTATATGATGTTTGGAAATGTTCCGTTATATGAAGATATGGTCTGTGGATGGATATCTCCGTGGATCTCAAGTATCCTCGGTATCGTCAGCGGAATTGCGATCGGAAGTATTACAGAATATTATACCAGTGACAAATACAAGCCGACGAAAAAACTGGCAGAGATGGCAATCGAGGGCGAGGCTTTCGTTATCACAAAAGGTGATGCGATCGGATCCCGTTCCACCTTACTGCCTATCCTCATCATCGGTATTGCCCTGTTTATCTCCGGAAAAATCAGCGGAACTTATGGAATAGCAATTTCTGCACTGGGTATGCTCTCTTTTGTAGGTGCAACGGTATCCATCGATGCTTTCGGACCAATCGCAGACAATGCAGGTGGTCTGGCAGAATCCTGTCATCTGGAACACAAAGTCCGTATCATCACGGACAAGCTGGATTCGGTAGGCAATACAACAGCGGCGATCGGAAAAGGGTTTGCTATTGGTTCAGCTGCATTTGCAGCTGTATCCCTGATTGTGGCTTATGTAGGAAACTATACAGCAAAAGGAGAAGAGCCGGTATTAAATATTGCATCATTCATTGTGGTTGCCGGTGGCCTGATCGGTGGTGCACTGATCGAGTATTTCTCTGCGATGCTCACTGATAACACTATCGAGTCAGCCAAACTGATGGCCGATGAGGGTGATAAGATGCTTTCCACTCCCGGTGTACTGGAAGGAAAAGTAAAACCGGATTATAATAAACTGATCGGTATGGCTGCAAACCAGGCTTTGAAAAAAATGGTAGTACCGTCTGTACTGGCACTTTGTATCCCGGTAATCGGTGGATTTGTCTTTGGGGTGCAGTTTGTAGGCGGTATCCTGATCGGTGCCACAATCGTGGCGATTCCGCGTGCACTGTTTATGGGTAACTCCGGTGGAGCTTTCGATAATGCGAAAAAATACATTGAAAGTGAAGCTCTTGAAGGGCACGGGAAAGGATCGGCTGCTCACAAAGCAGCAGTTACCGGTGACACTGTTGGTGATACAAGAAAAGACGTTGTCGGCGTGGCATTGGATATTTTTATTAAGAGTATGTCTACAGTTGCCAATACACTGGCATCTCTGTTTTCAACAATTACATTAATTCATTAACAAGTGAAAAAAGAAAAACTTCTGTTGGCGAATGCGCTGACAGAAGTTTTTCTTTTTTTCGTACTTAGTATCTGAAATGAGCTTTCGGTGGCAGGCTCAGCAGACACCTGAAACAATAATACGTACAAATGTTCGAAAAAAAGATTTACACCGAACATATATTCGTGTATAATAAAAGAAATGATGGAGGTGAAAGAAATGGAATTGAGACAAGGGCTGTCGATACAGGAAAAACTGCGGATTCTGGCAGATGCGGCAAAGTATGATGTTGCGTGTACGTCAAGTGGTGTAGACAGAAAGGGTATGAAAGGATCTCTGGGCAATTCAAAAGCCTGTGGAATCTGCCACAGTTTTTCAGCGGATGGCAGATGTATCTCGCTATTAAAGGTGCTGATGACGAACCATTGTGTTTATGACTGCAAATACTGTGCAAACAGGGTATCGAACGATACAGAGCGTACTGCATTTACCCCAAGGGAACTGTGTGAGCTGACAGTGGAATTCTATAAAAGAAACTATATCGAAGGGCTGTTTCTCAGTTCCGGAGTACAAAAGAATCCGGCATATACGATGGAAAAGATATGTGAGGCGCTGCAGCTTCTCCGTACTGAATATCATTTCAACGGATATATTCATGTAAAAGCAGTTCCGGGGGCACCAGACGACTTGATCATGCGTGCCGGTTATCTGGCAGATCGTATGAGTATCAACCTGGAACTGCCGACAGCAGAGGGAATGAAAAAACTTGCCCCTAACAAGTCTCATCAGACAATATTAAAGCCGATGGCGAAGGTGACGGATACGATTGCTGCGAACCGACTGGCACAGGGGAAAAGTGCGTATCTGGAACGGAGCGCATCCAATCGGTATCTGACGGACAGTATTTTTTCGGAAGAGCAGAGGAAAATTACGGGAAATCAAACGGATCGGATCGGAGAGTCTTCCGTTTACCGGATTACAACAAAAGAACATGAAAAATTGAAAAAACGACCCTTTGCATCTGCGGGACAGAGTACACAGATGATCATTGGGGCAACACCAGAGACAGATTACCATCTGCTTTGCATGACGCAGAACCTGTATCAGAGGTATGATCTTAAAAGAGTATTTTTCTCTGCCTATGTGCCTGTGAACGAAGACCCGGATCTCCCGGGGATTGATGAAAAACCACCCCTTTTAAGGGAACACCGTCTCTATCAGGCAGACTGGCTGCTACGGTTTTATGGATTCCATGCGGAGGAATTATTGTCAGAACAGAGACCGAATTTTAACGAGCAGATTGACCCAAAGTGTGAGTGGGCACTCCGGCATCTGGAACTTTTTCCGGTGGAGATCAATACTGCATCTTATGAGCGGATCCTGCGGATTCCGGGTGTGGGACCAAAATCAGCGGGCAGGATCGTGCGCGCAAGGAGATACGGAAGTCTGGACTTTGACCATCTGAAAAAGATGGGTGTCGTTTTAAAAAGAGCGCATTATTTTATCACCTGTAACGGAAAGATGATGTACAGGATTCCGATGGAAGAGAATTTTATCACCAAACAGCTGACCAGTGTAGAATATAAAGAAAACTGGCAGCTGATGAATCAGCAGGAGTATCATCAGATGTCGTTGTTCGGAGATTTTGGTGTGCAGGCGTGAGAAGAAAGGGAACGGAAATGTATTGTTTTACCTGTAAAGAAGATTTTGAGAGTATGATGACCTGTATCTACCGGGTATGGGAGGCAAAAAAAGGAAGTCAGAATGTCAGGTTGGAAATCGAACCGGTGGAACAGATGGACCTTCTGACGGAATATGTTCATGTGGAGGTGGATCCGGAGCTGGCACACAAGGTGGTTCGATCAATTCGGACCAAAATATCTGCAAAAGCCTATTATCAGGTCTATCTGGCGGCTATGAGCAATGATCCGGGGCGGCTGGATGATATTTATCGTTTTCTGAGGATAGGATTTGCTGTGGGAGGGAAAGTAACCGAGTGTCTGAGAGAAGAATCGGTGATGCAGATCTTTGAACTGAGCCGACAGGTATCGAATGAAAGACATTTTTTTCGGGAAATTTTGCGGTTTACGAGAATCGACCCCGGGATTTATGTTGCACATATGGAGCCAAAGGGAAATGTGGTGGCACTGGTAGCAGAACATTTTGCAGACCGGATGCCATCGGAAGACTGGATGATCATTGATGATAGGCGAGGCCTGGGGGTGATCCATCCGAAAAATGAGCCGTTTTATGTTACAAAGTTCCGGGAAGAAGAGATGGAGCGGCTTTGTCAGACGGAACAGCAGGAAGATCTTTATACGCAGATGTGGAAAGAATTTTTCTATACGATTGCAGTGGAAAAAAGGAAGAATCCGGTATGCCAGAGAAACATGTTTCCGTTACGATACAGAAAACATGTGACGGAGTTTTTATAAAAAAGGAGAAGAAGGAATACAAAGACACTGTTTGCTGAAGGGCGGAATTATAAAAAGAGGGTTGACAGAAAGAAAAATAAATGCTATTTTTGAAGTAACTTATATGACTGACGGAAGTGGAGTTTACCACGGGGAGTATAAGGGTTTGAAGCCGACCGTCTGGGCAGTGTAGCTCGGATTGTAGGCTTTTTTCATTTTCAGCATAATTTCTGCGTAGTATGGAGAAAACGGGAAAAGCCGGGTATAGTGATTTTCGTTATGAAGATTCGCTATACCGATCCGGATCATGGTAAAATCAAAACATAAGACAAAAGGAGAATTGTTCATGAAGATGATATCATTGGAACAGGAACTGAGAGGAAATTCATACCCGGGAAGAGGAATTGTAATTGGCAGATCTGCAGACGGAACGAAAGCAGTTGCGGCCTATTTCATCATGGGAAGAAGTGAAAACAGCAGAAACCGTGTCTTTGTAGAAGAAGGACAGGGAATCCGTACCCAGGCCTTTGATCCTTCCAAACTGGTGGATCCCAGTCTTATTATCTATGCGCCGGTACGTGTGCTGGGCAATAAAACCATCGTGACCAACGGAGACCAGACAGATACCATTTATGAGGGAATGGACAGACAGCTGACATTTGAGCAGGCTCTGACATCCAGAGAATTTGAACCGGATGCACCAAATTACACTCCTCGAATCTCCGGAGTGATGCATATTGAAAACGGAGCGTTTGATTATGCAATGTCTATCTTAAAAAGCAATAATGGAAATCCGGACTCCTGTAACCGTTATACATTCTCTTATGGAACAGCACTTGCAGGGGAAGGACATTTTATTCATACATATATGGGCGATGGCAATCCGCTGCCCAGTTTTGAAGGAGAACCGAAGCTTGTGGCAATTCCGGATGAGATTGATGAATTTACCGGTCTGTTATGGGAAAGCCTGAATGAAGAAAATAAAGTATCTCTGTTTGTACGTTATATCGATATTGCAGACGGTACCTGCGAGACAAGAATTGTAAATAAAAATAAATAAGAGAGGGAGAAGCACAATGAAAGAATTACAGTTAAAGTATGGATGTAACCCGAATCAGAAACCTTCCAGAATCTATATGAATGACGGATCGGAACTTCCGATCAAAGTGCTTTCCGGAAAGCCTGGATACATTAACTTTCTGGATGCTTTTAATGGCTGGCAGCTGGTATCCAATCTGAAACAGGCAACCGGTCTGGCGGCAGCAACCTCTTTTAAACATGTATCCCCGGCAGGGGCTGCCGTGGGACTTCCGTTAAGTGAGACACTGGCAAAAATCTACTGGGTAGATGATATGGACTGGAAAAACTTCTCTCCGATTGCCTGTGCTTACGCAAGAGCAAGAGGTGCAGACCGTATGTCTTCTTTCGGTGATTTTATTTCTCTGTCTGACGTATGCGACAAAGATACCGCCCTGCTGATCAAGAGAGAGGTATCTGACGGTGTAATTGCACCGGGTTATACACCGGAAGCTCTGGAGATTCTGTCTCAGAAGAAAAAAGGAAATTATAATGTGATTCAGATTGATCCGGATTATGTACCGGCTCCACTGGAACATAAAGAAGTGTTTGGTGTTACTTTTGAACAGGGAAGACAGGAACTGGCAATTGATGATGAACTGATTTCCAATCTGGTGACAAATAACAAAGAACTGACCGAAGAGGCAAAGAGAGATATGAAGATTTCTCTGATCATCCTCAAATACACCCAGTCTAACTCTGTATGTTTCGTAAAAGACGGACAGGCCATCGGTGTAGGAGCCGGACAGCAGTCCCGTGTACACTGTACCCGTCTGGCCGGACAGAAAGCAGACAACTGGTGGCTGCGCCAGAGTCCACAGGTACTGAATCTGCCGTTTAAAGAGGGTATTACCCGTGCAGAACGTGATAACGCGATTGATGTTTATATGGGTGAGGAATACATGGATGTGATCGGTGATGGAAACTGGGAGAGATCGTTCACTGAAAAACCTGCAGTATTCACAAGAGAAGAGAAGCGTGCATGGCTGGATCAGCTGACAGGTGTTACGCTGGGATCTGATGCGTTTTTCCCGTTTGCAGATAATATTGAACGTGCACATAAAAGTGGTGTTGCTTATATTGCTCAGCCTGGAGGATCTGTCCGCGATGATCTCGTGATTGAGTGCTGTGATAAGTACAATATGGTAATGGCATTCACCGGTATCCGTCTGTTCCATCATTAAAAACAGGAGTAACTGTGAGAGTGTTGAACAGTTACGCTAAGTAAAGTAATAAAACGAAAAACCGATGATTTCTGATTTGTATTTTCTGAAAAAAACAAAATCAGAAATCGTCGGTTCTTTTTTGTATATATTCTATTTCTTCTTTCATAAAACTAAATACTGCTATTTCTCAATCTTTTCTTTTAAAGCTGTTTTGAAGGCGTCGTCTGCCTGATTGGTATCAATCAGTGACTGAATATAATTCAAAATACCGCCTTTTGTTGTCGGGCTGTCTACTACACACTGAATCAGTTTTTTCTGTTCGTTGTATGCATGCTGATCTATGAGTGGTGCATAGGCTCTCCCGGTGCGTGTCATGGACTTACCGATGGAATCTACTTTCAGATATCCTTTTTTTGTCAGTGTGATAATACCGGGTGCAACAGTATTTCTTTTCAATGTTACATCTTTTTTCAGAATCTCAGATATCAGACAGGGGTGACCGATTTGCCATACAGCCTGCATAATCTGTTCTTCCTTGCGGGTTAGTGTCTGCATAAAAGCTCCTTTCACATAAATAAACAAGTATCAGTAATAATACTATTTTTATTATAAGCTATCTATAGAAAAAATCAACGAGTATGTATGGAAAACATTAAAATGAAACTATTTTCACGTTGCTGCTCTGTGAATTGTCTGAAAATCTTTGATGGGAGCAGAAAAGAACCGATACTACCAACATTCTATACAAAAAACAATAATTTATACGTGATTTGGAAAGGATAATAAAATTATTTTTTGGATATAATAGACAAAAAACGAGGAAAAATATTGTACAAAATATTGGTGTTTTTGTAAACGTGTTGCAAAACCAGACAAAACTAACTAGAATTCATAACGGTTTATAGGATAAATAAGGAAAGGAATTATGGAAAATGAAAAGACGTGGAAAAGCAGCACTTTGTCTTGGAATGACCGGCGTGATGGCAGTTGGAACAATGCTTTCCGGATGTGGAAAAGAACAAACAAACGGAAAAGTTAAAATTGAAGTTGTTCAGTACAAACCGGAAGCCGTAGATGTATTTGAAGAGCTGGAAAAGAAATTCAATGAGACACACGACAATATAGAACTGGTTATCGATTCTCCGAACGATGCCATGACTATTTTAAAAACAAGATTTATTCGTGAGGATTATCCGGATATCATCGGAATCGGCGGTGATGTAAACTACTCTAATTTCCTTGATTCTGATATGTTAATGGATATTTCGGATTTTGACGGGCTCGATGATATTAAAGAAGCGTATCTTGAGACAGATAAAGAACTGGAATATGTGCCGATGGACGGAGTTTATGCAATGCCGTACATGGCCAATGCGGCCGGTGTCCTTTACAACAAGGATATGTTTGAAGAACATGGCTGGACGATTCCAACCACATGGGATGAATTTACTGCTTTGTGTGAAAGAATCGAAGCTGAAGGAATTCAGCCGCTGTATTTTGGATTCAAAGATTCCTGGACCTGTCTGGCTCCGTGGAATGCGATCGCTGTAGATCTGGCTCCGTCTGATGTGTGCTCGGAGGTAAATAAAGGGAATACCACATTTACCGATAATTACAGAGAAGTGGCAGAGAAAGAAAAAGCGCTTCTGGCATATGCCCAGGATAATCCGGCAGCATACGGATACAACGATGCGTGTACAGCATTTGCCAAAGGTGAGTCTGCGATGTTTGTGATCGGAAGTTATGCCGTTCCTCAGATCAAATCAGTGAATCCGGATATGAACATTGATTCCTTTGTATTTCCGGCAAGCAACAATGCAGAAGAAAATGTGTTAAACTCCGGTAACGACTTACAGTTTTCCATTATGAAAAACTGCGAACACAAAGAAGAAGCATATGAAGTACTGCGTTTCTTTATGGAAGATGAAAATGTACAGTCATACATTGATGATCAGAGTGCCGTGCCATGTGAAAAAGGCGATTTCGAACTGCCGTCTATGCTGGATGGTATGAAAGAATACATCAACGAAGGAAAACTGGTGGACTATCAGGATCATCATTATCCCAGTGAAATGTCCGTAGATGCGATGATTCAGACCTATCTGTTGGATGACAGCGAAAATGCTACCGACAAATTCCTGAAGAAATTTGATACTGAGTGGGTTCGTTACAACCGTGATCTGATTCAGAAAGTACAGGATTACGAAAAAGAAAACGGAAGTAACAACTAGGAAAGGGGATAAGAACGATGAATAAGAAAGGGAAAACCAACGACAGAGAGCGCACGTTTCTCCTGATTACCATTCCGGTACTGGTGCTGTTTTTCTGTTTTAACACATTACCGCTGATCAAAGGTTTTATCTATAGTTTTACAAATTTCAAAGGATATGGAACCTATGATTTTGTCGGACTTCGAAACTACAAAGATCTGTTTACCGACGCCCGCGTGGGAAGATCTTACCTATTTACTTTTAAATATGCAATTGTTTGTACGATCATTGTAAATGTCATCAGTCTGCTTCTGGCACTGGGACTGAATGCGAAAATTAAAGGAAAAACGGTGCTGAGAGGAATCTATTTCATCCCGAATATTCTTGGTGGACTGGTTATCGGTTATATTTTTAGTTTCTTCTTTACTTATATTCTTCCGGTAGCTGGTCAGGCAGCAGGAATCGAATGGCTGAGTTCCAGTATTCTGGCAAAAGAAAGTACTGCATGGTTTGGTATCGTTATTGTAGGTGCATGGCAGGCAATTGCAATGAATACTATCATCTATATTTCCGGTCTGCAGACCGTGCCGGAAGATGTGTATGAAGCCGGTGCGATCGATGGAGCCACCGGATGGAGAAGGTTCAAAGACCTTACATTTCCGCTGATTATTCCATTCTTTACGATTAATATGGTGCTGTGTATGAAAAACTTCCTGATGGTATTTGACCAGATTATGGCATTGACCAAAGGTGGTCCGTCCCAGAGTACAGAGTCCATCTCTTACCTGATCTACCAGAATGGTATGAGTGGTGGACAGTTTGGTTTCCAGAGTGCCAACGCAGTTCTTTTCTTTGTCGTTATCGTGGCAATCTCTGCATTCCAGATGACAGTAATGGGTAAGAAGGAGGAACAGTTATAATGAGTAAGAAAACAAATAATCAGACAGCAAAAGTCAACTGGCCGATTACCATTTTACTGATCATCGGCTGTCTCACCGTGTTTTTTCCTCTGTATATGGCAGTGATCATTGCGTTCAAACAGCCGTCTGAGATGACAAATGATATCGCCGGAGCACTGGCATTTCCGAAAACCTGGAGTTTTGCGAACTTTTCGGAAGCGATGAAGGTAACTGATTTCTGGCATTCTCTGGGGAACAGTTTACTGCTTACGATCGTGACCGTGATCCTTGCTATTCTGATCCATTCTCTGGCGGGGTATGCGATTGGAAGAAGTATGGCAAATAAAAAGTTTTATAATTTTGCGTATCTGTATATTGTAAGTGGTATGTTCGTACCGTTTGCGATTCTGATGATGCCTCTGGTAAAACAGACTGCGCAGATCGGAATTGCCAATCGTTTTGGTGTTATCGTACTGTATGTGGTATTCTTTATGCCAATGAATATCCTGTTATATTCCGGTTATCTGAAAAATATTCCACTGGCACTGGAAGAAGCAGCACGTGTGGATGGCGCTACTACATGGAGTACTTACTGGAATATCATTTTCCCGATCATGAAGCCAATGCATGCAACCGTTGCTGTACTGACTGCTATGAGTACCTGGAACGATGTTATGACACCTCTGGTTATCATGTCCGGAACAGGAAAAAATACGTTACCACTGGCGCAGTTAAACTTCCAGACTCAGTTCGGAACTAATTATAACCTGGCATTCGCCTCTTATCTGCTGGCACTGCTGCCGATTTTGATCTTCTATCTGATCTGTCAGAAACAGATTATCAACGGCGTGGTAAACGGAGCAGTAAAATAATAGTTACTGTTCACTGGTAATATCCCGCGAGGTGTTTTTTGTGAGCGAAGGTCACAGAAAACCCGAGAAATATCGCGCGAATTTATGCGATTAGCATAAATTCTGTGCATCGCGCAGCGTGTTGCTGGGCACGGAGTGAACAGTAACAAATAATATAAAATATCTATAAAATCAGGGCATCGGCTTTTACGCCGGTGTCCTTTTTGTTATAATAAATTATAAAACAACATTTCTCCGTATACCGGCATATAGTAAAAGAAGAAAAGAAATACGGGCGGAAAAATATGGCATATAAGATTGTAGTGGACAGTGGACACGGAGGAGAAGATCCGGGTGCAGTCTATCCTGGCAGGCAGGAAAAGGAAGATACGTTACGGCTCGCACTGGAAGTAGGGAGACTTCTGGAGGCAGGAGGACAGGATGTGGTGTATACAAGAACCACGGATGTCTACCAGACACCCTTTGAAAAAGCGCAGATTGCAAATCGGGAAGAAGCGGATTATTTTATTTCGATTCACAGAAATTCCAGTCCAAGACAGAATCAGTATCAGGGGGTAGAGACACTGATCTATGACAAGTCGGGAATCAAACTGAAGATGGCAGAGGCAATTAACGGGGCTCTGGAGGAGGTGGGATTCCGTAATCTCGGGGTGAAAGAACGACCGGGACTTGTAGTGTTGCGAAGAACAAATATGCCGGCACTTCTGGTGGAGGCAGGATTTATTAACAACGATCAGGATAATCAGCTGTTTGATGAAAAATTTACAGAAATCGCAGGAGCAATTTCTGAGGCGATTCTCGGTACACTGGATCAGGAAACTGTGGAAGATCCACTTTTATATCGGGTGCAGGTGGGAGTTTTCAGAAATAAAGAAAATGCAGACCGGCTGAATTATGAACTTCTGGATAAGGGATATCCATCTTATATTTTACAGCAGGACGGATATTATAAAGTCCAGGTGGGAGCTTTTGAACAGCTTGGGAATGCTGTTTTGATGGAACAAAGGCTTCGAAAGGATGGGTATCAGACTCTGATCACAACCCGCTAGAAGACAGGATGAAGAAGGGAGCAGATCCATGGGAATACAAAAGAAAGACAGAGAATATGAACGTTTTTTAGATCAGATCAGTGATTTCATTTTTGTGGAGGATAAACCGGAGAGGGCAGATATCATTTTTGTACCGGGTAATGGATTTCCACAGATGTCCATAGAAGCGGCCAGACTGTGGAAAGAGGGAATGGCACCCTGGATACTGCCTTCCGGAAAATACAGTATCGGAAAAGGTGCATTTACAGGGGTACAGGCCATGAAGGAAAAATATCAGGGACCGTATCAGACGGAATGGGAATTTATAAAAGATGTGCTGCTAAAAGAAGGCGTGCCGGAAGAAGTGATCCTGCGGGAAGACGGGGCTACATTTACCTATCAGAATGCGATCAACTCCAGAAAAGTGACAGATGCAGTGGGCATTCGGGTGAAAAAGGCAATTATCTGCTGCAAAGCCCAGCATGCCAGAAGATGCAAGCTGTATTATCAGTACTTATACCCACAGACAACCTTTCTCATTTGCCCTTCGGATGTGGGAATCAACCGGGAAAACTGGTTTGATACGCAAAAAGGCAGAAAGGAAGTACTGGGAGAAGTAGAAAAATGTGGGGAACAGCTGCAACGGATCTTTTGCAGGGAAGCGGATTCATGGAGTATCTGAGAGATTCGGATAAACAGATGATACGAACAGGATGTTATCATTTCATACGGAAGGCAGGAGGGTGTTATGGCAGCATATGTGGAAATGGATCAGGTTACAAAAACCTATCAGATGGGAGAAGTGACGATCAAAGCTGCGGATGGTATTTCTTTTCAGGTAGAAAAGGGAGAATTTGTGGTCGTGGTCGGACCAAGTGGAGCAGGAAAAACAACGGTGCTAAATATTCTCGGCGGCATGGATACTGCAACGACCGGAAAAGTATCTGTGGACGGAACACGGGTGGATAAGCTGAAAGGGAAAAAGTTGATCCAGTATCGGAGAGAGGATATTGGTTTCGTGTTTCAGTTTTATAACCTGATGCAAAATCTGACTGCACTGGAGAATGTGGAGCTGGCACTTCAGATCTGTAAAGATCCGCTGGATGCAAAGACAGTTCTTGAAGAAGTGGGGCTTGGGGAACGGATGTATAATTTCCCGGCACAGCTTTCAGGTGGGGAACAGCAGAGGGTGGCGATAGCCAGAGCCCTGGCAAAAAATCCAAAGTTACTGCTCTGCGATGAACCGACGGGTGCGCTGGACTATGTGACTGGAAAATCGATACTGAAGTTATTACAGGATACCTGTCACAAAAAGGGAATGACTGTGATCGTGATCACACATAACTCTGCACTGACACCTATGGCGGATCGGATCGTCCGGATACGAAACGGCAGGGTGGCAGAGATGATACAAAACGAGAATCCAACACCGGTGGAAGAGATAGAATGGTAGGTGGAGAGGATGAAAGCATTTCGGAAAGATTTTTTCAGAGAGATTTTAAAGAATAAAGGACGGTTTTTATCTGTTTTTTTCATCTCCCTGCTGGGTGCGGCGTTCTTTTCGGGTATTCGGTCAGCAGAAGGAGATATGAAAACTTCAGCGGATGCTTATTACGATCAGACAAATTACATGGATCTGCGGGTGCTGGGAACGCTCGGTCTTACAGACACGGATATGGAAGATATCGCAAAGGTGAAAGGCGTAGCACAGGTAACCGGCGGGCATACGTTAGAAGTATTACATAAAGAAGGGGAAAAAGAACAGACAGTGAAGCTGATCGCGTTAGAAGATGGCGTAAATGAACCACAGATTCTGGATGGGCGGCTGCCGCAGAAAACGGATGAAATTCTGGTGGATCAGAAATTCCTGGATGGAACCGGAAAAAAGATCGGCGATCAGGTGATATTTGAGAGTGGTACGGACACTGCACTTTCGGATGACCTTGTTCATGAAACGTTTACGATTGTGGGATCGGCAACGTTACCCTATTATATGGAACTGACCCGTGGAACGGGAAGTATCGGAAACGGCAGTATTGACAGTTTTGGGCTGTTACTTCCGGAGACGTTTACCAGTGAGATTTATACAGAAATCTATGTGCAGGTGGATGGGGCAAAGGAGCTGGAAAGTTACAGTACCTCTTACGAAAAGGCTGTAAAACAGGTACAAAACCGGGTAGAAGAGCTGGAAGAGGAAGCATGTCAGAGGAGATATGATACGGTTTATCAGGAGGGGCAAGACAAGCTTTCCGATGCCAGAAAACAGGTAACAGACGGTGAAAAGGAACTGGCGGATGGAAAAAAGACGCTGGAAGACGGTACTTTGCAGATCGAAGAGGCAAAAGATACCGTCGCTGAAAAGGAAAAAGAACTGAAGGAAAATGAATCCCTTCTGGCAGAAAAAGAAACAGAATTGCAAAATGGGGAGAATCAGCTTGCTGCAAAGGAGAAAGAACTGACTGCCGGAGAACAACAGCTGCAGCAGAAAATGCAGGAACTTGCAGCCGGAAAACAGGAGCTTGCCACAAAGCAGACAGAACTGACGGATGGAAAGGTACAGCTGCAGATACAGGAAGAAGAGCTGAATACAGCCAAAAGTCAGCTTGAGGAGCAGGCGGCGAAACTGGAAGAACAGAAAAGTCAGCTGGAAGAAAAAGAAAAGGAGCTGGATGAAAATGAGGTGACAGTAACTGCGGGTATCACACAGGTACAGGAAGGGCAGGAACAGCTTGCCACCGGTATGCAAAGTGTGCAGGAAGAAATCACCCGACTGGAAGCACAGAAAGAACAACTCTCGCAGATGGAAGAACCGGATGCGGAACAGCTGCAGCAGATCGAGACTGCTTTGCAGGAGTTAAAACAGCAGCTTACCGGACTGGAAACACAAAAGGAAGTGCTGTCACAGAAAGAGACGGAACTGACCGGGAATCTTACACAGATCCAGTTGGGCAAAGGAGAACTCGAGCAGGCAAGGACGCAGCTGGATGCCGGAGAAGCGGAAATCAGTATGCATCGTCAGGAACTTGCGGCGGGCGAGGAGAAAATCGCACAGGCAAAGGAACACCTTGCAGCAGGAGAAAGACAGATCAGTCAGGTACAAAAACAGCTCGCGGATGGTGAGGCGCAGATTGGGCAGGCAAAAGCACAGATTGCGGACGGAAAGAAGCAGCTTGCCGGAGCAAAAGCTGCACTTGCAGATGGAAAGACGCAGCTTTCTGCCGGAAAACAGCAGATTGTGGATGGAAAAAGCGCACTCCGGGAGGCAAAAGATGAGATCGATGCAAAAGAGACGGAACTGGAGGACGGCTGGAAGGAATACAGAAAAGAAAGCCGGAAAGCAGAGAAAAAACTGGCAGACGCAAAAGAAGAAATTGCAGACGGAGAGAAGAAACTGGAAGATCTGAAGGTTCCGGACTGGTATGTATGGGGACGAGATCAGGTGTCTTCCACGGAAAATTACGGACAGGATGCAGTGCGCATCACAAATATAGGAAAGTTCTTTCCGGTCATTTTCTTTCTGGTGGCAGCGCTTGTCAGCTTGACGACGATGACTCGAATGATCGAGGAACAGCGTCAGCAGATCGGTACACTGAAAGCTTTGGGATACGGAGACGGTGTGATCGCGGTAAAATATCTTGCCTACGGACTGATGTTTACCATCTCCGGTGCATTTGTCGGAGTGCTGCTCGGTGAGAAAATTCTGCCGTGGGTGATCATGAATGCGTATGGTATGCTGTATACGGGTATGAAAGAGTATCTGACCCCGTTAAACTGGGAAGAGGGCGGACTTGCGATCCTTGCGAGTGCACTCTGTACCGGTGTGGCAACTGTAGTGGCATGTTATAAGGAACTGGCAGCGCGCCCGGCACAGCTGATGCGCCCGGAGGCTCCAAAAAACGGAAAGAGGATTCTGCTGGAACGGATTCCATTTTTATGGAAACATCTGAACTTTACAACAAAATCAACGATCCGGAATCTGATCCGATATAAAAAGCGGTTCTTTATGACTGTCATTGGTATCGGTGGATGTATGGGACTGATCGTGGTGGGATTTGGCTTGCAGGATTCGATTACTGCGATTGCAAAGAATCAGTTTGTCAATCTGTTTACCTATCAGGCAAGCGCTGTTTTTAACGGGGATGCCACGGAAGAGAAAAAGGCACGGGTACAAAGCGAGATGGAGACGTATCCGGGGATACAGCAGATTCTGGAGATGTATTGCCAGAGTGTGGAACTGCAGTCACCGAAGCGCAGTGTGGATGCGGTGATGGAAGTACCGAAAGATCTGACTTGTTTTGGAGATTTCTTTGATCTGCGTGATCGCATCAGTGGAAAACATTATGATTTCCCGGCGCAGGGGGCTGCCATCAGTGAGAAGACGGCAGATATTCTGGGACTCAAAGTCGGTGATACAGTGCAGATGAAAAAGGGTGATCAGATTGTGAAAGTCGAAATCACGGAGATTGTTGAAAATTATGTGCGGCATTTTATCTATATAACGACAGACACATATCAGACCTTGTTCGGGGAAGCGGCAGAGTATAATCAGCTGTTGCTTCGCTACGAAGATACGTCAGACAGTTACGAGGACGGACTGGGACAGACGATCATGGAATATCCGGAGATCGCAGCTATCTCCTTTACGTCAGATCTGATCAGTGAGATCGACAACATGCTTCGCTCTCTGAATATCGTCATTGTGGTTCTGATCGTATCGGCAGGTTTGTTGGCATTTGTGGTGCTGTATAATCTGAACAATATCAATATCACAGAACGTCAGAGAGAGCTGGCAACACTGAAAGTGCTTGGATTCTACGACGGAGAAGTGGCTTCGTATGTATATCGTGAGAATATGGTGCTTACGGTATTCGGAATCCTCGCAGGTGTGGGAATCGGTGCTTTTCTGCATGGAAAGGTGATCCGAACCGTAGAAGTGGATATGATGATGTTCGGAAGAAGTATATTTTTCAGAAGTTTCTTGTACAGCGGACTGATCACACTGGCATTTGCATTGTTAGTCAATGGAATGATGTATTACCGGCTGAAAAAGATTGATATGATCGAATCACTGAAAAGTGTGGAATAAAAAAGAAGAAGAGGTTAATCCTCTTCTTCTTTTTTATCGTAAAAATCTTCCGGTATATAGATGTGTACAAGTTCGATACGGTTTTTGTCCACCTGATCAACGACCAGTTTCAGATGATTATCTGTGATACAGGATTCACCGGGAACCGGCAGGTGATCGAGCTGTTCGATCACAAAACCTCCGATAGAATCGTAATCTTCCGTTTCCAGATGCAGATCCAGAGCTTCATTCAGATCGTCCAGTTTGGCAGAACCTTTTGCAAGATATTCTCGTTTTGGAACGATTTCTTTAAAGTCTTCCTCTTCGTCGGCATCGTATTCATCACGGATCTCTCCGACGATTTCCTCGAGCAGGTCTTCCAGTGTGATCATACCGGCGGTTGCGCCATATTCATCAAGGACTATTGCCAGATTGACGGCATATTCTTTCATCTCCATCAGAAGATCTGCCGTACCTTTGTATTCATAGGTAAAATATGGGTTTCTGAGAAAATCCCGTACAGAAAACGTTTTTTCCGGATCTCGCAGAATCAGGTCTTTCATATTCAGAGTGCCGATGATGGTATCTGTTGAATTTTCATAGACCGGATAACGTGTATAACCGTCTTCGCGGAATGCCTGAATTACTTCGTCATAAGTGGCATCCACATTAATCAGAGACATATCGATACGGGGAACCATCACATCCTTGGCCTGAGAATCACCAAAATCGAAAACGTTATAGATCATCTGCCGTTCTTCGCTCTCGATGACACCGTCTTCATGACTGACATCCACGATGGTACGAAGTTCTTGCTCTGTCATGGCATTTGGCTTGGCATCGGGATCTACATGAAGCAGAAATAAGACACCGCGCGAAAGCAGATTCACAAGGAAAATTACAGGAGTCAGCAGCCTGGTCAGAGGATAGATTACCGGTGCATAGGCAAGAGAGATTTTTTCTGCCTGTAATGTTGCCAGGGTTTTCGGAGTAATCTCACCAAACAGAAGAATCAGCAAGGTCAGAACGCCGGTGATAAAACCAATAAAGGCATTACCAAGAACTCTCGTGGTCCAGGTGGTTGCCAGAGAAGATGCCGACAGGTTGACAATATTATTGCCGATCAGGATCGTACTCAGAAGCTTTCCCGGATTTTCAATAATTTTCAATAAGGTTTTTGCTTTTTTATTCCCATCGTCAGCAAGAGACATGATACGGATCTTGTTGACTGTAGTCATGGCCGTCTCTGCGGAAGAGAAAAATGCGGAAAGCAAAATTAACAGCAGTAACACAATTAGTTGTATGGCGTCGCCAGAATCCAAAAATATTCACTCCTTTGAAAATATGTAGTAGTTGTACTTGAATATACAGGAATTCGATTCAAAAATCAAGACAAATTCTTGTAAAATCATATTTTTTGGGGTGTTGAAAAAGAGAAGTATATGTTATAATATAAAATTGAATAACTGTGAAAGTAGTAAAAAAGCTGTGAAACCGCAGCCGAGAATACAAAGCAGGAGAGATGTGGATAATGAAGAAAAATAATAAACCGGCAGCGAAGCGATACATGAAGACGGTGGGAATGGTGATGGCATCTGTGATGGTTCTTTCTTCCACAACCGGTCAGATGGTATATGCGGAGTCTGCAAAAGACCAGAAAGATACTCAGGATGGGGAAAAGAAAGAAGAAAAAACCATCGTATATCTGAATGGAAAAACGGGAAATGATAAGAATAGCGGCGAGAGCCAGGATGAGGCAGTAAAAAGCTTTGAAAAGGCAGCAGAACTTGCAGGATCCTGCGGTGTGATCCGAATCTGTGGTACAGTTACTGTAGATGAGGAAGAAACCTGGGAATTACCATCCGGAGTTTCTATCCGCCGCGCAGAAGATTTTGAAGATGCACTGGTTCTCGTGACCGGCTGTCTGAAGCTGGATAATGTCCGCCTGTATACAGAGGATATCACCGGCGATGGTGAAGTAGAAGGAGCAGCAGAAAAAGAAAAAGTTTATGTTCCGAAAGTAATTACGGTAAAAGATACAAAAGCACTGTCAGAGATTTCCCTGGAAGGCTGCGATGGAGACGGAGTATTTTCCTGGGAAAAAGAGGATGCAGTTCCAACAGAATACGAGACAGACTATCAGGTGGTTTTCCATCCCTATGACGCGAAAAAGATTGATTACAGCAAGGAAAAAGGATGGGACGAAGACAGCGAAACTGTGACCAGAAAGGTTACTGTTCGCGTAAGTTCTCTGAAACCGGAAGTCACACCAACGCCGGAAGCAACCGATACACCGGAAGTCACACCGACTCCGGAAGCAACACCTGAGGTTACAGTGACACCGGAACCGACAACAACACCGGAAGTCACACCGCAGCCGGAGAGCACGCCACAGCCAACACCTGAGGTTACGGAACCGGCAGATCCGGGTTCAGAAGTGACACATCCGGACACAACGATTACCCCGGAGCCAACAGAAGTGCCGGATGTTCCGACGGAACCGGAAGTACCGCCAACGGATCCGGCAGCACCAACGCCTGAGACACCAAAACCACAGCCGGAGGTACCGTCTGATACCGTACCAGAGACACCGGCAGATACAGAAAGCACAGAAGGATCCGGACTTACCTGGGAGCAGATGAATGAGATTGCAACGGTACAGGAACAGCTGGATTTCCTTCCAAGCGAAGTGACGACAACGGAAGAGGTAGAAGCAATCGTAGCGGCTACAAAAGAATACGAGGCACTGTCTGAAGCACAGAAAGCTTATATAGAGGCTGACAGTCTGGTACTGTTACAGACAGCCCAGGAACAGGCGAAGACGGTCAACCGAACAAGCAACGACGTTACGGTAGACGGTGATTTTCCATGGTACATACAGTTTCAGGTACAGTTGAATAATGATAAATCTGACAGTTCCGTTCTGAACGGTCAGAATGTAGATACTTTTATCAGCCCATATGAGATGAAGCTGTGGGATATGATGAATGATAATGAATATCAGTTGAACGGACAACAGGTGCGCATCACGATGCCGGCACCGGACGATCAGCTCTATACACAGCTTGTTGTGATTCATTATCTGAAAGATGGAAGCATCGAGTATATTACTCCGATTTATAATGCAGACGGAACACTGAGCTTTGTGACAACTTCTTTCAGTCCGTACAATGTGGCAGGTCTGAAGATTGCAGGAAGCCAGTCTCTGGTAGGCAATACGGATAAGGCATATACAAATAAAAATACAACAACTTCCGGAAGTACTACGACAAAACTGACACCGAATGTGTCCGCAGGAAATACAGGCAGCAGTTCAAACGGAAGCACATCCGGCAGTGTGACAAAGAAAAACACACAGAAGAGCCAGACACAGCAGGCTTACGGTACGACACTGAAAAGAGTCAATCCGAAGACCGGAGACTATCAGCAGACAGCCTGGTATGCAGGACTCGCGGCAGCAGCGCTTGCAACACTTGGTATCGCAGGCAAGAAAAACCGAAAAAAAGAAATCTGAAGCCGATAAGGTATAGAATGTACAACCCTCCCATATAGTACTGTATGGGAGGGATTTTTTTGGATACAGGGAAAAACATCTGGATACAAAAGAGCAGCAGAGTCATAAAAGGTCTGATCGTGTCCTATCTGGTCAGCGGGGCAGGGCTTTTGCTTCTGGCATTGCTGTTGCTGAAGTACCAGCTGGATGAGAGAAAAGTGTCCGCTGGTATTCTGGCTGTTTATATTCTATCCGGATTATCGGGAGGAATTTATATGGGAAAAACAGCAGAAAGAAAAAGATATCTGTGGGGAATGATACTTGGCAGTATATACTGGGGTATTCTGATGCTGCTTACCATCTTTTCCGGTGGAGGTACGGGATCGGGGGTAAAAGGTGCATTTCTTACACTTCTTATCTGTGCAGGGTCGTCAACTTTGGGAGCAATGGTGACGGGAGCCTGAAAACAGTGGCAGATCGTGAAAATAGCCGGAAGTTGCGAAAAAAACTCTTTGAAAATGAAAGAACATATGCTATAATGCAAGAAGTAATAACATAAGGAGGAAGCAAAATGAAACATATTAAAACTTTAAATACAAAAAGTTTACAGAACACAATGAAAAAAGGTGGATGTGGTGAATGTCAGACATCCTGCCAGTCTGCTTGCAAGACTTCTTGTACAGTAGGAAATCAGAGCTGCGAAAACACAAAATAAGAAATCAGCAGGCTCTATGATGCTTGGAACATACAGGCAGCGGTCCAAAAGCCGCTGCTTGCTTTTTGTTACATAGCATATCAAGAATTGATCCGGTGGATCAATTGTGATTACATTGTATATCGAAGCAGAAGATGCTGCTGCTCAAGAAAAGAAAAAGGAGAACAAATAAGTGATTCATCAGTATAAAAGTAATGGATACGCAATTGTTCTGGATGTAAACAGCGGATCCGTTCATGTGGTGGACGATATTGTATATGACTGTATCGCCCTGCTGGATCAGGGATGTTCCAACGAAGAAGTGACAGAAAAACTGTCGTCTTCTTATTCCGGAGAAGACCTGAAGACAGCTCTTAAAGAGATTCAGGAATTGACCGATGAGGGAATGCTGTTTACCGAGGACATTTATGAAAATGCGATAGAGCATTTTAAAGAACGGCCAACTGTAGTCAAAGCACTGTGCCTGCATATTGCCCACGACTGTAATCTGGCCTGTAAGTACTGCTTTGCGGAAGAAGGAGAATATCATGGAAGACGTGCACTGATGTCCTACGAAGTAGGAAAGAAAGCACTGGATTTTCTGATTGCCAACTCCGGAAGCAGGAGAAATCTGGAAGTAGACTTTTTCGGAGGGGAACCTCTGATGAACTGGCAGGTTGTCAAAGACCTGGTAGCTTACGGAAGAGAGCAGGAAAAGATACATAATAAAAACTTCCGTTTTACCCTGACCACCAATGGTGTTCTGGTTAACGATGAAGTGATGGAGTTTTGTAATAAAGAGATGGGCAATGTGGTTATGAGTATCGACGGACGAAAAGAAGTCCACGATCATATGCGTCCGTTCCGCAAAGGTGCCGGAAGCTATGACCTGGTAGTTCCGAAGTTCCAGAAATGGGCAGAGAGCCGTAACCAGGACAAATATTATGCCCGCGGTACATTTACCCATTATAATCTTGACTTTTCCAAGGATGTACTGAACCTGGCAGATCTGGGATTCAAACAGATATCTGTAGAGCCGGTTGTAGCACCTTCGGATGCGGACTATGCACTGCAGCCGGAAGACCTTCCGAAATTGTTTGAAGAATATGATACCCTGGCAAAAGAGATGATCAAACGAAATAAAGAAGGAAACGGATTTAATTTCTTCCACTTTATGCTTGATCTGACCGGGGGTCCTTGTGTATACAAACGTCTGTCCGGATGTGGGTCAGGAACAGAGTATCTGGCAGTTACCCCATGGGGAGACCTGTATCCGTGCCATCAGTTTGTAGGAAACGAAGATTTCCTTCTTGGTAATGTGGACGAGGGAATCACAAAACCTGCAATCTGTAAAGATTTTAAAAATTGCAACGTCTATGCAAAAGAGGCATGTAAGAAATGTTTTGCACGATTCTACTGCAGTGGTGGCTGTGCGGCAAACTCCTATAACTTCAAAGGGAAAATCGATGATGTTTACGAAGTGGGCTGCGAGCTGGAACGTAAGCGCGTAGAGTGTGCAATCATGATAAAAGCTGCTATGGCAGAAGAAGAGGTATAAGAAGATGAAGAAAAAACAGGGAGTTCTTGTGCTGATTCTTACAGTGGTTCTGATTGGTCTGTTAGCCTTTACAACCGCTGTGGGATTCGGCCCGACCGGAACCGGGTCTGCAAAAAATATCAAGACCGGTCTGGATCTGTCCGGTGGTGTAAGTATCACATACCAGGCAAAAGGAGACGATCCGTCTCAGGAAGATATGGATGATACCGTCTATAAACTTCAGAAACGTGTGGAAGACTACAGTGAAGAAGCACAGGTATATCAGGAAGGTGATGACCGTATCACCGTAGAGATTCCTGGTGTAACCGATGCAAATAAGATTCTGGAAGATCTTGGTAAACCGGGATCTCTGGAATTCCAGGATGAAAGCGGCAACGTAGTTCTGGACGGAAGCGATATCGCAGGTGCAGACGGCGGTGTCACAGAAGATCAGACAACCGGAAGCAAACAGTATGTCGTAGAACTGACACTGACCAAAGACGGTACCACAAAATTCGCAGAGGCAACTGCAGCAAACCTGAAAAAAAGAATCTCTATCGTATATGACGGAGAAACTATCAGTTCACCGGTTGTACAAAGTGTGATCTCTGACGGTAAAGCACAGATCAGCGGACAGCAGTCCATCGAAGAAGCAAAAGAACTGGCATCTATTATCCGTATCGGTTCTCTGAAACTGGAACTGGAAGAACTTCGTTCTAACGTGGTAGGTGCACAGCTGGGACAGCAGGCAATCAAGACAAGCCTGATCGCCGGTGCCATCGGTCTGGTACTGGTCGGAATCTTTATGATTATCGTTTACGCTCTGCCGGGTGTGGTAGCTGCTTTGTCACTGGCTATCTATACCGGACTGGAACTGGTAATGCTGAATGCTTTTGACCTGACGCTGACCCTTCCGGGTATCGCAGGTATCATTCTTTCCATCGGTATGGCGGTGGATGCAAACGTTATTATCTATGCACGTATCCGTGAGGAAATTGCAGCAGGTAAGAGTGTAAGAAGCGCCATTAAGACCGGTTTCGAGAAAGCTATGTCCGCCATTGTGGACGGTAACATCACAACTCTGATCGCAGCTGCTGTTCTGGGAGCAATGGGAAGCGGAAGTGTCAAAGGATTTGCCATGACACTGGCTCTTGGTATCGTTCTTTCCATGTTTACCGCACTGGTAATTTCCAGACTGCTGGTGAACGCATTCTATGCAGTGGGACTTCGGGATGAAAAGTTCTACGGAAAACAGAAAGAAAGAAAAACCATCGATTTCCTCGGAAAGAGAAAATTATTCTTTACGATTTCTGTTATCCTGATTCTGCTTGTTCCGGTTGGAATGGGCGTGTTCCATGCAAAAGACGGAAAAGCATTGAACTACAGCCTGGAGTTCATGGGTGGTACGTCTACGAACGTAACTTTCAATGATGACATGTCCATCGATGACCTTGACAGCCAGGTAAAACCGGTAGTACAGGAAGTAACCGGTGATGCAAATATTCAGATATCCAAAGTCGCTGACAGCAATGCGGTTATCATTAAGACAAGATCTCTGAGCCTGGATGAGAGAGAAGAACTGAACCAGAAACTGGTAGACAGCTTTGGTGTGGATGACAGCAAGATCACCGCAGAGAGTATTTCCTCTACGGTAAGTTCTGAGATGAGAAGAGATGCGATTGTGGCAGTCCTGATCGCTACGATCTGTATGCTGCTGTATATCTGGTTCCGTTTCAAAGATGTACGTTTTGCATCCAGTGCGGTTCTGGCACTGTTACATGATGTAATGGTAGTACTTGCATTCTATGCACTGTCAAGAATCTCTGTAGGTAATACCTTTATTGCCTGCATGCTGACGATAGTTGGTTATTCTATCAACGCGACCATCGTTATTTTCGACCGTATCCGTGAGAATCTGAAGAGTGCCGGCAAGAAAGCGGATCTGAAAGAACTGGTAAATATGAGTATTACCCAGACACTGACCAGAAGTATTTATACATCCTTCACTACATTTATTACCATATTTGTAGTATTTGTTATGGGTGTATCTTCTATCCGTGAATTCGCACTTCCGATCATGGTAGGTATCGTATGTGGTGCTTACTCTTCTGTATGTATCACCGGTGCTCTGTGGTATGTCATGAAAACGAAATCAGGAAAAAGTACAAAGTAGAAGAAATGGGTAATCAAAAAGCTGTTGCAGCGATGCAGCAGCTTTTTTCAATCACAGCTAAGATGAGGAGCAGACAACATGGAAAAATGGATGGTAGCAGCTAAGCGGGCTGATTTTAAAGGGATCGGAGAACGGTTTGGCATTGATCAGGTTACAGCGAGGATTATCCGCAACCGTGATGTGATCGGGGAGAAAGCAATTGAAAAATATCTTCACGGAAGCCGGAAAGATTTTTACAGTCCCTGGCTGTTGAAAGATATGGAAAAGGCAGTGGCTATCCTGCAGGAGAAAATAGAAAACAGAAACAGGATCCGGATCATCGGAGATTATGATATTGACGGAGTAATGTCTACATATATTTTACTGGAGAGTCTCCGGGGGCTTGGAGGTGATGTGGATATGATGATTCCAAACAGGATCACAGACGGATATGGAATCAATGAACATCTGATTGAACAGGCCTGGCAGGAGGGGAGAGATACGATTATTACCTGTGATAATGGAATCGCTGCAGTGACGCAGATACGGAAAGCAAAAGATCTGGGAATGACCGTGATCGTGACAGATCATCATGAGGTGCCGTTTGAAGATCTGGAAGGGGGAAGAAAGGAGATTCTGCCACCTGCAGATGCCATAGTCAATCCAAAACAGAAGGCCTGTTCCTATCCTTTTGCAGGACTCTGCGGTGCAGTAGTTGCAATGAAAGTGATGGAAGCGTTATATGAAAAAATGGCACCGGAAGTGGATCTGGTGGACAAAATGCTTCCATTTGCAGGAATCGCTACAATCGGTGATGTGATGGATCTGCAGGATGAAAACCGGATTCTGGTGAAAGAAGGATTGCAAAGGCTTCATCACACCACGAACCTTGGTCTGCAGGAGTTGATCCGGGTAAATAATCTGGAACCGGAGAATATCAGTCCGTACCATATCGGATTCATTCTTGGTCCGTGTCTGAATGCTTCCGGACGACTGGATACGGCAAAACGGGCATTACAGCTGTTGCTGGCAGATAGCAGAGAGGAAGCGGCCGTACTGGCAGGTGACCTGAAAAATCTGAATGAGAGCCGTAAGGAGATGACGGCACAGGGACTGGAAAAAGCCATCGAGCAGGTGGAATCCACATCTATGATGGAAGATACGGTTCTGGTAGTCTTTCTTCCGGAATGTCATGAGAGTCTGGCGGGCATTATTGCCGGGCGGCTGCGGGAGAGATACCATAAACCCTCCTTCGTGCTGACAAGAGGAGAAGAGGGTGTCAAAGGTTCCGGACGGTCGATCGAATCGTATTCGATGTATGAAAAACTCTGCGAGTGCAAAGAATATCTGACAAAGTTCGGTGGACATCCGATGGCAGCAGGTCTCTCACTGGAAGAAGAAAATGTGGAACGTTTCCGAAGAAAACTTAATGAACAATCAGGACTGACAGAAGAAGATCTTGTGGAAAAGGTGACGATTGATGTGCCGATGCCAATTCATTATATCCGAAAAGATCTGGTGCAGGAACTGTCACTGCTCGAACCCTTCGGAAAAGGAAATGAGAAACCACTGTTTGCACAGAAAAATCTGTGGATCAGCCAGATGCGTGTGTTCGGGAAGAACCGGAACGTGGTAAAGATGCGTCTGACGGATGAAAACGGATATCCGATGGACGGTGTGTACTTCGGGAATGGAGATGAATTTGCGGAAGAAGGGAGAGGAAAAAGGAAAATTTCTATCGTATACTACCCGGATATCAATATGTATCAGGGACGTGAAAGCTTACAGGTGATCATCCGGCATTATCAGTTTGATTGAGAACGTTATTGAACAGTTACAAAATAACAAAAAATATTGCTCAAAAAGATAGTATATGGTACTATATATACAAAAGTATGGTATGCAGACCATGAATATAATGAAGCAGGAGAAAAGAGCGAGCTTACCTGGCGGCGCGCGCCGCTTTGGTTTCGTTTGCTCTTTTACTTTTGAAATGTTTTGGGAGGAAAGAATGGCAAAATATGTAATGGCACTGGATGCAGGAACAACCAGCAACCGCTGCATCCTGTTTGACGAAAAGGGAAAAATGTGCAGTGTGGCACAGAAAGAATTTACCCAGTATTTTCCCAAGCCGGGCTGGGTAGAGCATGATGCCAGTGAAATCTGGTCCACTCAGCTTGGGGTAGCGGTGGAGGCTATGTCAAAGATTGGAGCATCAGCGGAAGATATCGCAGCTATTGGGATCACGAATCAGAGAGAAACTGCTATCGTGTGGGATCGTCATACCGGAGAACCGGTGTACCGGGCGATTGTCTGGCAGTGCCGCAGAACTTCAGAGTACTGTGACTCTCTGAAAGAAAAAGGACTGACAGAAGTTTTTCGTAAAAAAACCGGTTTGATCATAGATGCATATTTTGCCGGTACAAAGGTAAAATGGATCCTTGATAATGTACCGGGTGCACGGGAAAAAGCAGAAAAAGGAGATCTGTTATTCGGAACAGTGGAAACGTGGCTGATCTGGAAATTGACAAAGGGAGCTGTTCATGTGACAGATTATTCCAACGCATCCCGTACATTGTTGTTCAATATTAATACTCTGGACTGGGATGAAGATATTTTGAAAGAATTGAATATTCCAAGATGTATGCTTCCAAAACCGATGCCGTCAAGCTGTGTATACGGTTGCGCGGATCCGGCATTTTTTGGAGGAAAGATTCCCATCGGTGGAGCGGCAGGAGACCAGCAGTCTGCATTGTTCGGACAGACCTGTTTTACACCGGGAGATGCAAAAAACACCTATGGAACCGGTTGTTTTCTGTTGATGAACACCGGAGAAGAGCCGGTATTTTCGGAAAATGGGCTGGTTACAACCATCGCCTGGGGAATCAATGGGAAAGTTTATTATGCACTGGAAGGATCCATTTTTGTGGCTGGAGCTGCGATACAGTGGCTGCGCGATGAACTGCGGGTGATTGATTCCGCGGCAGACTCCGAGTATATGGCTAAGAAAGTAAAAGATACCCACGGCTGCTATGTGGTTCCGGCATTTACCGGACTGGGCGCACCGTACTGGGATCAGTATGCCAGAGGAACCATTGTGGGTCTGACCCGTGGAGTCAACAAATACCATATTATCCGGGCAACTCTGGAATCAATAGCTTATCAGGCACATGATGTCATCAAGGCTATGGAAGCAGATGCGGGGATCCGGCTGAACGGGTTGAAAGTAGATGGCGGAGCAAGTGCCAATGATTTTCTGATGCAGACCCAGGCAGATATGATACAGGCTCCGGTAAAACGTCCGTCCTGTGTGGAGACAACAGCGATGGGTGCCGCGTATCTTGCGGGACTGGCTGTGGGATACTGGAGGGATCAGGAAGAGGTAAGAGCCAATTGGTCTATTGACCGTACCTTTGAACCGGAGATTACTGTGGAAGAACAGGAAAAACGGATGAAGGGATGGAAAAAGGCGGTCCGTTATTCATTTAACTGGGCAAAAGAAGAAGACTGAGAACAACAGCAGTCAAGGTAAAGTAAACAATCAAATAAGAACTTGCAGAGAACAGAGACAGGCAGGAAAAACATCCGGTGACGGGTGCTTTTCTGTCTGTCTTTTTTATTGAGTTACAGGAGGAAACAGTATGTATGATGTAATCGTTATAGGAGCCGGTGTAAGCGGAAGTGCGACTGCCCGGGAATTATCCAGGTATGATCTGAAAGTGGGAGTACTGGAAAAAGAAGAGGATGTATGTTGTGGAACATCCAAGGCGAACAGCGGGATCGTTCATGCCGGATTTGATGCCCGTCCCGGCAGTTTGATGGCAAAGATGAATGTACGGGGGAATCAGATGATGGAACAACTGACAGAAGATCTGGATATTCCTTTCGAGAGAAACGGTTCTCTGGTGTTATGTTTTGCAAAAGATGAAATGGAACGCCTGGAAAAACTGAAAAAACAGGGTGAAGAAAATGGGGTAAAAAGACTTCAGATTCTTTCCGGCGAAGAAGTACGCCGGATGGAACCGGATCTTTCCAAAGAAGTATATGCTGCACTGTATGCACCGACCGGTGGTATCGTGTGTCCTTTTGAACTGAATCTGGCTCTTGCGGAAAATGCCTGTCAAAACGGAGCAGAATTTTATTTTGATACGGCGGTGGAGCAGATAGAAAAGACGGAAGGTGGATATCGGATCCATGCCGGAGAGAAAACATATGAGACCCGTTGTGTGGTAAATGCAGCGGGTGTTTATGCGGATGTTTTTCACAATATGGTCAGTGAAAAAAAGATCCGTATTACACCACGGAAGGGAGAGTATTATCTGCTGGACAAAAAAGCGGGCACAACCGTACACCATACGATCTTTCAGATACCGGGAGCATACGGGAAAGGAGTCCTGGTGACACCTACTACTCACGGCAATCTTCTGGTGGGGCCAACGGCTGTGGATATTGAGGAAAAAGAAGGAACGAATACCACAAAAACAGGTCTGGATGAAGTGGCACAGAAAGCAATGCGAAGTGTTCCAAATCTGCCGCTTCGCCAGGTGATTACTTCTTTTGCAGGGCTGAGAGCCCATGAGGACGGACATGAATTTATCATTCGGGAAGCGGAAGATGCAGAGGGATTTTTTGACTGTGCGGGAATCGAATCGCCGGGACTTACCAGTGCACCGGCAATCGGAGAACTGGTGGCAGAACTTGTAACCGGATATTTGTGTGCAAAGAAGAAAAAGCATTTTGTGGAGAAAAGAAAAGGGCTTGTGAATCCGAAAAATCTTTCCAGAGAAGCTTATCAGGAGCTGATCCGGGAAAATCCGGCCTACGGCAATGTAATCTGCCGGTGTGAGACGGTGACAGAGGGGGAAATTGTGGAAGCCATTCATCGATTGATTCCCGCGAAGTCACTTGACGGGGTGAAACGGAGAACCAGGGCCGGTATGGGAAGATGTCAGGCAGGCTTTTGCTCTCCGAAAACCATGGAGATTCTGGCAAGAGAATGGAAAGTGCCGATGGAGACAATCACAAAGGCCGGAAAAGATTCCCGGCTGATCAGAGGATACAATAAGGACAGCCTGTAGGCGAGGAGGAGTAAGATGAAGACAACATATGATATCGTAGTTATCGGTGGAGGACCTGCAGGTCTTGCCGCAGCCTGTGCAGCATACGACCAGGGGATACAGGATGTTCTGATCCTGGAGCGTGACAAAGAACTGGGAGGTATCTTAAACCAGTGTATTCATAACGGATTTGGACTGCATACATTTCAGGAAGAACTGACAGGACCGGAATATGCAAAAAGGTACGAGGTGGAAGCAGAAAAGAGAAAGATTTCCTGCCTTCTTGAGACGATGGTTCTGGATATCAGTCCGGAAAAAGAAATCACAGCCCTGAATCGGAAAGACGGATTATTTACCATTCAGGCGAAAGCGGTGATTCTTGCCATGGGGTGCAGGGAACGGCCGCGAGGGGCTTTGAATATTCCGGGGTATCGTCCGGCAGGCATCTATTCTGCAGGAACTGCCCAGAGGCTGGTTAACATTGAGGGATATCTTCCGGGCAGAGAAGTTGTGATTCTTGGCTCCGGAGATATTGGACTGATCATGGCAAGGAGAATGACGCTTGAAGGTGCGAAAGTCAAAGTTGTGGCAGAACTGATGCCGTATTCCGGCGGACTGAAACGTAATATTGTCCAGTGTCTGGATGATTTTGGAATCCCGTTGAAATTAAGTCATACAGTGGTGGATATCAAAGGAAAAGAACGGGTGGAATCTGTGACACTGGCACAGGTGGATGAAAACCGGAAGCCGATTCCGGGAACGGAAGAAGAGTATGCCTGTGACACCCTGCTGTTATCCGTGGGACTGATTCCGGAAAATGAACTTTCTGATAAACTCGGTGTTCAGCTTCATCCGGTGACCGGCGGTCCTGTGGTAAATGAGAGCCTGGAAACCAGTATTCCGGGTATATTTGCCTGTGGTAACGTCCTGCATGTGCATGATCTGGTGGATTTTGTATCTCAGGAGGCAACTATGGCAGGAACCTGCGCGGCTGCATATGTAAACGCAGGAAGAACAGAAGAAACAGAAGAGATTCCGGTAAAATGTGGATCCGGTGTGCGCTATACAGTTCCGGCAAAGATCCGTCCGGCCTGTATGGATGAAACACTGCCGGTGAGATTCCGGGTGGGACAGGTGTATCAGAGGGCAAGCATTATGGTACGATCCGGTGATACCGTACTTTTGAGAAAAAAACGTCCCATAATGGCACCGGGAGAGATGGAGACGGTATACATAAAAAAAGATTCTCTCTCACCGGACAATATCGGGAATGACATAACCATCAGCATAGAGGAGGAGTAAACCATGGAAGAGAAAAAACTGACCTGTATCTGCTGCCCCATGGGATGTCAGCTGCAGGTTACAATCAGAGACGGACAGGTGGAAAAGGTAGAAGGAAATACCTGTAAAAGAGGAGCAGAATACGGGAAAAAAGAGGTGACCAACCCGACAAGAATTGTGACAACGACAGTGCGGGTACATGGTGGCAGCCTTCCGGTGGTACCGGTAAAGACAGCTTCAGATATTCCGAAGAGTGCAGTGATGGACTGCATCCGACAGTTAAAAGAAGTGGTTGTAGAGGCTCCAGTGTACATCGGGGATGTGGTGCTGACAGAAGTTGCAGGAACAAAAATCGCGGTAATAATTACTAAAAATATCGAAAAACTTTGTGAAAAACAGAACTTGTGATCCCTCAGACTCTTAGGTAAAATAAATCGTAACTATTCAGTAGGTAGTATCTCGCAAGGCGTTTTGGCTCGTAACTGTGAAGGTACTGAACAGTTACAATAAATCAAATAAAAGCAAGAAAAGGGGACGGGAAGGAAATAATTATGGCGGTAAATGAAAAAAATATGACCAGCGGATCCCCTGGGAAACTGATCATCGCCTTTGCCATTCCACTGATGCTTGGAAACGTGTTCCAGCAATTTTATGTGATGGCAGATACGATGATCGTCGGTCAGGTGGTCGGTGTGGAAGCTCTGGCAGCAGTGGGGGCTGCAGACTGGCTTGTCTGGCTGGTATTTGGTATCATGACAGGGATGACGCAGGGCTTTTCAATTCTGATATCCCAGTATTACGGTGCAGGAGAGAAAGAAAATCTGAAAAGAGCAGTAGCAAAAAGCTATGTACTGACAGCGATACTTTCAATAATTGTACTGGTATTGAGCGAAGTGACCGTTCAACAGGTACTGCAGTTTTTACATACTCCGGAGAATGTTATCGGACTGAGTTTGATGTATATACGAATGGTATTTGCAGGAATTCCAATCATTGCAGCGTATAACATTTTTGCCGCAATCCTGCGGGCACTGGGAAACAGCAGATCTCCTCTGATTGCCATGATTATGGCAGCGTTTATCAATGTGGGACTGGATCTTCTGTTTGTGGCAGTGTTTGGCTGGGGTGTACTGGGAGCAGCGATTGCCACGGTGATCGCACAGGGGTTTTCAGCAGCGTATTGTCTGTCGGTCCTGTGGCACATTCCGGATGTGCGTCTGACAAGAGAAGATTTTCATCAGCAGCCGGCGATGAGTCTGCGGCTTTTAAAACTGGCAGCTCCGCTGGCAATACAGAATGTGATTATTTCTGTAGGAGGACTTACGGTACAGTACGTTGTGAATGGATTTGGATTCCTGTTTGTGGCAGGATTTACAGCTGCTAATAAGTTGTACGGTGTGCTTGAGATGGCATCGGTATCCTATGGCTATGCCATTACCACGTATGTAGGACAAAACCTCGGTGCAAAAGAATATCGCAGGATCCGAAATGGTGTTCGCAGTGGCGTTTACATGGCACTGATTACATCTATTGTGATATCCGGTGTGATGGTAATTACCGGAAGAAATATCCTGTCACTGTTTGTATCCGGAGAAGCGGGGCAGGTAAAACAGGTATTGGATATTGCATATAAATATCTGTTTATAATGGCAATATTTCTGTGGGTTTTATATCTTCTGTATGTCTATCGCTCAGCCATTCAGGGACTGGGTAATACACTGATACCGCTTACCAGCGGTGTTGTGGAATTCTGCATGCGAGTGGTTGTGGCACTGTTGTTGCCGAAACTGATCGGTGAGGATGGAATTTTTTATGCGGAGATCTGTGCATGGAGCGGAGCGGCGATTTTACTGATCGTCAGTTATGTGGCAATTATACGAAAATATAAAGAATAAGGTTTCCTCTTCAATTTTTCCCGGTTTCGTGGTATGATGAAGCCAGTTCGGGATTGTCCGGTAAGCTATCGGCGCAGAGAGAGGAATCAATATGAAATGTGAAGAAGCACTGACAAAAATAGAGGCATATATCAATCATACATTAAACGGGAGGGAACTGGAAGAGTTTCTGGAACATGTAACATCCTGTCAGGAGTGCTATGATGAGCTTGAGACCTATTATATTATCAGTGTGGGTATGCGATATCTGGAAGAGGAAAATCTGGAATCTTATAATATTCCAAAGATGTTGCAGGAAGATCTGCACACCAGAGAACGGCGTGTGAGAAGGAGAAATATTCTCCGGAAAACAGCGGTTCTTCTTGGTGTGCTTTTTTTTATAGTGATACTGGTTCTGGGACTTTCCTATATGGGACATCTGGAACTGCCCAGACTTTTTAATTTACATTCGTTGTTCAGTTTGTAAAAGTCTGAGAAAGGAATAAAATATGAGTGAAAAAATTTTACTGATTGACGGACACAGTATTTTGAATCGTGCCTATTATGGACTGCCGAATCTGACCAACTGGGAGGGATTGCATACAAATGCTGTGTACGGATTTTTAAATATTATGACGAAGGTGCTGGAAGAAGAAAAACCAGAATATCTGGCGGTTGCGTTTGACCTTCATGCACCTACATTCCGCCATAAAATGTATGATGCATATAAAGGTACAAGAAAACCCATGCCGGAAGAATTGCGGGAACAGGTTCCGCTGATCAAGGAGGTTCTGACGGCAATGAAGGTAGCCATTGTTACAATGGAAGGATATGAGGCAGATGATCTGCTGGGAACTATTGCGGGAATGGCAGAAAAGAAAGGGATAGATGCGACAATTCTGTCCGGTGACCGTGATCTTTTGCAGCTTGCTTCAGATCATGTGTTGATCCGAATTCCAAAGACCAAGGGCGGAAAAACACAGATAGAAGATTATCACGCAAAAGAAGTACTTGAGACGTATCAGGTGACACCAGCGCAGATTATTGAACTGAAGTCCTTGATGGGAGATACAGCAGATAATATTCCGGGAATTCCGGGTGTTGGAGAAAAGACGGCGACAAAAATTATTGCTGCTTACGGTTCTATTGAGAATGCGCATGAACATCTCGAAGAAATCAAACCGAACAAAGCCAAAGAATCGCTGCGGGATCACTATGACCTTGCAGTGCTCAGTAAAAAACTGGCGACTATTGATACAGAAAGTCCGGTAGAATTTTCCTGGGAAGATGCAAGAATGGGAAACCTGTATACACCGGAAGCATATGATTATTTTAAACGGCTGGAATTTAAAAATCTCTTATCCAGATTTGGACAGCAGGAGACAGAACAAAAAGCACTCCCTTCCTGGCGTATCGTAGAAGATTTCGCAGAAGCGGAGAATATCTGGAAACAGGCAGAACAGGCAGAACAGATAGGAATCGCTGTTATTGACGGTATGGACGGAGTACGCGGCGTTGCGGTAGCACTGGAAGATCAGAATACAGTATATTTCCCGGTGGAAGGTTTTCAGACGGAAGGTGTGTTATGTGGTCACCTGGAACAGCTTTTTGCCGGAGATTCGCAGATCGGTGCCTGGGATGTGAAAGCGATCCGTAAAAAGATAGAGATTCCGGAACGGAAAGGAATCTTTGATCTTGGTATCGGTGCATATCTGCTGAATCCGCTGAAAAACGATTACACCTATGACGATGTGGCAAAAGAATATCTGGGAGAACAGCTTCCGTCGCAGGAAGAAGTATTCTCCGGTATGAAAAAGCCGGATCCGAAAAAAGCAGATAATGAACAGGTGGCAGCGTATGGAGCTTACCAGGCATATGTGGCACTTCATGGAAAAGACACACTGAAAAAAGCACTGCAGGAAGCAGGTATGTGGGATCTGTTTGAAGATATTGAGATGCCGCTGGTATTCACTCTTGATGATATGGAAAAAGAGGGAATCCTTGTAAAAGGAGAAGAACTGAAGCTGTACGGTGAAAAATTAGAGGTACGGATCAGGGAACTGGAAGAGAAGATTTATGAGGAAGCCGGAGAAAATTTCAATATCAATTCACCGAAACAACTGGGTGTGATTCTGTTTGAAAAGATGAAGATGCCGGGTGGAAAGAAGACAAAGACCGGATATTCCACAGCAGCGGATGTTCTGGACAAACTTGCACCGGACTATCCGTTTGTTGCCGATATTCTGGAATACCGGCAGCTGACAAAATTAAAATCCACGTATGCAGATGGACTGGCGGGATATATCGGAGCAGACGGAAGAATTCATTCAACTTTTAATCAGACTATCACTGCGACAGGAAGAATCAGCAGTACGGAACCGAATCTGCAGAATATCCCGGTGCGTATGGAACTGGGACGTCTGATCCGAAAAGTATTTGTTCCACGGGATGGTTTTGTATTTCTGGATGCGGATTATTCTCAGATTGAACTGCGTGTTCTTGCCCATCTTTCCGGAGATGAGATGCTGATCAAAGCGTACCGGGAAGCACAGGATATCCACCGGATGACAGCTTCTCAGGTTTTTCATATCCCGTTCGATGAGGTAACACCTCTGCAAAGAAGAAATGCGAAAGCAGTAAATTTCGGAATCGTCTACGGAATCAGTTCTTTCGGTTTGAGTCAGGATCTGAGCATCACAAGAAAAGAAGCAGCAGATTATATTGAAAAATATTTTGCCACTTATCCGAAAATCAAGAGTTATCTGGACGGAGAAGTGGAAAAAGCAAAAGCGGATGGTTACAGTCTTACGATGTTCGGCCGCCGCCGTCCGGTTCCGGAATTAAAATCCAGCAACTTTATGCAGCGTTCTTTCGGGGAAAGAATTGCCATGAATTCTCCGATTCAGGGAACCGCTGCAGATATTATTAAGATCGCCATGATCCGGGTCAACCAGGCACTTCGGAAAGAAAATCTCCGTTCCCGTCTGGTGCTGCAGGTGCACGATGAGTTGCTGATTGAGACGGCAAAAGAAGAAGTGGAGCAGGTATCGGCGATCCTGGAGCGGGAGATGCGTCAGGCAGCAGTACTGTCTGTTCCGCTGGAAGTGGATATGCACACAGGCGAAAACTGGTATGAAGCAAAATAACAGTTAACGGAATGAGCGAAACGATAACAAAAGAAAGGGGAGATACCAGATGAAGGTGATAGGAGTAACCGGTGGCGTAGGTGCCGGAAAAAGTGAGGTTCTGGGATATATTGCAGAACATTGGAATGCAACTGTTGTGGAAGCAGATGAAGTGGGGTATCTGGTCATGCGGCCGGGAAAAGCCTGCTACAGTTCCATTGTTGACCTGTTTGGAACGGAAATCGTGAAAGAAGATCAGACGCTGGACCGGGAACTGATTGCAAAAATTGTATTTGAGAACAAAGAAATGCTTACGAAGATGAATGGAATTGTTCACCCGGCAGTGAAAGAATATATCAAAAAAGCAATAAAACGAGAAGAAGAGAATGAGACAAATATTTTTATTGTAGAAGCAGCTCTGTTGATTGAAGATAAATATGATGAAATCTGTGATGAATTATGGTATATTTATGCAGATGAAGAGACCCGCATGGAGCGATTGAAGCAAAACAGAGGATATTCGGAAGAAAAATGCCGCAGTATTTTCAGAAATCAGCTCAGTGAGGAAGAATTCAGTGATCACTGTGATTTTGAGATTGACAACAGTGATGATTTTGAAAAAACAAAAGAACAGATTCAACAAAAGATGCAAAGGATGCAGATTGATGAGGTTATGTAGTATTGCAAGCGGAAGCAGCGGAAATTGTATATATGTGGGAAGTGATAAGACGCATCTTCTGGTAGATGCGGGAATCAGCGGAAAGAAAGTGGAGTTCGGACTGAATTCTCTGGATCTTACTACAGGTGATCTGGATGGTATTCTGGTCACGCATGAACATTCGGATCATATTAAGGGTCTGGGTGTAGTGGCAAGAAAATGCGGAGTGCCGATTTATGCTACACAGGGAACGATCCGTGCTATGGAAAATTCCGGGAGTCTTGGGAAAATGCCGGAAGGCATTTTTCATGAAGTGACACCGGATCAGGACTGCCCGATCGGAGATCTTACGATTCATCCTTTTCGAATCTCTCACGATGCTGCCGAACCGGTTGCTTATCGAATCGGACAGGGCGACAGAGAAGTGGGAATTGCCACGGACATGGGCGTTTATGATGAGTATATCGTGAAAAATCTGGAAGGATTGGATGCATTACTTCTGGAAGCAAATCACGATGTAAATATGCTTCAGGTAGGTAAATATCCTTACTATCTGAAACGCAGAATATTAGGTGATAAAGGTCATTTATCCAATGAAACGGCAGGACAGTTGCTTTGTCGGCTACTTCATGATAATATGAAACAGATCCTGCTGGGACATCTGAGCAGAGAAAACAACTACGAGGCGCTGGCTTATGAAACCGTCTGTGCAGAGGTGACAATGGGTGATAATCCATACAAAGCAAAGGATTTCCGAATTGATGTCGTTCACAGAGATACAGCATCAGAAGTAGTAGAAGTGTAAAGGAGAAGAAAGATGAAAAAAACAATTATCACAGTAGTAGGAAAAGATACTGTAGGAATCATTGCAAAAGTTTGTACTTATCTGGCAGATAATCAGGTGAATATCCTTGATATCACACAGACTATCCTGGATGGCTACTTCAACATGATGATGATCACAGATGCCAGTGCATGTGAGAAAACAACCGGTGAGATCGCAGAAGAACTCAACACACTGGGTGAAGAAATCGGTGTAAATATCCGTTGTCAGCATGAGGATATCTTTAACAAGATGCATCGTATCTGAGACCGGCGCAGGAGGGCAGAAAAATGATTAATATGTTTGAAGTAAACGAGACCAATAAGATGATTGAGCAGGAAAACCTGGATGTGCGTACGATCACACTGGGTATCAGTCTGTTAGATTGTATCGACAGCGATCTGGAGAAAGTCAATCAGAAGGTTTACAATAAAATCACAGGACTGGCCAAAAATCTGGTACAGACCGGTGAGGATATTTCCAAAGAATACGGAATCCCGATTGTAAATAAACGAATCTCAGTTACACCGATCGCACTGATCGGCGGTGCAGCATGTAAAACACCGGAAGACTTTGTTACGCTGGCAAAGACACTGGATAAAGTAGCAAAAGAAGTAGGTGTAAACTTCATAGGCGGTTATTCTGCACTGGTATCAAAAGGTATGACAAAAGCAGATGAACTGCTGATCCGTTCTATCCCGCAGGCTCTTGCCGAGACTGAGCGTGTCTGCAGTTCCGTAAACCTCGGTTCCACAAAGACAGGTATCAACATGGATGCTGTAAAACTGATGGGTGAGATGGTTCTTGCCACAGCAGAAGCCACCAAAGAAGATGATTCTCTGGGATGTGCAAAACTGGTCGTATTCTGTAACGCACCGGATGATAACCCGTTTATGGCGGGTGCCTTCCATGGGGTGACAGAAGCAGATGCAATCATCAATGTGGGCGTCAGCGGACCTGGTGTTGTTAATTACGCCCTGTCACAAGTAAGAGGTGAGAACTTCGAAGTTTTGTGTGAAACTATCAAAAAGACTGCATTCAAGATTACCCGTGTCGGACAGCTGGTTGCACAGGAAGCATCGAAAAGACTGAACGTACCTTTTGGTATCGTAGACCTGTCTCTGGCACCGACTCCGGCAATAGGAGATTCTGTTGCTCAGATTCTGGAAGAGATCGGTCTGGAACGTGTAGGCGCACCGGGAACCACAGCAGCACTTGCCATGTTAAATGACCAGGTGAAAAAAGGCGGTGTTATGGCCTCCTCTTATGTCGGTGGCTTAAGTGGGGCATTTATTCCGGTCAGCGAAGATCAGGGAATGATCGATGCGGTCAATCTGGGAGCTTTGTCTCTGGAAAAACTGGAAGCCATGACCTGTGTCTGCTCGGTAGGTCTGGATATGATCGCGATTCCTGGAGATACACCGGCAACTACAATTTCCGGTATGATCGCAGATGAGATGGCAATCGGTATGGTAAACCAGAAAACCACAGCAGTCCGTGTGATTCCGGTCATCGGAAAAGGTGTGGGCGAAACTGTAGAGTTTGGTGGATTACTCGGTTATGCACCGGTAATGCCTGTGAATACTTTCCGGTGTGATGATTTCATCAATCGCGGAGGAAGAATTCCGGCACCGATCCACAGTTTTAAAAACTAAAAGATTCCTGAAAAAATACTTGCGTATTTTTGGAGAGACTGTTATACTTGGTTCTATCAGATAGTTCTTTATCTGATAGAACCTTTTTCATAGGTTCATTCCGGCAGTTCTGCCAAAGATTCCAATTTTAAAAAATTAAAACAGGATGGATAAAATCTTTATACCCGGAGGGATTTTTGCGTCCATGAACAGGAGAGCAGGTGATAGGAAAACAGAGCATTAAATATATATATATCTGGTACGATATCTAAAACACGTCAACAAACATAGCAACAATCATATCAACAAACATATCAAAAAAAGCATATCAGAAACAAATCAAAGGAGAAATACACAATGAAAAACAAAACATGGAAAAATTATCTTGGTGCGGCAGCGTTGGTAACTGTTCTTTTTGCAGGCTCTGTATCTGCTTATTTTACTGATCAGGATGAGAAAGTAAATACGTTTACTGTGGGTAAAGTAACGATTGAGCTGGAAGAACCAAAATGGGAGAAAAAACCGGATGATAACGGCAATAAGATTCCGGATGAAGCAGAGCGTATGACGCCGAATCAGACGATCATCAAGGATCCACAGGTGAAAAATACGGGAAATAATGATGCATTTATCTATATGACAGTAGAAGTTCCATGCAGACAGATCATTTCAGTAAATAATGATGGTACGAGAAATCCACTGGCGATGAGAGAGTTATATAACTATCAGGTGGATAATTCCTGGAAACTGCTGGGAACTATGGACGTGAGCGATGAAAGTGGAAAGAAGGTTGCGGCAAAACATCTGTATGCGTATGCAGGGGCACAGGGAATCTGTACCGTAGTAAAACCACAGGAGACAACAAAACCACTGTTTAATCAGGTGACCTTTATCAATGCGATGGAAGGACAGGGACTGGAGGAAAATACCTATAAGATCAATATTCAGGCATATGGGATACAGACAACGGATCTGAATGGCGGAACAAAAGATGCAGCTGAAATCTGGAATATTATCACCAATCAAAGAGAACTTACGGAACGATTTTCTTAACAGAGGAGAGTGACGAGGATGAAAAAAATTTTATCCATAGCGGGGATCGTCTGCTTCAGTATGCTGGTTGCGGTCGGTACACATGGAATCTACAGTTGGTTTACCGATCAGAGCCAACGAGTCAATTCTTTTTCTGTTGGGATGAATGAAGTAGAGATCAGGGAAGAATTTCCGGATCAGGAACTTACACCGGGGAAAATCATTAAAAAAGAAGCTGGTTTTACGAATACAGGAATGGTTCCCATGTATGTGAGGGCGGTTTACCTGTTCAGCAACAAGGAGGCGGAAGAAGGAAGTGAACTTCTGATGGGGAGTACTTTGTGGGAGAAAGCAGACGATGGATATTACTATTATAAAAAGATAGTACAGCCACAGGAAAGCACGGAACTTTTTCTGAAAGGAATTCACTGGAAAAAACAGAAAATTACGGATGGATTTGATCTGACGATATATACCGAGACAGTACAGGCAGCTGGACACAGTAGTGCAAAAGAAGCATTTGCGCGGATGATGGAGCGGCAGGAAGGTGGGCAGGTATGAAAAAAACAGGGAAAATCAGTGCTTTGTTATGTGGGTTACTGTTGATCGGAATCTCAGGAATCTACGGATTGCCGAAAGCTTATGTCCTGTATCAGGCAAACAGTGGAAAAGTAGCGATTCATCTGGAAGAATATCGGATGAATGGGGAAAAGGAAGTTCCATGGGAAACAGAAGAAAATGTACTTCCGGGTGGGCTGATATCCAAGATTCCACGGATCGTTAATGATGGAGCAGATTGTTATGTGCGTGCGAAAATAGTATTTACATCGGAGGAGACATCGGATCAGCCGTTGTCTGCGGACAATCTGGAAGGGATTGGCAGTGAATGGGTGCAGGATGGAGAGTATTTTTACTGTAAGGAAGTGGTAAAGAGCGGGGAGAGCGTTGACTTTTTCCGGGGAATCCGGTTACCTGCAGAATGGAAAGAAAGTCCTGAGGCAGAGAACCGATGGCAGGCGAGTGTATGGGCGGAAGCAGTACAGGCAGAGTGTTTTTTTCCTGATTTTTCTGTCAGTGATCCGTGGGGGATGAAGACGAAGCAGTTTGTTATTCGCCAGGCAATGGAAGGAGAAGCAGAAGAACAGGATGGTGACAAAGACCAGATGGAACTCGTGATTGCATCGGATCTGCAGGGGTTCACGATGGAACAGGAAGGGTGTATGAAACAACTGGAGACATTTATGCCGGGAAAAAGTCAGTCCGGAAAAGTTGTGATCAGAAATGGAGCAGATCATAAACGGGAAGTATTTTTCAGGGCAGAAGCCCCGCAGATGACACCACTTCTGGAAAAAATGGAACTTACTGTGCAGGTCAGAGAGAAAGATCAGATACAGATTCTCTATCAGGGAACGGTGACAGAGACGATGTTAAAACAAAATCAGTCTCTGGGAGAAATTCTTCCGGGAAAGGATAAACAAGTAGAATTCTTATTTTCTCTTCCGGAAGAGGCAGATAATGTATATGCGGCACAAACCGGTCAGGTAAAGTTTTGGTTTACCACGGGAGCACCACAAAAGACTCAGATAGTGAAAGTGGCAAAAACGGGAGACAGCCAGTATCCGGGGCACTATCTTATAACCGGTATTGCGGGAGCTGTACTGGCAGTTGTAGTTCTTGGAAAAGAAAGCATCAGGAAGAAAGGAATAAAAAGCAGATGATAAAAGCGACAGAAAGAATTCTGCGATTCTTTCTGACGGCTGTGGGGATGGCAGGATTTTGCCTGTTCCTTCTCCCACAGACTGCAGGATGTACACCACGTGTGGTGATCAGCGGATCTATGGAACCTGCAGTTCCGGTGGGAAGTATCGTATACACAAACAGATGGATCAAACAGGAAAATATAAAAGAAGGAGATATTATTGCCTATGGGTTATCAGGGGGAATATCGGTTCTTCACAGAGTCGTGGAAACAGATAAAAACAGCAGAATATGGAGAACAAAGGGAGATGCCAATGAGGTCAGTGATCCCGGAGCAGTATCGTATGAACAATATCTTGGGAAAATGATCTTTTCACTCCCTTATGTGGGATATTTGATATCTGTGTTTAAAAGGAGGAGTATCTGGCTGGGAACTATTGCAGTCGGTATATTACTGATCATATTACAACAGAAGGAAATATGGAAAAGCGGAAAGGAGAAGACGGTTTGAAAATATGGAAAAGAAAAGTAATCGGGCATGGTGTACTGGGAATCTTACTTTCTTTCGTCATTGTCGGCAACGCAACCGGAATCTACGGAGCCGACATCGACGATACAGTACCGGTAGAGGCAGAAAGTGAAATAACAGATAGCGGCAAAGAAGAACAGCAGGAGATTACGCAGGAAAAAACACAGGATTCAGATGATCCGAAACCGTCGGCAGAAGAATCGCAGGAGATCAGTCACGAAAGTGAGGAGAAAGAGAATCCGGAAAAGGATGAAGCAGACAAAATACCGGAGACAGAAGATGGGCTGTTCTATCTGGAAAACAGCGAGGAAGAGATAGATACATATTCTTTTGACAACAGCAGCGAACAGCCGGTAGCAAATGTTCGATATGACAAATTTTTATGGCCATCCGGTGGAAAAGGTTCTGCATCCTGCCCGAACCTTGGCATGGGAATGAAATATATTGTCGGGGATGATAAGAACGTTGACGGGGGTGGAAAATGGAGATATGTCTATTGTGTGGAATATCAAAAGGACTGCCCAATCGGAGGACTTAAGATGCAGTTTAAAGGCTGGAGTAACCGAAAAGTTGCCTATGCACTGTATTACGGTGCGCTGTATTATGGATATCCATGCCGTTATGAGCCATATTCTACCGGTGACTGGCAGATGGACTACTTTGTAACGCAGGTAGCTGTACACATTCTGAATGGAGAATTTACCCTTGCAGCGGCGAGAAACGGGATGGACAAAAGTAATGCCACAACAGCAGAAAAAAATCTCGCCTATGACCGGATCAGTAAAATTGTGGCAGCAGCCAATGAAACAAGTAATTATGGTGGGTTTAGTGCTGACGGATGGCTGGATATGGAAAGCTGTACGTTTTCTCTGAATGGTTATAATAACAGCTGGAGCCTGCAAAATGGAAGGTACCTTTCAGGAGGGAACTTTCATGGAAACTTTCAGTCCTATTATGGATATGATTTTCGCGAACAGTTGACAGGTTATGAGATCAGTGCTCCACAGGGCGTTCAGATTGAAAAAAACGGTAATCAGACATACGCAGATTTTCGGGCAGCGATTCCACAGGCACAGTACAGAAAATGGCAGCTGACAGGCATGCAGATACCGATCACGGTGACAGCTTCCCTGCCAAGATACTGGGGTGGAGGAATCTATAAAAGCAATTCAGCTTCAAATTTCCAGAGTATCTGCTTGCTGACCTGGGATGCTTCCGGAGGTACGACAAGAAAACAGGCAAGAGCCGATTTGAATATTGAAAAAGTGACAAGGAATCTGACAATCTACAAAAAGGATCAGGAGACACAGAGAACTTTAAAAGGTGCACTGTTTTCGTTGTGGGCATATGACGGAAATGGATACAGCAAAAAGATCGGCAATTTCCAGGATATGCAGGATGGAAGTTACCAGATAAAAAACATTTCTTATACACAGACAAAAGATGGCTGGTTTCTGATCAAAGAAGAGCGTGCGCCGGAAAACTATAAAAAGACATACCAGCTGGCAAACAGTCTGGATGAAGAAAACTACCGCCAGTATGGAGGTCGTGAAATACGTATGAATGAGAATGGTTTTTATTCTGACCGTGTGGAACAGCCGTGTATCTTTTATGATGAGAAAAAAGAACCGAAGGCAAATGTATATGTAAAAAAATATGATATCAAATCCAGAAAATTACTTACAGGAGCACAATTCCAGATTTATCCGTGGATACAAGAGGAGGAAAAGTACAGTGATCAGGCACTTCAGACATTATCTTATAACAGTCAGAAACAACAGTATGAGACAGGAAAAGAAGTGATTGCAGATAAAGCGAATCAGGGAAAGTTCCTGATCCGGGAGACAAAGTCGCCACAGCATTACTGTGGAATCTGGCAGCAGGAAATTACCGTAACGGAACCTGGAACGACGACACTGGAACTTGAAGCTTGGAACTATCCGGAACGAAAATTTACGATCTATAAAAAAATTCGGACAGATGAGCTGGTATGGGCACACGGTAATCCCACGTTCTTTTTCAAAATTTCAGGGAAAGATCTGAATGGGGAAGAACACTGGTATCAAAGTGTGATATCATTCACAAAAGAAATGGAAAAACAACAGGAATATATCATCGGAAAATCCGAGATCACCGGAATTCCTGCAGGAATTTACCAGATAGAAGAACTTCCTCTGACGGCACGGTATATTCTGACAGGTGTTATCTCGGAGGATGCCAATGTGACTGTGGTCAATACTCCGACAGATACCGTGAATGGAGTTCAAAAGATCAGATCGGAAGTGACAGCAGATCTGACGATAGAAGACGGAAGCGCAACTTTTGAAAACAGGAAAGTATTCTTCGACGAATACTCTCACGATGATGTAGAAGTCAATCATCTTAAAATATCGGAAGAGAAAAGCAGTAAACAGTAAAAAACTGCAGATAACAGGAAAAACAGTTATCTGCAGAAAAAAGATATCGTTATCAGGGAAGAATTACGAGAGGTTTTCGGTATTCATGCACAAATGTGGTGCGATATTTTTCACACCAGACAGTCTCGTAAAGATTTGAAATCTCCACATTTTTTGAAAAAACAGCTGCGGTTTCGTCGGACAACAGGGAAGATGCATCTGCTGCTTTTGTAATGACCGGAATGGAACTGTGTTTTTTGAGCTCAGAAAGAACCGGTGCTGCTTGACGGCGAAAACCGAGAAGCCTTGCGTAGGAAAGTGCAGGGACATGGGAAATCTGCAGCAGACAGTGCATCAGCATACGACAGATCCGGCTGTAGGTGAGTTCCCGCGTTTTTAAGAGTGCTGCATACTGTCCCCAGCTTTCATAAGAACCTCTGGTGTGAAAGAGACGCTGTACAAAGGCCGGTGTAACATCCTGATAAGCTGCAAGCTGAGCCTTGTCAGAAGAAAACAGAAGCCAGCGAAGATAAGGAGAAAAATCTTCCTCATCCAGAAACTGTGGGCAGGAAAAAGTCTGCGAAAGAAGCGCAGATATGGCGGGCGGAAAACAGGAAGACACAGCAGCGTCTGACATCTTACAGTCCGCAGATTTCCACAGGGCACGGATGGCAGATGCAGAGGGAAACTGTCCATTCAATGAGTTGTCGTGATAGGCATTTCCTTCACGTTTTACCGTAAGCGGCCGAATCGTACTGTTCTGCCGACAGAGTGCTTTACAGTATTCCACACCGAGAATATTATTCGGTGTCTGCAAAAAGGTTCCGGTATCGGCATCGGTGTCTGAAAGTAGTTCCTGGAGAGTGAGACTGCGCGCTTTTGGAAAGGATTCTCCTTTTTTTAGATATTTTTTTATAAGATTCTGGTATTCCGGTGTCTCAGCGGAGAGAAAAGACCCGAGTTTCAAAAACGGTTCAATCGTTCCGCTTTCGCTTCCAAAAGAAAGAACGTCCACACAACCGAGTCCGTCAAGAAGTCCGACGGCATTCTGTGCAAAGAATTCTGCACTCTCGCAGGCATGGGTTGACGGCAGCTCGAAGACAAGATCCGCACCACCGAGAAGTGCCATCCGGGTGCGCAGATGCTTGGAATACAGGGCAGGTGCTCCCCGCTGTACAAAATCTCCGCTCAGGACAACAATGATATAATCGGCTCCTGTAAGTTCTCTTGTTTTTTGTATATGATAAGCATGTCCAGTGTGAAACGGATTATATTCCGCAATGATTCCGGCAATTTTCATGGTTGCACCTCAAAAAATACATAAATTATTTTCTCATTCTAACAGGGAAGATGTAGAAAAACAAGGCTTTCCGGAGAAATAGCGAAGATATGTTAAAAAATTAACTAACCTTGTCACTGTAAAGGAAAAAGAGTATAATTTTATGTAGTGAGCAAAATAGGAAAGGAGTCATGAAATCATGGGATTTATTGACACAATCAAAGCAAGAGCAAAAGCTGATAAGAAGGTAATTGTACTTCCGGAAACCGAAGACAGAAGAACATATGAAGCAACTGCACAGATCCTGAAAGAAGGAATCGCAGATGTTGTTCTGGTTGGTAGCGAGGAAGCAATCAAAAAAGGCAGTGAAGGACTGGATATTTCCGGTGCAAAGATCGTAGATCCTGCTACATCCGAAAAAACCCAGGGATATATTGACAAACTGGTAGAACTGAGAAGCAAAAAAGGTATGACACCGGAACAGGCAAAAGAGATTCTGTTAAACCAGTATCTGTACTACGGTGTTATGATGGTTAAAATGGGTGATGCAGACGGAATGGTATCCGGTGCATGCCACTCTACAGCAGATACACTGAGACCGTGTCTGCAGATTCTGAAAACAAAACCGGGAACAAAACTGGTATCCGCATTCTTCCTGATGGTAGTTCCGGATTGCGAATATGGCGCAAACGGTACTTTCGTATTTGCAGATTCCGGACTGAACCAGAATCCGAATCCGGAAGAACTGGCAGCTATCGCAGCTTCCTCCGCAGAATCCTTCAAACTGTTGGTTGAAGAAGAACCTGTAGTAGCTATGCTGTCTCATTCTACAAAAGGCAGTGCAAAACATGCCGATGTAGATAAAGTTGTAGAAGCTACAAGAATCGCAAAAGAACAGAATCCGGACCTGAAACTGGATGGAGAATTCCAGCTGGATGCGGCTATCGTACCGAGCGTTGGTGCTTCCAAAGCTCCGGGAAGTGAAGTAGCAGGAAAAGCAAATACTCTGATCTTCCCTGACCTGGATGCAGGAAACATCGGATACAAACTGGTACAGAGACTGGCAAAAGCAGAAGCATACGGACCTGTAACACAGGGTATCGCAAAACCTGTAAACGACCTGTCCCGTGGATGCTCAGCAGAAGATATCGTTGGTGTTGTTGCAATCACAGCAGTACAGTGCCAGGCGGAATAAAACAGATACATAAAAGTATGTTTAATTGGAGGAAGAAAACATGAACGTATTAGTAATCAACTGCGGAAGTTCATCTCTGAAATATCAGCTGATCAACTCCGATACAGAAGAAGTTCTGGCAAAAGGTCTCTGTGAGAGAATCGGAATTGACGGAAGACTGGTATACCAGAAAGCAGGATGCGACAAAGAAATCACAGAAGCTTCCATGCCGACACATAAAGAAGCGATCCAGATGGTTCTGGATGCCCTGACCAATGAAAAAACAGGTGCAATCGCAAGCCTGAAAGAAGTAAATGCAATCGGACACCGTGTCGTACACGGCGGAGAAAAATTTGCGTCTTCCGTAGTTATCACAGACGAAGTAATCCAGGCCGTAGAAGAGTGCAACGATCTGGCACCTCTGCACAACCCGGCAAACCTGATCGGTATCCGTGTATGCGGCGAACTGATGCCAGGTGTACCGCAGGTAGCAGTATTTGATACCGCTTTCCATCAGACCATGCCTGCAAAAGCATATCTGTATGGTCTGCCACTGGAATACTATAAAAACTACAAAGTAAGAAGATACGGTTTCCACGGTACAAGCCACAGCTTCGTATCCAAACGTGCGGTAGAATTCCTGGGACTGAATCCGGAAAACTCAAAAGTAATCGTTTGCCACCTGGGTAACGGATCTTCTATCAGTGCCGTAGTAAACGGTAAATGTGTAGATACAACCATGGGTCTGACTCCACTGGAAGGCGTTGTTATGGGAACCCGTTCCGGTAACATCGATCCGGCTATCATGGAATTCATCGCAAAGAAAGAAAACCTGGATATCTCCGGTATGATGAATGTACTGAACAAAAAATCCGGTCTGTTCGGTCTGTCCGGCGGTCTGTCAAGTGACTTCCGTGACCTGAACGAAGCAGCAGAAGGCGGAAACCAGGATGCAGCAAATGCAATTGACGTTCTGGCATACGGCATCGCAAAATTCGTTGGTGGCTATGTAGCAGCTATGAACGGAGTAGATGCAATCGTATTTACCGCAGGTATCGGTGAGAATGCAATTCCGGTACGCGAAAAAGTAGTAAGCTATCTGGGTTATCTGGGAGTTACTTTGGACAAAGATGCTAACGGACACAGAGGAGAAGAAATTGTAATTTCTACTTCTGATTCAAAAGTAAAAGTTGCAGTAATTCCGACGAATGAAGAGCTGGCTATCTGCCGTGAAACAGTAGCTCTGGTATAAGATCAGAGAGTATATGAAATAGTATATAAAATAGTATATAAAATAGTATATAATAGAAGAAAGTCCCCTTTTGACTGTAAGCCGAAGGGGATTTTCTTCCCACTGAAAGAAAGGATAATCTGTAAATATTAAAAGAATATTTCAGAAATATTGCAGGTTGTCAGGAAAAAAACAGTTGACAAAAAGAAAATGCTTCTGTATAATTGGAGAAGTGTGGTTAGGAGTGAATTATGCTGATTGATTTATCCAAATTACTGACTCATGAAGGAAAGCAACAACAGGTGGAAATATTGCCGTCAGGAGATACTTTTTCCTGTGAACTGGGTGAGTTTTCTTATGGAGAGAAGGAGCCGGTGCTGTTGACAATCAAGCACAAGGAGAATCAGATTCTGAATATCTGTGCAAGAGGTCAGGTTGCTGTATGGATTCCATGTTCCAGATGTCTGGAGCCGGTGTTGGTATCGTGTCCGGTCGATTACGATGAGGAGATTGATATGAAGCTGTCCGAGGAAGAACGGATTGAGGCATTGGATGAAAGCAGTTTTATCCAGAACAAAGAGCTGGATACCGATAAGCTGCTGCATAATGAAGTACTAATCAATTGGCCAATGCGGGTACTCTGCAAAGAGGACTGTAAAGGAATCTGTAGCCGTTGTGGAGCAAATCTGAATCAGGGATCCTGTGATTGCGATACGGCAGATTTAGATCCCAGAATGGCTGTTATCAGTGATATATTTAAGAATTTTAAGGAGGTGTAACTGATGTCCATCTGTCCAAAGAATAAATCATCTAAAGCCAGAAGAGATAAAAGAAGAGCAAACTGGAAAATGGCTGCTCCGAACCTGGTAAAATGCAGCAAATGTGGTGCGCTGATGATGCCTCACAGAGTATGCAAAGCTTGTGGTTCCTACAACAAGAGAGAAATCGTTTCTCAGGAAGCTTAATTCAAGCAATAAAAAACAGATCCGTAAGGGTCTGTTTTTTGTTGCGTTACATATCAATAATCATCCAGTGGACCAATTTTGATTTTACAGTAAGCTGCTGCTCTGTAAAGTAAAATACCTCTCGGCATATTCGCTGTTTTTATATAAAAGTGGGGAAACGATGTGCTGGCCAGAGCGCAGAAACAGACAGGTGAAATGAGTTTTAATAAAAAGGAGCAACAAAAAACCGACAGACTATCAAAAGTCTGCCGGTTTTCTGTTGTTCTTAAAAATTATAATTTTACAACGTTAGCTGCCTGCATTCCGCGAGCGCCTTCGGTTAAATCATAAGTTACAGCCTGTCCTTCATCTAAGGATTTGAAGCCTTCTCCCTGGATTGCAGAGAAATGAACGAATACATCTGCTCCGTCTTCTCCTGTGATGAAACCATAGCCTTTTTCAGCATTGAACCATTTTACAGTTCCCTTGTTCATGATATTACCTCCATAAAATAAAATAAATAGAAAATATAATGCAGAAGAATAATTCCAGAGATAAAAAAATCCACCCGGCTCTGGAGATTAGCATTGATAAAATAAATAATAATCCCGTTCAGCCCGATGGGTAATATTAGATATATCCAATTTCCTTCTACAATGCTCATTATAGTTGGAATATTTGTAAAAGTCAAGCAGAAAAAGGCTTTATTTCAGTACAGTTTTCGTGTATGATAGTAGATGGAAACCAGGGTTCCTTACAGAGAGAGGGAACGAAAAAAAGTGTGAAGATATGCAAAAGATGCAGAAGCTTCAGGAAAGGATGCAATATGAAAATCCTGATAAAAAATGGTCATGTGATCGATCCGGATACAAAGCTGGATCAGGTTGCAGATGTACTGCTGGAAGATGATAAGATCCAGGAAGTAAAAGAAAACATCAAGGATAAAGCGGACAGGGTGATTGATGCCAGAGGCTGCTACGTCATGCCAGGGCTGATCGATATGCATGTACATCTGCGTGATCCGGGGCTGACACATAAAGAGGATGTATTTACCGGATCGAAGGCTGCGGCAAGGGGTGGTGTTACCACGCTGGTTGCCATGCCAAACACAAAACCGGTCATTGATAATCCGGAACGGCTTTCTTATGTAAAAAATAAAGCAATGCAGTGTAATCTGGTCAATGTCCTGCAGGCAGGAGCTATCACTCAGGGGATGAAAGGCGAGGAGCTTTCTGATATTGAAGGGATGGTTCAGGCGGGCGCGCCGGCGATCAGTGAGGATGGAAAATCTGTTATGAATGCTCAGATTTATAAAGAAGCGATGCAGATTGCAGCACGCATGAATATTCCGGTACTGGCACATTGTGAAGATATTCATATGGTAAACGGAGGCTGTATGAACGAAGATACCAATTCCGAGAAGTTTGGTCTGCCTGGAATTTGTAACGCAGTGGAGGATACTATTGTAGCAAGAGATATTTTGATCGCAAAAGATACCGGATGCCACCTGCATCTTTGTCATTGTTCCACAAAAGACAGTGAAGTGATGCTGCGTCTGGCAAAAGAAGAAGGAATCTCTGTAACCGGTGAAGTATGCCCCCATCATTTTACACTGACTTCGGATGATATCGTGGAAGGTGATACTAATTATAAGATGAATCCGCCACTGCGCACAAAAGAAGATCGGCAGGCACTTCTGGAAGGACTGAAAAATGATGTCTTTGATGTGATCAGCACCGACCATGCACCACATACGATGGTGGAAAAGGGTGTTTCTATGAAGAGCGCACCATTCGGCATCGTGGGACTGGAAACCAGTGTATCGCTGACTATCACTGAACTGGTGGACAAAGGATGGATCACACCGATGCAGATGGCAGAAAAAATGAGTTACAATCCGGCGCAGATCCTGCATCTTACAAACAAAGGTTCCCTGAAACCAGGAAAAGATGCGGATGTGGTTGTGATCGACCCGAAAGAATCTTATGTGATCGATGTGAAAGATTTTGTATCGAAGGGTAAGAACACACCGTTCCAGGGTAAAAAAGTAAACGGTAAAGTTAAAGTGACGATCTGTGGTGGAAGAGTCGTGTACGAAGATAAATAAAACAAGAAAAGGCAACATACAGAAAGCAAAAGGCGAGGAGAAAAACAGATGATTAACAAATTGATTGAAAAAATCCAGAAAACACATGCACCGATCGTAGTAGGTCTTGATCCGATGTTAAATTATGTACCGGAACATATCCAGAAACGTGCATTTGCAGAGTATGGTGAGACACTCGAAGGAGCAGCAGAAGCCATCTGGCAGTTCAACAAAGAGATTGTGGATGCTACCTATGATCTGATCCCGGCGGTAAAACCACAGGTTGCCATGTATGAGCAGTTTGGTATCGAAGGTGTGAAAGCGTTTAAAAAGACCGTGGATTACTGCCATGAAAAAGGACTGGTAGTTATCGGTGATGTAAAACGTGGAGATATCGGTTCTACTTCCGAGGCCTACGCGGTAGGGCATCTGGGAAAAGTAAAAGTAGGTTCCCAGCAGTTCGCAGGATTTGATGAGGATTTCGCTACGGTCAATCCGTATCTCGGTTCTGACGGCATCAAACCGTTCATCAAGGTCTGCAAAGAAGAAAACAAAGGTCTGTTTATCCTGGTAAAAACATCCAATCCGTCCAGTGGAGAATTCCAGGATCGTCTGATCGACGGTCGTCCGCTGTATGAGTGGGTAGGAGAACAGGTAGACGCATGGGGCAAAGAACATATGGGAGATTCTTATAGTTATATCGGCGCGGTCGTAGGAGCAACTTATCCGGAACAGGGAAAAGTATTAAGAAAACTGATGCCGAAGACTTTTATTCTGGTACCTGGCTACGGCGCACAGGGCGGAAGAGGAAAAGATCTGGTACATTTCTTTAATGAAGACGGACTGGGTGCGATCATCAACTCTTCCAGAGGTATCATCGCAGCATACAAACAGGAAGCATATGCACAGTTTGGATCTCAGAACTTTGCAGAGGCATCTCGTCAGGCGGTAAAAGATATGATCGCAGATATCGACGGTGCACTGCAGGCGGCAAAATAAACTGGAAAAGACAGGAGTATCGAACATGAAAAAGAAAGAAATCTGTACTGTGATCCGTCAGAAAGAAATTGGTGACGGAATCTTCAGCATGTGGATCCAGACGAAAAACATTGGGAAAGAAGCAAAACCGGGACAGTTCGTATCGTTGTATAGTAAGGATGGAAGCAAACTACTTCCGCGTCCGATCAGTCTATGTGAGATCGACCGGGAAAACAGCCGACTTCGTCTGGTGTATCGTGTCACGGGAGCGAAGACCGGAACCGAAGAGTTTTCCAGACTGAAAGCCGGAGATACGATCCCGGTGATCGGACCGCTGGGAAATGGCTTCCCAGTAGAAAAAGCAGAAGGAAAACGAGCTTTTCTGATGGGCGGAGGTATCGGAGTACCGCCGATCCTGGAACTGGCAAAACAGATGCAGTGTGAGAAAAAACAGATCGTTGTGGGATACCGTAACGCGCAGACGTTCTTAAAAGAAGAATTCGAAGCAGCCGGAGAACTGTATATTTCCACAGAAGATGGCAGTGTGGGAACAAAAGGAAATGTAATGGATGCGATCCGGGAACAGAAATTGGAAGCGGATATCATCTATGCCTGTGGTCCGACACCGATGCTTCGGGCGATCAAACAGTATGCCGAGGCAAATAACATCGAATGTTATATTTCACTGGAAGAGCGTATGGCATGCGGTATCGGTGCCTGTCTGGCATGTGTCTGCAAGTCAAAAGAAAAAGATGCACACAGCAACGTGAACAACAAGAGAATCTGTAAAGACGGACCGGTCTTTCTTTCTACGGAGGTGGAAATCTGATGGATATGAGTGTAAATATTGCCGGCGTAGAATGGCAAAATCCGGTAACTGTTGCATCCGGAACTTTTGGATCCGGAGAAGAATTTTCAGAATATGTGGATCTGAACCGCCTGGGTGCAGTGACCACCAAAGGTGTGGCAAATGTTCCTTGGAGCGGCAATCCTACACCCCGTGTGGCAGAAGTCTACGGCGGTATGATGAATGCGATCGGTCTGCAGAACCCGGGAATCGATCTGTTCTGTAAGCGAGATATCCCGTTTCTGAAAAAGTATGATACAAAAATCATTGTCAATGTATGTGGCCATGCACCGGAAGAATATCTGGCAGTAGTAGAAAGGCTGGCAGACGAACCAATTGATATGATGGAGATCAATATTTCCTGTCCAAATGTAAATGCGGGATTTCTGGCTTTCGGTCAGGATGCACACCATGTGGAAGAACTGACCGGGCAGATCAAAAAAATTGCAAAACAGCCGGTGATCATGAAACTGACACCGAATGTGACAGATATCACAGAAATCGCAAAGGCAGCGGAAGCCGGTGGTGCAGATGCGGTATCACTGATCAACACACTGACCGGTATGAAGATTGATATTAACAGAAAGACCTTTGCCCTGGCAAATAAAACCGGTGGTGTATCCGGTCCGATCGTAAAACCGATTGCTGTCCGCATGGTCTATCAGGTGGCACAGGCAGTCAACATCCCGATCATCGGTATGGGTGGTATCTCCTGTGCAGAAGATGCAATCGAATTCATCCTTGCCGGAGCAAGCGCCGTATCCGTGGGAACGGCCAACTTCCACAATCCTGCAGTGACGATGGAAGTGATCGACGGAATCGAAGACTATATGAAGAAAAACGGATTCACATCAGTAAAAGATATGGTAGGCATTGTTCGATAGGTGAAAATGGAGATTTATTAATTTATCACTAGAAAGTAACAAAGGCTTTTGCTATAATAAGAACAGGTAAAGGCACCGGAAGAAAAATATTTCTTCTGGTGCCTTTTTGCGGTGTATTGGATTAAGTCGTACTTCTTACTCTCACAATCCTCAAAAATATTTGCAATCCGCTCAGTTTTCGCGAGACCGGAATTTATGCAACAGTTGAAAAAAAGTGCGTAACGTAGTATACTTATACTAAATATGGAAAAATTCGGGCGCAAGCCGTAAAACAGGAGGATGACAGAGCATGGAACAGTATAAGCAGGATTTTATTAAATTTATGGTAGAGAGTGATGTATTAAAATTTGGAGACTTTACTCTGAAAAGCGGAAGAAAATCTCCGTTTTTTATGAATGCAGGTGCGTATGTGACAGGATCGCAGCTGAAAAGACTGGGTGAATATTATGCAAAAGCGATTCATGATATCTACGGAGACGATTTTGACGTATTATTCGGACCGGCCTACAAAGGAATTCCGCTTGGTGTTGTAACTGCTATTGCTTACAGTGAACTGTATGGAAAAGAAGTACGTTACTGTTCCGACAGAAAAGAAGAAAAAGACCACGGTGCAGATAAAGGAAGCTTTCTGGGAAGTAAATTAAAAGACGGTGACAGAGTCATCATGATCGAGGATGTTACAACTTCCGGAAAATCCATGGAGGAGACTGTGCCAAAAGTAAGAAATGCAGCAGATGTAACAATCGTTGGTCTGATGGTATCCCTGAATCGTATGGAAGTAGGAAAAGGTGGAAAAAAATGTGCACTGGATGAAATTAAAGATCTGTACGGATTTGACACAGCAGCGATCGTATCCATGGCTGATGTGGTAGAATGCCTGTATAACAAAGAATGTAACGGAAAAGTAGTGATCGACGATACATTAAAAGCGGCCATCGATGCATATTATGAACAGTACGGTGCAAAATAGAAGGGAAAGAGGTAAAAGATATGAGTAATGAAAAAATTTACCGAACAATTTCCCACAGCGGCGGTGCCAGCCTTGCACTTGGCATCGTGGTACTGGTGACAGGAATTGTCTCCGGTGTGCTGATGATCGTAACAGGAGCAAAACTTCTGAAACAGAAATATCAGATTACTTTTTAGAAAGAAGGCAGCCAGAGTACGGGGATCAAGGGGTAAAAAAAGAAGTGAAAGATGAAACAAAAAACAGAATCCGGGTCATAAGCTGGATTCTGTTTGTGATTTATATAGGATTGCTGATCTACTTTCTGTTTCTCTCGGAAGAATATGGAAGGACAAGTTTTGATCAGCGGATGTATCGATACAATCTGACACCATTTCAGGAAATCAAAAGGTTCTGGATCTATCGCCACCGGGTAGGATTCTGGGTGTCATTTCTGAATCTGGCAGGCAATGTGATCGGCTTCCTTCCGTTTGGGTTCTTTCTTCCGATTCTGAGCAGACGATTACGGAATGGTGTTCTGGTAACTATGTCAGGATTCGGATTAAGTCTTCTGGTGGAGTCCATTCAGCTTATTTTTAAGGTGGGATGTTTTGATGTGGATGATCTGATCTTAAATACACTGGGGGTATTGTTTGGATATCTGTCCTTTTGGATCTGTAATGGGATAAGGAGAATGATTTATGAGAAGAAAATTTAAATACACATTTACCAGAAAAGAAGAGACAGAAGGTGGTTTTTCTTCATTGGTGTTTGCCGGCTGCTCCCTGATACTGTTTCTGGTATCTGCGTGCCTCTCGTTTTTCTGGGAAGGGAAAGCGGAAAGCTGGATCGGAGCGCTTGGTCTGATGGCGGTACTTTTTTCAGTCAGCGGCTTTTTGATCGGAATGAAGAGCTTTAAAGAAAAAGGGAAAAACTATCGGTTCAGTGTGATGGGAGCGATGGCGAACGGAGTGATTTCTGTTGGATGGCTGGCATTGATTCTCATTGGATTATAAAACGAGAAAAGTAAAAGAAATGTAGAGGGAATGTCTGTGGATGAATTAGCAAAAGAAAGATATGATCTGGCAGTGGAACGGATCCGGGAGATTCGGGAGGAAAAGACAGTGGCTGAGCCCTATCTGGATTTTTTTACAAAGACAGCCGGATTTCTGGAAGAGATGATCTGCCTGCGGAACCGGGTAGAAACCGGAGAGATGAAAAAACTTTCACTGGAAGAACTGCGCCTGGAAAATATCGGGTATTATCAGGATATTCTGCCGGAAAATTATCCGACCTCTTATTCAAGTCCGGATTATGCGGCAAAGATACTGGGAGAAGATCTGGGTGTACTGTTAAGCTTCCTGTATACGGAACTTCAAGGTATGATCGTGTATGCCTGGGAACAGAAAGAATGGGATTTTCTGGTAGGATTGGAACTGTTTTTACAGGTGTATAGTGAGTTTGAGGACGGAGAAGTACCGACCAGGGAAAATGTGAGGAAAATCTTATACTGGTATGTGAACGATTACTGTCAGGAAATGGTGGAAGAACGGATACGCCAGGCGGTGGATCCGGCTCTGGATTTTGCAGTAAAGATCATAAAAGATGCAGATCTGACGGATCTGCGTTATCTGTATCAGTTCGGCGAATATGTGACCGAAGAGGAAGAAAAGACCGCCGCCTTTTTAAATACATTGCCGGAAGAAGAAATTACTGCGATGGCGCGCACCTATACGGAAGGCTATCGGATAGGCTTTATCGCTACCGGCAAAGATCTGTCCAGAAAGAAAACCGTGAATATTCGGTATGTGCTGGGATTTGAGCGGATGATCCGTGCTGCGATTACGCAGTTTGAGCAGATGGGATTACAGCCGGTGATCTACCGGAGTGCTGTGCACATGGTAAATAAGGGACTGCACCGGATCGGCTATTACGGAGCGATTCCGAATCCGCAGTTTGACTATGACCATCGTAACGATATTGCACTGTATCTGGATGATGATTTTGTCAGCCGGAAGCTGCGGGCAACCCGCGGGGCATATGAAACTTATAAGGAACTGGCGGGTGTGCATGCCGGACCTGCCGTTGTGGAAATCTTCGGAGAACGGCCATTTGTACCGGAGACCTGTGAATATGCGATGAAGCTTACGGAAAAGCAGCAGAAGTTAAAAGTGCATATGCAAAATGAGATTGGTCAGATTACGAACCGCTATATCAAAGGCGAGGAGAGAAGTTTCACGATCATCGCCTATCCGGTACCGGCGATCGGAGATCAGTTTGAAGAAATCTTTCGTGAGACGGTAAAAATCAATACGTTGGACTATAATCTGTATCAGCAGATTCAGCAAAAGCTGATCGATGCACTGGATCTCGGAACGAGTGTGCATATTCTGGGAAAAGGTGAAAACCGGACAGATCTGCGTGTACAGCTACACAAGCTGGAAGATCCGGAAAAACAGACAAATTTTGAAAACTGCGTGGCAGATGTCAATATCCCGGTGGGAGAAGTCTTTACCTCCCCGAAACTGATGGGAACAAACGGAAAACTGCATGTAACAAAAGTTTATCTCAATGAGCTGCAGTATCAGAATCTGGAACTGGTTTTTACAGATGGAAAGATTACAGAGTATAGCTGCACCAATTTTGATTCCGAAGAGGAAAATAAAAAATATATCCGGGAAAATATTCTCTATCATCACCCGACACTTCCGATGGGTGAGTTTGCGATCGGAACCAATACAACGGCATACCGGGTGGCGAGAGAATATGGTATCGAGGCGAAACTTCCGATTTTGATTGCAGAAAAGACGGGACCGCACTTTGCGGTGGGGGATACCTGTTACAGCTGGGCGGAAGATACGAAAGTATATAATCCGGATGGAAAAGAAATCATAGCAAGAGATAATGAAGTTTCAATTCTGAGAAAAGAAGATGTGAGCAAAGCATATTTGGGCTGTCACACCGATATCACGATTCCGTATGATGAACTGGGAGCCATCCTGGTTGAGACAGCGGATGGAAGAGAGATTCCGCTGATTCAGGACGGAAGATTTGTTCTTGCGGGAACAGAAGAATTGAATAAAGAGCTGGACGCACTGGAAAAATAAAAAAGTACACAGAGGATAAAAAAGCGACCGGAAATCAGAGAGAACCTTGAAAAGTTCTGAGTTGATTTCCGGTCGCTTTTGAAATTTGAGCAGGTAAAAATAAAAATTGACAGAAATTACAGGCAATGCTAATGTAGAAGAGAAAAAAGAAAAGCAAAAAACACAAAATAATACATAAATACACAGGAAACAGCAAGAGGAGGTATCAAAAGATGAAAGTAGGAGTCATTGGATGTGGCGGAATGGGAACTACCCATTATCTGTCCTTAAAAGTTCTGTCTTCTCAGATGGATGTGGAAGTGGTCGCACTGGCAGACTGCCGGGAAGAATTTTTACAGAAAGCAGCAGCAGAATTTCCCGAAGCGCGGACATATACATATGGAATGGAGCTGATCGAACGTGAAAATCTGGATGCAGTACATATCTGCCTTCCAAGCTACCTGCATACAGAGCATGCCGTAGCAGCTATGAAAAAGGGCATGAATGTTCTGGTAGAAAAACCGGTCTGCCTGACCAGAGAAGAAGGAGAACTGCTTTTGGAGACACAGAAAGAAACAGGAGTGAAAGTCATGGTAGGACAGGTGGTCCGTGCCTTTGACGAATACCGCTATCTGAAAGAAGTGTACGATAACAAGACACTCGGAAAGCTTAAATCGATCGTGATGCAACGTGTGAGCGGCAATGTCCGCTGGGGATTTGAGGGATGGTTCCATGATGAGAAAAAGAGTGGTTCCGTTGTGCTGGATCTTCATATCCATGACCTGGATTTTTTGAGATACATGCTGGGTGAGCCGGATGATTTTGAAGTACGGGCAACGACATTTGATTCCGGTATGATCAATCAGGTAATCACCACCTATGAGTTCGGTGATATATTTGCTACGGCAGAAGGGGTGTGGGATGTGTCTCCGATACCGAAATTCCAGGCAGGATTCCGGGCGTATTTTGAAAATGGAACTGTTTACTTTAATCAGGCAGGGCAGCCGGGGCTTGCGGTATACAAAGCTGATGGAACAGAGATCGTTCCCGAGTTGCATCCGGAGTATGAGGGGCAGACGAATACCGGTATCAACATCACGAATCTCGGACCATATTATACAGAAATCAAATATTTTCTGGAATGTCTGCGGGATGGCAAAGAAATCACCCTCGCACCGCTTCAGGAAGGCGTAAAATCCGTAGAACAGGCACTGGAAGAGTGGGAAGCTGCAAAGCTGTATCTTCGTGAGAAAAAAGAAATGTATATCTGAGAACATGCAGGAGGGAACATATGCGGGTAGGAGTGATCGTCCGTATGGAAGCGGACACAGACATTAACGAAAAATTTGCGGAAGTCCGTGCGATGGGCATGGAGAGCTGTCAGCTGGTATGCTGGGAGCGGAAGATTATCAACGATGAGAAGGCAGCAGAAGCGATTCTGGCGGCAGCTGAAAAACACGGGATTACCATCAGTGCATTCTGGTGTGGCTGGGGTGGCCGAAAAGTCTGGGATTTTTATGATGGTCAGCTGACCCTGGGTCTGGTCCCGGCAGATTACCGGGCAGAACGGGTAAGGATGCTTCTGGAAGGCTCTGATTTTGCAAAAAAACTCGGTGTTACCGATTTTGTCACCCATGTAGGGTATATGCCGGAAAATCCATATGATACGAACTATCAGGGAACACTGAATGCCTGTAAGGAAGTGGCAGAACGGTGTAAAAAGAACGGACAGGTCTTCCTGTTCGAGACCGGACAGGAGACTCCGGTCACATTGAAACGGGCGCTGCAGGATATAGAAAAAGATGTGGGCGAAGGATGCGTGGGAGTGAATCTGGATCCGGCGAATCTTTTAATGTACGGAAAAGCCAACCCGGTGGATGCGCTGGAGGTCTTCGGGGAATATGTGCGCGGCGTCCACGGAAAAGACGGAAAATACCCGACGGACGGTCATTTCCTTGGAGAAGAAGTGCCGATCGGGCAGGGAAAGGTCAATTATCCGGTCTTTATAGAACGGTTAAAAGAAGTGGGATATGACGGAGATATTACCATCGAGAGAGAAATCTCAGGAGAAGAACAGAAAAAAGATATTTTGGCAGGAAAAGAATATCTGGAACAACTGATCGGATAACAGAGAAGAAAAGAGAACAGCCGGTTGAGAGGTTCTCTTTTTTTGACTGTTCCTGGCAATTTTCATGATTTATATTGACAAGAAGTGACAGACTTAGTATTATTACTAATAAGTAGAGATGAATTAATTAAAACTACTTATAAGAGAAACTAATAAGTATTTATGAGCAAAGGAGACAAGCAATGGCTAAAGTAGGAATTGTTATGGGAAGTGATTCTGACATGCCGGTGATGAGCAAAGCCGCAGCAATGTTGGAAAAATTAGGCGTAGATTACGAGATGACGATTATTTCTGCACACAGAGAACCAGATGTATTCTTTGAGTATGCGAAGAGCGCAGAGGAGAAAGGATTTAAAGTAATCATTGCAGGCGCCGGTATGGCTGCCCATCTGCCGGGTATGTGTGCTGCTATTTTCCCGATGCCGGTTATCGGTATCCCGATGCACACCACTTCTCTGGGAGGCAGAGATTCCCTGTACTCGATCGTACAGATGCCGACCGGTATCCCGGTGGCAACCGTGGCAATCAACGGAGGAGCCAATGCAGCGATTCTCGCAGCGAAGATTCTTGCAACATCTGATGATGCGCTGCTCTCCCGCCTGAAAGCATATACACAGGAAATGAAAGAAGAAGTAGAAGCAAAAGACGCAAAATTAAAAGAAGTAGGATATAAGAACTATACAAAATAAAAGTGCCGCAGAGCAGATGGAGGATCAAGATGGATTACAAGAAAGCTGGAGTAGATATTGAAGCAGGTTACAAATCCGTAGAACTGATGAAGGAACATGTAAAAAGAACCATGAGAGAAGAAGTTCTTGGCGGACTTGGCGGATTTTCCGGTGCATTTTCTCTGAAAAAGATCAAAGAGATGGAAGATCCGGTACTGCTGTCCGGAACAGACGGATGCGGAACCAAAGTAAAACTGGCGATGATCATGGACAAACACGATACCATTGGAATCGATGCGGTTGCCATGTGTGTGAATGATATTGCCTGTGCAGGCGGAGAACCATTATTCTTCCTGGATTACATTGCCTGCGGTAAGAACTATCCGGAGAAGATCGCACAGATCGTAAGCGGTGTGGCAGAAGGATGCGTACAGTCCGATGCAGCCCTGATCGGTGGCGAGACTGCAGAACATCCAGGTCTGATGCCGGAAGAGGAATACGATCTGGCAGGATTTGCCGTTGGTGTCTGCGACAGAAAAGAGATGATCACCGGCGAAAACCTGAAAGACGGAGATGTACTGATCGGTATGGCATCCACAGGCGTACACAGCAACGGATTTTCTCTTGTAAGAAAAGTTTTCGATATGACAAAAGAATCCCTGGATACCTATTATGACGAACTGGGAACCACACTGGGAGAGGCTCTGCTGGCTCCTACAAGAATCTATGTAAAAGCACTGAAAAATGTAAAAAATGCAGGTGTGACCGTAAAAGCATGCAGCCATATCACCGGTGGCGGATTCTATGAAAATATTCCGCGTATGTTAAAAGACGGTGTTCACGCAGTGATCGAAAAAGACAGCTATCCGATCCCTCCGATCTTTACCCTGATGGCAAAGAAAGGGAATATCGAAGAGCAGATGATGTACAACACTTACAACATGGGTATCGGTATGATCGTTGCCGTAGATCCTGCAGATGTGGACAAGACCATGGAAGCCATGCGTGCAGCAGGTGATACTCCGTACGTTGTAGGTAAAATCACAGAAGGTGAAAAGGGAGTGACCTTATGTTAAAAATGGCAGTTCTGGTATCAGGCGGCGGTACCAATCTTCAGGCGATCATTGACAGCATAACAAACGGAACCATCACCAATGCGGAGATTTCCGTTGTGATCAGTAACAATGCAAATGCCTATGCACTGGAACGGGCAAGGAAACATGGCATCGAAGCAAGATGCATTTCACCAAAACAGTATGAGACGAGAGAGGCATTTAACGAGGCTCTTCTGGCGGCTATTCAGTCTTATGGTGTAGATCTGGTGGTACTGGCAGGATGTCTGGTTGTGATTCCGGAGATCATGGTAAAAGCTTATCCGAATAGAATCATCAACATTCATCCGGCGCTGATCCCGTCTTTTTGCGGAACCGGCTATTATGGACTGAAAGTTCATGAGGGTGTGTTGAAAAGAGGCGTAAAAGTAACCGGAGCTACTGTGCATTTTGTGGATGAGGGAACGGATACCGGCCCTATCATTCTGCAGAAAGCGGTGGAGGTGAAAGAGGGAGATACCCCGGAGATTCTGCAGCGGAGAGTTATGGAAGAGGCAGAATGGGTGATCATGCCGAAAGCGATTGATCTGATTGCAAATGATAAGATAGAGGTAGTTGACGGACTGGTAAGATCCAGATAGGAGGAAAAGACATGAAAGTACTGATCGTAGGGAGCGGCGGAAGAGAACATGCTATCGCATGGAAAGTGGCACAGAGTCCGAAAATTGACAAAATCTACTGTGCGCCGGGCAATGCGGGAATTGAAGAATATGCAGAATGTGTCAATATCGGTGCGATGGAGTTTGACAAACTGGTGGCTTTTGCAAAAGAAAAAGAGATTGATCTGACCGTTATCGGTATGGACGATCCGCTGGTTGGCGGCGTGGTAGATGCTTTTGAGGCAGAAGGACTGCGTGTGTTCGGACCGAGAAAAAATGCAGCGATCCTGGAAGGTTCCAAAGCATTTTCCAAAGATCTGATGAAAAAATACAACATTCCGACAGCTGCTTATGAAAACTTTACCGATCCGCAGGAAGCACTTGCTTATCTGGAAACTGCAAAATTCCCGATCGTTTTAAAAGCGGACGGACTGGCACTTGGAAAAGGTGTACTGATCTGCAACACACTGGAAGAAGCAAAAGACGGTGTGAAAGAGATCATGGAAGATAAAAAATTCGGCAGTGCCGGCAATACAATGGTGATTGAAGAGTTCATGACCGGTCGTGAGGTGTCCGTTCTGACTTATGTGGATGGAAAAACCATCAAACCGATGACTTCCGCACAGGATCACAAACGTGCGAAAGACGGAGATCAGGGGCTGAATACCGGTGGTATGGGAACTTTCTCTCCAAGTCCGTTCTATACCGAAGAAGTGGATGCATTCTGTAAGGCACACATCTATCAGGCAACGGTAGATGCGATGGCAGCAGAGGGAAGAGAATTCAAGGGAATCATTTTCTTCGGCCTGATGCTGACTGCCGATGGCCCGAAGGTTCTGGAATACAATGCCCGTTTCGGTGATCCGGAGGCACAGGTCGTTCTTCCGAGAATGAAGACGGATATCGTCGATGTGTTTGAAGCATGTATCGATGGAACACTGGATCAGATCGATCTGGAATTCGAAGACAATGCAGCCGTGTGCGTCGTTCTGGCATCTGACGGGTATCCGGTATCTTATCAGAAAGGCTTCCCGATCAAAGGACTGGATGCATTCAAAGAAAAAGAAGGTTACTATGTATTCCACGCAGGAACCGCAAAGAAAGACGGACAGATCGTGACAAACGGTGGTCGTGTGCTTGGAGTAGTAGCTAAAGGAGATGACCTGAAACAGGCGAGAGCGAATGCGTATAAAGCTATCGATCTTGTAGAGTTTGATAATAAATATTATCGTCATGATATTGGAAAAGCGATTGACGAGGCATAAGATAAGGTAAAAAATAACAGGGGCAGAAGACGAAAGAAGAATCGTTTTCTGCCCCTGTTTTGAAAGATAAAAAATCAACCTTCTTCTTCCTCAGGATATCTCATCCCCCAGTCTTTCCGGATCGAGGTCATCATATCCATCACATCGATCGTATAGTCGAGATGCATCCGGTTTTCCTCTCCGGCGACAGCCACTTCCATATCGGCCACTTCGTATTCCAGCGCCCGGTCGGTAGAACCGACGGATACCACTTCTTTGTGACCGTCTTCCGTATAAGTGATGATAGCTTCCTCGCCCCGCGGATACTCGAACAGTTCGATGTAAGCCTTATCAAAAGAGATCGTTCCTCGTTTTGGCTGTTTGGCATGCAGAGACAAAATGACGGTAGCCATCTCCCCCTCCTTGTTTTTCAACAAAATCGATGCCTGCTCATCCACGCCGGTAGGTGCGTATTTTACCTGAGAGAGAATCTGATCCGGTTTTGAGGACATAAACCAGCGAAGGAAAGACAGCGCATACACACCGATATCCAGCAGTGCTCCGCCCGCGAGATTCCGGTTGAAAAAGCGGTTTTTCATGTCATACTCTTTGTAACTTCCGAAGTTCATCTGCAAAAGCCGAAGTTCCCCGAATTCCCCGGTATCCATCCGGCTGCGAAGTTCCTTGTAGATTGGCATGTGGAAAATCGTCATGGCCTCGGCAAGAACTACATGATGTTCTTCAGCGAGACGAACCGCTTCTTCCAGTTCTTCAGCGTTGAGGGTAATGGATTTTTCACAGAGTACATGTTTTCCGGCACTTAAAGCCTTCCGAAGGTAGGAAATATGTGTGTTATGCGGAGTGGAAATATAGATAATGTCCACCTCATTATCCGAAAATACATCGTCAATCTGATCATAAACTTTATCAATTCCATATTTTTCAGCAAAAGCAACTGCCTTTTCGTGCGTACGGTTTGCTACGGAATATAGTTTCCGTCCGTTTGCAGCAAACGCCTGTGCCAGCTGATTGGCGATCACGCCACATCCGAGAGTAGCCCATTTATATTCTTTCATAACGGTGTCCTTTCTTACTCTATCTATAAGATTTTGTCATGTATTTATTATAGCGAAGAGAAAAGAAGGGTGCAAGTGGGAAGTATTGTGTTGACAGTGACTGGGACGGTTCAGATCATTACTTTGCTTCTGTTCACAGTAACATTACTTTTTAGAAACACAGGGAAAATACAATAAACATTTGCAGAAATAAGGTAAATTGTGTATGATATAACTAAAAATAAAAAGAAAAAAGGGGGTATCCGATGACGTTGCAAATATATCCTTTTTCAGCATCCGAATCAAAGATTGATGGATTGCGTATTATTAATGTAAAAATGGTGACGGATGATCGAGGCACAGTGAGAGAACTCTATCGTGAGAGTAGCCATTCAGAAGTTTTACCGGAAACACTTTCTTCGTGGAAACAGATAAATTTAACACGTACAAAACGTGGAGCGGTTCGCGGTCTGCATGGAGAAGCCATGGCAAAGCTGGTTACAGTGGCAACCGGTTCCGTATTTGGTGTGTATGTGGATACAAGACCGGACAGTAAAACATTTGGTGCAGTAGAAACAGTACATATTACACCTGGAATACAGGTTTTTGTTCCACAGGGCGTGTGCAACGGATTTCAGGCGTTGGAAGAAGGAACAGAGTATTTATATTTCTTTGATAACGAGTGGGCTCCGGGAATGTCAGGAACAGCATTGACTCCTTTAGACAATGAACTGGGAATAGAATGGCCGATTCCTATTGAAAAAGACAATCGTGAACAGCTTTCGGAGAAGGATGCCAAAGCACCGACACTTCGGGAATTGAAAGAAATATTAAAATGTGAATAATGTGATTTTATTCTAAATATTACAATAGAACCTTAGTTGGAAAATTCAAATGAGCACTTGCAAAAACAAGTGCTCAAGTGTATAATCTAATTAGAAAGGTAATCGGATATAACTCCGATTTGCCCTCTGTTAAAAACTATTAAAGAAATAGCATCCTAAACTTTGGGCGGTAGAGGATGCTATTTCTTTTTGCGTTTCTTTTTACGCTTATGCTTCTTTTATGATTGTCTATGTAAGATAGAGCCTCGAAAACTACTAACAATAAAGTAAGAACTTCCATTGCGTTCATAGGGCATCACCCTCCTTTCATGAGATCAGAGGGCATCAAATAATCAGAAATCACATCCTGCTTTCTATTTGATTGCACAAATGTAGTATATCACATTGCGAACGGATGTTCAAATGGAAAGTATTCCGTATGAATAGAATAAAAATTAAAACATTACATTTTCACCCGAACCAACACCGAACAAAAAGACCAACTGGTTTTATCCGCCCTACAGCCACCACAAGATATAGTAGCCCCACCACCCAAAAACGTGAGACAGCGTGAGACAAAAATCGTATCATTCAGACAATAAAAAAAGCAGAAAACCTGAATAAAATCAAAGCTTTCTGCCCTTTTCTCTGTATGCGGGAGATGGGACTTGAACCCACACGAGCATACACCCACAAGATCCTTAGTCTTGCCTGTCTGCCAATTCCAGCACTCCCGCGCGCTTTCTTTCTCTGAAAGACAAGTGATATTATATCCCCGTAAAACAGAAAAGTCAACACTTTTTTTGAAAAATTATGCATAAAAATTAAAATAGACAGTCAGAGGTGCGCGCGGTATAATAAAGCCGACATAAGAATACGATCCCGACAGCAAATGTCAGGCACCGTTTGGCAGGAGGGTATCAATGAACGAGAAAGAGAAAGTATTAACACATCTGGATATTCCATATTCCTATGAACTGGCAAAACGTATGGAGATGTATCGGTGTAATCCGGAGCTGGGATATCGGTCGGCAGGATCAAAAGCAGAGTTTCTGACCGGCGAGATGTTAAAAAAAGAGATGGAAGAGATTGGTCTGTCCGGGGTAGCGAAAGATGAGATTACCGTAGACGGCTGGGAATTTCGTAAAGCAGTTCTGTATGTACTGGATGAAAATGGAAAGAAACGTGAGATCCGGCTGGGAGCTTACCAGACAAACTGCGTGACTGATGGGGCAGAAGAATATCCGCTGGTCTATGTTGGAAAAGGAACAGAGTTAGACTATAAAGACATCGATGTAAAGAATAAACTGGTATTAGTTGACATTAACCAACGTGACGAATGGTGGATCAATTTCCCGGTATATCAGGCACATCTGAAAGGTACAAAAGCACTGATCGCGGTGCAGCAGGGCGGCTATGGCGAGATCGATGAAGATGCGTTAAATGCCCAGGATATTGCAGGACCGGCAGATGCTCCTGCATTTTCCATATCCAGAAGAGATGCCCAGTGGCTGAAAGAACAGCTGGATAATCAGCAAAGCCGGGAGCTATGGGTGACACTGGAAGCGGACAGCCGGGTGATGCCGGAGTGTAAAACTTATAATATTACCGGACAGATCCAGGGAAAACACAAAGACCGTCTGATCGTGCTTTCTGCTCATTACGATTCGTATTTTGACGGATTTCAGGATGATAATACGGCGGTGGCCATGATGTTCGGGATCGCGAAAGCATTGATCGATGCCAGGATTCAGCCGGACAATACGATCCTGATCTGTGCGATGGCAGCAGAAGAGTGGGGCGTGATTGATTCGGATTTTGACTGGTCCACAGGTGCCTACGAACAGGTATTTACCGTACATCCAGAATGGGTGGGAAAGGTGATCGCCGACCTGAACTTTGAGCTTCCGGCCCTGGCACACGGTGCAGGGGCACGGATCCGAAGTTGTTATGAATATCAGCCGTTTCTGGAACAATTCTTGGAGGAACTTCCGATGCTGACCAGAGCATACCCGGAGGAGGCATCCGTTGTATCACCAATCGAGACATGGTCCGATGATTTTTCGATGGCGATCGCAGGCATCCCTTCCATGGTAAATGATTTTACCGGTGGAAGTTTTATGGAGACACACTATCATTCTCAGTTTGATAACGACGAATATTATGATCCACAGGTATACCAGTTTCATCATGAACTGTATGCACTGCTGGTTCTGGCTATTGATGCGACTGCCGTGGTGCCACTCTCCTTTACCGGTGTTATGAAACGAGCACAGGAAGGACTGGAACTGATAAAATCCTGTGAAAACGGCTGTCTGGGAGAAAAGTACGAAACAATCAGCGGATTACTGAGCGACGCAAAAAAACAACAGGAAGAGAATTACCGCTGGCTTATGCAGAAAAACAGCGAATATAAAACATGCGAAGATCCTGAAAAACGGGAAGAACTGTATCAGAGTTTGCGGCAGACAGAAGCAGAACTTCTGGAGCGGTTCAAAACAGAACAGGATGCATTTGTCCGCATCGACTGGTACGGAAATGTATTTTACCCACATGAGATACTGTTGAGAAACATCCACCTCCTGGAGGGAGCAAAAAAGAATCTCGAAAAAGGAGAAATTTCAATAGCACTCAGAAAATTGTACGATGTGGATAACAATGCCTATGCATTTATGTTTGATAAAGAAGTCTACGAACATTTTACCGATTATGTGTACCATCAGCCAAAAGAACGGCTGAAATGGGGATACAGACGTCTGATGCAGCATGAAAATCTGTACGATCTGGTAAAACAGCTGCTGAAAAAAGAAGAAGCAGGAGAAAAAGACTGTCGGGAAGAGGCAGTAGCACTTGCAAAAGTAATCGATAAACAGTACAAAATGGCAGAACAGACAATGGAAGAGATTTATCAAACCGTGAAAGAACATTTTGTGCATCCGATACAGGAACAATAAGAAAGGTGACGGGGAAACCCGCTGAAAAATATGGAAAGCGATAAGTTATATCGGGTAAAAAAAGAAGATTTACCTAAGTTAGAGGAACTTTTAAACATTTGTTTTGCACACGATCCACTGTACGAGACACTGATCCCGGATCCGGATGTGAGAAAACGTCTGATGCCGGAGCTGTTCCACTGCGATATGGATGAATTCTATGAAACATGTGAGATTTTTGCGGACAGCGAAGAACTTAACAGCGTGCTGGTGGTATCCGATGAGACAGAGTCCTACAATCTGTTTCATTTCCTGCTGACAGAAGCGAAGGCAACCCTGCAAAATGATCTGTATCTGATCAAGGAGGATCCGTCTTTTCATACCTTTTATAATTTTATCAAAGGCGGCGACTACCTGAATTCGAGCTGGACACAACAACTTCATCAGACAAAACGACTGCATATTATTTACCTGGCGGTTCATCCAAGGATGCAGCACCACGGAATGGCAGCGATGCTGATGGATGAAGCAATCCGGTATGCCCAGGAACATGGAATGATGATTTCACTGGAAACACACAACGAAAAAAATCTGGAATTCTACAAAAAGTTCCAGTTCAAAGAGTATGGAATCTTAAAAAAGAACTTTAATTTGAAACAATACTGTCTGATCCGGGAATATCAGTAAGGGTCTGCTTTACAAAACGTGGGATCTGTTATATGATGTATAACACACAGAAAAGAGAAAGCAGGGTGAACAGATGCAGATAGAATTGCTGGAGATAGATTTTAACAGCGAAGAAGCAATTTATATGCAGCTTCGCAACCAGATCATACTTGGAATCGCCACATCCAGACTGCAGGACGGAGATACCCTCCCGTCAGTAAGACAGATGGCAGAATGTATCGGAATTAATATGCATACAGTAAATAAAGCGTACGCTGTTCTCAGGAAAGAGGGCATCGTATCTATAGACCGGAGAAAAGGTGCAGTGATCTGCATCGATTCAAACAAACTGCTGGCACTGGAAGAAATGCGTCAGAATCTGTATATCATTCTGGCAAAGGGGCGATGTCATAACATTTCCCGGCAGGAAGCACATAGGCTGCTGGATGAAATCTATGATATGTGGGAGCAATCCCCCGAAGACCCGTTAGAATAATCTGCGGGCAAACAGGATACGAAAAATGGAGGATAGAACGCTGCATGAGTACACAATATACGAATCAGGCAAAGACAGCGGTAAAATATGCGGAAAAGACAGCACGCAGATACAAACATAGTTATATCGGAACCGAACATTTACTGGCAGGTCTTTTACACGAAGAAGAGGGAACGGCCGGTATGGTTCTGCGCGACATGGGAATCAGTGAAGAACGGCTGATGGAAATGATCCGGAAACTGATTGCACCGGAAGAGAGTAATGTGCTGACTGCGGACCGGGCAGGATATACCCCACGGGCGACAAGAATGCTGGAAGGAGCTGTGGAAGAAGCAGATGATCTTCGCAGTGAAAAGATAGGAACAGAACATCTTCTGCTTGCGATGCTGCGGGAAGTTGACTGTATGGGAACCCGTCTGCTGCACACGATGGGAGTAAATATCCGAAAACTGCAGAATGAAGTTCTGGCAGCGATGGGAGAAGAAGTTGCCAATCCAAGAGATAACGGCAATGCACGATCCAGAAATGAAGCGGCTACAGGCACGCCGACACTGGATCAGTACAGCAGAGATCTGACTGAGATGGCTCGTCAGGGAGTTATGGATCCGGTGGTCGGAAGAGAAGATGAGATTGGTCGGGTAATCCAGATTCTGAGCCGCCGGACGAAAAACAATCCCTGTCTGATCGGAGAACCGGGTGTTGGAAAAACAGCGGTAGTAGAAGGACTTGCTCAGCGGATCACGCAGGGGCTGGTGCCGGAAAAAATGAAAAACAGACGGCTGGTTGTTCTGGATTTGTCCGGTATGGTGGCAGGATCAAAATACCGCGGTGAATTCGAAGAAAGAATCAAAAAAGTAATTACAGAAGTGATGGAACATCCGGGGATTCTGCTGTTTATTGATGAATTGCATACAATTATCGGAGCAGGCGGTGCGGAAGGAGCACTGGATGCATCCAATATTTTAAAACCTTCTCTTTCGAGAGGGGAGATTCAGATCATCGGTGCGACCACGATTGAAGAATACAGAAAACATATCGAAAAAGATGCTGCACTGGAACGAAGATTTCAGCCGGTTACGGTAGAAGAACCGACGCAAGAGCAGGCAGTTGAGATTCTGAAGGGATTGCGCCCTTATTATGAAAAACATCACGGAGTCACCATTACCGATGAGGCGCTGGAGGCAGCAGTCAAGATGTCTATCCGTTATATTGCAGACCGGCATCTGCCGGACAAAGCCATTGATCTGATGGATGAAGCATCTTCACGGGTACAGTTAACAGGTATTACAGTGCCTCCGCAGTTAAAAGAGGTAGAGCAGAATCTGCATGCACTTGCCGAAAAAAAAGAGGAAGCGATCAGGGAAGGCGATTTTTCAAGAGCGCGGGAGTTGCAGGAAGGACAAAAAGAGCTGGAAGAATCCTACGAAAAATTGAAAAAACGTCAGGAACAGCGCTATAAAAATAAAAAAATGCAGGTAACCGAAGAAAATATTGCCCAGATCGTATCCAGCTGGACCAAGATTCCGGTACAGAAACTTGCCCAGAAAGAGTCCAAACGTCTGGCAAGCCTGGAAAAAGAACTGCACAAACGGGTGATCGGTCAGGAAGAAGCGGTGGAAGCGGTGGCGAAATCAATCAAGCGAGGACGCGTGGGACTGAAAGATCCGGCAAGGCCGATCGGTTCTTTCTTGTTTCTAGGACCGACCGGTGTTGGTAAGACAGAACTGTCTAAAGCACTGGCAGAGACAGTCTTTGGCTCCGAGCAGGCGATGATCCGTGTGGATATGTCGGAATACATGGAAAAGCACAGTGTATCAAAACTGATCGGCTCACCGCCGGGATACGTGGGATATGAAGAAGGTGGTCAGCTTTCCGAGAAGATACGGAGAAATCCATACAGTGTGATTCTGTTCGATGAGATTGAAAAAGCACATCCGGATGTATTTAATATTTTATTACAGGTGCTGGATGACGGTCATATCACAGATGCGCAGGGCAGAAAAGTGGATTTTAAACAGACCTGTATCATCATGACATCAAACGCCGGTGCACAGTCAATCGTAGAACCAAAACGTCTTGGATTTTCTCAGGGAGAAGACAAGAAGAAAGACTACGAAGATATGAAACGCGGTGTTATGGAAGAAGTGAGAAGAATCTTTAAGCCGGAATTCTTAAATCGTGTCGATGAGATCCTGGTCTTCCATATGCTGGATAAACAGGAGATTCGCCAGATTGTTAATATTCTGGTAAAAAAACTGGAGAAACGATGCAAAGAACAGCTGGATATCGAACTGGTTGTCCGAAGCAGTGTAAAAGACTATCTGGCAGAAAACGGATTTGACAGCAAATATGGTGCACGACCTCTGAAAAGAGCGATCCAGAACAAATTGGAAGACAGGATGGCAGAGGAGATACTGGCTGGAAAGATTCACAGAGGGGATCGGGTTATTGTGTCTGTATCTAAAAAAGTTATTAAATTTTCAGTCAATGACTAGATGTTTTTCTGAATTTATTATATAATATCTACAAAACAAAAGCAGCGTCAGAGATGGCGGAACGCACAGAGGAAAACTAGGAGGATATTATGGCTACGATTAAAGAATTGATCAGAACAGAAGCAGCTGGAGGAATCAGTTTCGGTAATTATGAACTGGATACCAAGACGAAACTTTCTGATTATGAATATGATGGTGATTTATATAAAGTAAAAACCTTTAAGGAGATTACAAAGCTGGAGCGAAACGGAATGTTCGTATACGAATCCGTTCCGGGAACCACAGTTTTAGATATGAAGATCGGAAATAACGGTATGGTATTTTCTGTAGAAGGGACAGATAATACACAGATTACAGTAGAGATGGAAGCGGATTGCGAATATAAAGTACTTCTGGATGACGTGAGCGTTGGTCATATGAAAACCAATTTGGGAGGAAAATTGTCTTTCAGCGCAGACTTATCCCCGGATAAAGCTGTTTGTGTGGAGATTGAAAAATTATAAGTGATCAAAAGCCTGTGATGAAAAAGCTGTCGTCTTACCGGAAAACGGTAGGGTGGCAGCTTATGTTGTGTATGAGGGTGAACAGGAGTAGAAAGAGCATGGCAAAAGCGAAGAAAACAGTATTTTTCTGTCAGGAGTGTGGATATGAATCACCAAAATGGATGGGGCAGTGTCCGGGATGCAAAAGCTGGAATACATTTGTGGAAGAGACTGTGAGTCCAAACCAGACAAAACATCAGGAGGCAACAGGAAGAAAGAAAGCCGAACCTGTAGCACTTTCCGAGATTTCCCTGGATGAAGAAGACCGTATCCATACAGGTATCAAAGAACTGGATCGGGTTCTTGGCGGCGGGATCGTGCAGGGCTCGATGACGTTGGTAGGTGGTGATCCGGGTATCGGAAAATCGACGCTCCTTTTGCAGGTATGCAGAAATCTGGCAGATCGAGTATCCGTTCTTTATATATCCGGTGAGGAATCATTAAAACAGATCAAACTGCGGGCACAGAGAATCGGTGCGTTTGGAGACCGGCTGCGGCTGCTGTGTGAGACCAATCTGGACATGATCCGCCAGGTGATTGAAAAAGAAAAACCAACAGTAGTTGTGATCGATTCGATACAGACTATGTACAACGAAGAGGTGTCCTCTGCTCCTGGAAGTGTGTCGCAGGTAAGAGAATCCACAGGGGTGCTGCTGCAGATAGCAAAAGGACTTGGGGTTTCCATATTTATCGTTGGTCATGTGACAAAGGATGGAAATGTAGCAGGACCGAGAGTGCTGGAACACATGGTAGATACAGTGCTTTATTTTGAGGGCGATCGCCATGCATCCTACCGAATTCTGCGTGGAGTAAAGAATCGTTTTGGATCTACCAATGAGATCGGTGTCTTTGAAATGCGTGAAGAGGGGCTGGTGGAAGTGGAAAATCCTTCGGAGTTTATGCTGGCGGGAAGACCAGAGGGAGCATCCGGTTCCGTAGTAGCCTGCTCCATGGAGGGAACCAGACCGATCCTGATAGAAATCCAGGCACTTGTATGTGCCAGCAACTTCGGTATGCCGAGAAGAACGGCAGCAGGTACGGATTATAACAGAGTTAATCTTTTGATGGCCGTACTGGAAAAACGTCTGGGACTTCATCTCTCGGCAAGTGATGCATATGTCAATATCGCCGGGGGAATCCGTATGAATGAACCGGCGATAGATTTGGGAATCCTGCTTGCTGTGGTATCGAGTTATAAAGATATTGTGATTGATGATAAGGTACTGGTATTCGGAGAAGTTGGTCTGAGCGGAGAAGTACGTGCGGTAAGCATGGCAGAACAGAGGGTACAGGAAGCAAAGAAACTGGGCTTTACAAAGGTAATCCTTCCGGCAGCATGCATGAAAAGTGTGGGACAGGAAACAGAAATCACGCTGATTCCGGTGGATAACATCAGAGATGCAGTTCGCTTTCTGGAACAGAAAAGGTAATGTAAGAAATACATCAAAGAAAATGTAAAAAAATGTAAAAAGACAGTTGACGAAAACAGAAATAAATGCTATTATATCAGAGTTGCAACTGACGAAAACGATTGAATCAAAGAAGTGAAAAAAGTTCTTGACAATATAGAGTGAGTTGTGATATGATGCAAAAGTTGTTGCTGATGAGTCGAAAACATAAACCAACTTCAAAAAAAGTTGAAAAAGTTCTTGACAGGCAGGAAACGACATGATATAATAGCAAAGCTGTTTGAGACAAACGGCAATGCAAAACTGATCTTTGATAACTGAACAGTGAAACACATTCCTCGAAAGTTCTTTTTAAAATCATAAAAACGAACGATCGAAAGATCCTTAAAAAACAGTAAAAGGGATAAATTAGCCAAGAGTTGATTTTGACCTGGAGCAAATCTCGCAGAACAAGTTCTGCTCGATGAACGCACGATTTTCATTAGTACAAGCACATGAAAATCTTGATGCGCACATTTATTTAGAGAGTTTGATCCTGGCTCAGGATGAACGCTGGCGGCGTGCTTAACACATGCAAGTCGAACGAAGCACTTTGGACAGATTCTTCGGATGAAGTTTTTGGTGACTGAGTGGCGGACG
>NZ_VUMS01000059.1 GCF_009696065.1 Oliverpabstia intestinalis | reverse complement strand
AGATAATTGAACTCTATTTTTCTTAGGGCGTGCCATAATAATAACCTCCATAGACATATTTTATCATCTATGGCAATTATATCAAGAAAAGAACATTAATTCAAATATCAACGTGTCAGTACACTAGTACATTTATTCCTCTTTTGAAAAAATGTGCATAAATTTCCAGTTTCCTCTTGGCAAGCATTACATCCTTTGCTAAAATAAAGTCAATTTAGATTTGCTGTATGCAGCTTTACTTTTATATCTTTTGGCTTCGTTAGTTGCCGTCTAAAGCCGGATTTTATGTGAGGAGTATTTCATTGATTTAGGGATAAAACCAATTGAAAAGAAAAATTTGAAATGTAAATAGGGATATTTATTTTGATAGATAAAGGCGTGATGATTTATTTTTATAGAAAAGTAACCTGTTTTGAATCAAAAATGGTTAAAAGAATTTTTTGGGTGTTGTTTTATAAAAAGGCGTACGAAAGTTAAAAAGGCTTTTATGTCATAAAAATAAGAAAATATGGAGAAACATTTATGTTGGAAAAAGAATTTACATATTATTCACTTCAAAATCCTGATTTTCATGAGATTTTTCGAGAGATATTGGAGAGTTTGGGATTAGAAAAAAATGTTCGTATTAAATACAATGATTGGGTAGAAATACGATTTTTAGATGAAAATAGTAATTATGAAAAAAATAAGTTTAAAATTACATTTAAAGTTAATCATGGCAATATTTTGTGGAGGAAAGGGTGCAAAGAGAGAATATCAAATCGTTTTGATCGTATTCAAATGTATCAAGAACAAGAAACTGCATGGATTCCTTTTGAAGAATTTAGAATTGAGCTGTTAAAGAAGAATAATATAGAGGCCTTATATTATAAGGAAAGGTATGAGATGAAAATTTCATATGGCGATAAATTAGTTAAATTTATTGGACAAAAGATAGATTTCCTTAATAATGAATTTGAATCGTATGATAAAAGGACATATATAGAAATAGAGGGAGAAAGTATTAATGATAAATTAGATAGTGATGTTTTCTTTGTTGTAAAAAAATATGGATTTGAAAAAATAGATTTAGACAATGCGAAGATTACTTTAGGTAATAGAGCTTTAGAAGGCCACAAACTATTTAATGACTTAAATATGGAGCAAATACATCAAACTGTATTGAATATATTTGAGAGAAAATCTATTGAAAAATTTCTTGAGTAAATATTTTAAGAGAGATTATTATTGTGAAAAAAGTAAATTAAGCAAAAATTCTGAAATAGGTATAAAGAACAGGTTTATATTGTGATCTGATTTAGGAGCGTCTTTTTATCTGAGTAAAAAGATGTACTTACACACTAATGGCAAAACAGGTGAGTGTATCTGATATTGATGCTGGGAATGCCTAAAAAATCCAACCTATTGTAACACGAAAATGTGGAAGTGTAAGTGTGAATCACTTTCATTACTATTTTTGGCACTAACTGTAGTGTGGCGGAATGGAGATTGTTATGGAAGAAAAATTTGCAATTCCTTGTGTGGGAGCGATTATAGAAAAATGTGAAAACGGTCAAAAATATATTTTGATACAAAAAAGAAAAAAAAGAAATGAAAAAATAGAGTTTGGACTATGGGAAATTCCTGCTGGTAAAATTAGAGAATATGAAAATATTTATGAAGCCTTACGAAGAGAAATAAAAGAAGAAACTAATTTAGATATAGTGTATGTTAAAAATGAGAATAAATGCAAGACGATAAATTCAGTAGGATACACCCTCACGGATATCTATCCTTTTAATATCGTACAAAATATGAGTGGAGGATATTCTATTATAGTTATGATTTTTTTGTGTAGGGCAGAGGGGGAAATTGTTAATAATGTTATCGAAAACGAAATGGTTCAATGGAAAAATGTTAAAGAAGTGCAAAAAGAACTGATGGAATTTCCAGAACATTTTTATCCTATGCATATATTAACATTAAAAAAGTATTTTTCATATTTATCTCTGGATATATAGTAGTACCAAGTAAGTCAACAGAAACTGTGTAAGATCTGTTGATATGCTTTTTGGAAGAGCTTCTACCCAGGTCAGAAAACCTTCTGGCAGAGATTCGCAAAGTTTAATATTGGTGGCTGCAAAGCAGCCACCTAAAAGTGTCAAGGTACTTGCTATTTTGCGTTTACATATAAACGAAGAGGAATCTTCGAGTCTATGAAAGTTTTTCTGTAAATAAAGATTTAAAAGGTCTTCTATGATAAAATAATAAATCATAGGAGGCCTTTTATCATGGCAAGAGAAAAGAAACCCGTACACAAAGTACAAATGTAAGCGTCAAACCCGACGCCTGCCTATATTTTAAGCGCCGCTTTAATTGCGGCGCTTGCTGTAGCAATCAGCCGGCAAACTCTTTGACCACGGCATGAGTGATTCCAGCAATGATTGTTCTATATTTCCGTTTTGATATTGTCAATATTGGTTGACACATTTATCTCAAAGATATCACTGCCTATGCAGCCAGTCCCAGAGATTGGTAGTATCTCTGGCGCTTGATCATCGGAGGAAGCCCACCGTTAGCAGAGCAGATCCTCCTGTTATTCCAGTAACTGATGAAATATCTCCAAATGAGAACCTTCAGTTCCTCTGTGGTCATAGTTTCCGTATTGTAGCGGTCATAGAGAAGCTCGCTTTTCATTCTGGCCCACATGCTTTCGCATCGGGCATTATCGTGACACCTGCCACCAGCACTGTTCATGCTTTGAATAATACCGTATTTTGCCAGAGCCTTACGATAGGTTTCACTGGTATATTGTGTTCCTCTGTCAGAGTGTACAATAGCCCCTCGCAGATCAGGATATGCCAGATAGGCATTATCCAGGGTATGCTCGCACAAAGTTGCTTTCATGTTGCTTTCCATTGCCAGACCAAGGACACTAGAATCAAAGCAGTCAAAGATAGCTGAAACATATAATTTTCCATCTTTAGCCTTGATTTCGGTGATGTCAGTTACACATTTTTCAAGTGGCTTATCGGATTTGAAATCTCGCTTCAGAAGATCCTCTGACTTACGAGCTTCCCGATCCGCCTTGGTAATACCATTCGGCTTACGTTTTGGTCGATGACTAAGGCCTATTTCATCCATGACTCTGTAGACGGTTCGCTCACTAGGAATCTTGAGTCCTTCCGGTTTCTTAAGGAGAAGTGCCTGATACATGCGAATACGCCCATATGTATCATTGTATTCATCCTCAGTATTGATTGCTCTTATAGCATCAGCGAGATCCTGATATTTCCAGGGCCGGTCTTTATGAGCAAGATATTTGTAAAACCCCTGGCGGCTGACACCAAGCATCCGGCAATAGAATGAGAGTTTTCCCTTAATCGCGCCGTCTTCCGTTTTTATGGCAATGAACATCATTCTTTGGTTCTTGCTGACTTCCGACGGCTGGCTGCGAAAAAAGCACTTGCTTCCTCGAGAAATTCATTTTCCTCTTTCAGACGCCGGATTTCTTTATCCTGATCCTTAACGCGTTTGCGGAGCATAGCAAGTTCCTCAGCGAGGCTCATTGCACTTTCTGGAGTATGTGCACCGTCGCCAATATCCAATGTGCCGGCTCTAACTGCTTTCAGCCATGTATGGATGGTTCCTTCTGGAATACCTAATTCTTTGGCTGCCTTAGCACCGCCGATTTCTCTGGCAAGTTTGACAGCCTGGACCTTATATTCGTGGTCGTATTTACGTTGGGTACGTGACATTGAGAGTTCCTCCTTATTCTCTTTATTATACATGAATTCTTTGAGAATAAGGTGTCAACTTTATTTATACAACATCATTTTTATCTATAAGCTGTGGCAACTCTGTCAGCAAATGTTTAATATAATAGTACACATTCAAGTTGTTTGCCCGGGCTGTTTCGGTAATGCTGTAGATAATAGCGCTCGCCTGCGCTCCGCGAACTGTATTGATGGTCACCCAGTTTTTACGACCGATTGTGAAATTCCTCAATGCGCGTTCACTTGCTGAATCATCGATTGGGACTTCGCCATCTGTCAGAAATACTTTTAGGTACTCTTCCTGATTTACGCTGTATTGCAGCCCTTTTGCCGTCTCTGTTTTGGGAAGCACCGTTCCACTTGCAAGGATTTCTTTTACCCACGTAAAATACGCCTCAATCAATGGTTTGATTGAAGTCTGACGCTCTTTTAACCGTTCTTCTGGGGAAAGCTCCTTTAACGCACCTTCCAGTTCATAAATAGCTCCAATCTGAACCAGAGCTTTGTAAGCAACGGAGGATTTCACTGCTTCCGGATTCCCTTTTCCCATTGCCTTGATAGCATTGGCATAATGGCGTCTTGCATGTGCAAGGCAGTTGGCATTGATTAAACCCTCCCTTTCACGCGCAAGTTTGTGATACTGTTCCAGTCCATCCGTCATAAGTATTCCATTGAAATCCTTATAGTACTCCTTTGGATGGTCACTGTGTCTTGTTTTTTGATATTCATACACAATGATTTTAGGAACAGGGCTGAGTTCTCCAGTCAGATGAACCCACATGTAGCTTGTGCTTCCTGCCGGTCTGCCGTCATGAATTACCTCCAGGGTTGTTTCATCACATTGATTAACATGTGCCTGAAGCTGTGTAGATATCATCAAATCATACACCGGACGGAAATACCGCTCTGCAGACCAGACAGTCCAGTTTGACATGGTCTGTTTGGAAAGGTTAAGTCCATTGGCTTTAAAATCTCTGGACAAACGGTCCAATGGATTACTGTTTACATACTTTGCATTAATGATTGCTGCTTCCAATGACGCAGTAGCAATACTGCCACGGAATAGAGTTCTCGGATGGTCTCCACGAAGGAATTCATCCTGATGAAGCCCATCTGTTCCAACATACACTTTGATGACATGCTTTTCGGCAATCCATTTGCCTGGCTCAAAGCGTAGCTGCCAGCAGATATCATCCGGCATACTTTTATAGTTACCTTCACCAAAGGTGTCGATAAGTTTCTGCCTGGAAACATCATGAGGAATGACTTCCTGTGGAAAATCCTTTAAATCTTCCTCGCGCTGTCCCTTTTGCTTTGGTTTACGCGGTTTCTTTAATGCAGAATCTACAACTGCTTCAATCGCTGGCTCGTTTGCATTTTCATCGTAACAGGCTTCTACCTCATTAAAAAAAGAAAGCTGTCCGGCTATTTCGCTCAGTTTTTCCGTGTGACGGCCGAAACGCTCCTGATCAGCAAGATGAATCTGCTCTATCAGACGCTCATAATCATGCTCAAGTTTGTCAAGGCGTTCCTGCATCTGATAGATAACAGCATTCTTGGCATCATGATTCATGGTATTCAGTTCTTCTTCCGTATATTTCTGACACATAGAAACCGCCTTTCTTATAGTCTGATTATACCAGAATTACTCAAATTAAGCCAATTAGACACTCCTGGGGTTTCAGCATTTTGCCATGCTTTATGACATCGATAATCAGGCAGATAAGAGATGGAAAATATAGAGTTTTCAAAGTTCGTTTTTCTTCGTTCTGACACCTATATGGGTGTATATACACTACACGTAGCATTTAGCACAGTGTCAGACTGTAGC
>NZ_VUMS01000058.1 GCF_009696065.1 Oliverpabstia intestinalis | reverse complement strand
CCAGCAGCCTGCGATTCGCAGATCCTCGCGCTCCTTTTCCACTTTGTGGTAGACCTGATATCCATCTGTCACGCAGATGCCGGAATAGTCCTTCAGGAATTCCCTTGGATGGGAGCTGTTGCGAGTTTTATGATAATCGTACAGGACGATCTGTTTGTCTTTGTACAGATGTCCGGAGCGATATACCCACATGTAGCTTTTGGATCCGGCAGGACGCCCATCTCTGTTTACCAAAACAGGAGTTTCATCTGCCTGAATCACATGGTAATCATACAGCTTTTGATGGAGATAATCGTACAGGATTGCCAGATAGCTTTCGCCCAGTCGGATCATCCAGTTGGCCATGTTTTGACGTGTGATGCTAAGACCATAACGGGAAAACTCCTGTTCCAGGCGATAGAGCGGAACAGCATTCACATACTTGCCATTCATAATCGCTGCAGCAAGTGTTGGAGATACCAGACTTCCGTGAAGTAATGCCTGCGGATGGTCTGCCTTTATAATTCGTCCGTCTTTCTTGCTGGCATACACACCGACATGATGCTCATCTACTTCAACCTTTGCAGGAATGAAACGGTAACGTTTGGAAATCGCATCTGGAAGCTGCTTCCAGCCATTTTTTCCAAACTCAGCCACTAATTCTTCCTCGGTCATGTAATGAGTGATAATGTTTACCGGAAGACCTGACAAATCAGCATCCTTCTTACCAACAGATTTTGGTTTGCGAGCTGGTTTTGGTTCCAAAGTTTCAGGTTCTTCGGCATCCAGATCAGATACCGCCTCGGCTTCATTGAAGAAAACGATGGTTCCATCTATTTCCATGAAACAGATCTGACTGGCATCATCCATCTTCTCAGAGGATCTGCCGAATCTGTTCTTATTGGAAAGGGTGATCTGCTCAATGAGAAGTTCCATTTTTCTGTTTAGATCCTGGACTTCACCTGAAAGCTTATCGTTCTGCTCCTGAAGCTGGAGAAATAACTCTACGATAAAAGACTTATCCAATGTATTCAGTTGTTCTTCAGTGAATTTAAATGCCATTGTTCGGACTCCTTTTATTTCTGAAGTCATTATAGCAGAAAATAGGAGTTCAGGCGAATTCACCACGTATTGTTATTCGTCATTTTGACGGTGGATAACAATCATGAATATCTCAGAATCCATGAGATACTCATGACTGTTATCCACAGGCTCTGCAAAGGATTTCTCTTTGGTAAAAAGAATTACTCTCACAGAAAACGCTTTTGTGGATAACTATTTAAAAAATATTTTGCATCATTTTGAACTGGAAAAAATAAAAAATTTATTTTCTACGAATTGCACAATTACATTGTTTTGGGAGGATCTGTCAGTTCCTCTATTGGACGTTTGGCAACGATTTCAAGTCCCTGCATCAGCATGTGATATTGTTCGGGAGTAACTTCCATGGCTTCTTCTTTTGTGCGTGGCCAACTGAATCCGCCAACATTTAGTCGTTTGTAAAGAAGCAAAAACCCATCTCCTTCCCAAACCAGTCCTTTGATTCTGTCGGTACGTTTGCCACAGAAAAGAAACAGGATGTTTTTCTGGAAAGGATCCAGTTCGAATTGATATTTAATGGTGGATGCCAGACCGTCAATCCCACGCCTTAAATCGGTGTACCCTGTTGCGATAAAAATCTTGTCAAAACCGGTTGCATCATTCAGCATGTAAGAGACCTCCGATTCTGCTTAGCAGTTCTGCAGAAGCAGTGTTTGAAATCTCCAGTGAAAAGGAGTCCTTTCGAATGATCACATCTGGTCTGAATGCAGCAGATGATACAGCGGATTGTTCAGATAACCTTAATTCAACGAAATCAACCGACGGCTCTGCTGGTACACTTACTGCATTGACTGCTGGAAGTGAAGAAGATTCTACTGTAGAAATATATGCTTCTTCACGTAGCCGACGTTGCCAATAGAAGAATGACTTGTCAGAAATACCATGTTCTCTGCACCAGGCGGTTTTATTCATTCCGCTAGCAAGGCATTCTTTTATGATCTTAGTCCACTGTTCGCAGCGAACTTTGTGAGTAATTTTATCCATGAGATAGCCCTCCCTGAAAAACCTTAGATTTTTTAGAGTAATTATCTCACAAAAACTAGCAAGCGACACGGTACCGGCTATCTACCATTTACGGCAGGGCTGGCACAGCCAGTCCTGCTTGACATGCCTTAAAACTGCATTATAATACAAACAAGGACAGAACCCTGAAAAACAGGTTCTGTCCTCGATAACTAATGACATATCTTATATCAGTTTTTTCTGTTTACACAAAACTTGAAACGCTCTCTTACGCCCTCTTTTTAAATTCCAAGATACATTCTTATGATTCCTAAAATCAGCAAATGCACCGGATAGAAAAGATAATTTACTAACTTATTCTGTTTTCCACGCTCTCCATTGTAAGTAAGTGTCAGTCCAAATCCAAGCAGAGCCCACGGCTCTTTAAACATAGAGATGTAACAAAACGGAATTCTAAGTGCCCATCTCTCATGAAAAATATAACAGAAATAACCGATCAGTACCGCATGATGTTCGTAGTCCAGACTTTCATTCATTGCTACAATGCACAACACCGCTACAATGAGAAATGATACGAAATATCACAAAGCCTTCGGTAGTGACGCCATCTTTTCTTTCAGTACATCGATCACCCAGATCATAGCAAGCACAAGTGCCAGTGTAAACATAATATTGTTCCAGTTGATTTCAACAAATCTAGCTGATGTGCACATATCAAACGGAACCTCTGATATCACTCCAAATACAAGAAGTGTAACTAAATATCTCCATTAAGTGCTTGTGTGGAAATATCCTTCCACAAGAAGGAAGATAAATATCGGGAAAGCGATTCTTCCTAAATATTGTTCATAAGTTTTTCTTTTCAGACATCTTTCTTAATTCTATTCTAGTAATTTTCTGCGTGAAGCTCAAAGTAGCTCTGTGGATGCGCGCATACCGGACAGACTTCCGGGGCTTTCGTTCCAACTACAATATGTCCACAGTTACGGCATTCCCATACCTTCACTTCGCTCTTCTCAAACACCTGAGCAGTTTCAATGTTCTTAAGAAGTGCACGATATCTCTCCTCATGGTGCTTTTCAATTTCTCCTACTGCTCTAAATTTTGCTGCAAGCTCAGGGAAACCTTCTTCCTCTGCTGTTTTAGCAAAGCCATCATACATATCTGTCCACTCGTAGTTCTCTCCTTCTGCAGCAGCAGCTAAGTTTTCTTTTGTATCACCAATTCCTGCTAATTCCTTGAACCACATCTTTGCATGTTCTTTCTCATTATCTGCAGTCTTTAAAAACAATGCTGACATCTGCTCGTAACCTTCCTTTTTCGCTACAGAAGCAAAATAGGTATACTTATTTCTTGCCTGTGATTCCCCTGCAAATGCCTCCTGTAAATTTTTTTCTGTCTGTGTTCCTGTGTACTTGTTAGCAGCCATCTCTTTTACCTCCGTTTTCTTTACTACTATTTCAAAATCTCATGCCATCATTTGCATAAATGCTTAATAGATTTGCCCATCCTTTATCTTTTTCTGGCATTTCGGACAAATACCTTTAAATAATATGTCATATCCTAAAAAGTCCGTTCCATGTGTATCATGAATTTTTTCTAGCAAGCCCAGTATTTCATCCATATCCACATCTGAAATCTCACCGCAGTTTACACACCTCACATGGTAATGGTTCTTTAATGTAAGATCGAACCGATTAGGTCCATCCGGAACTTCCACTTTTCTTAAATTACCTTCTTCTACCAATATATCAAGATTTCTATATACAGTTCCTTTTCCAATTGTTGGATATGCTTCTTTTATAAATTCATACACTTCATTTGCCGTAACGTGTCTTCTCATTTCGTATACGGTATTTCTTACAAGATCTTTTTGAATGGTATTTCTCCTACTTGTCATTCGTCTTCCTTATTAGGATTAGTTTTTAATAGGGATTATATACCACTATTATCCTGTTGTCAATAAAAATTATAAAAACTGCCAAACTGAGCATCTTTTACCTGAATAACTATTTTATTTTGCGTTCAAATACATATTCTGAATCTGAAGATAAATCAGACCTAAACGAATATCCGAGTCTGTCAAATTTCTGAATCTCCACCGGATTTTCAATATTATTTTCCGCTATGAATCTGACCATTTCACCACGAGCCATCTTGGCATAGGTACCTTTTGTTACCAATTTATCTCCGGATAACTCACAAAATACAATCGTAATATATCTGTCCTGTGGTGTCAGATACTTTTCTATACATTTTGAGTATTCTTTTGATGCAAGATTAATGATAATCCTACTGTCATCGATTACTGAGCGGTATAACAATTCTCCCCAGTACTCATACAGATTTTTTGCATCTCCAATTCCAACCTTTGCCTGCATTTCAAGACGATAAGGAGTCACACCATCCATTGGTTTTAAAATGCCATAAAACGCAGACAAGATTCTTAAATGATTTTGCAAATACTCAAACTGCTGGATTTCAAACACAGATGGTGCCATATATTGAAATGCAATCCCTTCATATGCTAAAACAGCCGGAGTAAGCCTGTTATAAAGATCCATATTTTCCAATCTGTTAAAGTTCTGCTCTGCAATCTTGTCATTACATTTCCAGATAGCTTTCAGTTCTTCTTTTGATTTGCTTTTCATCCAGTTTAATACTTCTGCTGTCTTATCAATATAGACAGGCAGTTCAATCGGTGCTAAGTTATCGGTATCTACAATCATCTTTTTTGCAGGTGATAAAATAATCTTCATTATGCCAATTCCTTAAGCATATTTTCAGGATCATCTGCCGCCTTGACTTTATCATTTGCCTTTATAATGATTCCCTGCTCATCAATAAGATATGTAGTTCTCACTACACCCATAGATACTTTTCCATAATTTTTCTTTTCTTTCCAGACATCATATGCTTCAATAACTTTACGCTCCGGATCTGCTAATAGCGTAAATGCCAGTCCGTATTTTTCTTCAAATCTCTTGTGAGACGCTACAGAGTCCTTGCTTACTCCGAGAATAACAGCTCCCTTCTCAGTAAACTGTGGATAACGCTCAGAAAAGCCACATGCCTGCTTCGTACATCCTGGTGTATTATCCTTTGGATAAAAATATAAGATCACTTTTTTTCCTGCATAATCGCTTAATTTATGCACTTCTCCGTTCTGATCCGGCAATTCAAAATCCGGTGCTTTTATTCCTAACTCTAACATTTACTATTCCTCCATTTTTTCAGTGTATTCAATTCTAATTATACGCTACCATATTCCTATGTCAATTTGATAATAGAGCATTCCTATAAAATTTTTCAAAATATCATTGTCAAAACTATGTATTGTTATCCTTTAATTTTTCTTTGAAATAATTGACAAAAAGCTTGCTTTCAGGAGATTACTAAGTCATAACCACCACTTCAAGTGGTGGTTTGTTGTTGACCCTATAAGGGTCCTATGCCTGCACGCCTAAAAGGCGGATGCCTCAAGCATTCATACCGGCTTGCCTCTGAAAGAGGCTTACCGTCGTGTATCTTCTCTTTTAGATTCTTCTTTTTGCTGCTGTATATATTCTTTTACAGCTTCTTCTGTAATATTGCCTACTGTCGCTACATAATAT
>NZ_VUMS01000057.1 GCF_009696065.1 Oliverpabstia intestinalis | reverse complement strand
AATTTTCCATACATAATTCTTTTTCTGTACTTTGGTATAAACACAACATGGTACTGGCATTTGTACCTTGAATGTGATAAGCTGTAACTGTCCACTTTGGACCGCCTCCTATTCTCTTTAGTATTGGATTGAGACACCTTTACTATCGTATCATAGGAGGCTTTACTTTTCACCATACAACGTCACTACTACACGATTCGCCCCAGCATAGCTGGGGGATTAGCATTTTCATTTATCCACATATTCTTACGCCATACACCTCATACCCACCCCATAATATGGGGTGAATATTCCTACCATTATCAACCTTATCCCCAAATGAATCCGATGCCTTCCCACGTGTTGCAATTGTGACATCATGACCTGCGGTTAAAAGCTCATTAACCATATGTATACCAAAAAATCTTGTTCCACCAATGACTAAAATATTCATTGTTATGCCTCCTTGTCTCTATATTTCACCACTTTCAAACGCCTTTTTCACCTGTTCCAAATCGGAGTACTTACCTTTTATTATCTGCAAAATTTCTTCATCCGGTTGCCACAAATCCGGAACCATGATTGGCTTACATCCCGCTCTGTAAGCCGATAGTAATCCGTTTTTTGAATCTTCAAGAGCTATACACTCTTCAGGATTTTCATTTAACATTTCACAGGCTTTTATGTAAATATCCGGCGCTGGCTTAGATTTTTCAACCATATCTCCACAAATAATTGCGGAAAAGCAATCTATAATTCCTGCGTCATTTAGATGTTTTTCCACTTCCCAACGCGGTGATGAAGAAGCAACTGCCAACTTGGCATTTGCATTTTTCAAATACTCCAACAAGACATACAATCCTTGCTTTAAAGGAACTTTATTATTTTCATAATAGTTTTTTAGAAATTCTTTTGTGTATTTACGCAATTCTTCCTGATTATACCGATCACCAAACTCTTCGTTCCAAATCTCATAAGAGGCAACAATGCTCATGCCTAAAGTTTTATAGACCATATATCCGGCTTTCCCAATACCAATCCTTTCACCAGCATAATCCCAAGCCTTTATAAACACTTTCTCTGTGTCAAACATCAGTCCATCCATATCAAAAATAACATTCATTTTCTTTACCTCCTTTTAAAGTTCTATCAATCCGGCTTCGTCAAAATAATAAATATTCTCTTTCTTATAACCATACTTTGAATCTGGAAATGCTATGTGTGGCTCAAATGTAAAATATTTTACATCAGCAATCTTCGTCTTATTTTCTTTTTCAATATAAATTCTGTCCCCTTTAGTTTTCACAATGGAATGTCCCAGGTTGCCCATAAAATCAAGATTAACAAATCCATTTTCCACTATGAACTCATTCATATGATAGTACAATTTCTCAAAGGTTGTTTCCTTCGTAGCAAAGCGTAACAATTCTGCATGTAATTTCTCTTCCATCTGGAGACCGCTTTTCCATTCCGGATTTTCAATCAGCCCTATATTCTCTACAACCATGCCGTTTTCTACAATAATAGTTCTCGCATAGTCTCCCCAGATATTTCCCACCTGTGGACTTAAATCAATGGTTATTATATCGTTGTTTCCTATACCTCTATCCGAAGTTACATACTGCTTACCAGATACAGAAACAGTTGTTTCATCTCCTGCAAATACAAATGCACCAACATCCCAATACCAGAACGAATCTGCACCCAACTCTAACAGTTTTTCCTCACAAAACTTTCGGATCTCAAGTAAATTCATTCCTGGCTTGATAATTTTCTTTATGTATTCTATAGTCTGTTTCGCTGCCAGCTGTATCCGACTGTAAGATTGCTTTTCTATCTGCAAATACTTTTCAATCAATTTAGGCTGAATCAGTGGATAAGTCCAGTTTTGTGGTAACTCATCCATAAGCACAACCTTTTCCATCTCGCTATCCAGCTGATCTGAAAATCCCCTTATCTCCGCAAAACATAATAATCCAAATGTTTCCTCACCGGTCTCATTTACACTATTCTTACCCGTAACGGAATAAACACATATTGGATTAATATCAAACTGTATGGCACCTGTTTCTTCCTGAAGTTCCCTCTTAGCAGTTTCCAAAATATCTTCTCCAACTTCACGATGACCTCCCGGAGCCTCATAGGTATCTCGTTCCTTATGTTTGCAAAATACCCATTTGCCATTGATCTGTGAAATAATTACTGCAAATTTCAATAGTGAATCATCTACTGTATCATAAAATTTTACTTCCAACATATCACTTTTCTCCTTTCCATTCTGCCATAAACTCTTCAAGAAAGTCCTCCATAACAGCTTGTCTATGCATAGCCGTTTTCTTTGCAGTCTCTGTATTCATCATATCTTTAAGCAACAAGAGTTTTTCATAAAAGTGATTAATACTTGTAGAATTATGATTCTGATTATAATCCGCCTTATTCCTATTAGTCATAGGTTTTATATCCAGGTCATGTATTCTTCTTCCTTTACTACCGCAATATGCGAATGCCCTTGCTATTCCAATCGCTCCCATTGCATCCAGCCTGTCTGCATCCTGTACACATTTTCCTTCTATCGTGCTTGGCACAACCGAATCTATTCCTGCAAATGAAACTTCATCTATAATCTTACACACAGAAGCTATAACTTTATCATCCACGCCATTATTTTTCATAAATCCAACTGCATTTTTCTTTGACTCGTGTGTTTCCGGTGAAAGCTTAACATCATCTACATCGTGTAATAAAGCTGCTAACTCCACTATCAACATTGGTACTAGAATATAAATGAAAATGCTAATCCCCCAGCTATGCTGGGGCGAATCGTGTAGTAGTGACGTTGTATGGTGAAAAGTAAAGCCTCCTATGATACGATAGTAAAGGTGTCTCAAGCCAATACTAAAGAGAATAGGAGGCGGTCCAAAGTGGACAGTTACAGCTTATCACATTCAAGGTACAAATGCCAGTACCATGTTGTGTTTATACCAAAGTACAGAAAAAGAATTTAAGAGTGCTTGATCCGATTCGAAAACGATCCATAACAGATCTGGTTGGGCACTTATTCAGACGCATCTGAATAGCACCAATAATAGTGTTGTAGTCCTGCATAAAAATGCCTCCTTCCGTAATCTAAAAATAATGACTACGAAAAAACTATAACACTTTATAAGAATGCGTGATCCGACGAAGCGGAATTTGCATCAGAAGAGCCAGATAGAAGAAATTCTAAATATATTTCACGAAAGAAAAACAGCCGATATAAGAACATTTGACATGGTAACACCGGGCGAGCATCTGGCACTGACACCAGATAAGGAGGAACTGAAAATCCATGCGTATGCGATAGATGCCAATAGATATTTAAGCGGCGGATGTGTAACCGAAGAAGACTTAAAAGAAACTGTTAGAGAGTACATGCAGTGGAAATTTATGCAGGCATTTCAAAGAAAATAAGAAAACCATACAGACCGTCAGGGAACACCTGAGCGGTCTTTTTTAAAACAAAAAGGCCCCGCAGGAATGGGGCCGTGTAGTCTTTATAGCTGTTTTCTATTGATGTCAGATAAGCGTTTTTGTTCCTCATCCATTCGTTTTTTTCGAGCCGTTTCACCCAAAAACAGATAAATGTTATCAGGAATCGGGTCGTTGAGGGCTCTTGAATGGATAACATTATAATCATATACCATATATCCGCTCAGCCTGTTATTTAATTTTTTAAAGATTTCAACCATTCGTTCCGCAGTAGTATATGTATATCCGTGTTCAATGATATCATACATTTTTATCTCACCGCAGGCTGTCTTAAAAACAAATGTAGAATAGCACGAATAATCAGGGTCCAGGGTTATACTAATGCTAGCATAATCACCTGCATGTGCAAAATCAGCCAATTCGTCTACTAATGAACATAAATTTTCATATCGCATCCCAATCGGTATAACAGGTGGCAAGGCCAATTTTACATGCTGAATCGTTTTGACCCAAAGGAGAACAGCACATATGAGATAAAATGAGATTAATGCAGCAGTATCAGATTCTGCTATACATATTATTGTCAAGATTGTCATAATTAGTCCCATAAATCCATACATACATGCAAATATTGTGTGTTTAGTATTCATATCAGCACCTCACTAGATTTCTTTTAATTTTTTCGGCGGTTCTGTGTTATTGTTTAAACTTTTTTCATATCTTTTTTTGGCATCGCCAAGGAGCAGACAGATATTACCCGCCTCTTTCGAGGTAGAGCCTCTAACACTAGCAATATTTATCACTATGCGTCCATTTAATCTGTCACATAATGCATTAAAGACAGCCGGCATCCGTTCCCTCTTTATAGGGGAGTATCCATATTGCTCAAAAGAAAACGTTGCCGGAAATCCCTTATTTGAGGATTTAAAATATATACAGTCATAATAATTCATGGCACCAGAAGAACGTAAGGCATCAGGTGGTAATTCAGCATATATTGACACATAGTCATCAGAGCGTGCATATTTACATAATTCATCTATAAGCGAGTCAAAGTTTTCCTGTTTCTTTTTACTAACTCTACCCTGTCCGGGGTGATTAACCCTCCACAAAAAATATATGTAACCGCCCAGTAATACAAAGAATAGCACCCCTCCAAAAAAGAACCCAACAGACCCAAGGGTTGTTACTGTCGGTTGTCCAACCGTGCCCAGCATAGCCAATCCACCAAGAAACAAGCCCACTGGAATACAGAAAAATAGTATAAAAGCCATATAAATTCCTCCTCTCCTCATATATACAAATTATACTCCGTATACAAAAATTTTTCAGTGCATTTTTGAGTTTTTTTCCAAGTTATTCGGCATATTATATATGAAAGATAAAAGGGGAACAAAAAGCGAACAAAAAACGAACGGATGTACGATTTTTATTTTTTGAATTATTCTGCATATTATATATGTAAAGATAAAGGGAAGAGGATGCAGGCGAGAGCCTGGAGTATCCCTGAGGCTGCTGTCAGATAATCAGGATTATCAGATATCAGTTCACGAAAGCGATTTTTATTTTTAAAATTATTTAGCATATTATATGTGAAAGAAAAAAGAGGAAAATAAATTTCCGTTTTGGCAGGTGACAATGATAGTGATGAGAATGAATAGAGGATGTCAACCGCAAGCTACTACAGAAAGACGTTTTTCAAAAAATAAATTATTTTGCATATTATATATGTAAGAAAAAAAGAACCGCCGAGAGCGGCCTTAAAATTAATCAAAAAAATGTGTATATGATATACAAAAAACAAAAATCAGGAGGAAAAAGAAATGAAAAATACAACAACAAACACATTAAATATTAAAAATCAGGAGGAGAAAATCATGAATAAGAAAAATTATGAATTAAGAAAATTTACAGATGAGGAGAGTTTCCACTACGGAGATAGATTAAAGGAAACATACGCAGAAAGGGAACGCATTGTCAGCGGATTTTATGGCAATTATGTTCTCGGTGCGGTCAGAGAAACAGAGCAGTATAAGGAGTATGCTGAGCAGGGATTTTCGGACAAAATAGATAGAGTTGTAGAAATTGCAGATGTAATTATGGATTATCTGACAGAGTTCGTCGTAACAGGCAGAGGCTGGCAGTCACTGATAACTAATTTAACAGATTGTAAGGACGCAGTAATTGAGAGCGTTGGTATTTTTAATATCGTCTCAGATGCTGTATCAATGGCAACATTTGCAATTGATGGTAACTACAAAAAAATCAGAGTTAACAAATCCTCATTTAGGTTATTTAAACATGGTGCTAGAATATAAATAGTACAAGTCAAAATGAGAATCCCTAATTACAAATTTTATGGTACTATGTAGTTACCGCACTGAAGGAGGATCTCATTATGGCAAAGCACTATGACAAACAATTTAAATTGGATGCAATCCAGT
>NZ_VUMS01000056.1 GCF_009696065.1 Oliverpabstia intestinalis | reverse complement strand
AGATAATTGAACTCTATTTTTCTTAGGGCGTGCCATAATAATAACCTCCATAGACATATTTTATCATCTATGGCAATTATATCAAGAAAAGAACATTAATTCAAATATCAACGTGTCAGTACACTAGTTACCGATACAGAAAGTAAGAGAGAGAAAAGTATGAGGGGGCACAGGATGCAGGGATATAGTGGAAAGAGTGTATTTGGCGGCATCGCCATCGGAAAGATCAGTGTATACAAGAAAAATGAGCAGCAGGTAAAGCGGGTTCGGACAGAAGATACCAAAGGAGAATTGGCGCGTTATGAGGCAGCCAAGGCAGCAGCGGTAGAACAGCTTCAGGAACTGTATCAGAAAGCGTTAAAAGAAGTGGGCGAAGCAAATGCGGCGATCTTTGAGATCCACCAGAAGATGCTGGATGACGGGGATTATAACGAATCTGTGGAAAATATCATCGAGACGCAGAAGGTCAACGCGGAGTATGCAGTAGCTGTGACCGGCGATAATTTTGCACAGATGTTCCGGGCGATGGATGACGATTATATGAGAGAACGTGCGGCGGATGTGAAAGATATCTCCGAACGAGTGCTTTCGATATTAAATGGCGGACAGAAGGGAAAGGTGGTCACGGATGAACCGGTGATCATCGTTGCGGATGATCTGGCTCCGTCAGAGACGGTACAGCTGGAAAAAGATATGGTGCTTTCTTTTGTCACGGTTCACGGTTCGGTGAACTCCCATACCGCGATCCTTGCAAGAACCATGGCGATCCCGGCACTGATCGGAACGGAAGAACTGCCGCTTGACGACACGGTTGACGGAAAACTGGCGGTGGTAGACGGACTGAATGGAAAGATCTATGTGGAGCCGGATGCACAGACACTGGAAGAGATGAAGAAACGCCGGCAGGCAGAGCTGGAGAAGAAAGAACTGCTGCAGCTTTTAAAAGGAAAAGATAATGTTACGCTGGACGGAAAGAAGATCATGCTGTATGCTAATATAGGAAATATTAAAGATCTTGCAACTGTAATACAGAATGATGCCGGCGGAATCGGGCTGTTCCGGAGTGAGTTTATTTATCTGGAAAAAGATCGGTATCCGACCGAGGAAGAACAGTTCAGTATCTATAAGACGGCAGTGGAGACGATGGCAGGAAAACGGGTGATCATCCGTACACTGGATATCGGGGCAGACAAGCAGTGTGAGTATTTTAAGATGGATAAAGAGGAGAATCCGGCGCTGGGGTATCGTGCGATCCGGATCTGCCTGACCCGTCCGGAAATCTTCAAAACACAGCTTCGTGCGCTGTTCCGTGCGAGTGCCTACGGCAATCTGGCAATCATGTATCCGATGATCACAAGCCTGTGGGAAGTGAAAAGAATCAAAGAGATCGTGGAAGAAGTGAAGGCAGAACTGACCGCAGAGCAGCTGGAATTCGGCAATCCGCAGCAGGGTATCATGATCGAGACTCCTGCAGCGGTTATGATGAGCGGGGAACTGGCAAAAGAGGTGGATTTCTTCAGTATCGGAACCAATGATCTGACCCAGTACACGCTGGCAATCGACCGGCAGAATCCGAAGCTGGATAAGTTTTACGATGCCCATCATCCGGCAGTGCTTTCCATGATCCGTATGACGGTGGAAAATGCACACAAAGCAGGTATCTGGGCAGGTATCTGCGGTGAACTGGGAGCGGACACCAGCCTGACAAAAGAATTTCTGGCAATGGGCGTGGACGAGCTGTCGGTATCACCGGGAAGTATTCTTCCGATCCGTAAGATCATTCTGGAGACAGATACAGAAAACAGGTAACTGGTGATTCTCACAGATCGGAGGCCGCCGGAGAGCTTTGGGGCGGTCAGGAATATTAAGGTTGTGGGGGAGTAAATGGGCGAACGGATGAACGGACGAACCCTGGCTCCTCACATAGAAAATCAGACACCCGCTGGTAACGCACAGCTGAGCTAAGCATTAACTGCAACTAAGACTCTCGCGAGAGCGCTCGATCCTAAGTTTCCGTAAATGCTGGATCTCATCTGTGCTAAGGGCACCAGCAAAAGGGTGTCTGATTTTCTGTATGCCTATCCTGTTTTCTGTGTATTGGAAAAATGAGAGTAAGTAGAAAAGTATTGAAAAGTGGGGCCTGCAATCTATGCAGAGATGGTTTATAATCGTTGGCAGAAAAAGAAAATTCTTCGGGGCGGGGTGTAATTCCCCAGCTCAATATTCCTTGATTTTAAAAGGTTTGTTAAAGTATAGAAAAGGTGTTTACACCAAATTTACACCAAATTGCATAAGAAAATCATAAAACTCTCATAATCAGTTGATTATGAGAGTTTTTTGTAGTGCGCCTTGCGGCGCACGTTTCGTTTGCGCGCCATGGGCGCGCTCTCGCAGGTAAAAGTCCTGAACATGCCCAGGTAGTGGGAAATGTATAGCTGAACAGCAAGGACATCCCCATATTGTCAACTATCTCCACTCACCCCACTCTTTTTCAGTACATTTACTGAATTGCTATTCTCCCGACTTCCTGGCTTGCCATATAGCTGAAAAATCATGAAATGTTCCTGTTTTTTCACCTACATATACTACCGATGAGCGTGTAAATTTCCATTCTACAATGTAAAAACTCTTTGTTGACGGATATATTTGGATAAGGATATAATCTGTATCAGAGAATTTACAGGGAGATAAATAAACATGAGTCAGGATATTATTAATAATCGTTTTTTGGAAGAGTCGGTATTTGCTATTGCCGATGGATACTGCGTGATCAATCTCACAAAGAGTATTGTACGTGGTTCCATGTATCAGGTAGTTAATGGAAAAAAATATAATCTGAATGAACAATTAGGTTTGCCGGAAAATTCAAGCTTACAGAGTCTGGTAGATGCATGGGCATTGACCATACCTGAGGAAGGTCTTAAAGATTTTCTGCACGAGTTTGACAGAGAACGATTATTAAATCGGTTTGAAAATGGCGAACGTCATATATCGTTCCGATACTGGACCAGGACTGCTACTTTTGAGCCCATGCTTGCAGAAGATCACATGGCTCTGTACCGTGAAGAGAAAACTGGAGATGTCATTGCAGTTAATTATGTTCTTGACCGTACAGAACATTATCGCTTAGAGGAAAAAGAGCGGCACTGGAAAAATCAAACAGAGAGTATGCGAAGCTTCTGGAAGAAGAGAAAAAGCATACGGCTATGATCGAGGAATTGACAAAGAAACTGCAAAGTCAGTTGGAGTTGTTTACCGTATCCATCCCTGGCGGCGTCAAAATCAGTAATGATGACCCGGAATACTCTTTCAAATATGTTTCAGAACAATTTGCAAATATGCTCGGTTACGCAACACCAAAGGAACTGTTGGACGCTTCTGGCGGTAATATTATCGGCCTTGCTCATCCAGATGACGTGAAGGTCGGACTTGCAGATGCATTAAATCAATATACTCATTCCGATCATTATGCTACTATTTACCGGATACGCTGTAAGGATGGTACATACAAATACATCGAAGATCGCGGACAGAAAGTAATAAAGGAAGACGGAACCATTGAACATTGGAATCTCATGCTGGATAAAAATGACTTCATGCACAAATCAATTGCCTTGGAAAGTGAAAAGAAAGCAAATAAAAGCAAGTCTGATTTTCTCTCCAGGATGTCTCACGATATGAGAACCCCGCTGAATGGAATTATCGGATTGCTGAAGATTGCTGAGCAACATTTTGATGACAGGGAATTGGTCCTGGAAAATTTCAGAAAAATGCAGGTAGCTGCAGATTATCTATTGTCTCTTATTAACGATATCCTTCAGATGAGCAAAATTGAAGATGGAAATGTACCTCTGACGCAGGAAATCATCAACTTTGAGGAATTAAGCCAGGATGTTCTGACTATCATAGAACATCGGGCAAAAGACAGAGGAATTCAGATGCAGTTCTGTTCAAAAAAAGAAGGGCTTCGATATCCTTTTATTTATGAAAGTCCGTTGCATTTAAGACAGATATTTCTTAATATTTATGGAAATTGTATTAAGTATAACCGAATTGGCGGCAAGATAAGAACTGTATCAGATTATACAGAAGCTGTTGACGGAATTACGACATATGAGTGGACCATAACTGATACTGGCATTGGTATGAGCAGGGAATACCAGGAGCATATATTTGAGCCGTTTTCGCAGGAAAGAGAGGATGCAAGAAGTACACAGCAGGGAATTGGACTGGGAATGGCGATTGTAAAAGGTCTGATTGAAAAGATGGGTGGAACTATTGAAGTTAAAAGCGAAGAAGGCATTGGCTCAACCTTTATCATCAGGATTCCGTTTAAACTTGCTCCCGCACCAGATACAGCAAAGAAAACAGCGGCACAGATGGATATCAGCGGATTAAACTTATTGCTGGTGGAGGATAATGAACTGAATGCAGAAACTGCAGAAACGCTGTTGTCTGATGAAGGTGCAAATCTGACAGTTGCAAGAGATGGATTGCAGGCGGTCAGAATGTTCCAGGAGAAACCGGAAGGTTATTTTGACGCAATTCTGATGGATATCATGATGCCTGTAATGGATGGGATTACTGCGACAAAAACAATCCGGTCACTGAAACATCCAGATGCTGAGACGATCCCGATTATTGCCATGACAGCAAATGCATTCAGAGAAGATAAAGAAAAGTGTCTGGCAGCAGGAATGAATGCTCACTTGGCAAAGCCTATAAAAATTGAAAACATAAAGAGAATTTTGTGTGAATATTGTGTGTAGTGGTTGCAACTTTTCAAATCTGTATACCCATTTTTCAGCAGAGGGGTATAATAATTTTACAGAAAGTATTGCACCTCAGAGTCTTCGTTAAGCTTTATGAAAGCAGGCTAAAAAATCGTTAAACGGTTGTTTTTATTGGATTAAGGGCGAAAAAAGTATCATCATTCAGTAAGAAACAATGAGAATTGTGGAAGAAAATCCAGCACTGCGGATACTATCACCTTGCACTTGCAAGTACTAACATTTATAATGAAAAATATGAAATTTATAAGACAGAAAGTAATGCAAAAGGAAGGCGGGATAGTAAAGAATGAATGAAATTATAGAAAGTTTATACAACAGAAAATCAGTGAGAGTATATGAAGAAAAAGCAATCCCAAACGAGATGAAGAATGTGATTTTAGAGGCAGCTATGCAGGCTCCGACAGCAGGATGTCAGCAGTTATATACAATTTTGGATATTACAGATCAAAATTTAAAAGAAGCACTTGCAGAAAGCTGCGACCACCAGCCATTTATTGCAAAGGCACCGATGGTTCTGGTGTTCTGTGCAGATTGTAAGAAGTGGTATGATGCTTATCTGGAAGCAGGGTGCAAACCAAGAAAACCGGATGTAGGAGATTTGATGCTTGCGGTAACAGATACAGCCATTGCGGCACAGAATGCAGTGGTAGCAGCAGAAAGCTTTGGCATTGGTTCCTGTTATATTGGCGACATTATGGAGAATTGCGAAGAGCAGAGAAAACTCTTACAATTGCCAGAATATGTATTTCCGGCAGTTATGATAGTATTTGGCTGGCCTACAAAGCAACAAATGAAGCGTAAAAAACCAGAACGGTGTGAACAGAAACATATTGTGCATGAGAATACATATCGTAATATGGAGGGGGATGAATTGCGAGAGATGTTAGCATATAAGTGTAAAAACAGCACCTACGAAGAGTGGTGCAGTGCATTTTGTAATCGAAAGTATAATTCAGACTTTTCGAAGGAAATGAGCAAATCAGTAACAGAATATTTGGAGCAGTTTAGATAAGGTGCCGTTTAGGATGTCATTTAGGGACGGGTTTTTCTGGCTTTTTTTGACCTCGCAGGATAAAAATTGGGAAGGTGAAAAGTTTCACTTTCCCAATTTTTTTAATATGTGCGCCTTGCGGCGCACGCTTCGTTTGCGCGCCATGGGCGCGCTCTCGCAGGTGAAAGTCGTGTGTTCTGCAAGCTGTTATCAGCTTGCCAGTGAAAGTCTGGTCAAGGTAATCGCCAGTGAGCCTTGTAGCGAGCCGCCAATGCTTTTGGGTGACTGATTGTGTTGAAGCGAGGTATGCCTGTGAGAAACAGGTGCAAAATAACAGTCCGTACACGATATCTTCTTGCAAACTCTGCAAAAGCACGAATACGGGGCTTATCGAGCATACATCCGGTGAAAGGAAATTCAGAACATTCCCAACGAGTGTGTGAAACTTTTTCTGTAAAATAGTATTTAGAAGGTTCTTCTATGATAAAATAAAATCATAGGAGGGCCTTTTATTATGGCAAGACAAAAGAAACCTGTACACAGAGTACAAATGACAGAAG
>NZ_VUMS01000055.1 GCF_009696065.1 Oliverpabstia intestinalis | reverse complement strand
CCATCCACCTCTGGACAGCTTTCGTGTCTGGTCTGAAAACCAGTCTTACGGTTGCTCTCTGCCGACTTCACCGAGCTCTATAAACTTTTGGAGAGAGCCGTTGCATGCTCCCCGCCATTCGGAGTATTAGGGTGGCGCTTCGGGACGTTACCCCCTCATTTCACCCATCGGAATATCAGTTCTCCAAAGTTTCGGGCTACAATTGCCCTTCGACTTTGTGCGTAAGCTTTTCACTTACGAACGTGTCGCACGGTTATCATTACCGTATCCTTCCATAAGATTGATTGCACCCCAGATACCAAGACCCGCCCCGATTGCTACGACCAGGGTCTTAAGAGTAGTAATTGCACTGGTAAAAAATGCCATATAAATCACCAAAACTAACTTTGCCGGGTGTAACCGGGAATGAAAAACGCCGGTAACAATACCGGCGCACCCTGTTAGTTATTCCTTTCCTCATTATTTTCCTGCTCATTCCCGTCTCCTGAAAGATCCATTTCCATCACTTCCACCTCATCATCAGGTTTCGGTGAGTACTTCGGATCCAGTTCTTTTTCCACCTTAAACCGGTTCTTCTCACTGTAATCCGCAAGGAGCCGGTAATTGGGGTGTTTGGTTATATCGTATTTGTCCGAATAGAACGGACGGACACCACGGATCTGCAGGATGCATTTCCCGCCGTCCATGACTGCGATCTCATCCTCCGTCATCAGCTGTTTCCCGGTTTTCTGGTAATTCAGCCCGAACGACTTCTGGTTGCTGCGTGTTTCCGAGGTGTTGTAAAGGTCAATCGTCTCCTTTCCCAGAAGCTCACTCATCTCTTTCAGGGTGGTCTTTTCCTTGCCCCCAAGGAACAGCATCGTGTCACAATTCCCCAGAATTGTGTCCGCACTATCCTTGTACATTGCCTTCAGCTGGCTCTGTGACTGCAAAATAATAGAAGCAGAGATTTCCCTGCTTCGGATAGTGGCAATCAGCTTATCAAACTGTGGAATCTGCCCGATGTTGGCAAACTCATCGCAGATAACCCGCACATGGACCGGCAGCCTGCCGCCATATTTATCATCTGCCTTATCACAAAGCAGGTTGAAAAGCTGGGACTGCAGCATAGCGATCACAAAGTTAAAGGTAGTATCTGTATCTGACATAATTAGAAACAGCGCCGTCTTCCTGTCTCCCACGTTATCCAGTTCCATCTCATCATAGCTCATGATCTCCCGAAGCTCGGTAATATCAAACGGAGCCAGTCTGGCACCGCAGCTGATCAGGATGGATTTTGCTGTCTTACCTGAAACAAAATGTCAATAGTTTTTTCATCAAAAAAGGCACTTTTTCGTGTCAAATCAGGGGTAAAACAGCTAAAATACTGATGAAAACGTTCTTTGTTGTTACAACCATTAAGTTACTCAGCCATTTTTTCCTCTGTTTCCATGAAGTCCGAACGGTTAACTTCATTCACCAGCATCCGGTTGATTTTCTCCTGCATCGTCTCTCTTGCGTTCTCACTGTAATGGAATCGGACAACATAAGTTGTCTGCCCAATCCTTTTTGTAAATGTATTGTTTTCCGTTTTCGGATTCAGAACCTGTCCCATAAGCTTCTCCTTTCTGTGATTTACCGGCGGGCAGGGTGGCAGACTGATCTTCCAAATTGCCTGCCAGTATTCTATTCATTTGCCCGACAGAGAGAGGACAGTTATTATCCCAGCCGGGACGGTATCCCGATCTGGAATTCTGTCTCTCCGTCAATGTCAACAAGGCACTTGAAACTTTTAATAAAATAATCTCTTTATCCAAGTCATCCCTACTCTAAATAATATTTTCTTTTTTAAATATCTTTGTTGACAGTTAAGAAATATGCTGAAAAAGCTGATATTTAAAGGCTTTTCCCAGTCAACAAAAATGTCAACAACCAGTACACAAACAGTCAAAAAAATGGAAATTCAGCTGTTTTGACCATCCCCTCCCTGTCAGGCTAATCAAAAGGTATCTTCATCTGCTCACCTTCCGTAAGTTTTATAAAGCCATCTTTGTCCGGTTGGTTGACAGTCTCTGTTTCATCCTTTCCCTCTCTGATCCAGCACCGCTGTGTACCAAATCCTTCTTTTGAGAAACGATGATAACCGCCTCTTTTCCAGCCAATGATCTGTGTGTCCATGATCTGGCATATCTCATTGGTCTCATATTTCTTTGGTTCGCCATCATAATGGTTAAACGCCTCTTTCCAGATCTGTCTGGAGCAGACATAAGTCCCGGCATATCCATCCAGCCATCCCTGAACCTGCCCTGCCATCGTATCTTCCTGCATGAACTGTTTCCGGTATTCAATGATCTGCTCCTCCATTTCTTTTGGAAGTTTCAGAAGGCTGCTTTTGTTCTTGCAGGAATTGAAGATGACCATTGCTTCCGCCCAAAGCTGGTCGAAGTATGCCCTCGATTCTTCTTCATTATCAAGAAGATGTTTTTCCGCCTTTGAGGAATCGACCTCGATTACAAGGAAACGTCTTGCTCCTGTACGGTCAAAGGGAAGAAACTGCTTTGTATTGGTTGTCCCGGCAAACAGACATTGTCTCGGTCTGTCCTCTTCAAATTTCCCATAGGAATTCCGAAATGTGTCTTTCTGCCGGCTCAAAAAGGACTTGATCTCTTCATTGCTCTTTGCACTGATCGCAGCAATCATCTCTGACATTTCCATGATCCAGTGACCCCGGAGCTTTTCATAAATCTTTTTATCTCCCAAATCCCTCAAGTCATCTGAAAACCACTCATCCTTAATAGCCAGAAAGCGGAAAAATGTAGATTTTCCTGCCCCCTGTGTTCCTACAAGGCAGAGCATCTCATCCGCCTTACACCCCGGCTTAAAAATACGGAGCAGTGCTTCCATGATAAAATGCTTCAGGCATTCATAGACCAAATCCGAATCATCTGCCCCCATATACCGCTTCAATACATAACGGATACGTTCTGTGCCATCCCACTCTAAGCGGTTCAGATATTCGCAGATCGGATGATACTGTTTGCTGTTTGCTTCCGCCCTCAGGGCTTTATCCATGTTTTTCTCATTTCCCAGACTATAAAACTGTTCAAAATACAGATAAAAGAAATCTCTGGCAGCATCTGTCATAGAGGTGATACCATCATTCCACCAGAGTTTCCTGACGATATCGATCCTCTGGTTCAAAAGATTAAATCTCAGGCTCCCTTTCAGTAGCGGATCTTCCCGAAGCACGATCATATAATTCTGCATCGTCCCTTTGACGGTTCCCTGATTTGTCACCGCCAGATGGGAGCGGATCTCCCTTATGGCATCCACATCCGCCATCTGCTCCATGATCTGCAAAGCGTCCTGCTCCTTTACATTCTCGCTCAATCTTTTCCACCTCCTTTCCTTTTTCCTTGACAAGCATTTTCTTATCCTCTTCATCACCGAACAGAAGAATATCCAGATAATATTCAACGATACTCAACTCCCTCAGTGCGGTGCCAAAATGCCCATCCCACTCTTCCTCTGGTGTTTTTGGTGCATAACATTCTTTCCATTCCAGAAGCAGGGTGCGGTAATCCAGATATGCTTTTGTAAGTCTGGCACATTCTGTTTTCCAGTCTGTTTCTGATACCTTCCCTCTTTCTTTCACCAGAGACTTTTTCCCACTTTTGGGAGAATCCCTTGCCCTGTTCCCATAGGAGATTCCAAAATCATCTGCCAGCTTCAAAGCAGCCTCTCTGGATTTTAGTCCGAAGAGCTGGGCGGTAAAATCGATCACATCCCCGGTACACCCACATCCAAAACAGTAATATCTGCGGTCAACTTTCATGCTCGGTGTACCGTCATTATGAAAGATGCACCGGATCAATCCGCTCCTGTTGGGCTTAAATCCATAAAGTTCCGCAGCCTGCCTGACCGTCACATTCTGCTTTACTTCTTCAAACACATTCATTTTTTATCCACTTCCTTTCCAACCCGTTCAGATATGACCGGGTTCAAAATAAAAAAAGAGCATCCTGACTTTTATCCAAAACTGAATAAATCAAAATGCTCTTTACAGGGAATCCCTGTCATGATATTTCGTTTTTGTTTTTCTTCTGGCAGCGTTTTCTTCTGCGACCCGCTTTTTATTGGCAGCCAGTTTTTCAAGAACACTCGTCCTTGCCTTCTTCTTGATCTGTTCCGTATTCGCTTTACTGACCTCTGGCTCCTGAAGAGTTTTCTGTACTTTTTCAATAACTGCATTTGCTGCATTCCGTAATTTCTCTTTCGCCAGCTTAATCACATTTTTGGTAATTGTTTTTTCCTTATCAGAATTATTTGGATTCTGGACAATGTTATTGCAAAGCTGATCCAGAAGCCTGATATCCTCTTCCTGTGTCTGTGCCCTTACTTTTTCCGTAACGACTTCCACCGCCTTGTCATAAGCGATCTCTGACACTTCATCGATCAGGGTTTCATTATCCATGATTTTTTCTTCCTGTTCCTTTATCATCTGTTCCTGCCGGGCAATCTTTTCTTTCTGTGCCTGTATGATAAACTCCTGCTTTTCCAGATACTTCTTTCCGCCATATTCCGGCGCTTCCTCAATCTCCAGCCCATACTGCCTGCAAACATCAAACAGAAGATTCCTGCAGATCAGATCAAAAGTCATCTTCCGGTTATTGTTTCTTCCTCTGGGCTTATCTGGATCGGGAAGAGGAATTCCAAGTGCTTCCAATGCCTTTTCCTGTTGCGGACACAGTTCCCCATATTTATTTTCGCAGTCAAACACGTGACGTTCATGGATATGGGGAGTGGTCTCATCCATGTGGAGTGCAAAATCCAAAATATGCACATGGTCTCCAAACATCCCCTCGAACCTTTTCATAAAAAAATCCGCAATATGAAAAAGCTGTTCTCCCGATATATGCTCCCCTTCCTTTCCGATCTGGAATATCGTTTCTTCCGGACAGGTCATTTTATTTTTCAGCAGATCTTCCGTTGTCCGGTTTCTTTCCGGGTGGCGGTTTTTCTCATTTCTGGCATTCTGCCCTTTTATAAAATCGCTGTAATGGTCTTCATAATACATCTTTTCAATATCATGAAAACTTGCTTCCGGCTCGACCGGTCCCCAATTTCTAAGTGTCTCATCCGAAGGGTTCTGGACATATCCCCGGTAACAGTCCCAATAGATATTCTGCTTTTCCCTCTCCGCATCAATATGCTCGCTGTTGGCAATATCGAATTTTCTGTCATTGTGCTTTGGATTATAAACACCATGTTTCCCCGATCTGCCATTATGCCTTGTAGCTCTCATTTTTCTGATTCCCCCTTTCATCTATTCTGCATTTTTTTCATTTTTCTTTTTCCCATTCTGCCCTCCTCTGTGGTCTTTCCATTATCTGCCTCTTGCATTCCACAAGCTTTTTTCATGTGGCGGTCATTCCCGAAAACGATTTTGGGTAACACAATTCGCCAGATAATACCCAGTACGACTTGACGCAGGCATCAAATCACTGGGCAAGGCGTTTCACCCTTGACCCGATAATGGGCTTTGCCCCTTAACCCCAGCATGGAGCTGCCTCCCCTTTGCATTCCCTGCACAAAGGGCTCCGCCCTCTGTACACCCGCCGGACAAAATGAAATTTCCGCCACTGTCCCATCTGTCAGAATTTTCGTTTCGCCCGGTTTTTCAAAAATCCTCAAATCGGATTTACTCAAAAATAAGAGCCGACACTTTGTCACTTTTTTGAAAAAAGTCCAAATTGCATCGGCTCTCATATTTGACCTCACCGGTCATATTCAGTTTTTTCTTTGCATCCTCTCTGAGCATTAATGAGCAAAACAAAAGGCACCAACTTTTTTCGGTTGATGCCCTTTGGATTACTCACTATTCTCTTTTCACAAAACTGAAATTTGCTAAATACACTTAATAAAAAACATTTCCATTGGTTGCTCATATCCCGGAATATCTATAACAAAACCACCACAATCTTTATATCCTAATTTTCTATAAAAATGCTGTGCTTCCTCATCAACCTGGGTAGATGTCAAAAGCATACCATATCCCTGAGATTTCATATCAGCTTCCCAATGCTCCATAAGTTTTTTTCCATAACCTTTTCCCTGATAATTCCAGTCAATAAACAGCATGGTACAAAATGGTGTATTGTCCCAAAAAAGATTATATCTCAATAGTCCAATTGGTTTATTATCATCAAATATAATATATCCTCTTTTATTACTTACTTTGTTTTCAAATTCCGGTTCCGGTAAATTTGATATTGTCAATATTGGTTGACACATTTATCTCAAAGATATCACTGCCTATGCAGCCTGTTCCAGAGATTGGTAGTATCTCTGTCGCTTAATTATCGGAGGAAGCCCACCGTTGGCAGAGCAGATC
>NZ_VUMS01000054.1 GCF_009696065.1 Oliverpabstia intestinalis | reverse complement strand
CTGCCCTTTTGTCTGATTTATCAAGTAGGAATCCTTTCAGATAGCGGGACTTATATTCTGAAGCTGCTGTAAATGATATATGCATTAAGAGCAGTCCTGTTTTCTAATTTTAGCTAACTGGCATTAATCATTCAGGGCAATCCGGGAGAAGGAAAAACGTATTTTGCCATGAAGCTGACTGCAGCCTGCACCAACCGGAAATATCTCCCGAACATGGAGGAGACTGAACCATTTAATGTAATCTACCAGACTGCCGAGGACGGAAAGGGAGATACCATCAAACCAAGGCTGATCGAATGCGAAGCCGACCTTTCAAGGGTCATGGTGATTGATGATACAAAAATCCCACTGACGTTGATGGATGACCGGATTGAGAGAGCCATCCGGCAGAACAAAGTCCGACTATTGCTCATTGACCCGGTGCAGGCATTTATCGGTGCGGATGTGGATATGAACCGGGCGAATGAAGTCCGTCCAGTATTCCGGAAACTGGGGAATGTGGCGGAGCAGACCGGATGTGCCATTGTGCTCATCGGGCATCTGAACAAATCCTGCGGTACGCAGAGTACCTACCGGGGATTGGGTTCCATTGACATCATGGCAGCCGTCAGAAGCCTTTTATTTATCGGGAAGGTAAAGAAAGACCCGACAACGAGAGTGCTGATCCATGAGAAAAGCTCTCTTGCCCCTCCGGGGGAGACCCTTGCGTTTAAGCTGGGGGATGAAGGAGGTTTCCGGTGGATCGGTGGCTATGACATCAATGCGGACGATCTCCTGAACGGTAAAGAGGGGAAACGGGTGGAAACAAAACTGGAAAGAGGTATGAGGCTGATGGAGGAAATGCTGGAAGATGGAAAAGAAATTCCATTGAAAGTCATCCAGAAAAAAGCAACCGAAATGAACATCTCTTCCAGAACTATGAGGGATGTCCGCAACCGAATGGGAGACCGTTTGATTTATGGGCGAGGAAACGGAAGGGATAATACCATTCGGCTGAAAGTAGATTAGGTGGCAGGATTTTTTTGAAAAAGGGCAGATTCTATAGATACCTTAATGCCTGCCACTCTGCCACCTAACCATTTGGAGAAATATTTGCATAGATATGACTGGCAGAAAATCATATTCTGCCAGTTGCTTTTTGGGAGATAAATACGATGGAAGAAAGAAAATTGGATATGGAAAATCTTAAAACTGTATCGGATGAAAAAGAAGAACATTCGGTTCTTGAGAAGAAAATTGGTCGCACTCGTTATCACGTTCATCTCTTTTTTGATCCTAATTCCAAGGAAAACATGCAGCAAAAAATCATGAGGATGATGAAGAATGAACTGGAGGCAGAACTCGACAAACCCGCATAAACACTGGATTTTTCATCATTTTAAGAAAAAATGATTTTGGTCAAATTCCTACTTGACGGAATGGTGCCCAAGGGAACACTGATCGAAGAATGCGGGAAGATGTTAGACAAAGGACCGCCAAAGAGAGACAAGCATGGAAATGTTGTGAAAGATAAATCCGGAAAGGTGGTGCATGAACCTTATGTAATCAAGGTCTTAAATACCATTAACTTCTCCAAATCGCTCCACTACAATCCGTTTGCCTATTTAAAATCCGAAAAGGATATCCTGAAACTGGTGACGGTTATCATTGCCAACACCAAGGGAGAAGGGGAAAAGGCAACCGAGGATTTCTGGGTCAAAGCAGAAAAACTGCTGTATACGGCACTGATTGCCCTGATCTGGTATGAAGGGGACGAGGATGAGAAGAACATGAACACCCTGATCGACCTTCTGAATGAGAGTGAGACCAGGGAGGATGACGAGAATTACAAAAATCCAGTGGATATGCTGTTTGAGGATCTGGAAAAAAGGAATCCGGAACACTTTGCGGTACGCCAGTATAAGAAATACAAGCTGGCGGCAGGTGTTATAAGCTTGAAGAGACTTCTTAATCATCATTTTTTAAGAAATTGGAGCTCCAAAATGATTAAAAAGTCTCTTGAGGCTTATTTTTTGCCAAAATACAAAATTGTACTTTTTTAAAAACATTCTCAAAGGATGGCAACATTTTGCCTCGCCAGTCTGGATATAGTGTAAGGAGTTTTTCAAACCGACACAAAATCCAGAGAAATTTAAAAAAGTTACGTTACTACCTTGTAAAACAGCGTCCGAAAGATGGGTTAAGTGAGAGGAACTTTTTTGAAGATCCTTACACGAACCTTGACAACGGAGCAGCCTGCCCATAGTGATACCAGATTTGAATGTGCATTCAGCGTGTCGTTTCTGGCAAATACGTCCCGGAAACATCGGAACCCGGTACAGGAACGGATATGGAATGAAAACAGGCAATGAAAAATGAAAGGAAGGAGGAAAACGGATGCAGGAGAAACTTACCGCATTGTATGAACGTCTCAGCCATGATGATGACCTTATGGGCGAGAGCAACAGTATATCGAACCAGAAGCAGATGCTTTCAGAATATGCCGAATCCCATGGACTTACCCCATATATCCATTTTACGGATGATGGCATATCCGGCACAAGATTTGACCGCCCGGGATTTGTCAGCATGATGGATGCCATCAAAGCCGGGCAGATCGGGACGGTGATCATAAAGGATATGAGCCGGTTGGGACGTGATTATCTGATGGTCGGTCAGATTCAGGAAATGCTGCGCCAGAAGCAGGTTAGGCTGATCGCTATCAATGATGGTCATGACAGTCTGAATGGGGATGATGATTTTCTTCCTTTCCGAAACATTATGAATGAGTGGTATGCGAAAGACACGAGCAAAAAGATCCGGTCTACCTTTAAGGCAAAAGGCAATTCCGGGAAGCACGTTGCAAGCACCACACCATACGGATATCTGAAAGACCCGGAAAATAAGGAACACTGGATCGTGGATGAAGAGGCTGCACAGGTTGTTCGCAGGATTTTTCAGATGACAATGGACGGATATGGTCCTTACCAGATCGCAAAGAAGCTGAAAGAAGATCAGGTGGAGATCCCGGCAGTACACATGGCAAGGCATGGGGCAGGATTATGGCAGGGAAGAGTGGACGAGATCAAAGACCCCTATGCGTGGGGTTCGTCGACGGTGGCAGGGATCCTGAGAAAGAGGGAATATCTTGGTCACACTGTTAATTTCAAGACCAGAAAGCATTTTAAGGACAAAAAGAGCCATTATGTGTCAGAAGATAACTGGACAGTATTTGAGGACACGCAGGAAGCGATCATTGATCAGGAAACCTTTGATAATGTCCAGAGAATCCGGAAGAATGTCCGCAGATACCCGGACGGATGGGGAGAAGCACATCCACTGACAGGGCTGATGTATTGTGCCGATTGCGGGGCAAAAATGTATGTGCACCGGGTAAATAATGGGAAAAGAATCCCACAATATACCTGTTCTGCATATAGCAAGGTTCCGGTTGGAACACTCTGCCCGACACAGCACAGGATTAATGCGGATATTGTGATGGAGCTGATAAAAGACCTGCTGAAAGCTATCGCAGAATATTCCCATCTGAACCGGGAAGAGTTCATTGAGACAGTGAAGACAACACAGAATTCCCAGCAGTCCAGTGAAATCGTGAGGCTGAAAAACAGGATAGCAGAAGCGAAAAAGCGTCTGCAGGAACTGGAAAAACTGATCTGCCGAATATATGAGGATAATATCCTCGGTAAGCTGCCGGACGAACGTTACGCAGTCCTTGATGGGCAGTATTCCAAAGAACAGAAAGAACTGACAGCGGAAATTTCAGAATTGGAAGCAGAGGTAGCCGGATATGAAAATGGCAGACGGTCTGCGGAAAGATTTATTGCACTGGTGGACAAATATCAGAATTTTGATGAACTGACCACATATATGCTGAATGAGTTCGTGGAAAAGATTCTGGTGCATGAGAGGGACAGGAAAGGAAGCCAGCAGACCACACAGGAGATTGAGATTTATTTTAATTTTGTGGGAAGGTATCTTCCACCGCATTTTGGAGAAGTCCAGCTGACACCGGAAGAGGAAGAAGAATTACGAAAGCGGGAAGCCAGGAAGGACAGGCTGCACCAGAATTATCTGAGGCGGAAGGCAAATGGAAAACAGAAAGAATACGAAGACAAAGTAAAAGAAAAAAGAAAAGCCGAGATCGAGGCGAAGAAGGAAGCAATCCGGCAGGAAGATATTACGAAAGGTGTGTTTGTTCCAGTGTCGATGCTTCCGGCTGCAGAACCAAAGAAAGGGGTGGTAAATACATGAAAGAATTGAAACCGATGATACATGATGAAAAGAACGGACTGGATTATATCCTTGTGGGAGATTATTATATCCCGTTGATTCGTGTGGCGGAAGAAACCAGAGATATTGGTTTCTATGGAAGCCTACGCAGGAATTTTCTGAAAGACTACCGGCAGGCTTTGTATTCCCAGCTTATGCTGACAGGAAAGCTTTGGACGTATCTGGCTGACCTGAATGAAATCTGCGTGGAACGCAGGGACAGCATGATGGATCAGATGATGGAAGCAGAGGGTGTCACAGAGGAATTAAAGGGAAAAGACCAGATGGAATGGCTTCGCAGGGTAAATAACATCCGCAACAGAGTGGATGAAGTAATCCTGACAGAACTGGTCTATGTATAGGGGGATGCTTATGAGATACCGAATTGAATACGCAGATGGTCGTTGCTGTAATTTCGCCAACAGCCGGAAAGACCTTCTGGAATGGCTGAAACTTTTAAAGGATGAAGAGATCACAGATATTCGGAAAATCTACAAAAACGGTGTGACGGATTCCGTACTTGAAAAGTATCAGAATTATCTGGATAAAAATGCCGGATAGGAAGGAGAAGACAGGATGAAAGCCATCCGATTTATTTTAAGAATAATATTGTTGCCTGTGATGGCTGTTCTGGTAGTAATAAGACTGTTTGTGGAGTTCCTTGCAGGAATATCAGCAGTTATCTTCCGGGTAATTGCAGGAATTTTTCTTCTGACCGCCCTGCTAAGCTATGGCTTTGGTCTGGAAAGTTCCGGGGAATGCCTGAAAATCGTATTGGCTGGCTTTCTGTTTTATCTCCTGCCATGTACGGTTGAAATTGTGATTGCGGGAATCGTCTTTTTAGCAGAATGGATTCGCTCTTTTACATAGGAAGAGGGCAGAAAGGGACACGATTATGAAAAGAGAATTAGTGGAGAGCTACTTCGACTGGAATGAGATCAGGCTTGAGGCATATTTACGGATTGATCCTCAACTGATTGAACTGGAAGGGGAATGCGAGAAAACGATGGATGAATTGAAGCCATACATAGAGAAATACGGTCATGAGTTCTGGACGATTATTGAACGGATCATATCGGCAAGACATGCAGTAGAAGCCTATATCAGCCGGGAAATGTATATCCGGGGATTTCTGGATTATGAACGTCTGGTATGTGAGATAGAAAGGGATGTATGAGGATGAAAGAGGAAGCATTAAAGGGATTTGTGGATTTTATCATTCAGGAACGGATGCAGAGTGCATTCAGCCAGATGAAAGCCGGGAAAGAACCGGATGACAAGGATGATGTGGAACAAAAGTATGAGGAAGCGGTGGCATTGCTTCCAAAGGATAAACAACAGGCAGTCCAGGCATACTGCGATGCTATTTTTGACAGCGGTGCGTATGCTGAGCAGTTCTTTTATCGGTTGGGACTGAAGGATGGGATTCGGTTGTATAAGACAGTAAAAAGTATCATCAAGGGAATATCTTAAATGGATTGGAAAATGTTATTTAAAATTTACATGTCTTACCATAACTCGGAAAACATATGGAATAAGGAATTTTTTTGTGATATACTGTTCTAAAAATCGTTGTCTGGCGATTTGGTGAATCCCGATAGATTATTTTATAGGGAACAGAAACTTTGAATTTTACAGTGAGTGGAGAATATGATGAAAATACCATCAATAGAAGAAGCAGAAAGGTTAATAGAAGAAGCATCTAGATTAAATCCGGGACCTTGGATTGAGCATAATAGAACAGCAGGACTTTGCGCAAGAACAATTGCGGAAAAATGTGATGGTCTGAAGCCTGATGTTGCCTATGTAATGGGATTATTACATGATATAGGTAGGCGTGAAGGTATAATGGATATGAAACATATTTATGCTGGATACTTATTTATGAGTTCACTGGGGTATGATGATAGTGCGAGAATATGTTTAACACATTCTTTTCCATACAAGAATATTGGTGCATATAATGGGCAGAATGACTGTTCAGAAGAAGAAACGGAATATATACAGAATTATTTAGATATGTTGGAGTATAATGATTACGATAGATTAATTCAGTTGTGTGATGCAATTTCATTTCCGAATGGACCAACATATGTTGAAAAGAGATTGGTTGATGTTGTTATAAGAAGAGGATTTAATGATTTGACTATTCCAAAATGGAAGGCTTTTTTGGAGTTGAAAGAATATTTTGACGAGAAAACTGGCAGTGACATATATACATTATTGAAGGTGTAACAGAAAGGAAACTCCCAGTCTGTAGGAGAGATTGAAAGCACACGATTATTTGAAGCTGTAGAGGTAAAGATAATGATAGAGATTAGATATGTTCAAACGGAAGATAAAGAATTTTGGTATAGTCTTGACAGGCATTGATGTTGTATAAATAAAGTTGACACCTTATTCTCAAAGAATTCATGTATAATAAAGAGAATAAGGAGGAACTCTCAATGTCACGTACCCAACGTAAATACGACCACGAATATAAGGTCCAGGCTGT
>NZ_VUMS01000053.1 GCF_009696065.1 Oliverpabstia intestinalis | reverse complement strand
AATTTTCCATACATAATTCTTTTTCTGTACTTTGGTATAAACACAACATGGTACTGGCATTTGTACCTTGAATGTGATAAGCTGTAACTGTCCACTTTGGACCGCCTCCTATTCTCTTTAGTATTGGCTTGAGACACCTTTACTATCGTATCATAGGAGGCTTTACTTTTCACCATACAACGTCACTACTACACGATTCGCCCCAGCATAGCTGGGGGATTAGCATTTTCATTCAGTAGCCACTGTCCCGCGAGGTGTTTTGACATGAATATGTCAAAATCCCGAGACATACAAACCAAAATACCATCACCGAAGGTGATTTACGCGAGCAACGAGTCAAAGTCCGTGCTTGCACGGAACCTTGAGGAGTGCCGCGATAACGATAAAAAATCACAAAGCGTGTTTTTATCGTTTAAATGCATTTTGGCTCGTAACTGTGAAGGTACTGAACAGTTACTTTAACTTAACCTTTCACTGCACCGATCATCGCGCCCTGTGCAAAGTATTTCTGCACGAACGGGTATACACAGAGAATCGGAACGGTTGTAACAACAACTGCTGCCATCTTCAGAGAATCGGATGTTACAGACACGGTATTATGCGCCAGTGCCTGTGCAACAGAAGTTACTTCCTGCTGTGAATTCATTGCTTTTGTCAACATCTGCTGCAGAACGGTCTGTACCGGCCACAGTTTGGTGTCGTTGACATAGAATGCTCCTGCAAACCAGTCGTTCCAGTGATTTACTGCGGTATACAGTCCAACTACGGCGATTACCGTTTTACTTAACGGAAGCATGATTTTCAGGTAAGTCTGAAAGAATCCGCAGCCGTCCAGTTTGGCTGACTCTTCCCGGCAGATCTTCCTGTTTCAGTGCATAACCTGCCAGAGTAGTTACCATTAAGCTTAAAAACGTTCCGATTACAGTTCTTGCGATCGTGATCACATAAGCTGTGGTAATACTTCCGTCTTTGAATACTTCTTTGAAGTTATCCATGGTGAACTGTCTCGGCCAGAACCATACGCCACCCCTCGCTGCATCAGCTCCGTCGTTGAATGCCAGCGCCACTACGTTCAGGCAGGGGAGCAGAATGATCAGACAGAGTGCAATAATGATCCGATAGATCAGAATCTGAAGTGCCTGATCCATCTGATTAACTTTTTCCAGGATACATTTGATCACACCGACTGTCAGTGTATTCTTAATCAGTCGCGGTGCATCATAACTGGAAAAGAAGGTCTTGAAATATTTCAGACCGATCCATGGGCTTCCCCAGATTCCTTTCTTAAAGGAATAATCCTTAAATGCAAGAACAGAACCCGCCATCGGCACATAGCAGATCAGTGCATAGTAGATGATACATGGAATCAGCATCACATACAACGGCCAGTAACGTACCAGTCGTTTCTTCAGCAGCTGTTTTTTCGGCTTATATTTTTTAGCCTTTTCAACACTTGCTGCTTTCATAGATTTCCTCCTTCATTTATTTGATGAGGCTATTATACGAAGCAGCTGTTTTTCTCACAATGGACATTTCTTCCGGCACCAGTGGAAAAATCTACACTCTGAAAAATGTCCAGTATTTTTTATAGATTTATCCACTCAAGTTCCGCACAAATCGGATAATGGTCGGAAAGCCATACTTCTTTGTCGCGGTCTTCCCATTTTTTTACACTGCGGCAGGTAAGTCCTGCATAGCCTTCTTTTGCTTTTTTGATATAAATATAATCGATCCGTTCCGGTTCATCTTCCGGTTCAAATCCGTGATAGGTAATGCCAATGCCCTCTGTATAGTTGACATAATCTGTCCGTTCTCTCATCACGGCAAATTCTTCTCCGTCCGGCTCTGCGTTAAAGTCACCCGCAAGGATCACCGGTGCGTTGGCGAATAAAACGGCATCATCCATCTTCTTTAGGATCTGAGACAGTCCCAGGGTTCTTGCCTGCACGCCGAGATGATCCAGGTGGACATCACACAGACGGAAGACTTTCTTCTCCTGAAGATCTTCCAGTACCACTTCCGTGCACACACGCGGACAGATGGACTGTTCCTCGTATCTGCTTGCCGGCACATACGGTGTCGGAGACAACCAGAACGTTTCCATATTGATCAGGTTCAGACGTTTCGTACGGAAAGCTACAGTCATCTGTTCATCTTCGAGTGTTTCGCTTCTTCCACAGCCGATCACGGTATATTCCGTCAGGTTCTCTTTCAGCCATGCTGCCACATGGGGCAGGACTTCCTGAAAGCAGATCACATCCGGTTTCTCTTCGGCAAGTTTCTTTAAGATCACAGGTTTGCGGAACCGAAAACTGTTGGCTCCATCCTGGTCATAATCACATCGTATATTAAAAGTCACTAATTTTAACATATTCTTCCTCCTGTATGTCCTTTTTTCTGTCGTAACTGTTCAGCACCTTCACAATTAGTTACTTTCTATCATCAAAACTATCAGAACAGCCACAACCAGATCGGCTGTGTCCATGCTTTCTGTCCTCTGCTGTTCTTGATCGTCACTCTCACATACTCCTCATCTCCGTTTAACGTAAAGCTCCCTTCGGTCAGACAATCCCCTTCCTCGCTGAACAGACAGTCTCCCCGATGCGGTGTCTGAAAATAAATATGCTGACACGGCTCACAGGTCACATGTGCAACTCCGTCTTCCACATAAAAATCATGGAGCAAAGGTCCGGAAGATGCATAAAAACTTCCGTCTTTGATCGCCTCGAGGATTCCCCTGTGGGTAAATTCTTTCGTCTTTACCATGATAAATCCACCCAGATCGTGTTCCCCGATATTATGAGCATCATCCGTAGCAAAACAGAAAATTTTATTTCTTACAAACAGAAAATGATCAAAACACGTCTCCGAATTACCGTTGTTTCCGAAAAATTCGGAACCGTGGTTGTAGATTTCCATACCGATCATACCCTGCAGATATTTGATATCGGTAGAATCGATTTTCGACCAGTACGGATGACCATACAGTGTTACATTTCCTCTCTGTCCGAAATATTCGATGATACGCTCCGCTGTTGTCAGCACACCGTTTCTACGTTCTTCTTCAAAAGTATAATGTTCCGGTATCCGGTTTGTCTCCGGCAGACCGAAACCTACCAGATGATGATCCTTTCTTCCCGGCAGTTCAATATCCAGCTCCGTTCCCGGAAATACCAGAAAATCATCCCGGTTCAGTTCCGGATGAATCCCGTAAACCCAGTGATCTGTCAGTGCCAGAAAATCATATCCTTTGCTGCGATAATGTTTTGCAGTCTCTGCCGGCGTATGCATACCGTCCGACCAGGTCGTGTGAGTGTGAAGATTTCCTTTTTTGTAAGTTCCTTCTTTATAAAGTGTTCTCTTTTCCATGTGACTCTCCTTTATTTTCGCATATTTTCCAGTTTCGTCAATCTGTCCGGCGTCAGTTGCATCTACTTTCTTCCGTATTTGCGACCATTATAGCAAATCTGTTTTTTTCCTATAATGTACAGAACTTTTAAAATAACTGGACTTTTCTACGAATTTTTTCAGACTATTGACATCGGCAACCGGTCTGCGTATTCTGAGAATATACAGTCGGTATCGTAACGGCTGCAAGGACAGAAAACCTACAAATGAAAATGGAGACTACTATGGAAGAGATGAAAACCATTTACCAGGTAGAAGGAAAATTATGCAAAGACTTTATCGGTCAGATTTCCTACACCGTCTGCCTGGATCAGACTTACGGAGAACTGGATATTGAATTTTCTTTTGGACCGCAGCACTTCCGCCCGGAAGATGTGACTCCGGAACTGAAACAGCGCCTGCTTGACTACTGTAAAAAAGAATATGGTATGGAAGAAGGCACACCAGAGGAATGGGAAGATGCCGTGTATCACGGTATGAAAACCGAGATTCATACCATGGCAACCCTGAATGATACCTTCATCGGCAACATTCACAGACAGCTGACAACCCGACACATGCATTTTACCGCAACAGAAGCTACCGAAGGATGTATTCCACAGTCAACCATCGAGGGTGTATTAAAAGTAACCATCCTGGTATTTTCCGTGCTGCTGGATAACACCAACTACCTACTGACGGTACGCGCACGTTAAGGGAGGAACTTTTTATGTATAAAAGACTGGAATTACACAATCATACCAATGAATCCGACGCAGTATTTACCTGCAAAGAACTGACGGACTTTATGGTGGCAGACCAGGTGGATGCCTTCGCCCTGACTGATCACAACACCATATCCGGACATTGCAAAATTAAAAATTATCTGAAAGAGCATCCACAGCCAATCGACTTTATCCCCGGCATGGAATATACCACTTATTACGGACACATTCTCTGTCTGAACCTGACCGAGTATGTGCCGTGGGAAAATATCAACAGACACAAGCCGGAACTTCTCTTCCGGGCTGCCCGTAAAAAAGGAGCTCTGGTCGGCGTGGCACATCCATATTCCTTCGGATGGCCGTTCGCACAGGGCTGCCGTTTCGAGATGACGATCACGGATTATTCCTGCTGTGACTTCATCGAGATCTTCAACAACCCGGAACCGCTTCACGAAGTCAATGAAAAAGGAGTAAAACTATGGGAAAATCTGGTGCTTTCCGGTGAAAAACTGGCTGCTACCTGTGGCATGGACCTTCATGGCGACAGCACCCTGCACGGACATTACTCCACCTACATCCAGGGCGAACCGCACGGCGATGTCTGCCAGGAACTCTCCGATGCGATCCATAACCAGTGTACCTGGGTATGCAAGGGACCTCTGCTGGAAGTACATAACGATGGAGAAGCACTCACCTTCACCATCCACCAGACCGGAAAACCGGGATACGAACCGCTCACCGGGGATGATTACAAGATCACCCTCCGCACCAAAGATCGGGTCATCACCTGCAACGTCTCCGACCGGATCCCGCTGGCTTCTTTTGCAGAGCATGCTATTATTATCCCGATGCTTTTCGAGAAAGAAACCATTATCGAAAACCTCGTATGTACAAGCCCCGTGATGCATCTGTAAGACACCCTAATAAAAAAAAGCTCCCTGTCAGTTTTTGACATGAACCTGTCAGGGAGCTTTTTTATTATGCTGTCTTATTTTTCATTTTTTTCTGGGATATTCCGTCTGTTGCAAGAATTTCTTTCTTCCCAAGCATGCACACCACCAGCGCCAGGAATGTCATCACTATCCAGCTTCCTATCGTCACGTTCCAGCCTTTCTGTTCTACCAGAACACCGATCGTAAACGTGGATACCGCCGTTCCCACATATGCCATACCGTTCATAAAACCGGACACCGTTGATACCTTTCCGATCGCCTCATAGCGAAGCGGGAAGAAATTGACAAATATCGTGTTAACACCCATCATAGATGCCGTTGTCATCGCAAACAGTACAATGGTCAGGATCATCGAAGTATCTTTTCCGATCCAAATGCCCGTCAGAGCCAGCACTGCGATCAGAAACAGCCATACAGCTGCAGCTGCTTCTTGTTTTTTGCATTTCTGATACAGGTACTGTGCCAGATAAGCCCCTGTCAAATTGACGATCGGAAGCACGGTTGTCACCAGAATGGAAAATGCCGGAGATGTGAGGAAAGTCTCCGTAATATACGTCGGAACCCATGTCGTCACTCCGTCCTTTAACATGCCGTGGATGATCACCGGGAATAATACCATCAGGATGCCGAAACCAAGCCATGCCTGTTTTCCTGTATTTGCCGTTTTCGCAGCTGTAGATTCAGCGTTATCCACATCTGCCGTTTCTTCCTCCGGGTTTTTTCCACATTTTTCAATCTTTTCAAACCCAATGATCCAGATAACTGACATCACACACAGACAGATCGCTGCCGCGCCGAACACGGCTCTCCATCCGATCAGCCACATCACAACTGCCGCCAGCAGATACGAAGCCAGCGTTCCTACCACCTGTGAGGATACGATATTGACGCAGAACTTCATCTTCTGTTCCCGGCTCACCATCTCCGCGAAGATCCGAATCACCGGTGGCCAGATCATTGCCTGTGCATACCCGTTGATCCCCCAGACCACTGCCATCGCTCCGAATCCGCCGACAAATCCCATGCACAGATTCGCCCCTGCCGCGATCGCAAGGCCGACAAAAATCATCTTTCCCGGGTGAAACCGGTCACCCAGCATCCCGTTACAGAACTGTCCGATCCCGTAAGCGAAGAAATATACCATACTGATAAATCCTGCCTGGCTTTTCGTCAGAACTGCCTCCTGAATCATCGCCGTCATCGCTGACGAATAATTCAACCGCCCGATATAGGAGGTAAAATAAACAAACCAGCACAGCAAAAACAACAGCTGCGCATCCCTTGGATTTTCAATTTACTATTAGCTGTACAAAGATCGATTTTGAATGTATGCCTTTTCCTCTCATCCTGTGCTCCTGTTTTTTATTCTGATTTTTCATATACATCTTAACGTAGAAAAATCCACTGTTGCAATAGAAAAAACTATCACCCACAGTGGATTTTTCTACGATTCAATTGTTGCAATCAAATTCTTACAAACCTTATAATTAGAATATAGCATAATAGCATAACGAAAAACACCGGAACCCTGATCTCTCAAGTGTTCCGGTGCCCCTGCCAAGGAGTCGAAGCGACGGGATTCGAACCCACGACCTCTGCGTCCCGAACGCAGCGCTCTACCAAACTGAGCCACGCTTCGATATTTAATTATTGCTCATCAGCAATAACTATTATATATGATAAAATTTTATTTGTCAATAAAATTTTTCATTTTTATATTTATACCTCCGAGCTTTTCTGCCTTGCGGCATAAAAAAGCTCCCCCAGTTGGACTCGAACCAACGACACTGCGGTTAACAGCCGCATGCTCTACCGACTGAGCTATGGAGGATCATTCTCTTTCTCTCTTTTCTCTCCATGTACCTTCAAAACTGCACACACGTAA